>NZ_JBFTJC010000002.1:0-548366 GCF_056395225.1 Cupriavidus sp. 10L45
TCGAACGACACCACCGACAATGCCCCGGCGCTGGCCGCGCCGGGAACCTTAAGGAAGTACTGCTGCTGCCCGCTCAACGTTGCGCCGAGCGCGTCGAAACCCTCTGCCATCAGTCATCGCTCCGTAGCCGCCGCAGTGTCTGGCACTGCRCATGCGGCATACTAAAAGCGACGAGCGAACCACTACAATCGTAAAACCCTGAAATACGCCGGCAGGGCGTTTTCCCGCTAGCCCGGCAGCCCGACGGGGTCGCCCCCCTCACTATCGTCCTTCAACTCCACCCCCGACCTTCCCAGCGCCACCGCGCCGCGCATCAAGAACACCAGCCTTTCCGCCGCTGTCGCGTATGGCAATCCCTCCGGCCTGACATTCGAGATGCAGTTCCGCTGCGCGTCGGTCCGTCCGGGCTTCGGGTCGTAGGTCAGATAAATCCCAAGACTATCCGGCGAGCTGAGGCCGGGCCGTTCGCCGATCAACATCACGATCTGGCGGGCGCCTAGGAGATCTCCGATTTCGTCGCCGAGGGCCACGCGGGACTGGCGGGCCACCACGACCGGGCCGATGTGCCAGTCGGCCAGCCGCGCCAGCACGGCGCGCAGCAGCGGCACGGCGTGGCGTTGCGCGGCCAGCGCGGAGAGGCCGTCAGCAATCACGAACACGGCGTCGGGGGTCTGGGCGGGCCGCTCGTTGGCCAGCGCTTCGTGGCTTTCGGCGTCCAGCCGGCGGCCGAGGTCGGGGCGGCGCAGATACTGGTCGCGGTCCGGCGCGGCGCTGTGCACGTGCCGTGCGGCTAGTCCGGCTTCCTGCAAGGCAATGTCGATGGCCGTGACGTCGAGCGGCAGGTGCACCGCGTCGCGCGCCTGCGCGTGAGCGAGGCCGAAGGCGAGCACATCCCCCGTCTTCTGCGCGTGGCCGGTGCGGCCCAGCGCCACGCGCGCCCGGGTGTACTGGCGCAACTGGGTCCAGGGATCGATGTCGGCGGGCGGCTTGGGCATGATCGGCTCCATCGTGCGTTACAGCGTGCGCGCCAGGTCCAGCAGGGGCGCGCGCGCGGCCGGCTCCAGCACCCGGCCGGCATCGTCGAGGATGCCCATCCGTTGCAGCCACGCTTCGAACTCGGGCGCGGGGCGCAGGCCGAGCACCTCGCGCAGGTACAGCGCATCGTGGAACGACGTGCTCTGGTAGTTGAGCATGATGTCGTCCGCGCCCGGCACGCCCATGATGAAGTTGATGCCGGCCACGCCGAACAGCGTCAGCAGCGTGTCCATGTCGTCCTGGTCGGCCTCGGCGTGGTTGGTGTAGCAGACGTCGCAGCCCATCGGCACGCCCAGCAGCTTCCCGCAAAAATGGTCTTCGAGCCCGGCGCGGATGATCTGCTTCCCGTCGTACAGGTACTCGGGGCCGATGAAGCCGACCACGGTATTCACCAGCAGCGGCTCGAACGCACGCGCCACGGCGTAGGCGCGCGCCTCCATGGTCTGCTGGTCCACGCCATGGTGCGCGTTGGCGGACAGCGCGCTGCCCTGGCCGGTCTCGAAGTACATGACGTTGTCCCCCACCGTGCCGCGCTGCAGCGCCAGCGCCGCCTGCCGGGCTTCGTCGAGCAGGGCCAGCGAGATGCCGAACGCCTCGTTGGCGCGCTGGCTGCCGGCCACGGACTGGAACACGAGGTCCACCGGCGCGCCCAGTTCCATCGCCCGCAGTGTGTTGGTGACGTGGGTCAGCACGCAGGACTGAGTCGGCACGTCGTAGCGCGTGCGCGCATCGTCGATCAGCCGCAGCAGCTTGACGATGGCGGCGAGGTTGTCGCCAGCCGGGTTCACGCCGATGGTGGCGTCGCCGCAGCCGTAGAGCAGGCCGTCGATGATGGAGGCGGCGATGCCGCGCGGGTCGTCGGTCGGATGATTGGGCTGCAGGCGCACGGCCAGCCTGCCTGGCAGGCCGATGGTGCTGCGCAGCCGCGTGACCACGCGGCACTTGCGCGCCACGGCGATCAAATCCTGATTGCGCATGAGCTTGCTGACCGCCGCCGCCATCTCGGGCGTGATGCCGGGCGCCACGCGGCGCAGCGTGGCCTCGCCGGTCTCGTGGCGCAGCAGCCAGTCCCGGAAACCGCCCACGGTCAGCGCGCCGATCTCGGCGAAGGCGGCGGCATCGTGGCGATCGACGATCAACCGCGTGACCTCGTCGTCCTCATAGGGAATCAGCGCTTCGGAGAGGAAGTGTCCGAGCGGCACATCCGCCAGCGCCATGCGCGCGGCCATGCGCTCCTCCTCGTCCCCGGCGGCGATGCCGGCCAGCGCGTCGCCCGAGCGCGCCGGGCTGGCCCGGGCCAGCAGCGTGCGCAAGTCGGCAAAGACATGCCGGCGCGTGCCGACGGTATGGGTGAAGGGCATGGCGTCAGATCTCCGGGAGGAAAGCGTGCGCTGCGTGACTTCAATATACGCGAGCTGGCACGCAAGTTTCACGCCCGATGTGACTTGCTATTGGCGCGCCGCGCGCCGACAATCGATGCGCCAAACCCTTCAACCCAACGCGAACGCGACAGCCGAGACATGCCGCAGGTGGAACAAGACCGCACGCCAGGCCGCCCCCAGACCGGAGACGGCACGCCCAACCCCGATCCGCTCCACCCCGTCCGGCGCCTGACGCCGGGCAGCTGGTTCAGTGTCACGGCGGCGTCATATGCGCTGACCGCCGGCGCGCTCCTGCTGGTGATGCAGGCCAACCTCGTGGCGGCCCTGCTGTCCGGGCTGCTGCTGTATTCGTTGGTCGAAGTGCTGGCCCCGCGCCTCACACGGCATTCCCGGCGGGACGCGCTGGCCGTGCTGATCCTGTCCGCGATCATCCTCTTCGCCCTGAGCGGCGGCATCTGGGCGCTCGTGCGCTTTATCAGCGGCGACGGCAACACGCTCGAACGGCTGATGGACCACGCCGCCGACATCATCGACCGCTCCCGCAACCAGATGCCGCCCTGGGTGAGCGACTCCCTGCCGCGCGGCGTGGAAGAACTCGCCACCACGCTGATCACCACCCTGCGCGAGCACGCCCAGATGGCGCAGCGGCTCGGCGCGGACATCCTGCGCACGCTGCTGCATATCCTGATCGGCTTCGTGATCGGGGCGATGGTAGCGCTGTACCGCGCCATCTCGCGCCCCAATCGCCGTCCGTTGGCCAGCGCACTGATCGCCCGTGCGAGCACGCTGCAAGTGGCCTTCTCGCAGTTCATCTTCGCGCAGGTGCAGATCTCGCTGATCAACACCATCCTGACGGCGATCTACCTGCTGGTGGTGATGCCGTTGTTCGGCCAGCACCTGCCGCTCTCGAAGACGCTGGTGGCCATCACGTTCATCGCGGGGCTGCTGCCGGTGCTCGGCAACCTGATCTCGAACACGGCGATCTTCGTGGCGTCGCTGTCGGTGTCCCTGCCGATTGCCGTGGTGTCGCTGGTATACCTCGTGGTGATCCACAAGCTCGAGTACTTCCTGAACGCGCGCATCATCGGCGCGCGTATACAGGCGGCCGCGTGGGAGCTGCTGACGGTGATGCTGGTGATGGAAACGCTCTACGGTATACCCGGCGTGATTGCGGGACCGATCTTCTATGCCTACGTGAAGCGCGAGCTGTCCACGGCGGCGCTGGTGTAGGCGATTGTTAACTCGTTGAATGCATTGGCATTCAATGCGCAGCAACGGGTACGCTCCCGTTGCCGCGCGATGAGATTGCGACGGATCAGCCCTCGTTCGCGGCCTCGCGCGGCAGGAACTGGTTGCCCTCCGCCAAGGGCGCGTAGCGGTACGTGGCCGGCGTGCGGCTCAGCTTGACCGGCGCGCCGAGGCCCTTGTAGCCGCCGGGCATCTCCACCACCATCTCGCGGTGCGCGGTGTGCGGATGCTGGAGGGCGTCCGGCACCGACAGCACCGGCGCGCACGGCACCCCGGCCGCCGCCAGGGCATCGGCCAGCGCCTTGCCATCATGCGTGCCCATGCGCGCTTCGAGTTCCACTTTCAGCGAATCGCGATTGACCGAGCGCGCGCCGGCGGTGGCGTAGCGTTCGTCATCGGCCAGCGCGGGCACGCCGAGGTGCTCGCACAGGATACGGAACTGGCGATCGTTGCCCACGGCCAGGAAGATCGGGTCCGTGGCCGTGGCCACCGTGTCGTACGGATAGATATTGGGATGGGCGTTACCGGTGCGTGTCGGTGTCTTACCACTCATGAACCAGTTGGCCGCGTGCGGATGCAGCAGCGAGAGCCCCGAGTCGTACAGCGCCGCCTCGACGAACTGGCCGCGCCCGCTGCGCGCGCGCTCCTGCAGCGCCAGCAGCACGCCCAGCGCCGCGTTCAGGCCGGTGACCATGTCCACCACGGGCAGGCCGGCGCGCAGCGGGTCACGATCGGCCTCGCCATTGATGCTCATGATGCCGGCCATGGCCTGGATCGCCGCGTCGTAGCCGGGCAGCCCGCCCAGCGGGCCATCGGCGCCAAACCCGGACACCCGGCAGTGCACCAGGCGCGGAAAGCGCTGCGACAGCACGTCGTAGCCCAGCCCCCATTTCTCGAGCGTGCCGGTCTTGAAGTTCTCGACCATCACATC
Source organism: Cupriavidus sp. 10L45 (assembly GCF_056395225.1). Classification (NCBI taxonomy): domain Bacteria; kingdom Pseudomonadati; phylum Pseudomonadota; class Betaproteobacteria; order Burkholderiales; family Burkholderiaceae; genus Cupriavidus; species Cupriavidus sp. 10L45. The sequence continues at coordinate 4,597 of NZ_JBFTJC010000002.1, forward strand.
GGCCTCGGCCAGCAGCGACAGCAGCACCTCGCGGTCCGCATCGGCGGTGAGGTCCAGCCGCATCACCCGCTTGTTGCGGTTCAGGCCGAAGTAGTACGACGCCACGCCGTCGCGGAACGGCGGGCCCCAGGTGCGCGTGTCGTCGCCCTGCGGTGGCTCGATCTTGAGCACGTCGGCGCCGTGGTCGCCCAGGATCTGGCCGCAGAACGGCCCGCCCAGGATGCGCGACAAATCAACCACGCGGATGCCGGCCAGCGCGCCGGGAGTGGGGGGCGTCGTCATGATGGTGTCTACCTCGCTATCGTTTTTTTGGATGGCTTGCGCGCGTCAGTCGAGCTGCGCACCCGACTTTTGTACCACGGCGCGCCACTTGGTGACTTCCGACTTCACAAAGCCGCCGAGCTGCTCGGGCGAGGTGGACGGCGCGAACTCCAGCCCCTGCGCCACCAGCGTCTGACGGACTTCGGGCTGCTTGAGCGCCTCGGCGAAGGCGCCGTTGAGCTTGCGGATCACCTCCGGCGGCGTGCCGGCGGGCGCCACCACGCCGAAGAACACGGACACGTCGAAGCCGGGCACGCCCTGCTCGGCCACGGTCGGCACGTCAGGCAGCGCTTGCGAGCGGCCGCGCGTGGTCACGCCCAGCGCGCGCACCTTGCCGCTCTTGATGAATGGCAGCGCGGTCAGCACGTCGGTGAACGTCATGCTGACCTGCCCGCCCAGCAGGTCATTGAGCGCCGGGCCGGTGCCCTTGTACGGAATGTGCTGGAAGTCGGTGCCGGCGAGGTTGTTGAACAGCACGCCGGCCAGATGCGACGACGCGCCGTTGCCCGACGACGCATAGGTCAGCTTGCCCGGATGCGCCTTGCCGTAGGCAATCAGCTCCTGCACGTTCTTGGCCGGCACGTTGGCGTTCACCACCAGCACGTTCGGCAGATGGCCGATCTGGATCACCGGCGCGAAGCTCTTCACCGGGTCGTAGTTGATCTTCCGATACAGGCTCACGTTGATGGCCAGCGGCGCCGAGGTGCCGAACATCAGCGTGTAGCCGTCCGGCTCGGCGCGCGCCACCGCCTCCGCGCCGATATTGCCGCCGGCGCCGGCGCGGTTCTCCACCACCACGGGCTGGCCCAGGCTGCTCTTGAGCGCGGCGGCCAGTGTGCGGGCCATCGCATCGGTGGGGCCGCCCGGCGGGTAGGTCACCACCATCATGATCGGCTTGGTCGGAAAGTCCTTCTGGGCGAAGGCGGGCGCGGCGGCAAGGCCGAGCGTGGCGGCGGCGAGCGCGGTGAAGGCCGCCAGGGCCGCGCGGCGGTGCCAATGAAGCTTGGGGGGCATGGTTTGTCTCCGGGTGAGGCTTTTTTGTCTATTTGGAACGCAGGAACACGTCAAAACAGGTCAAAACACGTTGATCTCGTCGAGTTGGCCGGCGGGGCGCAGCGCGCCGTCCTCGGGCGGCGCGACAGTCTCGGCCAGCCATGCCGGCTCGGCGCCGCCGGCCAGCGGGTCCTGCGGCAGCACGCGGTACACCAGCACCAGTTGCGCCAGCCGCATGCGACGGACCGAGCCGATGCGGCCCGCTTCCCACGCCATCGCCACGGCGCTGGTCACGTGGTACAGCGCGGAGGCGGCCTGGCGGGCCAGCACATCGCCTTCGGCACCGGCCTCGGCGGCGCGTGCAGCCAGCGCGGCGGCGTTGGCGATGGCCTGCGCGAAGGTGGCCCGAGCCGTGGCATGCATCGGCGTATCGGCCAGCAGGCCAGCCAGATACGTCTGGAGCACGGGCAGCGAGCCCTCGCGGCGGATGGCGCGCAGCACATCCAGCGCGACGATATTGCTCGTACCCTCCCAGATCGACCCCAGGTGCGCATCGCGGACGAGGCGCGGGTCGCTCCATTCCTCGATATAGCCGCAGCCGCCGCGGATCTCCATAGCGTCGCCGGTGACCTTGCGTGCGTCACGGCAGGCGCGGAACTTGATCAGCGGCGTCAGCAGGCGCATCAGCGGGTAGGCATCGGCCTCGCCCGCGTCGGCGCGGCGCAGCGCCTCGGCGGTCTGGAACACCATCGTGCGGGCCTGCTCGGTGGGCAGCGTGAGCTTGAGCAGCTGCCGACGCATCAGCGGCATGTCCACCAGCCGCTTGCCGAACGCGCGCCGTTCCCGGGCGATGAACTGCCCCTCGGTCAGCGCGCGGCGCATCAGCCCGGCCGCCCGCACGCCGTTGGAGAGCCGCGAGTTGTTGATCATGTCCGCCATCTGCACGAAGCCCCGGCCCGGCTCGCCCACCAGCCACGCGTGCGCGCCTTCGAGCCGGATCTCGCCGCTGGCCATCGAGCGCGTGCCGAGCTTGTCCTTGAGACGGATGATCCGATAGTGGTTGGCGCTGCCATCGGCCAGCGTGCGCGGCAGCAGGAACAGCGAGACACCCTTGATGCCCGGTGTGGCCGTGCCGTCCGGCTCCTCCATGCGGGCCAGCACCATGGCCAGGGCGGCGTCCGGGTTGGAGCAGAACCACTTGTCGCCTACCAGCCGCCAGCCGCCTTCCACGCTGTCGTCCCGAATCGCGCGCGTGGCGGTGGCCGCCACGTCGGAGCCGGCGCCCTGCTCGGTCATGAACATCGCGCCCTGGTACAGGTCGTCGAAGACCTGCGTGGTCAGGTTGGGCAGATAGCGTTCCACCAGCGCCGGGTCGCCGAACTTGCGCAGCGTGCGGGTCAGCGAGTCCGTCATCGACAGCGGGCAGCACAGCCCGAACTCGGCCTGGACGAACAGATAAGTCAGTGCGTACTTCGCCGCAGGCGGCATGGGCTTGTCCCAGCCGAGCACGCCGCCGCGATGGGAGGCCGCGGCGAGGCCGAATTCGGCGAACGCCACTTTCTCCAGTTCTATATAGGCAGGATCCTTGTGGATGGCCTGCGCGTCGAGGCCGGTGCGAGTGCGATGGGAGAGCGTGGGTGGTGCATGATCCGCCACATTGGCGAGGGTATCGAGCACGCCACCCGCCAGCGCGCCCATGCGCTCAAGATGCGGCAGCAGGTGATTGAACAGGTCGGCCGGCAGGTAGAGCGGCAGCAGCGCGCGCAGGTCCGGGTCGGCCGTGAACAGGCTCGTGCCGTGCCGGTCCGGTACCGGATGGGCGATATCTTGAGACGAATCTCGCGAATCGGTCAAAGAAGCGGACGGAATCCGGGCGGCGCTGGTCGGCATGGCTGTCTCCTTGTTTGGGATCCATTATTCGAACGCCAACGATTCGTGTCTAATTCTAAAATTGGCTTGATCCATACAAAATTTATATCGCCATGGAATTCCGTCATCTGCGCTATTTCCTCGTGCTGGCCGAGGAACTGCACTTCGGCCGCGCCGCGCGGCGGCTGTCGATCTCCCAGCCTCCGCTTTCGCTCAACATCCAGCAACTGGAGGCATCGGTGGGGGCGCGGCTGTTCGAGCGCGACAGCCGCGGCGTGCGGCTGACGGCGGCGGGGCGCGCGTTCAAGGAGTCGGCCACGGCGCTGCTGGCGCAGGCCGAGTCGGCGCGCCAGCTGGCCCGGGAGATCGAGGCGGGCGCGGTGGGCCGRCTGCGCGTCGGCTTTGTCGGCTCGATGCTGTACCGGGGCCTGCCCCAGCGCCTGCACGAGTTCCAGCACCGCTACCCCGGCATCCAGGTGGCGTTGACGGAACTCAACTCGCAGGAGCAGATCGACGCCCTGCTACACGGCGAACTCGACGCGGGCTTCATCCACACCAGCCGGGTGCCCGATGAACTGGCCACCGAGCTGGCCCATCGCGAGCCCTTTGTCTGCTGCATGCCGGCAGGCCACCCGCTGGCCCCACGGGCCGAGGTGGCGCTGACCGACCTGCGCGGCGAGCCCTTCGTGCTGTTTTCGCGCAAGGCGTCGCCCGACTATTACAACCGGATCTTCGAGATGTGCGCCGCGCAGGGCTTCTATCCGCAGGTACGGCACGAGATGCGGCACTGGCTGTCCGTGGTGTCGCTGGTGTCGCAGGGGATGGGCGTGGCTGTGGTGCCGGCGGCACTTGCGCGCTCGGGCATGGCGGGGGCGACCTTCCGGCCGCTGGCCGATGCCACGGTGCCGTCCGAGGTCTATTGCGTGTGGAAGCGGGCGCCTGATCATCCGGCGCGCGACCACTTCGTCGACACCATCCGGCTGGCCGCCGCGCAGGCCGGCGTTTAGAATCCGGTGCGCAATGTGCGCCAAAGAAAAAGCCACCGGTCCAAGGACCAGTGGCTCTGAAGTACGCGTGGAACGGGGTGTTCAGCGTGTCTGGAGCATAGCGCCCCCCTCCCGGCGGACCAATACCACAAATGCGGTATTCGATGGAATGCCGGCGCCCGGGCCCCAGATTAGTGCGAATACTGGCGTAATCCCTAGCCCGCGCGCGGACGTGGAGGAAACGCCCCCGCGTACGAAAACGGACGGCTTCTGCCGCGATCCGGTATGGCTTCGGCGCCGAAGCCGCACGAATGCTATACAATCGAGAACGATTTTTATTTACCTTCGCGGGGCGGCGATCCTGCCTGCGCACTGGAAACCTATGCGGTTGTCTGAACTGCCCCGGCGCACGGCCGCCGTTGTGAAATCGGTGGACGATGCCACCGCGAACGATCCCATCTCGCGCCGCCTGCGCGATCTCGGTTTTGTGCCGGGCGAAGCGGTGCAGATCATCGCGTTCGGCCCCTTCGGCAAAGACCCGCTGGTGGCGCAGGTCGGCTTCACGCGCTTTGCGCTGCGCCGCGCCGAAGCGGCCCGCATCACCGTGGAAGTGGTAAGCGCCACCGTTTCCAGCATCGCCCCGGCTACCCAGCCCGACGCCTCCGCCGCCCAGCGCATCGCCTGAGGGCGTTGCCACAGGCCGATCAGGACCCCCTGCCAACATGTCCGTCGCACAACCTCCATCCGCCCTGCGCATTGCGCTGGTGGGCAATCCCAATTGCGGCAAGACCGCACTGTTCAACCGCCTGACCGGCAGCCGCCAGAAGGTGGCCAACTACGCCGGCGTGACCGTCGAGCGCAAGGAAGGCCAGTTCGTCTCGCCAGCCGGCCGCAGCGTGCGCATCCTGGACCTGCCGGGCGCGTACAGCCTGCACGCGGCCAGCCTGGACGAGGCGATCACGCGCGAGGTCTGCATGGGCCAGCGCCCCGGCGAGCCGCGTCCGGACCTGATCGTCTCGGTGGTCGATGCCACCAACCTGCGCCTGCACCTGCGCTTCGTGCTGGAACTGCGCCGGCTGGGCGTGCCGATGGTGGTGGTGCTCAATATGAGCGATGCCGCGGCAAAACGCGGCATCCTGATCGACCGCGACGCGCTGTCGCAGGCGCTCGGCGTACCCGTGGTGCAGACCGTGGCGGTCAAGCGCGATGGCGCCGCGGCGCTGATCGACCTGCTCGACGGCGTGCTGCCGCCGGCCCCGCCCGTGCCGCCGCAGTCCGTGGAGGCGATGTCCGAGCTGGACACGCACGCCGAGGTCAAGCGCCTGCTGGACACCGCCGTGACCATGCCGACGCGCACCGCAAGGCTCGATGACGCGCTCGACCGCGTGATCCTGCACCCGGTGTTCGGCCTGGTCATCCTGGCCGTGCTGCTGTTCTTCATGTTCCAGGCCGTGTTCTCGTGGGCCGAGCCGCTCATGGACGGCATCGAAGGCGCCGTGCACCTGGCCGGCGAGGTCGTGGGCGGCTGGCTGCCCGCTGGCCTGTTGCACAGCCTGATCGTCGATGGACTGATCGCCGGCCTGGGCAGCGTGATCGTGTTCCTGCCGCAGATCCTGATCCTGTTCCTCTTCATTCTCACGCTGGAGGAGTCGGGCTACCTGCCGCGCGCCGCCTTCCTGCTGGACCGCCTGATGATGGGCGCGGGGCTCTCGGGGCGCTCGTTCATCCCGCTGCTGTCGAGCTTCGCCTGCGCGATTCCAGGGATCATGGCCACGCGGACCATCCAGGACCCGCGCGACCGGCTGACCACCATCCTGGTGGCGCCGCTGATGACCTGCTCGGCGCGGCTGCCGGTGTATGCGCTGCTGATCGGCGCGTTCATCCCCGAACGCACCGTGGCCGGCCTGTTCAACCTGCAGGGCCTGGTGCTGTTCGCGCTGTACGTGGCCGGCATCGTCAGCGCCCTGGTGGTGGCCTATGTGCTCAAGTTCTTCCGCCGTGACCGTACCGACCATCCGCTGCTGATGGAACTGCCGTCGTACCGGATTCCGAATCCGCGCGACATCGCCATCGGCCTGTGGGAGCGTGCCCGGATCTTCCTGTCGCGCGTGGGCAAGGTGATCCTGACACTGACCGTGCTGCTGTGGTTCCTGGCCACGTTCCCGTCGCCGCCGGAAGGCGCCACGCTGCCGGCCATCGACTACAGCTTCGCCGGCATGCTCGGCCGGGCGCTGCAACATGTATTCGCGCCGATCGGCTTCAACTGGCAGATCTGTATCGCACTGGTGCCGGGTCTGGCCGCACGCGAAGTGGCGGTTGGTGCACTCGCCACGGTCTATGCGCTCTCGGGCAGCGACGACGCGGTGGCCGTGCAACTGGCGCCGATGATTGCCGCGCAGTGGTCGCTGGCCACGGCGCTGTCCCTGCTGGCGTGGTACGTGTTTGCGCCGCAGTGCATTTCCACGCTGGCGGTGATCCGGCGCGAGACCAACTCCTGGGCGGTGATGGCGGCTTCGGCGGCCTACCTGACGGGGCTGGCCTACCTCGCGTCGTTCATCACGTATCGTGCGGCGCTGGCATTTGGTTGAGACGAGGTTGAAACTGGCGACACCGACTTGGGTCCAACGGCCATGACGCTCTATCACGCCTTCGAAATCCTGGTGGTCGCGCTGATCGTGGCGGCTTGCGCGGTCCACGTGACGGGCCGCTACATGCCGCGCACGCGGGAACGCGTGAAGGCGTCCCTGGCCGTGCGCCTGGGTGGCGCCGGCGCCACCGGCTGGCGCGCATGGCTGGCGCGGCGTCTGGCGCCGCAGGCCGCCGCCGGTTGCGCCTCCGGGTGCGAGACGAATAGCGGCTGCGGCACGTGCGGGTCGAATACGTCCCCTGCGGCCTCGGCCTCGGCCCCGCCGGAGAACGAGCAGATCATCCGGTTCGTGCGCAAATCCTGACGGCGCAGAGCCCATCCCGACAAAGAACGGCGGTCCTTGCGACCGCCGTTTTTGCATTCTGACCCCGGATCGCTGCACGCAGAAACGGGTACGCTCGTCCTGCCAGACCCGCCCGACGCCCGCAGAAACGGGTACGCCCGCCGCCATCCTGCATCGGCAACGAGCAAAGAAAAACCCGCCGCGCGGGAAGCGCGGCGGGTTTCATCGTCCAGCCGATTTACTGCACCACGCCGGCCAGCGTAATCGACACGGGCATCGCCTCGGGTCCGGCCGTGCAGCGCGCGGTCACCGTGAACGGCCCGTTGGCGAGCGGCGTGATCGATGCCGAGTTCGGCGCGATCACCACCTGGTTCAGGATGATGTTGCTGCTGGCAGTAGACCACGCCCAGCTGCCAAAGCACGGCGAGATGCCTTCGTCGATGCCGCGATGGAGCAGATGCACCGCGATCGTCGCCCCGATACCCGGCGGCACCACCAGCGGCTGCGGACCGTTGTAGACCAGCGCCCAGGTCGGCTGCTCGGTGACGAGCAGGTTGGCGCGCGGCGTCGCGGTTAGCGACAGGCTGCTGGCGAACTCGGCGAGCACGCTTTGCAGCGGTGACGCGGCATTCGGCCGGCTGGTGCTGACCGTGGTCAGGCGCGTGGCGCCATCCGGCAGCACGGCCAGCGAGGGCGAGGTCGTGGTGAAGGTCCAAAGGCCGTTGAAGTCCGGTGTGACATCGCTCTCGTCATTACGCACCACCTTCGACGCATAGACCTGCGGATAGCCGTTCAGCACGTTCAGCGCATTGATCTGGGCGCCGTTCTGCGACAGCACCAGCCGGAAGCTCGCCACGCCCGTCTTGACCACCGACACCAGGAACGCGCCTGTCAGCACGGAGTTGTCTGGCGCCGTGACCGAGACCGAGACCACCGACTGGGCCACCGTGTCGGACGCATTCACGCCGCGCAGCATGCCTAAGTTGATCGCGCCGGTGACCTGCACGGCCGCCGTGCTGCTGCTCCAGTTCCAGCCGCTGCCCGCCGTGGAGCGGTCCGCGCCATCACTGTCGATCAGGGACGCCGTGACGGGCAGCACCTGGCCGTCAGTCATCGACAACACCGGATAAGGCAGCGCGAGGCTGTAGGTACGCGTGCCGGGCGCCACCACCGTGATGACGGCCGAGACCTGCGGCAACGCCGTGGTGGCGTTGCTGGCGCCGGTGACGGTGGCCAGCAGGCTGATCGTGGCGGTGCCGGTACCGACGCCGGTCACCACGCCGCTGCCCGGCACCGTGCCATTGCCCACGGCCGCTACGGAACTGTTCGAAGAGGTCCAGACGAAGCTGGTGTTGCCGGTGACGTCGTTGCCGTTGTTGTCCACCACTGACGCAGTCAGCGAAATCGAGCTGCCGACGGAGACCTGGCCGGAGGTCTGGCTCATCACCACGGTGTACGACTTGGCAGCCGTCGCGCCATTCCCGCCATTGCCGCCGTTGCCACCGCTCCCGCCATTGCCGGCGCTGCCCGTCGGCGAGGTACCTCCCCCGCTGGACCCGCCGCCGCCGCCGCAGGCTGCCATCAGCGCCACGGTCGCCGCGCAGGCGAGCCAGGATATCCATCGACGTGTCGTCATGGTTTGTCCCCTTCTGTTGTAATGTCCCGTTCCCGTGCTACGAGACTAGGCGCGATCCGCCAGGCGATGTACTGGCCAGAGGACTGAGCGCCACCCCACATATCGGGATGAGGTCATCCCCGGTCTACGGCAAGCGGTTGACGCCAAGTGCGGATTTCGACTACGCTGGCGGCTTAACCCTTTCGCGCACGATGCACGCCTCCGCCCTCCTCCTCCGCCACGCCGTTGATGCCCCGCGCATCGATGCCGCCGTGCGCGCGTGCGTGGCGCGGGCTGGCCGGCTGTCGCGCGGCGGCCTGGCCGCATCCCCCTCCTCGCTACTACTAGACCTAACGACCGGTTGCCGGGCCTAGCGCCCCGTGGCAGTTCGGCAGCCGTCTATCGCCACCGTTTTCCCGTTTTTTCCCCGAATTTTTGATTTTTGCCTGTCGCATCTTCCCGCGAGGAAGGAGAACACCCATGTTGCGCAATCCCGCCGCCAAGTACCGCCCCGCCACCACCGTCAACCTGCCTGACCGCACCTGGCCGTCGCGCCAGATCACGCGCGCCCCGCGCTGGATGAGCACCGACCTGCGCGACGGCAACCAGGCCCTGATCGAGCCGATGAACCCCGCGCGCAAGCTGCGCTTCTTCGAGCAGTTGGTGAAGGTGGGGCTGAAGGAGATCGAGGTGGCCTTCCCGTCGGCCTCGCAGACCGATTTTGACTTCGTCCGCATGCTGATCGAAGAAGACCGGATTCCCGCCGACGTGAACATCGTGGTGCTGACCCAGTCGCGCGAGGACCTGATCCGGCGCACCGTGGAGTCGGTACGTGGCGCGCGCCAGGCCACCATCCACCTGTACAACCCGATCGCGCCGGCGTGGCGCCGCATCGTCTTCAATGCCTCGCGCGAGGAAATCCGCGAGGTGGCCGTGAGTGGCACGCGCCTGATCCGCGAACTGACCGATGCGATGCCGGAAACGGCCTGGACCTACGAGTATTCGCCCGAGACCTTCAGCCTGGCCGAACTCGATTTCTCGCTTGAGGTTTCCGATGCGGTATCGGCTGTATGGGAGCCGTCCGCCACCCGCCCGATGGTGCTGAACCTGCCGACCACCGTGGAATGCAGCACGCCTAACGTGTTCGCGGACCAGGTGGAATGGATGCATCGCCATCTGGCGCGGCGCGAGCATATCGCGCTGTCCGTCCATCCGCACAATGACCGCGGCACCGCCGTGGCCGCCGCCGAGCTGGCCGTGATGGCCGGCGCGGACCGCGTGGAAGGCTGCCTGTTCGGCAACGGCGAGCGTACCGGCAACGTCGACCTCGTCACGCTGGCGCTGAACCTCTACACCCAGGGCGTGGCCCCGGAACTCGATTTCTCGGATATCGACGAGGTGCGCCAGTGCGTGGAGCACTGCAACCAGCTGCCCGTGCATCCGCGCCATCCATACGTCGGCGATCTCGTCTTCACGGCGTTTTCCGGCTCGCACCAGGACGCCATCCGCAAGGGCTTCGCCCAGCAGAAGCCGGACGCGATCTGGGAAGTGCCCTACCTGCCGATCGACCCGGCCGACCTCGGCCGCAGCTACGACGCCGTGATCCGCGTGAACAGCCAGTCCGGCAAGGGCGGCATGGCCTACCTGCTCGAACAGGCGCATGGCATCTTCATGCCGCGCCGCCTGCAGATCGAATTCAGCCGCGCGGTGCAGGCGATGACCGACGAAACGGGCCTGGAAGCGAGCGCCGACGACCTCTACGCGCTGTTCCGCCGTGAGTACCTCGACGTGGACGCGCCGCTGCGCTATGTCTCGCATCGCATGGTGTCGACGAGTGAGGCCAGCGACGCCAGCGTGGAGATCGAGGTGGAACTGGTACGCGATGGCCAGCCGGTGCGGGCGCGCGGCGCGGGCAATGGCCCGATCGACGCCGTGGTCGACGCCTTCGTGCGCGGCCTGGGCCTGCCGGTGCGGGTGATGGACTATCACGAACATGCGCTGACCGCCGGCGCCGATGCGCGTGCGGCCTGCTATGTGGAAGTGCGCGTCGGCGATTCGCCGACGGGCTTCGGCGCGGGCGTGGATGCGAACATCGTCACGGCGTCCCTGCGCGCGGTGGTGTGCGGCGTGAACCGGCACATCGGGCGCGCCAGCCAGGAAGCACAGGCGGCCTGAGGCGGATTACGGCGGATTGAGTCCCGCCGCCGTGGAGAAAACCGGTGTGCCCCGCCCCCACGGGGCACACCCGGAAAGACGTCCTTGCGGACGCCCACGACATGCGCGATGCATTCACCACGTGCGCACAGCGTACGGGCCGCATCGCGCGGGCGCCACGAATAAATCCGCATGTAAATAGAAGGGAGCGGGCGCACGCCCGGAATCATCGGCTGTCGCGCGGCCGCCACGCGAGGCCGCGCGGCTTGCGCTGGGTCAAGGTGGGGATGAGAGGCAAAGGCCACACTGGTCGCACAGTTATTCCTCGCCTGTGCATACCAACATGACCAACATCTCTCTCACTCGCAAGACACTCTGCTCCACCCTGGCCGCGCTGGCGGCCTCCGCCGCGTTCGCGGCCCCGGCCATGGCTGCCGAGGAAGCCCAGGGCAACTGGATGGTGCGCATGCGCGGCACCTTCCTCGACATGTCCAACAAGTCCGATCCGGTGGGCGGCGTGGGCGCGTCGGACCGCATCCACGTCAACAACAAGTGGATTCCGGAAGTCGACATCACGTATTTCATCGTGCCGCACATCGCTGCCGAACTGGTGCTGACGATTCCGCAGAAGCAGGACGTCTCGCTCGATGGCCAGAAAATCGGCACGTTCAAGCACCTGCCGCCCAGCCTGCTGCTCCAGTACCACTTCATCCCGAACGGCACGTTCCGGCCGTACATCGGCGCGGGCGTGAACGCGACGCGCGTCTACGGCGCGGACATCGCCGGCAACACGCTGAACCTGGACCGCTGGAGCGTGGGGCCTGCCCTGCAGATCGGCATGGACTACAAGCTCACCAAGAACTGGTTCCTGAACGTGGACGCCAAGAAGGTCTGGATCTCCAGCAACGTGTATGCGGGCGGTGTGAAGGTATCCACGGTCAAGCTCGATCCGTGGCTGTTCAGCGCCGGGGTGGGTTACCGGTTCTGATGTGTTGATGTCGGACGCCCCGCTCCGCCCGGAGCGGGGGGCAATGCTCAGCGGAAGGCCGGCTCGTCGAAGCTGCGCAACTTCCGCGAGTGGAGTTCTTCCACGCCGTTCTCCCGCAGGATACGGATCGCCTCGAGGCCGATCGTCATATGCTGGCTCACGCGCTGCCGATAGAAGGTATTGGCCATGCCGCGCAGCTTCAACTCCCCATGCAAGGGCTTGTCGGACACGCATAGCAGCGTGCCGTAGGGCACGCGCAGCCGGAAGCCATTGGCGGCGACCGTCGCACTTTCCATGTCGATGGCAATCGCGCGGGACTGGTTGAAGCGCGCATAGAGCGATTTCGACTTCAACTCCCAGTTGCGGTCATCGGTGGACACCACCGTCCCGGTCCGCATGCGCGTCTTCATCTCGTTGCCGGACAGGCCGGTGATGCGGGCGACGGCCTCCTGCAGCGCCACCTGGATCTCGGCGATCGGCGGCACCGGCACCCATGGCGGCAGGTCGTGGTCGAGCACGTGGTCGTCCCGCACATAGGCGTGCGCCAGCACGTAGTCGCCAAGCTGCTGCGAGCGGCGCAGGCCGCCGCAGTGACCCACCATCAGCCAGCAATGCGGACGCAGCACGGCGAGGTGATCGGTCATCGTCTTCGCGTTCGACGGCCCGACGCCGATATTGACCAGCGTGACGCCGAGCTTGTCCTCGCGCACAAGGTGGTAGGCCGGCATCTGCGGCAGCGCGCGCGGGCGGGTGGCGTCGTCGGGTTCGCTTTCGCCGAGGTTCTGGGTCACGTCCCCCGGTTCGATGAAGCGCACGTAGCCGTCGCCGCCATCCCCAGACATCAGCGAGCGGCCCAGCGCGACGAACTCATCGACATAACGCTGATAGTTCGTGAACAGGACAAAACGCTGGAAGTGGTGCGGCGCCGTGCCGGTGTAGTGGTAGAGCCGCTGCAGGGCCAGGTCCACGCGCTCCGCCGAGAACAGCGAGAGCGGCCAGGCTTCGCCGGGCGTGGGCTCGTAGGTGCCATTGGCGATGGAGTCGTCGATGCGGCTCAGCTCGGGCAGCACGAACGACGCCTCCAGCTCGCGCGCCTGGGTGTAGCTGATGTCGGTGGTCGAAGCTTCGATGACGAACGGCAGCGGGATCGGCCGGCGCGACAGGCCGACGACCACCGGCACGCGGTGATAGCGCATCAGGCGCTCGATCTGGTCGCGGTAGTAGTCGCACAGCAGGTCCGGTCGCGTGACCGTGGTGCCGTACACGCCGGGGTAGGCGACCGTACCCCACGAAGGGCGGCTGTCGGTCACCATGGTTTCGAGGTTGACCGAGATGCCGAGGTACGGGTAGCACGCGTGCGCCGCCGATGGGAGGGGCTTGCCCTGCGCGAAGGCGTCGAAGCGCGCGCGCACGGCGGCGACCGAGCCGTCGTAGATCTCGCGAATGCGCGCCAGCGCGCTGTCCGCGTCAGAGAACTCGGCCAACTGATCGGCCGGATGGGCGGAAGAGAAGATCGAGGCGTTCATGGCGACCATCATACCGCGCGGCATCGCGCCGTGGCGGCAATCGATGGCGTTGCGTGGGAATACGAACGCTTGTGCGCTTTGCACCGTGCATTGTTTGACGCATCCATATCCGCTTCGCTACACTCTGTCGCCATTCGCGCCGCACATCGCAGCTTCGTGGCGCAAACGCCGCTGCGCTCCCCACTTTGGTTGGGGGTGTGGCACGCGACATGGTATCTGGCAGGAGGAGCCGTCGATGGAAATCCGTAACCCGTTGCCCGCAGAGATCGAGGCGGCCAGGCGTCTGTTGGCCGCCAACGGTTGGGAGCAACAGGTCGGCAATGCGGAACGCTTCGCGCAACTGATCGCCAATTCCCAACGCGTAGCCGTGGCCGTGGAGAAGGGCGAGGTGATCGGCTTCGCCCGCGCCCTCTGCGACGACATCGCCAACGGCTACATCTCGATGGTGGCCGTGGCGCCGCAGCATCGCCGGCGCGGCATCGGCCGGGCGCTGGTGCGCCAGGTCATGGGCAACGATCCCGACATCGTCTGGGTGTTGCGCGCGGCACGCTCCTCGGAAGCCGCCTTCTTCGGCCAACTCGGCTTTGCGCCGTCGATGGTCGCCATGGAGTGGCGGCGGCGCTGATTTTCCGGCGCTGTTACTCCGCCGCTGTTACTCCGCCATCGCGCGCCGGAAAGCGTCCGCCGAGCCCATCTGGCGGAACAGCTTGCCACCCGGCGCGAAGCGGTCCGCCGTCGACAGGCCGCCTACCACCACCGGTTCGAACCCCACCTCACGCACCAGTTGCGCGGCCACGGCTAGCGCAGCCGCGTCGTCGCCAGCCATCGGCACCGCCATCAGCGCGCCCTGGCGATGGCTCTCGCGGGCAAACTCCGCCGCGCCCGTGAAGTTGAACACGCGCACGATCCGCGCGCCGGCCAGGTACTTGGCCGTGGTGGCGCCGATGCCGTTGGCTTTCACCTCCTCCACGATCGCCCCGTCGCGCGGCGAGACCGCATTGGTGGCATCGAGCACGATCTTGCCCTGCCATTTGTTCTGCTGGCCCACCTCGGGCACGGCGCCGTAGGGCACGGCCAGTAGCAGCACATCGGCAAAGGCCAGCGCCTGCGCCACCGTGCCGGCCTGTGCCAGCGGGCCGAGCGAATCGGTCAGGCTCTTCAGGGACTCCGGGTGACGCGAGGAGAACATCACGGGGTGCCCAGCCTTCACGAACAGGCCGCCCACGGTGCCGCCGATGCGCCCCGAGCCGATCACGCCGATCTTCGATTTGGCTGGCGTCTGCGCCATGGCCGGCAGCGCGCCCGCCACGACCACAAGCCCCATCGCCCTCAGCACCCTGCGCCGGCCCCGGTGCATGTGTGTCGATTCGTGCCCCATGGCCTCGCTCCAGCAGTTCCGATCTAGCCACTCTAGGCGAAATCCACGCCACCGGCGCTGTCATGGGAGTGTCATCGCCGCTGCCTAGACTGACGCGCGACCACGTGCCGTCTTCGGCACTTATCGATTACAACAACGAACAGGGGAAATCATGGGAAAGAGGACCAGGCAGGCAGCCTTTGCCGCGCTGATCTCGGCCACGCTCGCGCTCGGCGCCTGCGGCGGCGACGATGACAACGGCAGCGCCGCGAATGGCGGTACCGGTGGCAATGGTGGCAACGGCGGCAATGGCGGCACCACGCAGCCGGCATCGGTGCAGCCGCTGTCGGGCGGATCGCTGTACGTCGGCGCGGTCAGCTTTGGCGACACGGTATCCGTCGAACTCGACAAACCCGCCGCCGGCCAGCTCACCCTGCGCTTCCTCGATTCCCGCTTCGGCCTGGCCGGGGCACTGGTGGGCCAGTACGTGCTGGAAGACGGCACCTACCGCGTGACCGGCCTCGCCGCCAGCGGCACCGACGTACCGGCAGCACTGGCTGCCGCCGCCGCCGCCATCACCTTCCGCTTCACGCTCGATGACGGCGTGCTCTCCGGCGCGCTGGGCCAGGTGCCCAACGTCAAGGCCGGCAACGGCGCCCTGCTCCAGGGCTATATCTCGGCCGGCAACCGTGGCGCGCAGCTGGCCGACATCGCCGGCACCTACAGCTACCTGCGCCAGGCCGGCGACGCCGCCAGCGCGGGCCAGCTCAATATCGGCGCGGATGGCAACGTGCGCGTCTGCGCCGGGCTGGGCTACAGCGCCGACTGCGCCGGCGGCCAGTCGGGCAAGCTGGCGGCCGATGCCGACCAGTCGCGCTATCCGGGCGCCTTCGCGCTGACGCTGGGCGGCAGCACGGTCGGCCGCCTGTTCGTAGGCCGCCAGCAGGGCCAGGTGGCGCTCTTCGTCGACGAAACCGGCGCCAGCGCCACGGCGCCCACCGGTAGCTGGGTCGTGCGCACGGCCACGGCCGTCGCCGCCAATGGCATCGATGGCGACTGGGTCTGCGCCGAGCCGGAACTCGACGACAAGAACGCCGCCACGGGCCGTACGCGCCGCAACATCGTCTCGGTGGCGGGCACCACGCTCGCCGCGGACAACATCCCCGTGGACGTGACGCTGGCCTACAACCGCGCCGGCGGGGCCGCCGCCAACGGGCTGGTCTCGGGCACGTGGCAGGCCACCGTGGCCGGCCAGGCGCAATCGCTCGGCCTGACCTGGCTGCCGGTGAGCAAGAACCTCGCGTACCAGCTCCGGCAGGTGCCGGGCAGCACGCGACAGCTTCCCGCCGTGTGCGCCCCGATGGCCGCGCCGACGCCGGTCTCGACCTACCTGACGGCCACTGCA
This sequence comes from Cupriavidus sp. 10L45, assembly GCF_056395225.1. Taxonomy (NCBI): domain Bacteria; kingdom Pseudomonadati; phylum Pseudomonadota; class Betaproteobacteria; order Burkholderiales; family Burkholderiaceae; genus Cupriavidus; species Cupriavidus sp. 10L45. Next base: position 20,741 of record NZ_JBFTJC010000002.1, read on the forward strand.
GGGCAGAACATCCTCGTCACGCTGGCCGATCTGCGCCCCACCCAGCCGGCCATCGGCCGCGACCAGATCTACTACAAGCTCGGCCGCTACGCCGCGGACCCGATCAAGAAGTTCGACGACGCCTGCGAGACCAACGGCCAGAACAAGACCAGCACCTGGGATGCAGCCACGTCCCGCCTCAGCGACCTCGCCTCCTTCAGCTGCACCAAGGCGGTCGGCAACAAGCCGGCCGACATGAAGACGCTGGTGGTGGGGCCTTACGGCGAGCCGTTCCTGACCGATGGACACCACTCGTTCACGTCGATCTGGGACGCCGACACCGGCGGCGCGCAGTCGAAGATGTGGATCCGCGTGCAGGACAACCTGTCCACGCTGAACCACGCCACGTTCTTCCGCACGCTGCGCGAGCGCAAGCTGATCTGGTCGAAGGACGGCGCCAACCAGCCGACCTACCCGGCTGACCTGCCGCGCGCGCTGGGCCTGAAGAACGGCCTCGGCAACGACCCGTACCGCGCGCTGGTCTACTTCACGCGCGACATCGGCTACAGCCAGCCGACCGATGCCACCGAGTTCACGGAGTTCTATTGGGGCGATTGGCTGCGCGGCGTGGTGGACCTGAAGACGGTCAACCTGGACGACACCGCGAGCTACCTCGACGCCGTGCACCGCGCCTCGGCCGCCATGGTGGCGCTGGCGCCGGACGCCGTGGTCAGCAACGGCAAGACCGCCGCGCAACTGGGCGGCCTGACCACGCTGAACGAAACCGAGTTCACGGCGCTCTCGCAGCCGGTGGGTTCGACCAAGCCCGGCAAGCTGCCGTACGCAGTGGCCTACCGCCTCGGGCTGAAGCCGTAAGGCAAAAAAAGACGCCCGCTGCAATAGCGGGCGTCTTTTCATAGCAGCGGGCGTACCCGTTTCTGCGTGGGCGGATTACTCCGGCTGGATGTTCGCCGACTTGATGATCCGGCCCCATTTGGCCGATTCCTGACCCTGGAACTTGGCCAGCTCGGCCGGCGTGCTCGTGAACACCTCGGTCCCGGTTGACTGATAGAACGTGGACGCGGTGTCGCTCTTCGCCGCCTTCACCAGCAGCTGGTTGAGCTTGGTCACCACCGCCGGTGGCGTGCCGGCCGGTGCGTAGGCCGCGAACCAGTAGCTCATCTCGTAGCCCTTCACCCCTGCCTCGTCGATGGTCGGCACGTCCGGCGCCAGCGGCGAGCGCGCCTTGCCCGACACGCCCAGCGCGCGCAGCTTGCCCGACTTCACCTGCGGCAGGCCGGTAGCGGTGTCCGTGATCATCATCTGGATCTGGTTGCCGAGCAGGTCGGTAATCGCCAGCGGATTACTCTTGTAGGGCACGTGCAGCAACTGCACGTGTGCCATCTGCTGGAACAGCTCGCCCGCGATGCGCGACGACGAACTGCCGCTGCCGAAACTCAGCTTGCCCGGCTCCTTCTTGGCCAGCGCGATGAACTCGCCCACGGTCTTGGCCGGCACCTGCGGGTTCACCACCATGATCTGGCCGCCCCGGCCCAGCGCCGTCACAGGCGCGTAGTCCTTCACGGGGTCGTAGGGCAGCTTCTTGAACAGGTGCTCGTTGGCCGCGTGGGTGGTGTTGGTGGTGATCAGCACCGTGTAGCCGTCCGGGCTGGCCTTGGCGACGTCGCTGGCGGCGATGAAGCCGTTGGCGCCGGGCTTGTTGTCCACCACCACGGTGACCTTGCTGTCCACGGTAATGGCCTGGCCCACGGCGCGCGCGAGCTGGTCCGTGGCGCTGCCGGCCGCGAACGGCACGACGAAGCGGATCGGCTTGTCGGGGTATTCGGCCCAGGCGCTGCCGGCCGGCAGGGCCAGGCAGGCGAGCGCGACCAGGGTAAGCGGGCTGCGGAATCCGTACATCGTTGTCTCCTCGATTTGTTGTAAGAGGTCGCTGGATCAGAAAAAAGCGAAGAATCGATCAGGAAGTGCCGGCGGCAAGGCGCGGCGGCACGGGAATCGGCAGGCCCAGCAGCAGGAACGCGAGCGCCTTGCCGTGCGTGTCGAGATTGAGGGCGTCGTTGACGCCGCCGTCGAGCACGCCATCGATGACGAAATTCATCGCCTGGATGGACGGCACGACGTAGCGCTTCACCGCCGTGGGCTGGCGGTGGGCGAACAGGGCCCGCACGGCGTCTTCGGTCACATGGGTCACGAGGTGATCGAAGTCGCGCGCGTCGTAGGCGATGACGCTGATATTGGAGCGGTCGCCCTTGTCGCCGGTGCGGCCGTGGGCAAACTGGTAGAGCGGGGCGGTGGCGGCGGTGGTGGCAGTCATGGCGGTCTCCGGTCAGGCAACGAGGACGTGGGTGGGCGACACCGCATCGCGCGGCACCAGGCACGACATCGCATTGAGCCGCGCGCGCAGCGCGGTGCGCACGCCGCCGCCGCCGGCCGGGCCGCAGGTGTAGAGCGCGTTGACCTCGCGCAGCAGCGTCTGGGCCACCGCCTTGTCCTCGTGGGCGAGCGCGGCGCGCAGGCGCACATCCTGCGCGGCGGCCTCGCCCGGCTGGGGCGCCGCCAGCATGGCGCCGCCATCGTCGGCAAACACGCTCAGCACGCCAATCAGGTCGAAGCGAATCGGCACATCGTGGCCGAGGCCCTGCATCCGCTTGCGCAGGATGTCGGCCGCCAGCCGGGCGCGCGCCGCCGCGTTGGGCCCCGCATAGGAAATCTCGCCCTCCGCGAACCATCCGCCCTGATAGAACAGGTTGGCCTTGAGTTGCTCGGGCCGGGGGTGGCCGTGGATGTTGCGCACCGCCACGCGGTCCGGGCCGATCTGGGACACGGTCACGGCGCCGATGTCCGCCACAACGTCCGGGGTCAGGTAGGCGCTCGGATCGTGGACTTCGTACAGCAATTGCTCCTTCACCGTGCGGAGGTCCACGCAGCCGCCAGTGTTGGCCGCCTTGAAGATCTCGATGCCGCCGTCGGCGTCGAGCTGGGCGATGGGGAAGCCCACCGCGTGCACGTCCGGCACGTCCTTCATGCCCGGATCGGCAAAGTAGCCACCGCTGACCTGGGCGCCGCATTCGAGCAGGTGGCCGGCCATGGTGGCGGCGGCCAGGCGGTCCCAGTCGTCCCAGGCCCAGCCGAAGTGCGCCATGGCCGGCCCCACGGCCAGGGCGGGGTCGGCCACGCGGCCGCAGACCACGACCTGCGCGCCGTCGCGCAGGGCATCGGCAATGCCGCGCGCGCCGATATAGGCGTTGGCGCAGACGAAGCGCGCTTCCGGGAAGGACAGGCCCACGATGCCGCGCAGCACGGCGCGGCCGGCGTCGTGCGAGAGGTCGTCGCCCTCCACCACGGCCACGCGCGGTGCCGCGAGGCCAAGCTGCGCCGCCAGGGTGCCGATACGGCGCGCCGCCGCGCGCGGGTTGGCCGCGCCGAAGTTGCCGACGATGGGGATGCCGTTGGCCAGGCACAGGCCGAGCACGGGCGTCAGGAGTTGGTCGAGCAGCGGCTCGTAGCCATGCTCGGGATCGCTGCGCCGCGCAAGTTGCGCCAGCGCCAGCGTGCGCTCGGCCAGCGTCTCGAAAATCAGGGCCGCCGGGCCGCCGGCGGCGATCAGCGTGCGCACCACGGGCAAGGCGGCATCGGTACGGTCACCGGAGAAGCCGGCGCCGGAGCCGATCAGCAGGGGAGCAGTCATGGGCGTTCGCGGAAGAGGGGGGGAAGGCGATCCGATTCTAGGCTTCGCCGCCCCCACCATCAAACAGATCATTTGGATTAATCTATCGGTTCTGTGGATAAATCCCGCCCGCCATGATCCCGAACCTGTCGGTCAAGCACCTGCGCGCCTTCGTGGCGCTGGCCACGCACCGCAATTTCACGCGCGCGGCGCAGGCGTGCCACCTCTCCCAGTCGGCCTTCAGCACGCTGGTGCAGACGCTGGAGGAGCAGGCCGRCAGCCGGCTGTTCGAGCGCACCACGCGCCATGTGGAGCTGAGCGCGGACGGCCGCCGCTTCGAGGAAGTGGCGCGCCGCCTGCTGGCCGACTTCGAGACGGCATTCGAGGACCTGCGCGACCACGCCGAGCGCCGCAAGGGCCGCGTGGCCATCGCCGCCCTGCCCTCGCTGGCGGGCGGCGACCTGCCGCCGCTGCTCGCGGACTTCCATCGCCGCTACCCCGGCATCTCGCTGGAGTTGCACGACCAACTGGCCGATGGCTGCATCGATCTCGTGCGGCGCGGGCAGGCGGACTTCGCGCTGGCCCCGGCGCCGGCCCAGGATGCCGACCTGCGCATCGAGCCGCTGGTCCACGACAACTTCCATCTGGTCTGCCCGGCAGACCATCCGCTCGCGGCAAAGCGGCGCATCGCGCCGCAGGCGCTGGCCGGGCTGCCCTTCATCCAGCTCTCCCGCACAAGCAGCGTGCGCCAGCACCTGGATGCGGCGCTGCATCCGCTGCGGGTCAATGGCGTGATGGAGGTGGAGCACCTGGCCACCGTGGCGGCGCTGGTGGAGGCGGGGCTGGGGGTCTCGGTGGTGCCGGCGCTGGCGCTGTTCCAGTTCCGGCGCGAGGGGCTGGCGGTGCGGCCGTTGCAGATGCCGTCGCTGGTGCGCGACATCTGCCTGGTGCGGCTCAAGGAGCGGGGCGATTCGGCCGCCGCGGCGGCGATGATCGACTGCCTGCGTCAGAAGTGGCCGAGGTAGCCGCCATCGACGGCCAGCACCTGCCCGCTGACGTACGATGCCGCCGGTGAGGCGAGGAAGACCGCCGCGCCGGCCACTTCGTCCGGCTGGCCCCAGCGGCCCAGCGAGGTCCGGTTGCGCAGCCATTCGGCGACCGTGCCGTCCGCCACCATCGACTGGTTCGGCTCGGTGGCGAAGTAGCCGGGCGCGATGGCGTTGACGGTGATGCCGTGGCGGCCCAGATCGGCCGCCATGGCGCGCGTGAGGGCGTCCAGCCCGCCCTTGGTGGCCGGATAGAGCACGTCGTTGGCGCGCGCCACCTGCCCGGCGATCGACGAGACATTGACGATGCGCCCGTACTGCCCGCGCTGCATCAGTTGCGCAGCGTGGCGACACAGCGTGTAGGGCGCGACGAGATTGGTCTCGAGCATGGCGCGCAGGTCACCAGCGTCGAGATCGACCATGGAAGCGCGGTTGCGGGTGCCGGCGTTGTTGACCAGGATGTCGAGCCGGCCCGGCCGGGTGGCGAGCGCCGCGAAGGTGGCGGCGACGGCGGCTTCGTCGGTGATGTCGAGCGGCAGGGCTTCGGCGCTGCCGCCACTGGCCTGCAACTGCGCCACGGTGTCCGCCACGCGGTCGGCGCTGCGCGCGCAGACCAGCACGTGGGCGCCCGCGGCGGCCAGGCCGGCGGCAATCGCGCGGCCAAGGCCCTGCGCGCCGCCGGTGACCAGCGCGACGCGGCCATCGAGCGAAAAGGGGGACGGGGAGACTGCGGTGGAAATCGGCATGCGGCGACTATACCGCAGCGCAGCAGCCGGAAAAACACCCCGGCATGGCGCCGGGGGTTCCCTGATGCGTCAGCGAATCAGCTTGCCCGTCGACGAGACGATCGACATCTCGACGAACGACGAGCCGGTGTGGCGCGTGGCGCTGTAGCTGATCAGGATGCCGCCGAGGTCGTAGTCGCGCAGGCCTTCCAGCGCGGTCACGAGCTTCTCGCGCGTGGGCTCCGCGCCGGCGCGTCGCAGCCCTTCCACAAGCACCTTCGCCGACATGAAGCCTTCCATGCCCGCGTTGCTCGGCTCCACGTTCTGGGCCTTGGCCATGCTGCGGTACTCGCTGGCGATGCTCATCTGGCTGGAGTTCATGCCCGGCACCACCTGCGTGATGATGAGCCCGCGCCCGTCATCGCCCAGTTCCTTGATGAAGGAGTCGGCGGCGTTGTTGGAGAGCGTGACGAACTGCGCCTCGCTGCCGGCGCGCTTCAGTTCCTTGATGATGCGCGCGGCTTCCGAACCCGAGCCGATCACCATCACGGCCTGCGGATTGGCCTTGTGGACGTTGGCCACGCCCTGGCCGATATCGCCCATCGGCCGGTTGAACGAGGCCGCCGCCGCCGGCTGCACGCCGCGCGCCTGCAGCGCGGTGGTGAAGCCTTCGAACACGTCCTGCCCGAAGCCGTCGTTGGCGTAGAAGATGGCGATCCGGCTCATGCCGGAGGTGGCGAGGTGGTTGATGGCGCGGGCCACTTCGTCCTGGTACTTGGCGCGCACGTTGAACACATAGCGGTTGACCGGGCGATGCAGCGTGATGGCGCCGGTCAGCGGGGCCACCAGCGGCACCTTCTCCGCGCCGATGATCGGCAGGATGCTCTCGTTCTGCGGCGTACCGCGCACCATGAACAGCGCGAAGACCTTGTCCTCGGCAATCAGCTTGCGGACGTTGTCGGGGGTGCGCTTGGCGTCGAAGCCATCGTCGTAGGTCACCAGCTCGATGCGGCGCCCGGCCACGCCGCCGTTGGCGTTGACGGTCTTCAGGTAGACCTGCGCCCCGGCGATCTGCTCCTTGACCGAGCCGGCTACCGGGCCGGTCACGCCGGCCGACTGGCCGATGCGGATGGTGCCCTTGCTGATCCCCGGTTCCGCGTGCGCGGTGTGCACCGCCACGGGCGCGACAAACCCCAGCGTGGCGGCAAGCATGCCGCACGCAAAGCTCCTTGCGTTCATTGTGACCCCTCCAAAAGCTGCTGGCTGACTAGTAATTTTTTGCCGCTGCGGCGCGCGGCGCGCCCCGTGAGGACGGCCGTGCGATGCCCGCAACTTACCTCAACGGGGGTAAATGTTCAAACATCCAGATGGGGAGGGTCGGGAGGGGTGTTGCTGCGGCAGCACACCGTTTGCCTGTAAAGCTCCGGGTGGCGGCGCGGGTGTGGCCGCAGCGTGGCGCACGACAAGCCGTGCGCCGGGGCGCGCCACGGGGGCGCGCAGGCTAAGCGTTGCAATGCAGCGAAGCGTTCCGCGAAGGGCCCAGGAAGGGCTCAGGGGAACGCCGGCACTGCGGGGTCCATCCCGGCGAAGCGGGCTTCCGGATGGGCGCGCTGGAGCAGCATCTCGATTTCCTCGATGCGGCCACGCGGCACGTCCACCATCAGCAGGAGCTTGCCGGCCTCGATGTCTTTCTCGAAGGCGCGCAGCCGGCTGTTGGGGGCCGAACTGCCGATCATGCTCGAGGCCCAGGCGCCGAACACCGCGCCCAGCACGGCCAGCACGCCGACCAGGCCCCACTGCGGCGTGTCGCTGACGATAGGGAACATCGCCACCACCACACCGGCCACGATCCCCACGCCACCGCCCACCATCAGCCCCATCTCGGCGGCGTGGACGATGTCGGAGGTCTGGAACAGGTTCGCCTCATGCAATCCGGTCATGTCTGACCCATCGCGCGCCACGAAATGGATGTGGCTATTCTCGATGCGGGCCAGCAGCAAGTCGTCCATGGTGCGGCGGGCGCTTGGCAGGTCGGGCAACAACCAGAAGATGCGTTTGCGCATGGCTTGTCTCCTCTTCAGGCTCAGGCCGCCCCGGCTTGGGTATCCGTCGGTGCGGGACGGGATAGTTCGTTCTACTCCGTTCGCAGACCGGTTGCAAGGCGCGCTGCGGCACGCTCCGTGGTGACGCGCGCTTGAAACATCGCGCATGCGCGCCGCGCGTCACCTCGCGCTATCTGCCTGCGTCAGAATGTGATCGGCAGGCGCAGCGTGACAGTCAGGTCCGGCGTGTCGCGGGTCAGGCCGGCACCCACCGACAGGTTCAGCGTGTAGCGTGGGCTGAAGCGGTACGAGTAGCCCACCAGCAGCGTGCCCTGCGTGATGCGCACCGAGCCCGGAATGGTCTGCCCGTTCTGCTTGGTCGGCCAGATGATGCTCTGGTCATAGCCGATACTGAACGAGGCATGCTCGTTCAGCGAAAGGCCCATGCCGAAGTTGAACTGGAAGATGTCCCCCGGGGCGATCTTGCCCAGCGACTCGGTCTGGCCGTTCAGCACGGTGCGGCTGACGTTGTCCCGCGCGAAGTTGTGCAGGTAGCTGAAGGTGCCGAAGAACACCGCCGGATCGGTCGGCAGCAGCCAGGTCACGCCCGGCTGGATCGCCTGGAAGCCGGTACCCGTCGGCATGCCCAGCGGCAGGCCGGTGCCGGTGGTATTGCTGACGCAGCGCGTCACGCAATCGGTCACCACTTCGAACGGATCTTTCCCGGTATTCGACTTGTAGCGGAGCCAGCCGATGAAGTACGGCATCTTCTCGTTGCCGTAGTTGAGCTGGTAGCGCAGCGTCGCCTCCACGTCGCCCAGGCCGTTGCCGCTGGAGTTGAACACGTTGTCGAACGCGCTGCCGGTGAAGACTTCCCGGCTCACGGTCTGCGACTTCGCGCTGACGTAGGGGACCTTGGCTTCGATCTCGAGCCGCTTGGTCAGGCCGTAGCGGAACGCCACCGCGCTGAGGTAGGTGGTGGTCTTCACCTCGCGCACATCGATCAGGCCGATCAGCACGGCCGGGATCACCGTGTAGCCGACCAGCGCCACGCGGTTGTTCGACGAATAGCCGTACTGGAAGCTCGGTTCCACCACCAGGCTGCCCTGGGCCGTCAGCACGCCAGGCTGGTCGAAGATCGGGGCGATCTCGGGCGGACGGCCGTCCGACACCGGCGCGCGGCCCACCGGCTCCTCGGCGCCGGCGAGGGACTCGCCCTGCTGGGCGCCCTGCGCCACGTTGTCTGGCGGGGCCTGGTTCTGCGGATCGCCCGGACCGGCAGGCTGCTGCTGGGCCTGCTGCTGCATGCCCTGCTGCACCGTGTTGTTGATCTGGGTGGCGCTGCTGCCGGCGGCCGCAGCAGCCGAGTTGGTGGACACATCGGCGCCGGTACGCTGGCCGCCGCGCTTGCGCGCGAGGGAGTCGGGGCTGATGGTATTGCGCAGCTCGCGGATGGTGGCTTCCTGCTCCGCCAGCGCGCGCTTCATGGCTTCGAGCTGCCGGGACTGTTCGGTCAGTTCCTTCTGCAGCGTCTCCAGCCGGGCGGCGGCCGGTGGCCCCGCGTCCGGCGGTGTCTGGGCGTGGCTCATGCCGCCCAGCAACAGCATCGTCGAGCAGCCGGCAAAACGGATGCCCTGCAGCGAACGCTTCTTCATGACGTCTTCCTCCCCCGGGGACGGCGGGCTGTCTCGCAGGAGCCCGCAACCTGTACCGCTTGTCCGCGTATTCGCGACTTACCTCATGCTGGCTGTCCTTTGGATGACACTGTTCAGCGCAGTATTTGCCATCTGCGTGCGGAACGCCGCCAGCGTGTTCACGCTGGCGTTGATTGTCATCAGGCTCTGGATGCTCTGGTTGTTAAGCGTATTCTGGATCACCGTGCTCGGCATGTTCGCCATCGCACCAACGTTGGCCGTATTGCCTGCGCCGTTCTGCACGACGTTCGACAGGCCATTGGTGGTCACCGTGCCGGTGGCCGTGGCCACGGCCTGCGAGGCCATGCCCGCCGCGCCCTGCGCCGTGGCATTGGCACCCTGCGCGGCTGCGTTGGCCGCTGCCTGGGCCGTGCCTGCCGCGCCCTGGGCGCTGGCGGCCGCGCCATTGGCCGTGGCGGTGGCCGACTGCCCCGCCGCGCCCGCCGCACCCTGTGCATTGGCGGCCGCGGCATTGGCGGCTGCCACGGCGCCGGTGGCGGCGTTGTTGGCGTTGGCTACGGCAGCCGCCACGCCGCCCAGCGTGGCTTGCAGCTGCTGCGCCTGCGCCGCCGTGATGCGGCTTACATCGGGAATGTTGATGCTGGTGGCCACGGCCAGCGCGCCGTTGACGAAGACCGCGCGGTCGATGCCGAAGCTGACCTGCAGGCCGGCCACGTCAAACCCGCCACGCTGTTTGTCGAGCCGCGCCTGCGCCACCGGTTTCCATTTGGCCATGCCGCCGCGTGCATCGGTCACCGGCGCGTCGGGGTCGCGCGTGGCAACGGTCATGGCCTTTGCCAGCGGATCCTCGGCTGCGCGGTGCTTCGCCGTGGGGGCCCTGGCCACCGGTCCCTCGGACGCAGGCGCTTGGGCAACAGGGACAACAGGGTTAGCGGAAGGTGCCGCCACGCGTTCAACGGGCGGCGGCACGGGGATATCGGCGGCCAGCTCCACTTGCGTGGGCATCGCTGGCAGATCGATGGCATGGGACACGGCCACGGCCGGGAGTTCCGGCGCTGCGGGCACGGTAGGGACGTCGGCGGTCGCGCTCAGCGCGATGTCGATTGCCGTATCGGGCATGGGCGCACCCATGTCGGCGTAGGCATTGCCGGCGCAGGCCAGACCCGCGCCCAGCAGGGCCATCGCCGCCGCACTGCCGGCTCTGCGCCGGAGTGCGGGTGAAGCGGTTGTCAGGACCATGACTGCTCCTCGACTCAGAAATCGTTCACGCCATGCTTGGGCATGACGGTGAAATACAGGCTGTCGCGGTTGATCCCCGAAGAGTAGGGGCCCGAGGGCGCGACGCGCCAGTCGGACACCAGATTGAAGCGCGCGTTTTCTGTGCGGTTGTGGATCACGAACAGCAGCTGGCTGTCCCAGATCCGCTCGAAATGCTCCCGCTCCAGCGCGCGCGTGCCACGTGCCGGATCACCGATCAGCACGCGGTTGCCCTTCACGCCCTTCACCACGACGAAGTGGTGATAGCCGTTCTCGACGATCAGCACGATCGCCGGTACCTGCGTTTCCTCCAGCTTGGAGAGCGGCAGTTCGTAGCCATCGGCCAGGAACCCGCGCGACTCCAGAAAGCGCTTCATGTCGAGCAGCGAGAACCCTTCGGCCCGAATCTTGGCCTGGTCGCCGTTGACGTACATGTTGGCAAAGACCACCTGCTCCGTGACCGGGTAGCCGTATTGGTAGGTCAGCAGCGTCGCGATGGCGGCCGAGCCGCAACTGAAGTCGAACTGCTGGCGGATGGTGGTGCGATACCGGGCCTCGCGGAGGCTGGTGACCGGCACGTAGTAGTTCTTGCCGCCGTCGGCGGGCACGTTGATGTAGTCGGCGCGGGCAGCGGAGAAGCTCCCCAGCGTCGCCGCCACGGTAGCGGCGGCCAGCAACAGGCGGCGCATGATCATTTGAACTGGACGTTGAGGATGGTCGCGTTCTGGATCAGCACGTTATTGCCCGAATTCTGGATCACGGTGGGCAAGCCCGCCGCGTTCGAGAACGCGCCATCGGAAACGATGTTGCTGCCAGACAGCGTGTTGATGGCGGCGTTGTCCGCCACGGTGCCGTGCAGGCGCATGTCGTTGACGACGAGTTCGGAGCCGCCGCGTACGCCGTCCAGCTTGTCGCTGCCAACCGCGCGTGCCGTGGTGCCGAACAGATTGTTCCTGGGTGCCGCGTCCGGCTTGACCGCCGTGACGCTTGCCGCTGCGCCGGCCACCGCGGTGGCTGCGCCCGATTCACTGCTGGCCACCGCCACGGCCGATGCCTCGGCGGTCGGTGGTCCTGCTACAGCCTGGGCGAACGGCCAGGCCAGGAGAGCTGTCGTGACTGCCATGACAGCGGAGCGATGCGAACACATGGTGCGTCTCCCTCTTGTTCCGACCTCGCGGCTCCCATCCGGGCCACGGTATCGGACCTCCCAGGCACCTCGACAGACAAGCATCCCGGCCCTTGCAGGCGCCGGGATACCCGTCATCTCGAATGCCAACCGTGCAAGCCTCCGGCCGAAGCCGGAGGACTCACTCGGACTTAGCGACCGGCATTCACGTTCGCCTGGACGTTGACGCTTTGCTGCACCAGCGACGCCATGCCGCTGTTCTGGCTGGCGATCATGACGCCTGCGGCGGATTGCCCGACGCTGGTCATGGTGTTGGACATGTTGAAGGCGCCAGCATCGACGACGTTGTAGCCGCCGTTGCCGCCAGCGCCGCCCACTGCACCGTTGCCGGTACCGCCCGCGCCGCCATTGCCCACGCCACCGGCGCCGCCTGCACCGCCCGTGCCCGATGCGGCACCCACAGCGCCGTTGCCGGCCGTGGCGCTACCGTTCGAGGCCGACGATGTGGCGCTGCCATTGGCCGCCGCGCCGCCCGTGCCGCCGTTGCCGGCAGTGCTGGTTTGCGCGCCGCCTGCGCCGCCCGAGGCCGTTGCCGCGCCAGCCGTGGCCGTTGCCGCACCGCCCGTGCCTGCGCCGCCGGCGCCGCCCGAGCCCGTGGCCGTGCCGCCCACTGCCGTCGAGGTGCCCGTGCCGCCGGCCGCGCCTGCGCCGCCCGTGCCCGAACCCGAGCCGCCCGTGCCGCTACCGGCACCACCGCTCGCCGATACCGCACCGGTCGTGCCCGTGCCGCCTGCGCCGGCCGTGGCCGTGCTGGAGCCACCAGCGCCATCGCCGCGCTCTCTGGCCGCGCTGCCGGCACCGCTGCTGCCGCCCAGTGCCGCGGCTGCGCCCAGTGCCCCGCCGCCAGCGCCCAGTGCGCTGCCGCCGGCGCCCAGTGCGCCACCGCCACGGCCACCGTCGCCGCCAATCGCGCCGCTGTAGCCGCCGCCAGCACCCGCAAGGGCCGAGCCGCCACGGCCACCCACGCCAAGGCTGGCGCTGAGGGAGCTGCCGCCGCTCGCGCGGGCGTTGCCGCCATCACCGGCGCTGCCGCTGGCGTTGCCGCCACGACCGCCATTGCCTGCCGTGGCGCTGCCATTGGTGGCACTGCCGTTGTTGGCGCTGCCGTTGGTGGCGCTGCCGCCCGAACCGCCCGAGCCGCCATTGCCGCTATTGCCGCCGTTGCCGCCATTGCCGCCGCTGCCGCCTTCGCCGGTCCCGCCAACCCCACGGCCGCCTGCACCACCCGTAGCGCCATTGGCATTGCCGCTGTTGGTGGCATAGTTGCCGATGTTGCTGATGGTATTGCCGGACACCGTGCCGCTGAGTCGGCTGACGGCGATGGCCTTGGTCGAGTTGAAGGAGTTGGCGATCGACGACGTGGCCGTGCCGCCATTGGCCGCCGCGGCATTACCGTAGCCATCCACGCTCTGGCGAACGCGGGTGCTGACGCGGGTGGACGTCTTGTTGAGCGTCAGCGTGGCGGTCCTGTTCGAAGTCCTGTTGGTGGTAGTGGTGCTGTTGTCCTGAGTCGCAGTGGAATTTTCGTTGGCGTTGGCGCCATCGCCTTGGGTGGAAGTTGCGGTGGCGGTCTGCGTGTTGTCGCCCTCGCCCGAGTCGTTGTTGGTTGTCGGGTTCGCATAGGCCTGGCTACCAAAGAAGGCCAATGTGATCGCCGACGCCAGTAATGTCTTTTTCATACGATGCTCCCAGGAAGTTTGTGCTGCGGCTCAGCCTCCGGCCGGCGCTCTCGAGAACATCGGCTGGAGGTTCAGGTCCGGCACGGGACCAGACCAGCCTCCCCTTGCGCACAAACAGTGCCAGCGGGCGCCCCGCGCCGTGTAATCCGTTGAAATACAAGGGCTACCAACCGGTGACCGGGAACTTTTCTAGCGGCCACCCATCTCCGGCGATGCTGCGATGCTGTGAACCGCAGTAGACATGTCACACCGTTGAGACACCGCCAGCCGCATGGCTGCGTGGGGGCCCCGTGCAATTGCGAAAAAACCGTGATTTTTCAGTGGCTTGGCGCGACGCCTAGGGGAACCCCGCAACGCTGCGGCCCGTTACGGCGGTGAAACAGCCGGGCCGAGGTGACCGCTACGCAATCACATGGCCTGTGCGAAGTGCCTGATATGTCAAGAATTGCAATCCCTGATAGGCACCCTACCCCGCGCCCCGGCGCCAGTGCGACGTGAGCACCGGCTTTCAGAGGGAATCCCGCCCGGCGGCGGGCCTTTCTTGCGCGCGCCGCGCCGGCGATGCGGGACCGCAACAAATGCGGGCGTACGGAGTGCTCAGAGCGCCGCCAGCCTGTTTCATGCTAGGCTCTATGTCTGATTTAACGTACATTAGTCTCGTCTAGGACTTGTCAGCGCATCCGCAAGGGAAACCATGAGTGAAGCCGTCGTTCCCCTGTATCACCAGATTTACGTAGTCCTCCGCCAGCAGATCGTGGAAGGCCGTTTCGGGCAGGGCCCGCTGCCGGGCGAGATCGACCTCGCCAAGCAGTTTCACGCCTCCCGCGTAACCATGCGCCGCGTGTTCGACCGCCTGGTGCAGGAAGGTCTCGTGCGGCGTCATCGTGGCCTGGGGACCTTCGTGAACCCGCATCCGGTGAAGCCGGCCGCCACCGAAGAGCGCACCACCAGCCTGCTCGGCAACATCATCGACATGGGCGAGAAGACCGCCGTCAAGGTGATCTCGATCGACGAAGTGCACGCCACCCCCGATGTGGCCGAGGCGCTCAAGATCGAACCGGGCGACCCCGTGGTGAAGGTCGTGCGCGTGCGCCACTACCGCGACCGTCCGCTCTCGCATATCACCGTCTACCTGCCCGTGGACCTGGGCCGCCCGCTGCAACGCAAGGATCTGGAAGGCACGCCGATCCTGCGCCTGCTGGAGGCCGCCGGGGTGGAACTGGGCCGCGCCAGCCAGGTGCTGACCGCGCGCCTGGCCGACGTGGTGGTGGCCCCGCTGCTCGACGTCCCCGTGGGCGGCGCGCTGCTGGCCGTGCGCCGCGTGGTGCTCGACAAGGCGGGCCGCCCGGTGCAGCTGCTGCTGGGCCAGTACCGGCCCGACCGCTATGAGTACCGCATGGACCTGTCGCCGATGGGCGGAGACAGCGCCAACGTGTGGGTGGAAAACGAGACCCGCACCGGCCTGCGCGACTGACCCCCCTCCTGTCCACTGCCGCGCGCGGCGGATTCCGGGCGATACTGCGCACTCCTGATCACACTGTCGAGGAGCTACCGTCATGCCAGTCGTCCGCCCGCGCGCGCACCAGCTCGCTTGTCCGCCTGCCTGTCCGCCCGCCCGCGCTGCTGTTCTTCGCCCCTTCCACCGTCTGTTCCAACACCTTCCCGCCGCGCTGATGGCTTCGGCCTCGGCGGCGCTGTGCGTGGCACTCGTGCTGCCCGCCGGCGCGCACGCCGCGGTAGCCGGCGGCAAGCCGATCCGCATCCTCGTGGGTGCGCCGGCCGGCGGCACCACGGACACCCTCGCGCGCACCATCGCCCAGGAAATGTCGCAGTCGCTGGACCAGCCGGTGGTGGTGGAGAACCGTCCCGGCGCCGGCGGCAACATCGCGGCGGACATGGTGGCCAAGAGCGCGGCCGATGGCAGCACGCTGCTGATGAGCTTCACCAGCCATACCATCAACGCCACGCTCTACAAGAAGCTGCCGTTCGATCCGATCCAGGATTTCACGCCGATCACGCTGGTGGCCACGGTGCCGAGCGTGCTGGTGGCCACGCCGAAACTGCCGGCCAACAACATCCCCGAACTGATCCGGCTGGCCAAGTCCGAGCCGGGCAAGCTCAATTTCGGCATCGGCTCGGTTGGCTCGTCGGTGCATCTGGCCGGTGACATGTTCAAGATGATGACCGGCACCTATATCGTCAACATCCCCTACAAGGGCACCACGCCGGCCATCACGGACCTGCTCGCCGGGCAGGTGGACCTGATGTTCGCCAGCACGCTCAACGTCGCCCAGCACGTGAAGGCGGGCAAGCTCAAGGTGCTGGGCGTGACCAGCCCCGCGCCGCTGCCCCAGTTCCCGGGCGCGCAGCCGATTGGCGCGACGGTGAAGGGTTTCGAGTCCAGCGCGTGGTTCGGCCTGTTCGGGCCGGCCAACCTGCCGCCGGAGGTGACCCAGGCGCTGTATCAGGCCGCGCGCCACGGGCTGGAATCGCCAGCGGTGCGCAAGCGGCTCGAGAACGACGGCGCCCAGCCGAGCGCGATGGCGCCGGACGCCTTCGCCACCTTCGTCAAGCAGGACGTGAAGCGCTGGGCCACCGTGGTCAAGTACTCGGGAGCCCAGCCGGAATGACGCTGCCGAGCGGCCACGCCGCCGAGCCCCCCGCCGCCCCGCCGGCCACGCTGGCGCAGAAGCTGGTCGCCCGGGCCGCCGGCGTGGCGCACGTCACGCCCGGCACGGTGGTGATGTGCAAGGTCGATCTGGCGATGGCGCACGACTCCAGCGGCCCGCGCCGCGTGGCGCCGCTGCTGCGCGAGCTGGGCGTCAAGGTGTGGGATCCCACGCGCTTCGTGGTGGTGACCGACCACTACGTGCCGGCCGCCGACCCCGACGCCGAGGCCATCGTCCAATTTACGCGCGACTGGGTCCGCGAGGCCGGCATTTCGAACTTTATCGATGGCCAGGGCATCTGCCACGTGGTGCTGCCCGAGCAGGGCCACGTGCTGCCGGGCCGCTTCATCGTCGGCGGCGACAGCCACACGCCCACCGGCGGCGCGTTCGGCGCCTATATGTTCGGCATCGGCGCCACCGAGATGGCCGGCGTGCTGGCCACCGGCGAGATCTGGCTGCGCGTGCCGCAGACCATCCGCATCGACTGGCGCGGCGCGCTGGGCACCGGCGTCTGCGCCAAGGACATGATGCTGTTCCTGTGCGCGCAGCTCGGCATGGCCGGCGGCCACTACGAGGCCATCGAGTACACCGGCGCCGCCGTCACCGCCCTGCCGATGCAGGAACGCATGACGCTGTGCAATATGAGTACCGAACTGGGCGCGCAGACCGGGCTGGTTGCGCCGGACGCCACCACGCTCGCATGGCTGGCCGAAGCCGGCGTGGATGCCACCGCGCTGGCCGCCATCGACACCCGCCACTGGCGCAGCGACGCCGGTGCGCCGGTCCTGACCACCCATTGTTTCGATGCCAGTACGCTCGCGCCGCAGGTGGCCGCGCCGCATTCGCCGGCCAACAGCGCGCCGGTGGAAGTCAGCGCCGGCCAGCCGGTGGAGATTGCCTACCTGGGCGCTTGCACCGGCGCCAAGCTCGAGGACCTGCGCATGGCGGCCAGCGTGCTGCGGGGGCGCAAGGTGGCGCCCGGCGTGTCGCTGCGCGTGGCCCCGGCCTCCCTGCGTGACCAGGAACAGGCCGCGCGCGAAGGCACGCTGCAAGTGTTGACCGATGCCGGCGCCGCGCTGCTGCCCAACGCCTGCAACGCCTGTGCCGGCTATGGCGCGAGCCGCTTCCCGGCCGGCAGCCACGCCATCGCCTCCACCGCGCGCAACTTCGCGGGACGCATGGGCGATGCCGGCAGCGAAGTCTGGCTGGGCTCCCCGATGACCGTAGCTGCCAGCGCGGTGACCGGGCGCATTACCGATCCCCGCACGCTGCTCGCCTGACTCGCTGCACCCGCATCATCCGTAGCATCCCCATAAAAACCAGAAAGAGACAGACAACGCGTTACATGCCCCCCGCCCCCGAATTCCCCCTGCCGCAAGCCGGCCGGATCTGGCGCTTTGGCGATGATGTCGATACTGACGCCATGGCGCCCGGCACCTATATGAAGGCCGGCATCGACGTGCTCGCCCAGCATTGCCTGGCCTCGCTGCGGCCGGAGTTTCCGGCCTCGGTGCGCCCCGGCGACCTTGTCGTGGCCGGCAGCAACTTCGGCATGGGGTCGTCGCGCGAGCAGGCCCCGCAGGCGCTGCGCCACCTCGGCGTGGCGGCCGTCATCGCGCCATCCTTCGCGGGACTGTTCTATCGCAACGCGCTCAATCTTGGCCTGCCGGTGATGGTGTGCGCCGAGGCGGCGCTACTGGCCGATGGCGCGCGCGCCACGCTGGATCTGGACGGCGCGCGTATCCGGCTCGAAGACGGCACGCACCTGGCGTGCGAGCCGATGCCGGACTTCCTGCGCGCGCTGCTACGGGCGGGTGGGCTGGTGCCGCACCTGAAGGCCCGGCTGGCTGCCCGCGGCGGTGATCGCTGACAACTGCGCCTCACGCAGCAGGGTCAGCGCCTCTTCGTCACTGGTCTGCGTGAAGTCGAGGTAGAAGGCGCCCACGGCGCCGAAACTGTCCGGGGTCTTCAGGCACACCACTTCGTCGGCCACTTCGCGCAGCGAATCGAGCCCGTCCGCCGCCCCGACCGGGGTGGCCGCCACGACCCGCGCCGCGCCGGCGGCCCGCACCGCGTGCAGGGCCGCGCGCATGGTGGCGCCGGTGGCCACGCCGTCATCGACGACGATCACCTGCCGCCCCTGCATCGCCGTCACGGCGTGCCCGCCGCGATAACGCTGCTGGCGCCGGCAGATCTCGTTGAGCTGGCGGCCGCGCTCGGCATCGAAGGCGCCGGACTCCACCGAACGCTGCGCCCACGGATCGTCATTGACCACGGTATGCGGCTCGCCGCCGCTGGCATCGCCCTCCACCACCGCGCCCAGCGCCAGTTCCGGGTAGCCGGCGGCGCCGATCTTGCGCACCAGCAGCACGTCCAGCGCGCCGTCCAGCGCGCGCGCCACCTCGAAAGCCACGGGTACGCCACCGCGGGGCAGCGCCAGCACGAGCGCCGGCTGGCCATCATCGGTATGGCCCATCCCGCGTTCGGCGAGATCCCGGCCCAGATAGGTGCCCGCCTCGCGGCGGTCGGCATAGCACGGCGGTAGTGTCATGGCGTGCTCCCGCAGGCGTTGGCGGTGACTGGAAGGACAGGGGGACAGGCGCCGCGAGGGAGCGGCTCCCCAGCCCACTATAGACCCGTCACGGGAAGGCGGCGGCGCTTTCTGGGGCGAGTGATGGGGGAAGGGTGGACCCTATCGGCCCGATAGGTCCCGACGATTGATGGCGATCGTGAAATAGTGTTTTGAGGCGCGCCCCGATGATCGATACGCATTGCTTGCGTAGGATTCAACCCGTGGCGGCGATCCCGCCCGTCGAACTTCCAGACCCCGGCGCCCAGAACGCGCCATTGACTTGAGCGAGCGTTACCGTGAATCCGCAACAGACTTCCCGCACCGACGACCAGACCGCCCAGCACGACCTGGACCTCGACATCCCCTTCGGCTCGCTCGACGCAGCCGCCATGGCGGAACTGCCCTACACCTTCCGCCAATCGGGCCATTGCACGCGCTACTACAACGAGTTCTTCGGCTGAAGCCAGCCTCCGGGGCCCTAGGCCTCGCGTGGCCGGCAGATCATGAAGACTTGCGAACTGAGCCACCACGGCAGCTGACGCAGGGGGCTGGTGGATTCGGCTTCCACGTCGAAGCGCATGCTCACCTGCGCGCGCAGCTTGCGGAAGTCGAAACCCTTGTGGGTATGGCGGGGATTGTCCGGCCGCGTGACCGGCAACCCCATCAGCGCCCGCAGTGCCTCGCCCGGCGTGTGATCCATGCGTAACGTGCGCTCGCTGACCATGCCGTTGAGCAGCTTCGGCACGATGGCGACGCCATACATCACCGGCACCGAGATGATCAGCGTGCCGCTGGGGCGCAGGATGCGCAGGGCGTCGTCGAGGAAGGTGTCGACCTCGTCCGCATAGAGGTGCTCGCAGACTTCGAACGCGGTCAGCATGTCCACCGAGTCGGCGGGCTGGGCGTCCATTTCGGCCAGATAGCGGATCTCGGGGTAGTCCGGGGTCTTGTAGGGGTCGAGTCCGGCCAGCGACAGGTCAGGCCGCGCCTGGCCAAGCCGGTGCAGGAACAACCCCGGCCCCGCGCCGAAGTCCACCACCGTGCCGCCGTGCGGGCAGCGGGCGGACACCATGCCGAGGCCCAGCGCGATCCGGCTCCGGTGCGCAAAACGTGCCAGCGGGTTGGACGCGTTGATGGTCTGCTTGTCGTAAGTGATCTGCATGGCCCGTGTCTCCCCCTGGGTTGCCGCATGGCAGTTTCCTGCATTCTGGCGAGGGGAGGCGCGCGGCCTCTGTGCGATCCGACACACGGAAATGCCGGGGCGGCCTGCCCGCCCCGGCGCCCTTCAATACGTCTTGTAGGGCAGGAACTTGCCGGACATCTCGATCCGGACGCGGTCCCCGTTGGGGTCCGCTTCGCGCTGGAGGTCCATGCGGAAGTCGATGGCACTCATGATGCCGTCGCCAAATTCCTCATGGATCAGCGCCTTGAAAGTGGTGCCGTAGACGCTGACCAGCTCGTAGAAGCGGTAGATCAGCGGGTCGGTGGGGACCTGGGTGGGCAGGGAGCCCTTGTAGGGCACGGTGCGCAGCCACGGCTCGGCTTCGGCGGGGAGGTCGAAGATCTCCATCACGGCGCGCGCGCCGGCTTCGTCGAACACCATCTGGCCCAGGCACGCGGCCGTCGTCCATTCCTTGCTCTTGCCCACGCGCTCGGCCACCTGCGCCCAGGAAATCCCGCGCCTGACCTTGGCTTCGATGATCAGATCGGTCACGTCACTGCGATTCATGTTCCCTCCATTGGTATTTGGCATTGGCCCGGGAGAGAACGGCGGATGGGGTCACGGCACGCTGGAGCGCTCCATGACCGCGACGGCATCGCCCCTGTCTTCGAACTGCATCCGCGCGAAACGCGGCACCGACAGCGGGCTCAGGCCTTCGAGCGCCTGCAGGATCAGCACGATGAACATGACCGGCATGACGTCCTCCCTCGGGAATACGGCGAACAGACTGGCGCAAGCTTCGTGCCACGCGCGCGGCCCCGGAATCGGCTGCCGATGACGCACCGTGGGGCGTTTTCGGAGACCGGCGAGGGCGTCGGCGCGGGGTGCGCACCGTTGCGGGGAAGCCCGCCGTGCGGGGCGCACAGGCTGAAGCGTACCCGTTTCTGCGCGAAGCGTGGCGACGTCAATGGATCAGGACAGCGCTGCCCCCGTGGCAAATCTTTGCAGCAGACATTTCCGATGTAACGCCACATTACCCTGGGCCTTGCGGCCAGCCCCGCCGCGGGCGTAGGCGTCACTTCGCCGCAAAGCCTTATCCGACAAGGGCTGGCGGGCGATGGGCCAAGCCGATTGGGAGGCGTTTTCGCCGCATCCGGCGCGAAGACTGCCTTACAAGTGCAACCGCGCGGGGCGGGGGTGCGTCGCTACAGTGAAGCCGTGTTCAACGCGAACCGCCACCGAGCGAATCGCATACGGAGTCCCACATGAAACGCGCCATCGCCCTGACCCTTTTGCTGGCCACCACGAGCGCCCTGCTTTCGGCCTGCATCGTCGTGSCGCCGCGCGGCGGCCATTACCACTACCACGACCGCGGCCGCTATTGATCGGCCACGGCGTCGGACTTCATCGAACAAACCCAATCCCGCAGCTTGCTTTGCCCGACCGGATGACCCGGTAGAAGGAGAACCACCATGAAACGCCAACTGATGCTTGCCGCCGCTGTCCTTGCCGCCGGGAGTGCCTTCGGGCTGATGTCGCCCGCCCAGGCCCATGGCAATGGCTACGACGACCGCCCGCCGCCGCCGCGCCATGAAGTGCGCCCGGCGCCGCGGCCCGGCAAGGTCTGGGTGCCCGGCCACTACGACCGCGTGCAGGGCAACTACGCCTGGCGCGGCGGCTATTACCAGGCGGCGCGCCCCGGCTACCGCTATGTGCCGGACCGCTGGGTGCAGAGCCCCCGCGGCTGGGTGAGGCGTCCAGGGTATTGGGCGCGCTAAGCGTAGCCATTGAATAAGGAAACGGGCCGGACCATGGGCATGTGGTCCGGCCCGTTTCCTTTTCGTTTCCCTTCCTTTTCCTATTCCGGCAATCGGTCCATTGGGCTTTCAGCCCTCCCCCGGGAGGTGGGGTGTATCCCCACGAAGGTGGGTGGCAAGCCGGGCGCCGCCCCCTTAACACCCTCGATTACTTTCCTCCGGAGGTGGGATTTCACTCTCATCCTTTTGCACTAGGCCACGAGACTCCCCACGAAAGGAGAACTGCTCCTGCCGCCATCCGCCAGTCATTTTGTAATGGTTGCAAAACTGGCGCATAAAGCAGACTTTCGTTAATGCCATACCCCCCAGTCGGGTGAGCTTTTTCCATTTATCGTGTGTCTTTTATTCAATATGGTTGCAGTGGTGAAACATATTCGGGACCGCCTGTATCAGGCCTGCAACCGGGCGGCCAGCCTGTGCCAGATGGCGTTTGGCGAACATCGCCGCCCAAACGCATGAGGGGTGGCTCGGTTTAGCAACGGATTATGAGTTCGTTTTCATTCCACCTCAGCAGACGCTGAATTCCACCCGCTTGCTTTCGGATGAACCAGCCCATAAGATGAATTTAAGCCGAATTTAGGAGCGAGATTTTTTCGGGTTAGGGTTCGGGTCAACCTTCCGGTCGCGCGGCAAAGTCCAATCTCACAACTGGACATCGACTGACACGGAAGCACGGGGTTCAAGCGGTCTTCGCGGCATCTGTCATGGGTGGCCGCCCTGCCGGTGATATTCCCTTACGCAAAGCGCCCGCAGCTCACCCGCCAACGGGGAGTGAAGAATAATGAACGCCTTGCTGATCGAGGAGCATCCACTGCTCCGCCTCGGGCTGTTGCAGATGCTCGAAACCATCCAGGAATCCGGACATGTACTGGCGCTTGCGCCAGCCGACATCGGCAAACTGGACACCCCACACCGCAATGCCGACCTGCTGGTCTTCGGTATGCCCGCCGACGAGTTCGCCGGCTGGACACAACTGGAACTGGCGCGCGAACGGCTTGCGCCGCAACGCATCCTGGTGCTGTCCGACCAGCTGCCGCTGCATGCGCCCACGGCTGACGCCGCGCGGGGTATCTGCGGCTGCCTGCCGAAATCGGCCTCGCTGGCCGTGATCGAAGCCGCCATCCGGCTCGCCATCTCCAGCGTGCAGGGCCTGATGTTCGCGGGCGATGCCCTGCCGGCCGCCGTGGCGACCGCCCCGGCCGCCTCGCGTTCGGCGCTGCCGGCCACGCTGTCGCTGGCTTCGGCTGCGCCGCTGCCGCTGACCGCCACGGTGCAGACCGATCCGCACGCGCTGGCCGCCTGCGCCGCCACGCCCCGCGCCGCAATGGGCGCCCTGCGTGCCACGGCCCAGCCGCTGACCGAGGACGAACCGAGCTACGACGAAGCCGAGATGCTCAAGATCACGCCGCGCCAGTACGAGGTATTGGTGCTGCTGGCACGCGGCTATCCGATCAAGACGGTCAGCCGCATGCTCAATATCTCGGTGGCCACGGTGAAGAGCCACGCCTGCACGCTGTACCAGCGCCTGAAGGTCAAGAACAAGGGCGAAGCGGTCTACGCCGCGCTGCAACGCGGCGCCACGCTGGACTGGGTCAGCGGCGACGAGCGCGCCACGCGCGCGGCGCCGGCGGTACGGCGCGAGGCGTCCTTCCCCACGCAGCCCGGCATCTGAGCCGCGTTTGCTCCCCCCTCCCCGGGGCTCCCCGCGCGCAGGCGCGGGAGCCGGGGAGTGAGTGAGCGAGCGTACAGACCCCGGTGGCCGCGCCTCCCAGACTGACGAAGACAGCCGCACAGGCTGCAAACGACGATACGGGCACCAGCCCGACGGGAGAAATCGCCATGTCAGCCAGCTTCCTGCCGACGTTCTCGCTGTGCATCTGCACGCGAAACCGGCCCGACGACCTGYGCCGCGCGTTGCAATCGGTCCAGACCTCCACGACGCCCGTGCACCAGCTGATCGTCTCCGACGACAGCACGGATTACCGCACGCGCGACATGATGCTGGGCGAGTTCCCGGCCATCACCTACGTCGAAGGGCCGCGCCGCGGCCTCTGCGCCAACCGCAACCGCGCCCTGGCTGCCGCCACGGGCACGCACGTGCTGTTTATCGACGATGACGCCACGCTGGGCGAGACCTTCCTCCAGCAGATGGCCGAACGGCTGCTCGACGACCACGTGCACCACGTGGCCGCCGGCGGGCCCGCCAACCGGCTGATCCTGACCGGCACCGAGGTCTGCCACGGCGAGCGCGTCCGGCCGCACAAGGGCGCCTTCCTCGGCTTCCAGCAGCACAACTACCGCTGCGGCGAGCGCATGTACTCGATCGTGATCAACAGCACCGTGTTTCCGCGCGAGCTGTTCGAACACGTGGCCTTCGACGAGCAGCTGGTCTATGGCTACGACGAGATCGACCTGGCCAGCCGGGCGGTGTTCAAGCACAACTTCCGCATCGAATGGCTGGCCAGCGCGGCCAATCATCATTTCCCGTCGCCAGCCAACCGCGACTACTACCGGCCGTTCCTGCACGCCTCGCGCATCTACACCACGTTCAAGCGCTATGGCTGGAGCGAACGCCGCCCGGCCAAGGCCGCGGTGTTCCTGATGGCGGCCGTGTCCCACAACCTGGCCCACAACGTGCGCCAGCAGGGGCTGCGCGGCGTGGCTGAGGCGTGGCGCACCACGCGGCTGGCCTGCGGCTACATCCACCGGCACGCGCGCGGCGCGGGCACCACCGGCGGCGTGACGCCGATAACCGCCGACTCGGTGACCGGTTCGGCAACCGGTTCGGCAACCATCACGCCACGCTGATCTATCTAATTAGTCAGGAAGGAAGTCAGACGGCGGGCGCGTCCTGCGCCACGCCGTCTCGGCGTGCCACGTCGGCCACGATGCGGTCCACGGCCGTGAGCATGGCCTGGGGGGAGAAGCGCGCCACCGCTGCCGCGCGGGCGCGGACGCCCATCCGGTCGCGCTCGGCGGCGTCAGCCAGCCGGGTCAGGGCCGCCGCGAGCGCCGGGGCATCGTCGCAGGGGATCAGGATGCCGGTCTCGCCATCGTCGACGATCTCGGTGACACCGCCGGCCGCCGTCGCCACCACCGGGCGCGCCGCCAGCATGCCCTCCACCACCACACGGCCGAATGGCTCGGCGCGGGTCGAGGCATGCACCACCACGTCCATGCAGTGCATGAGTTCGGCCACATCGGCCCGGAAGCCGGTGAAATGGACGCGCCCCGCCAGGTCCGGCTGCGCCGCGCGCTCGCGCAGCGACGCCTCGTAGGCGTGCTCGCCGAACAGCGCCCCGCCCACCACGACCATGGTGGTGTCGGGCATGCGCGACACCGCATCCATCAGCACGCGATGGCCCTTCCAGGACGTCAGCCGGCCGAACAGGCCGACCACCAGGCCCCGGGCGGGCAGGCCGTTCGCCACGCGCAGCGCCATGCGGTCGCGCTGCAGCGCGGCGTCGAACGGCGCGGGATCGATGCCGTTATGCACCACGTCCACCGGCACGCCTTCGCCGGCCAGCCTGCGGAACGCGTCCGCGCTGGCCTGCGAGTTGGCCACCACGCGCGAGAGCCCGCGCGACAGCCAGCGGATCGCCAGTAACTGCGTGCCGCCGAAAAAGCTGTCATCGACGATATCGCGCAGGTGCCAGACCACCGGGCGGCGATGCAGCCACTTGCCGAGCACGCAGACCGCCATGGCGCGCTGCGTGTTGGCGTAGACCACGTCCGCGCCAGCCGCACGCCGGGCCACGCGCCGCACCAGCGAGGGCAGCGCCAGCAGGCCGCGCAGCGCGCTCGCGCCGAATCCGCGCTGGCGCAGCGCCGCCACGGCGTCGCTCGCCTCCACGCGCACCACCACGCCCTGCGCGGCCAGGCGCTCGCGGAACGGGCCGTCGGCGAGCAGCACCACCTCGCTGTCATGCCGGCGATGCCGCGCGATGTCGAGCAGGCTGAGCTGCGCACCGCCGATCTCGCCGCTCTGGTCGACGAACAGCACGCACCGTGCAGGCGACGGCTGATGGTTGCCCGTCCTGGCGCCATGGGCCAGCAGGTCTACGTGCAGCATACGTGGGGGGTCCTGTTCAGCCATGGCGCGCAAGCTCCTTGGCGGGCTCGGTCACGCCGGCGACGGGAAGGGGGGCATGGGGGGCGTGCTGGGGCGGTCGCGCCCCCGCCAACTGCTCGGCCAGCAATTCGGTGTAGATGGCGCCGTAGTCGCGCTCCACGCGGTCCACGCGCAGCCAGTCGATGTCCTGTGCGGCGCGCGCGCGCCAGCCGTCGAGCGTGTCGCGGTCGCGCAGCAGGCTCGACAGCGCCTCGCCCAGCAGGCGGGGCCGCTGGGCCGGCACGATCAGGCCCGCCGCGCCGTAGCCGAGCGCCTCGGGCACGCCACCCACCGCCGTGGCGACGATGGCGCAGCCCGCCTCGCGGGCTTCGCTCAGCACCAGCGGGAACGACTCCGAGTGCGAGGCCAGCACGAATACGTCGGCGGCCCGCATCCACGGCCGGGGGTCGCGCGCGAAGCCGGGCAGGTGCACGGCGTCGCTGACGCCCAGATCCTCCGCCAGCTGCACGCAGGCGGCGCGGTCCGGGCCGTTGCCGACCAGATAGAGCTGCGCGCCCGGCACGGCGCGGTGCACATCGGCGAAGGCATCGATCAGATCGAGCACGCCCTTGCGCGCGTAGAGGCCGGATACCGTGACGATCGACGGCCCCGCCAGCGTCTTTCGTGCCGCCGGCAGGCGCGCCAGCCGGGCCGAGCCGATGGTGCCGTTGCGCACCACGCGAATCTTGTCCGCCGGAATGCCGCGCCCGGTCATCGACGCCGCCACGGCGCCGCTGACGGCCACCACGCGGTCGCCCAGGCGCATCAGGTCCGAGCTGCGCTGGAATTCGTTATGGACCGTGGTCACCAGCGCGTAGCGCCCGCCGCCCGCGCGGCGCGCCAGCGCGCCGACCAGCGCCCCGGACACCATATGCGCGTGGACGATGTCCGGCGTGGTCTCCCGCGTCAGACGGCGCAGTTCGCGCACCGCCAGCGGCAGCGCGAGCGGCTTGCGCTGCGCCAGCGTCACGTGCCGCACGCCCGAGCCGGCCAGCAGTTCGCCAAACCCGCATTCAGCGGAGGCGATGGTGACCGCGTGCCCGGCCGCGGCCTGCGCCACCGCCAGGTCCACCATGACGTTCACGATGCCGTTGCCGACATCGCGGGCGTGGTTGGCCAGGTGAAGGATCCTCATGTCTTCCCTTCGTGGTTAGCGGGCGCGGCGACATCCGGTGCCGCGCCATCGGGCGTGGGGCGCGGCGACACGCGCCGCCAGGCCGACTTCGCCACATCCCGGAACGTAGCCGAGCTGTGCAGCGACCATCCCATGTTGCAAAGGGCGAGCGCCGTGCCCGCCGCCAGGCAAGGGAGCCAGCCGTCCACGTGCGATGCCAGCAGCAGCGCCAGCGAGACGAACACCAGGTGCGGCGCCATCTCATGCACCAGCGGCCTTGCGCGCATGCCGCAGAGCCGCAGCAGCGCCGCATACTCGGCCACCCCGCGCACCAGCACCGCCATCACCGCACCCTGGATGCCGAACACGTAGACCCCGCCCCACAGCAGCAGCGCAAACGCCGGCAGCAGCAGCAGCGACACGTGCGCCACACCCGCCTCCTTGCCTTGGGCCAGCATGAGGTTGCGCGCCACGGTCGTCTGTCCGCCAAGCCACACACCCAGGATCATGATCCGGCCGATCTCGCCCGAGCTGGACGACAGCTCCTGCCCCACCCACGAGCGCAGGAACGGCTCCAGCACGAACAGCGCGCCAATCGTCACCGGCGTGAGCAGGGTCTGGAGAAAGCCGAGCGCGTGATGGGCGATCTCCACCGCCTCCTCGCGCGGGGCGGCGGCCAGGCGCGGGAACAGCGTGCGCGAGAGCGCACCCGAGAGCAGGTTCAGCCGGGACACCAGGTTCTGCGGCACCGCGTAGTACGTGACGAAGCGCGGCGGCTGGAGCGCGCCGACCACAACGCGGTCCAGCGACTCGCCGATCATGTTGGCCGCCACGGTCAGCTGCAGCCAGCGGCCGTAGCCGAACAGCGCGCGCACGCAGGCGCGCTGGGCCCGCTGGACGGTGTCGATCTCCAGCACCCGCACCGCCGCCACGCCCAGCATCAGCGCACTGATGGCCCGGGCGATCACCGCCGTGCACAGCGCCACCTGCAGGGTTGGCGCGAACACGAAGGCCGCCGTCACCGGCAGCACCTGGAACATCACCGTGCCGATGGTCTGGTTGATGTTGAAGACCGAGAAGCGCTCTGCCGCGCTGATGGCCCCGGCGAACACCAGCGCCACGTTGCCGACCGGGATCGACAGCGCGATCCACGGCAGCGCCCGCGTCACCTCGTTCAGCAGCGCCTCGGGCGCGTGCGTGGCCCAGTGGAAATAGGCGCCGGCCACGCCCCACAGGATCACCGCGCCGATCAGCCCGGTGACCAGGCTGGTCCAGAGCGCGCTCCAGAACGTCAGGGCGATGTCGGTGCGGTCGGCGACGGCCAGCGCGCGGGCGATGCGCTTCTCGCCGGCCAGGCTGATGCCGAAGTCGCACAGCGTGAAATAGCCCACCAGCACCCAGACCAGCGTCATCACGCCGAAGCGGTCCACGCCCAGCACCTTGATATAGAGCGGCACGGTGACCAGCGACACCAGCGTCGGCAGGGCGAGCCCGGTCAGGTTGATCAGCAGGTTGCGCCGCAGGGTGACGTCCATCATGGCCGTTTCGCCTCCCCGGCCGATGCCGCCGCCACCGCCGCCGGGCGCCACCGGTACATCAGGTTCTTGCCGCGCGCGTCTTCCTCGACGAAGACCACATACTCGCCATTGGGGCGGCGCAGCGCGGTGATGCCCATCGGCACATCGACCCAGCCGCTCTCGTTGCCGACCTCGCCGCCCGGCGTCATCACGCCGATATGCCGGCCGGTGCGGTTCTCCAGCACCCGCACATGGGCCTTTTCGGCCTCGACCAGGAACATGTAGTCGCCGGCCACGGCGATGCCCTCGATGCCCTGCGTCGGGCGGCGGCCCGGCAGGCTGTCCAGCTCCACCACGTAGCGCGGCTTGCGCACGGTGTTGCGGCTGGTGCCGCGCCAGTTGTCGTAGCGCGCCACCACGCGCCCGATCGAGTCCCACTGGCCGGGGTCATAGGGCTTGGCGGCCGTGGCGCCGGTCAGGTACATGGTGTCGGTCTCCGGGAAATATTGCAGGCGCTGCACCTTGGTGAACGGCGCCGGCATCGGCTCGCGCTCCACGGTGTCGAAGCTGTAGTCGGGATTGCCCTGGCGGTCCAGCCCGCGCAGGCGGAAGCGGCGGATGCCCTGGTCGTAGGAGCCGGCCCAGACGTCGCCCCGGTCGTCCACCCACCAGGCCTGCATGGCGGGGGCGTCGCGGCCGCTGTTGCGCTCGAACTCGTTGGCCTGGAAGCGGGAATCGCCGTTGTCGTCGTGCCAGATCCATTCGCCCGATGGCGGCTGGAACGGCGGCCAGTTGCCTTCGATGCGCCGGGTCGAGATGAACCCCGCCGGCACGGCCAGTTCCGAGCGGGCCGGATCGAAGCGATAGATCTTGAGGTACTTGGCGTGGCGGTCCGTGAAGAAGCCGAACAGCCGGCCCTGGATGCGCCGCATCAGCGGAAAGCCGCGCCCCTCGGGGCCCGCCGCGAAGGCGGCGTCCTGCGGGTAGCGGAACGGGTCCTGCGTGATGCCGGTGTAGCGCCACTCGCTGCCGGGGTCCATGTGGTCGAAGTCGAGCCGGAAGCGCCGGGTGCCGGTGTAGGCCCAGCCGGGGTCGCCCGGATCGACATGCACGGTGTCGAGGAACAGCAGGCCCTCCAACCGCCAGCGCGGCTTGGCGTCCGGCGTGTAGCTTTCGAGCACGGCGCCGAAATGGTAGGGGCGATGGCCCACCGGGCGCGGGCCCATGCCGCTCATCGCCACGTAGATATTGCCCTTGCGATCCAGGCCCACGCTGGTCAGGCCCTGGAAGCGCAGCGGTCCCACGCTGCCCGCGCGCGCGCCGTTGCGGGTGCTGTAGGCGCCGCCGCGCTCGCCCAGCTCGCCCGCCGGGGTCACGGTGTTGCCCTCCACCTGGAACCAGAGCAGGTTCTGGTTCGGGCCGTTGTCGGCGATCAGCAGGCGGCCGTCCACGCCCACGGCGATGTCCACCGGCAGGGTGCCGGCCGGCAGCGGCACCTGCGCGGTGCGCTTGCCGTCGGCGTCGAAACGCACCACCTGCCGGCCCTGCGTGCCCGCCGTGCGCAGGATCACCCACAGGTTGCCGGCGCCGTCCGGCGCCATCTTGCCCGGCTGCTCGGCCTCCCAGGTGCCCAGCCGGCGCATGGTGCGCGTGTCGAAGCGGTCGATGCGGTTGCGCAGCGGCGTGGCCGCATAGAGCACGTTGTTCTGCACCGCCAGCCCGCGCACGGCGGCGTCCTCGCCCTCGCGCACGGCGGTGATACGCAGGAAGCTGTTCAGCACCGGGCTCGGGTTCACGTCGTCGGCATTGCCCACCCCGCCCTCGAACGGCGCGCCGCGCGACAGGTGGTCGAGTTCGCGCCGCATCAGGCCGAACCAGACCGTGTTCTTCTCGGGATAGCCGGGCCGGTTGGCCAGCTTGCCGCCGGCATTCTCGATGCGCGCCGCCGTAAAGGCGTAGCCGTCGCCCACGGCGATCGCGTCGCCGCCGAAGTTGCCCCAGCCGTGGGTGTGGTCGCCCACGCCATCGACCTTGCCGTCGCGGATGAGCGTGATCTCGCCGCCGGCCTCGTCCCACTCGGTGTTGGTCACCACCACACCCTCCGGCGTGACGGCGATGTCCTCCACGGCGTTGGGCACCCAGCGGCCATTGCCGAACCCCAGCGTATTGCCGACCCAGGACGTGCGGTAGTCGAGCCCCGCCGCGCCCACTGGTGTGCACAGCAGCAGCAGGACGATCAGCCCCAGCGTGGCGAGGAAGGAACCGAGACAGGGACCGAAACGCGTCTGGCCTGGCCGGGGCACGCACGCGGGCGGCACCCGGTGCGCATCAGCCATCGCGCCACCCCGCAAAGCCGTCGAGCTGGTCATCGCGCACGGGCTGGGAGGCATCGTCGCCCCCGCCGGACGACTTCCCCCCGGCGGCGATGGCCCGCGCCCGCGCCACGAAGCCCAGCAGCGCCTCGCGGAACTGGTCGGCCGAGAACTGCTCGGCGTTGAGCCGGCAGTACTCGGGGCGGAACAGTTCGGGCTGGCGCTCGAAGCGCTCCACGGCGTCGATAATCGCCGGCACGGTCTGTTCGGCAAAGAACAGCCCGGTGGGCATGGCGCTTTTCTCGTCGCGCACCGTCTCCAGCGCGCCGCCCCGGCCATAGGCGATGACCGGCGTGCCGCAGGCCTGCGCCTCCACCACCGAGATGCCGAAGTCCTCCTCGGCCGCGAACAGGAAGGCCCGGGCGTGCTGCATGGTGCGGCGCATGGCCTCGAACGGCAGGTGGCCCATCACCTGCACATTGGGCCCCGCCGCCTGGCGCACCTTGTCCAGCTCCGGGCCGGTGCCGACGATGATCAGCTTGCGGTCCGGCATCTTCGCGAAGGCCTCGGCGATCAGCGGCACGCGCTTGTACGGCACCAGCCGCGACACCGTGACGTAGTAGTCCTCGCGCGGGCCGCCGGGAACGAAGGCTTCCACGTCCACGGGCGGATGGATCACGCTGGCATGGCGGCCGTAGATCTTGCGGATGCGCCGCGCCACGAACGCGGAGTTGGCGATGTAGTGGTCCACGCCATCGCGCGTGCGGGCATCCCAGTTGCGGATGTAGTGCAGCAGCATGCGCGCCAGCACCGAGCGCAGCCCGTATTGCAGGTTGCTCTCGCGCAGGTACTGATGCTGGAGGTCCCACGCATAGCGGATCGGCGTGTGGACGTAGCTGATATGGAGCTGGTCGGGGCCGGTCAGCACGCCCTTGGCCACCGCGTGCGAGCTGGAGATCACCAGGTCGTAGCCGGACACGTCGAGCTGCTCGATGGCGAGTGGCATCAGCGGCAGATAGCCGCGATAGCGCGTGCGCGCGAACGGCAGCCGCTGGATGAACGAGGTGGTGACGGGCCGCCCCTGCAGGAAGGCGCGTTCCTCGGCGAAGTCGATCAGGCTGAACACGTCCGCCTCGGGATAGCAGCGCAGGATCTGCTCGAGCACCCGTTCGGCGCCGGCGTAGGCCACCAGCCAGTCATGGACCACTGCAACTTTCATCTTTACTCCCTCGATCCTGCTGGCCTGTTCATTCGCATTGATTGACCGCCTCGCGGTACACCTGGGCCACCTTCGCCGCGATGACCGGCACGTCGAAGCGCTCGCGCACGTAGCGGCGGCACGCGTAGGCGTCCGGCAGCCGCAGGTTGCCGCGCAGCGCATCGGTCAGGCCGGCCGCCAGCGCGCTCATGCCGCTGGACGGCAGCACCAGCGCCTCGGACAGGTCGCGCACGGCCTCGGACAGCCCGCCCACGGGCGTTACCAGCACCGGCGTGCCGGCCGCCAGCGATTCCACCGTGGTCAGCCCGAATCCCTCCAGCGAGAGCGTGGGCACCACGCTCACGTCCGCCGCGCGGTAGATCAGCGGCAACTGGGCATCCGGCAGCGCGCCAAGCAGCCGCACGTGATCCTGCAGGCCGATGGCGGCGACGCGCTCGCGCAGTTCGGTATCGAGCGTGCCGCGCCCGACGATCAGCAGCAGCGCATCCGGCACGCTCCGGCGCACGCTCGCCATCGCATCGATCAGATCCTCCAGCCCCATGCGCCGCACCAGCCGGCGCAGCGTCAGCACAATCGGGCGATCGGTCGGCAGGTTCAGCGCCTGGCGCGCGGCGCGGCGGTCCATCGGCACGTTGAAGCGCGCCGCATCGACACAGCCCGGCACGATGCGGATCCGCGCCGGGTCCACGCCGTAGCGCGTTTGCAGCACGCGGCCGAAGGCCATCGACAGCACGATATGGAGCCGGCAGCGCGCATAGACGGCGGCCTCCACGCGATGCTGGATGCGGCTGGCCGCGTCCGCCACGCCCTCGGCCTGGTTCTCGGCGGCCCAGGGGCCGTGGAAATGCATCACGGTCGGGTAATCGCGGATCAGGTCCAGCCCGGGCAAGGTGTAGAGGGCGAAATGCGAGGCGATGACATCGGGCTTCTCCTGCGCCAGCATCGCGCGCAGCGTCCGGCGCGCACGCAGCAGCCGCATCGGCACGCTCGCGTCGGCCGGCGCGAACGCCTTGATGGCGCCATGGGTGTCGGCCGCCGCCGCGCCGGAGCCGGCCAGCATGCCGCGCACCTCCACCCCGGCTGCCGGCAGCGCGCCGGTCAGCGCGTGGTACATGCGGTCCAGCCCGCCCGCGCGCTCGGGAAACCAGTGCATGCCGATCTGGAACGCGGACAGCGGCGGGCGCGCGGCTTGCGCGAGTTGTGCCGCCAGCGTCTCGGGGCCGGCGTCGTTCGCGCCCGGCTGCACGCGCAGCGCGCCAGGGGGATGATGCGGTGCAGTCAGGTCGCCAATCGCCAGTCGTGCGGTCATCGGGTCTCTCCCTTCAGCGTCATGTCGGATTCCTGCGATCGGATGGGTACGGGCCGCACGGCCAGGCGGCGGTAGAGCTGCAGGTAGTGCTGGCCCATCGCGTCCCAGCCCTGCGCCAGCATCGCGGCGCGGCCGACCTGCCCCATGCGCCGCAGCGCACCGGGGTCGGCCGTGAAGTGGCGGATCGCGGCGGCCAGCGCCACGGCGTCGTCGGGGTCGTCGATCACGATGCCGGCGCCATCCGGCACCAGTCCGGCCGCGCCCGTGGAGCGCGCGGTCAGCACGGCCATGCCGCTGGCCATGGCCTCGAGCACCACAAGCCCCATCGGCTCGTACCGCGACGGAAACACCAGCGCGTCGCAGCTGCGCATCAGCGTGGGCATGTCGGCCACATGGCCGAGGAAGTGCACGCGGTCAGCCAGCCCGAGTTCGCGGGCGCGCTGCGGATAGGGGCTGCCTTCGGCGTTGCCGGCCACGGCCAGCGCCACGGGCTCCGGCACTTGGGCGAGCGCCGCCAGCACGGTATCCAGGTTCTTGCGCGGCGTGCGCAGGTCGCCCGCGAACAGCAGCAGCGGCACGCCCACCGGCAGCCGGAAGCGCGCGCGGCAGACCTTGCCCGGGGCGAACTCGGCGGTATCCACGCCGTTCGGGATGACCTCGATGCCGTCCACCGGCACGCCGGTCGCCCGCAGTTCCGCCACGATGCGCGGCGACACCGCCACCACCGCCCGCGCGCGGCGGAACGCCATGCGCTCCAGCCGGGCGTTGAGCCGCGTGTAGGCCCATTGGTAGGCGGCGCGCGCGCCGTCGCGCAGGCGGTAGGGGTAGTAGCCGGAATGGAGCCAGCCGTGGTGCACGAAGTGCGCCGTGTTCACATCGGCATGGGCCCAGGTGATGAAGCCGTTCACGTGGACGATGTCGAACTGCCGGCGGTGCCGCGCCAGCCACCAGCCACTCGCCACGGCGAAGGCCTGGTAGCGCAGCAGCGCCGTGGGCAGCCGCGCCTCGGGCACGGCGTGCCAGCGCACGCGCGGATGCTCGCGCCACATCGCCGCCACCTGGCTGGCCACGAGCGTCACCTCGCAGCCCGCCGCCAGCGCCGCCGCCACGATCTCGTGGTTCACGCGGCCCTGCCCGTCGTTGCGGTCCACCACGTGCGTGACGATGGCGACACGCAGCGGCGGCACGGCCGACACTGCCGAGGCCCCTGTGGCGGATGCCGGCATCATGGCGTGGCCCCGCCCGATGCGGCCAGCATGCGCGCGTAGCGATGGCCGATCACGGGCAGCGTCACGCCGAGCTGGAACAGGATGCCGTCGAACGCGTTCAGCGTGTTGCTGAACACCAGCATCGACACCAGCGCGATCGACGTCCCCACGGCGGCGGCAAGCAGCCGGTTGGACTTCATCGCCAGCCCGCGCTTCATCGCCCGGCCAATCATCCACAGCAGCCCGGTGAGGTAGAGCAGCGTGCCGGGCCAGCCCATCACGAACGGAATCTCCATCAGCCCGCTGTCGAACACGCCGAACTTGCCGAGCTGGCTGGTGGCGGAATCGAGCTTGGTGCCGATGCCGACCGAACCCATGCCCGCCCCGGCGATGTCGCTGGTCGCCGCGACCAGGAAGGACTCGTAGAAGCGCATGCGGATCTGGAAGCTGCGGTCGTCCTTGATCGAGGTGACGCTCTCCATGCGGTCCAGCACCGGCTTGGCGAACTCCTCAACGGCGAACATCGGCACGGACAGCGCGGACACGATCAGGATGGCGAGGATCACCCGGGCACGCGTGCGGGCGTCGATGCAGGCCAGCGCGTAGATCCCGCCGATGATCAGCCCGCCCCAGGCCGAACGCACGGCGGTGAGCATCAGCACCACCAGCCCGGACACCGCGCCCACCCAGACCACCTTGCCGCGCCCGGCCAGCATGAACAGCAGGCCGCCCATCAGCACCGTGGCGAGCGGCCCCGGCGAGTTGAGCGTGCTGAACACGCGGAAACTGAACGGCAGCGGCTCGCCCACCGAGCCGATGCCCGATTTCAGCATCCACATGGCGTCCCAGGGCGGCATCAGCACGTACTGGATCACCCCGTAGATGCCGATCACGAACATGCCCCAGCTGAACGTGGAGACCAGCACGCGCGAATAGACCGGGAAGTGCTTCCAGGTGGCCAGCACATGGAAGCCGACGAAGACCGGGATGATGGCGTAGCCGAACGAGAACAGCGCGGACGGCACCGAGTTGCGGATGCATCCCACCACCAGCGCGTACGTCATCGCCAGCACGATCAGCAGCGACGGAAAGGCGCGCTTGGTCGCCACCACGCGGTAGTGGGTGAGCACGGTCAGGCCGCTGAGGATGGCCACCAGCACCGGCGCCATCTGGATCGGGCTGATCGGGTTGTAGGCGCCGTTGAAGAAGTCGGCGATGCGGCGCACCTCGGGCGAGAGGAAGTAGAGCCAGCACATGAAGGACACGTACTCGGCCGGGTTGCGCCGGTAGCACATCAGCCCCACCAGCACGGCGCCGACCGGGTACGCCAGCTCCACCACGCGGCCCAGCCTGAGCAGGATCAGCACCAGCACGAAGGCGAAGAACAGCCCCGGCACCAGCGCCGGGTGGAGCTGGCGGTTGGCGCGGCGGGGGCCGTCGAGGGCGAGGGTCATCACGGGCGGGCTCCCGGGAGGGGTGCGTGGTGTGCGTGACGTGCGGGGCGGCGCATCAGGCGGGCTGCCCGGACGCGCGCGCGAGCGTGTCGCTCAGGCTGTCGGACTGCGGCACGGCCTCGCCGACCACGGTGTTGAGGATGCCCCCCACCACGTTGCCGCCAGCGCGCTTGAGCCGCTTGACCGCATCGACGATCTGTTCCTCGGTATGGGCGCCCGTGCGCAGCACCATCACGGTGGCGCCAGCCAGCGCGGAGACGGCCATCGCATCGTTGTGGTCCAGCACCGGCGGGGTGTCGATGATGACGAGGTCGTAGGTGCGCGAGTAGGTGTCCAGCGCCTGGCGGAAGCGGGTGTTCATCAGCAGCTCGGCCGGCGTGGCGCCGAAGTTGCCGGCGGGCACGATCCAGAGGTTCGACACGCCCGTGGGCACCACGGCCTGGTTGGCGTCGATGCGGCCGCCCAGCATTTCCGAGAGGCCCATGCCGGCGGCCCGGTTGAAGTAGCCTGACAGGCGCTGGCGGCGCAGGTCGCCATCGATCAGCAGCACGCGGCGGTTCGACTTGGCCAGCAGCGTGCCGAGGTTCGACGTGACGAAGCTCTTGCCGACCCCGGAGGTGGCCCCGACCATCGCCACCACGCGGTGGCCCATCTGCTCCAGCGTGAACTGGAACTGGGTGCAGATGCCGCACAGCGCCTCGATGGCCTCGTCGTGCGGCCGGCTCTCCGCCAGGACCGGACGGGTGGCGGCGGGCAGCCATTCCTCGGCGCGCTCGGGCGTCACCGGCACGTGCTCGGCGCCGGCCAGTTCCACCGGCAGCGGCAGCTCGGGCGGGGCCGTGGCCTCGAGCCGCGAGTAGTCCTCCAGCCAGCTCTGCGCCGGGCTGAACGGAATCTCGCCGAACATCGGCAGCGCCAGGCGGCGTTCGATCTCCTCCATCTCGTGCATGCGGCCAAACACCGCGCGGCGCATGAACACCGTCAGCACGGCCAGCACCAGTCCGAGGATCAGCCCGGCCGCGATGATCAGCGCCCGCTTGGGCTTGACCGGCGACGACGGCACCAGCGCCTCGTCCAGCACATGCACATTGCCGACCATGCCGGCGCGGTTGATCATCAGCTCCTGCGTCTTGTTCTGCAGCGAGATGTAGATCTCCTGGGCGATCTTCACGTCGCGCTCCATGCGCACGCCGGCCTTCTCGGACGCGGGCATGTCGTGGAAGCGCGATTCCAGCTTCTGTTGCAGCGCGCGCAGCTGCCCGAGCTGCGTGTCGATGGTCTGCACCTGCGGATGGCCCGGCATGAAGCGTTGCAGCAGCTGCGTGCGCTGCAGGTTCAGCTGGGCGATCTGGCGATCCAGCTCCAGCCCGCCCGCGAGGTAGGACTGGGCTTCCGACGTCGGCTTCACCGCGCCCTGGCGCTGTTGCAGCGCGGCCAGCGCGTCCTCGGCCTTCTCCAGGTCGGCGCGCACGCGCGGCACCTCGGCGTTCAGGAAGTCGAGCGTGCGGGCGGTTTCCTCCTGATGCCGCTCCAGGTTCTGCCGCACGTAGGACTGCACCACCGCGTTGGCGATCTGCATGGCGCGCACGCGGTCGCTGCTCTCCATCGAAATCTGCACGATGCCGGTCTGCTTGCCCTGCTCCAGCACCAGCAGCGACTTGGCCAGCCCGCCGATGGCGGCAAGCTGGTTCGAGCGCGTGACCGTGAACTCGGTGCCGGGCCGCGCCACGAGCTTGCCGATGCGGATCTGCAGCGGACCGTCGTCGGCAATCTCGCCCACCTGCCCGGTCAGCAGCTTCACCCCTTCGGGGTCGTACAGCGCGAAGCTGTCGTTGCCGAGCGCGCGCAGCGTCAGCGGCACCCCTTCCAGCGCCGCCGGCACGCCGAGCAGTTCCAGGTCGATCTGCTCGCCGCCCCAGGCGTAGCGCGACAGGCCGAACCAGGCCGGCGCCGGCTCGCCCGACTTGGCGAAGCGCCGCGCCAGGTTGCCGAGATAGGGCATCACCACCGGCGACACCGAGACGTTGAGTCGGAACGCGTTCACCACCGGCTCAAGCACCGAGCGGCTGCGGATGATCTCGATCTCGGTCTCGGTCCCCAGCTGCGAGGTGCCGCCCATCACCTGCGAGGCACGCGACAGCGGGCTGTCCGAGTTCTTCGCCTGCACCTGGAGCAGCGCATCCGCCGCGTAGATCGCCGGCAGCGAGTAGGCGTAGAGCGTGGCCACCGCGGCCACCACGGCCGTGATGCCGATCACCCAGCCAAGCTGCTGGCGCACCATGCGCACCAGATCGCGCAGGATGAACTCGTCGTCCTCCAGGGGCAGTGGCGTACCGTAGGGACGCTGGAAAGGGGTATTCATGTCGGCTCCGTCCTGACGATGCTAGCGAGCCAGTTCCACTGTGAAGAACAGGGTCTGGATGGTGGGGGTGATCTGGTCGAGCACGCGGTTGAAGCGCACGGCGTCCGAGGTGCCGACGTAGACCACATCAAGTGGCTCGAGCCGGAACTGCGTGGACAGCAGCATCGCGTCCACCTGGGTCATGTCCAGCCGGTACACGTCGGGCGTCTGCGGCTTGTCGCGCATGCCACGGATCACGAAGATCTGGCGCGGGTCGGCCGCCTTCACGTCGATGCTGTTCACGCCTGCCAGCGCGTCGGCCAGCGACAGCCGTCCCTTGTTCATCAGCAGCGACTGCGGGCGCGCCACCTCGCCGAGCACGAAGATGCGGCTGGACAGGCGGTCCGGCACGTAGACCACGTCGCCGCCGCGCAGCAGGAAGTCATGCGCGCCGTTGCGGCGTTCGATCAGCGCCTCGAGGTCGAACTCGAACAGCTTGCCGTCGCGGGTCAGGCGCACCTTCTGCACGTCCGCCTCCGGCGCGAAGCCGCCGGCCCGCGTGATGGCGTTGACCAGCGTCACCGGGACGTCCGTCACCGGCAGCATGCCCGGCGTGCGGACCTGCCCGGTCACGTCCACGCGCTTGCTGCGGTAGGCGATGACGCGCACATCCACGCGCGGGTCGCGCACGGTGTTCTTGATCGCCCCGGTGATCATGGCGCGCACCTGGTCGACGGTCTTGCCGCCCACGCGCAGCTTGCCCACCGGCGGGTAGTACATCTCGCCGGTACGGTCCACGCGGTAGCCGCTCTGGTCCGATGGCAGCCCGGTCGGGGTGACCTGCGGCACGCCGGGCACGGGCGCGGTGGCGCCGGTGACCGGGGCGGTCAGCAGGCCGGAACTCATCTCGGGGTGGTCGAGCACGGTCACGCCGACGAGGTCTTGCGGTCCGATCAGGTATTCGTAGCCGTCGAGGTCGTCGCCCAGCTTGCCCGTGCGGGCCGGCGAATCGGGCACGGCGGCGGCCAGCGCGATGGAGTCCGGTTGGGCGCGCACCACGTCGGCGGTGATCAGCTTGACCGGATAGACATCCGTGCCGGTCTTGGCGGACAGGTCGTCCTGGATGCGGCTGCTGTCCAGTGCGGGCCCCGGTGCCCAGGTGCAGCCGCCAAGCGCGGCCAGCATGGCCAGCGTAACGAGGCGGGGGAGGAATCGATTTACCATGGCAGCTTCTCCTTGTCGGCGCCTGCGCGCCCTTGTTGCTGCATACCGATGGGAGTCATTGAAGCGCCGCCGGCATCGGGGCGGACGTCTGTTTCCGCACGTTCGGGCACACCGGACGTGGGCGGCACCACGTGGGGCATGCGCCGCATGGCGTCGGGGGCATGCAGCGCCATCAGGGCATCGGCCCGGGCGCGCTGCGCGAGCGCCATGCGCCGCCAGGCGCGGCCACCCTCGCCGCCCAGGCACAGCGCCAGTGCGCGCAGCCAGCCCGGGTAGTTGCGCGAGCCCGCCAGCACCTGCCACGCGCCCGCCATCGCCCGGCGGCTGGCCGGTACGCCGGTGGCGCGCAGGTGCTCGTCGAGTACCAGGTGGAGGTTGTAGCTGGCGTTGTAATAGGACTCGGCGTTGAAGACCGCGCGCTGGTCGGCATCGGCACGCGGCGCCGGAAAGTGATCGACACACAGCGCCGGGTCGTACAGCAGCCGCCAGCCCGCACGGCGCACGGCCAGGCTGAAGGCGAGGTCGTTGTGGACCTGGGCGCCCGCGCCGCGCAGCCGCGTGTCGAAGCGCAGCCCGGCCACCGCGTTGCGCCGCCACGCCATGTTCACGCCCTTGAGCACGTCCACGTCGCGCGGCGCGCCGGCGCCGATGTGATGATTGCCGATCACGCGGCCGTACCAGCGCACCTGGCCCACGCAGTTCGCCGCGCCTTGCAGGACGCGGCCGGCTTCGTGCACGCGGTCACGCCCGCCCACGCCGCCGAGGCTGGCATCGCGCGCGAAATGGCCGCCGATACGCGCCAGCCAGTCTGGATGCGGCGCGGCGTCGTCGTCGGTCAGGCACAGGATGTCGCCGCGCGCAGCCGCGAAGCCGCGGTTGTTGGCGGCCACCTGGCCCGGCTCGTCCACCGTCACCAGGCGCAGGCCCGGCAGGGTGTCGGCGCTGGCCGTGGAGAGCCAGCGCGAGAGCAGCGCCAGCGTGGGCGCGTCGTCGGCGCGCGCCACCACCACCACCTCGTCGGCGGGGCGCTGCTGGCGCGCCAGCGCGCGGAGGCAGCGGTCCAGGTCGTCGCAGCGCCTGTAGCTGGGAATGATTACCGATAGGTCCATCTTGGCGTCCCCCGGCGGATCAGCGGGCGGGCTCCATTGCCGCGCTGCCTTGCCGCCACATCACATACCGTGTCTCAGTACGCCCGCGCTGCTCTCAGTAGGCATTGCGCCGGAGCAAAATGCACGCCGGCGTGCGCAGGATGATCTGCATGTCGAACCAGAACGACCAGTTCCGGATATAGAACAGGTCGAACTTGACCCGCGTTTCCATCTTTTCCACCGTGGACGTCTCGCCGCGATACCCGTTCACCTGCGCCCAGCCGGTCAGGCCAGGGCGGATGCGGTAGCGGTGCATGTAGCCCTCCACCAGGTTCTTGTAGAGATCGTCGTGCGCCAGCGCATGCGGGCGCGGCCCCACCAGCGACATCTGTCCGCGCAGCACGTTTAGCAGCTGCGGCAGTTCGTCGATCGACAGCGCCCGCAGCACCGCGCCCACGCGCGTCACGCGCGGATCGCCGCGCCGCGCCTGCGTGACCGTGCCGGGCGCCTCGTCGTGCAGGCACATGGTGCGGAACTTGAGGATCTCGAACTCGCGGCCGTCGTAGCCCTTGCGGCGCTGCCGGAAGAACACCGGCCCGTGCGAGGACTGCTTGACCAGCGCCGCCACCACGACGAACAGCGGCACCAGCGCCACCAGCGCCAGCGCAGCCGCCACGCGGTCGAAGATCTCCTTCGGCCAGAGCTGGTATTCATCGGCCGGCGAGACGGCCAGGTTCAGCGTGGGATAGCCGAGCACCTTGTCCACCGAGCACTGCAGATGCGGCAGGCCGCGCAGGTCCGGCATGTAACGGATGTCGACAAAGTCGTTGCGGAACTCGCGCACGAAGCGGCGCACCAGATGCTGGTCCGCCAGCGGCAGCGCCAGCCAGATCTCGTCGATGGCGCGCGCGCGGACCATGCCGGCAAAGTCGCGGAAGTTGGCGCAGACCGGCACGTTGTGCAGCCACTCGGGGGCATCGTCGCTCTCGTCATAGACGCACACCGCCCGATACTGCGCGCCCGGCGCGTGGGCCAGCTGCGCCAGCATGTTGCGGGCATGGGCGCGCGTGCTGACCACGGCCACCGTGCGCGTGCGCGTGGCCGCCCGGCCCAGCCGCCGCGCCACCCAGCCCGGCACCAGCCGCGCCAGCACCAGCATGCCCGCGGAGGCGGCGGTCACGGCGATGAACCACGAGGTCGGCACGTTCTCCAGGCGCGGCGTGCACAGCAGCGCCATGCCGGCCAGCGCCACCACGCCGCAGGCCGCCAGCACCCGGTGGGTGAGCTGGCTGAGCGAGCGGTCGCGCCACTGGCCGTAGACCCCGAACGCGGCGAACAGCACCACCGCCAGCAGGGCGTTGAACAACACCAGCATGGTCTGCGTGTCCGACCAGGCCAGCGGCAGGCCATGGCCCGGCAGCGCGGCGGGCACCATGAGCTGGTGCACCAGCAGCGCGCTGCCCGCCACCAGCAGCAGGTCCAGCGCGCAGGCAATCAGCCCGGTCATCGCGGCATCTCCTTACTTGCGGCCATAGTTGTCCTCGAAGCGCACGATGTCGTCTTCCCCCAGATAGGCGCCCGACTGCACCTCGATGATCTCCAGCGGCGTCTTGCCCGGGTTTTCGAGCCGGTGCAGCGTGCCGATGGGGATGTAGGTGGACTGGTTCTCGCTGAGGATGCTGACGGTCTCGCCGCAGGTGACGCGCGCGGTGCCGCGCACCACCACCCAGTGCTCGGCGCGGTGGTAGTGCATCTGCAGCGAGAGGCTGGCGCCCGGCTCGACCACGATCCGCTTCACCTGGAAACGGTCGCCATGGTCGATGGCGTCGTAGCAGCCCCACGGGCGGTGCACCTTGCGATGGTTGACCACCTCGCTGCCATGCTCGGCGCGCAGGCGCTGCACCACGTTCTTCACGTCCTGCACGTGGGCCTTGTCGACCACCAGCACGGCGTCGGCGGTTTCCACCACCACCACGTCATGCACGCCCACGCAGGCAATCAGCCGGCCTTCCGAGTGGGCGAGGCAGGCCGTCGCGCCATCGAACACCACGCGGCCCCGCGCGGCGTTGCCAAGCGCATCCTTGGGCGCGATGTCCCAGATCGCGGCCCAGGAGCCGACATCGGACCAGCCCGCATCGAGCGGCACCACGCGCCCGGGCACGTCGGGCAGGCTTTCGAGCTTTTCCATCACGGCGTAGTCGATGGAGTCCGACTGGCACGCGCCGAAGGCTTCGCGGTTCAGCTTGTACGTGTCGCCACCCGCCTCGCCAGCCTCGTAGGCGGCGCGGCACTGCATATACATCTCGGGCTGGAGCTGGCTCACCGCGCGCAGCCACACTGCCGCGCGCACCACGAAGATGCCGCTGTTCCACCAGTAGCCGCCCGAGTCCACGTAGTGGCGGGCCAGTTCCAGGTGCGGCTTCTCGACGAATTTTTCGAGCGTGTAGGCGCCATCGACCGCCGTGCCGCCGGCGCGGATATAGCCGTAGCCGGTTTCCGGCGAGACCGGCACCACGCCGAGCGTGACGATGGCACCGGCGTCGGCATGGCGCACCGCCGTGGCGAGCGCCTGGCGGAACGCCGGCACGTCCGTCACGCTGTGGTCGGCCGGCGTCACCACCAGCACCACATCGCCCCCGTCCGTAGCCGCCATCGCGTGCAGCGCCGCCACGGTCAGCGCCGG
The DNA here is from genome assembly GCF_056395225.1 of Cupriavidus sp. 10L45. Taxonomy (NCBI): domain Bacteria; kingdom Pseudomonadati; phylum Pseudomonadota; class Betaproteobacteria; order Burkholderiales; family Burkholderiaceae; genus Cupriavidus; species Cupriavidus sp. 10L45. The sequence continues at coordinate 63,798 of NZ_JBFTJC010000002.1, forward strand.
GGCGGTGTTGCGGCCGCAGGGCTCGGTCAGCAGGCGCGCGGGCTTGCCGGCGCGCTTCATCATGTCCGCGATCATGAAGCGATGTTCCTCGCCGCAGACCACCAGCTGCGGCGGCTCGATGCCGGCCGGGCGGCCTGCCAGCACCGCCACGCCGTCGAAGCGGTGCGCGGTGGCCTCCAGCAGCGTGTCTTCCGCCACGAGGTTGAGGAGCTGCTTGGGAAACTGTTCGCGCGAGAGCGGCCACAGCCGCGTGCCGGCGCCACCGGCCATGATCACGGGCTGGATCGGAAACTGGATGACGGGCAGTGCCGCGGTCACGGGCGGCGCGAGGGCTGCGCCGAGCGTAACGGGCGGCAGGCCCACCGGAATCGGTTGGTTCATGGAATGCTCTCCCGGCCGGGCCGCATGCGGCTCAGCGTGTCAGACGGAACAGCCGGGCGCGCGCGCGGGGCGGCTGCCAGACCATGCCGATGAAATGCGTACCGTGTTCCAGGTACGGGCCCTCGCGCTTGCTGAAGCCGAACCCCTCGCAAAATTCGCGCAGGTAGAACGGCACCTGGATGCCCACCGGCGCACCGGGCCAGCGCGTCTGGATGGCCTCCTGCGCGCTGCGCATCAATGCCTCGGCCGTGCCGTCGCCGCGACGCGACATGCGCGTGAGGAACTTGTCGATCCGGATCTCGCTGCCTTCCCCCTTGAGCAGGCGGGCGTAGGCCACCACCTGCTGTGTGTCCTCGGCCGGCTCCACGCCGAGCACGTGCGTGCCGACGATGTCCTTGCCGTCGACGTCGAGCAGCAGACTGCCCTGCTCCACGATGAAGACCTCGCTGCGCACGCGCAGGATCTGATACAGCTCCCGCGTGGTCAGCTCGCTGAATTCCTTGTCCACCCAGTTCATGCCCGCCTTCCTGGTCTGTCCAAAGGCATGGACGGCGCTGCGCACTGCGCTCACGCTCCCCATGCTCACCGCTGTCTCTCAATGCGCGCGCCGCAACGCTGGCGGCACGCGTCCCAATCCATGAGTTGCAGTGTAGGAACGGCCCCTCGCCGTCTCTGTACGCTTCCGCACACCTTGCCCGGCGTGCGGTGGCGTGCCCATCAGAGCGCGAAAAGGCCGGGAAAAGTGCCACTGCCTGCACGCGGCCTGCCCCTTGCCGGTGCCCCGCCAGCATGCGCGCAAACGTGCACCTTGCTGCGGCGCCTGTGTTGCCTCGCGCACCAATCTTTGGCGCGGTTGGGGCTGTAATGGAGACCGTCTGGCCGCGCCCGGCTGCGCGGCATGCCTACACAGCGGAGGAGAATCCATATGAATGTCACGGCGACCCTGGCACGCAGCACGCCGCAGCCCGCGCCGCATGCGCTGCATGGCGAGGACGTGATCTGGCAGGAGACCAACTGCTACATCGACCTGTGGATCGAACTGCTCAACGGCTGGGGGCTCGAACCGCGCGCCGCGCTGCCGTTCACCGTGACGCAGGACTTCGAGGGCGATCACTTCACCTTCTTCAAATACCCGACCAACGACATCGAGCGGCTCTACGGCACCGTGGTGCAGGAGATGGCGCTCTACGATGCGCTGGAGGCGCATCTCGTCGAACAGGTCGGGCGCGGCCACACGGTGCTGGTGGAGGTAGACAGCTACTACCTGCCGGACACCAAGGCCACTTCCTATCGGCAGAAACACGTCAAGACGTCGATCGGCGTGGACATGATCGACGCGCAGGCGCGCCGGCTGGGCTACTACCACGGCCTGGGCTACCACACGGTCAATGGCGACGACTACGAGGGCCTGCTGCGCCTGACGCCCGAACTCTCCGGCAATCCGGACCTGCTGTTTCCCTACGCCGAGTGCGCCAAGCGCGTGCGCGCGCCGGTGGCGCCGGGCATGCTGGCCGATGCCTCGGTGCGGCTGCTGCGCGAGCATCTGGCGCGGCGCCCCGCCGCCAACCCGGTGAGCCGGCTGCGCGCGGTGTTTCCGTCGCATATGGAGCGGATGCTGGCGCGCGGCGATGCCTACTTCCACCAGTACACCTTCAACGTGCCGCGCCAGCTCGGCGCCAACTTCGAGATGCTGCATCACTACCTGACGTGGCTCACGCGGCAGGGGCACAAGGTGCCCGAGCCTGTGGTGGACGCGGCGCACAGCATCGCCACGGAAGCCAAGGTGCTGCAGTTCCGGCTGGCCCGCGCGGTGGCGCGCGGCCGGACCGATGCCTGCTCGGACTGCCTGGATGTGCTGGAGTCCGCCTACGACCGCACGCTGTCTGGCCTGGTGGCCACGTTCGGCGCGGCGGGGCCGGTGCACGTCCATGCGGGTGCCTGAGGGCGGCGGCGCCATGGGCGGCGCGGGCGACGGCCCGAACGAGGACGGACACGGGGACGGACACGGCGGCCACGGGCCGCATGGCCCGGGGATGGTGCACGCCCTGATGGAACCGCTGCTGTTCGACGGGTGCTACGGCTGGCTGCACCGGCCCATCGTCCCCCTTGCCCCCCTTGCCCCCCTTTCTGCCGATCCCTGCGGCGTGGTGCTGTGCAACCCGTTCGGGCAGGAAGCGATCATGACCCACCGTGGCTGGCGCTACCTCGCCACGGCGCTGTCCGCCAACGGCATGCCGGCGCTGCGCTTCGATTACCACGGCACCGGCGATTCCGATGGCGACGAGAGCGATCCTGCCCGGCTGCAGGCGTGGACGGCCAGCATCGTGGCCGCCGTGCGCGTCCTGCGCGAACGTACCGGCGTGACGCGCGTGGCCTTGTGCGGCATCCGCCTCGGCGCGCTGCTGGCGGTGCTCGCCACGCAGGAGATGGAGGCGGAGGCGATCGACGCGCTGGTGCTGCTGGCGCCGGTGGTGCGTGGGCGTGACCATCTGCGCGAACTGCGCGCGTTGCAGAGCACCGCGCGATCGTCCCCGGCCGACCAGCTCGATCCGGCCGAGACCGAAGACTTCATGACCGTGGTCGGCAACCGCTTCTACCGCGACACCATCGACGTCATCCAGACGTGCGACCTCGGCAAACCCGGGCAACTGCACCAGCGGCCCGCCGCACGCATGCTGATCCTGTCGGCCAGCACGCTCGACGGCGCCGGGCGGCTGGCCGAGAGCGCCGCCGCGCTCGGCTGCGACGTGACGCAGGCGCCGTTCGACGAATACGAGACCTATGTCAGCTATCCCGAGCTGAACGACCTGCCCTGGCAGGCGTTCCGGCACACCACGGCGTGGCTGGCCGGCGTACCCGAGACCGATGTGCGCGAGCCCGACAACGCGCGCGTGCGCCGCCTGTCCGCCGACGACGCGCCGGTGCTGCACGGCGACCGCTTCGTGGAGCGCCGCGCGCACTACGGCGCCGACGGCCTGTTCGGCATCCTGTGCGAGCCGCCTGCCGCCGCGCGCGGCGACGGCGCGCCGGTGGTGCTCATCATCAACACCGGCGCTGGCCATCATGTGGGCGATGCGCGCATGGGCGTGCTCTGCGCGCGCTACCTTGCGCGGCGCGGCATTGCGTCGATGCGGATGGATCTGGGCGGGATTGGCGACAGCGTCTCGCTGGCGCTGCCCCAGTACGCCTTCCAGCCCTACGGCAGCCACCTGCGCCGCGACGTGACCGCCGCCGCCGCGTGGCTGGCCGCGCAGGGCTTCGGCCGGGTGGTGCTGTTCGGCATCTGCTCGGGCGCCTTCGTGGGGCTGCACGCGGCCACCGGCAGCGAGCACGTGGCGGGCGCGGTGCTGGTCAATGTGCAGAAGTTCCAGTGGCCCGAAGGGCTCGGCATCCAGGACGTGGTGCAGCAGCGCCCCAGCCCGCGCCAGGCGGCCACGCGCGTGTATCTAACCGCCGCGCTGGACACGCAGAAATGGGTACGCGTGTTCAAGGGCGACGCGGAAATCGGCTCGATTGCCATGGAGTTGAGCCGCCGCATCGTGGCCCGCGTGCGCACGCGGGCGCAGACACTGGCCGCGTGGATTACTCGCGCTGATACGCCAGTGCGTCAGGTGCACGGCCTCATTCGTCGGCTCGATGAACGCAGCGTGCCGGTGTGGCTGGTCTTCGGCGGCTACGATCCGGGCCTGGGGGAACTCGCCACGCACTTCGGCGCGCGCGGGCGGCAACTGCGGCGCTATCGTCATGTGAAGTGCGTGATTTCGGATGAAGTGGACCACGCGCTGCGGTCCTACGCGGCACGCGAGGCGGTCTACGCCATGCTCGACCAGTACCTGCGTACCCATTTCTGCGAGGACGCGGACACCATCGCGGCCCTCGTGGCCGGCATCGATCCGGAGCCGGCGCTGCGCTGAACCAAGGCGGTACAGCGGTCGAACGGGCGCCCGTAGCCGGGCGCCCAAGGCACTCAGAACACGAACTCCCGCCGCACGTGGTCCACCACGGTGACCGTGCCGGTGCTGGTCATATGGTGCGAGCCGATCAGCCGCCGGCCGAAGTCGGGGTCGATGCGGCGCACCTCGCGCTCGCGGTACGCCTCGTCGGAGACCGCCAGCACCTCGTTGACGATCAGCCCTTCGCCATAGCGGTCGAAGCCCTGGCGCTGCGCCAGCCGGTAGATGCGCCCGCCGTCCATGATCAGGCCGGCATTGCGCCCGCCGGCCGGGTCAATCCGCACCGGGTTGGCCGCGCAGGGCGTCCAGTCCGTGCCGAGCGGGGACGGCCCCGAGAACAGGTACAGCTCGCTGCAATGGTCCTTCACGTCGGCGGGGTCCATGCTGGTCAGCATCCACCATTTGCCGTCGCGCGGGAACAGCACGGTGTCCGCGGCGGAGACGTTGTCCATCAGCACGGCGGCCAGCTCCCACTTGAGCGGGAATTCGGCGCACCGATAGACGCGGATCTGTCCGGACCCCGAGCATTCGGGGCACATATATAGCGCCCCTTCGTACGAGAACAGGTACGGGAACGACATGTGGTACGGCTCGACGATCACCGCGCCAAGGTCCACCGCGCGATGGCCGACGATTTCCAGCGCCGAGATATGGGCGCGGCCGGTGGCGTAGCGGTAGTCCTCCACGAAGCAGACCACGCGCCCATCGGGCCCGGTCCACAGGAAGGGATCGGCCCAGAAGCGGCCGCGCGGCGCGGTCACCTCCACGGCCTGCCGCAGATCGGCGTTGCGCCAGGAGCCTTGCAGGATCGAGATGCCGAACTTGCGCCGCATGTGCAGCGCGCGCTGGGTGCCCTTGATCGCCGCGCGCTTGAACAGGCGGCCCGCGTAGCCGACGAGGTCGCGCGCACGGGGCCGGGCCAGCCCGGGAACCGGCGCGCCGGCCGGCGAGGGCAGCGTGCCCGTCGTGGCGATGCCCGTCAGCAGCGCGCGCAGGTGCACATCGGCCTTGCGGTACAGGTGGGCCTGGTTTTCGAGGTAGCTCACGCGCGTGCCCACCCGGCCCGCGCGCAGCACGCGGCGCGTGCCGTCGATGCGTTCGATGGCGAAGCCGGTGGCCGGCTCGGCGTGCCGGCATTCGTCGAAGCCGGCGGCTGGCGCCACGCCGCCCCGGCCATAACGCATCCACAGCGTGCCGATGCGCGCGGCAGCCGCAATCCGCGCATCGACCGTGGCGGGGCCGAAGCCGAGCAGCAGGTCCAGCCCGAGGGCGCGTACCTGTTCCACCGCGGCGACGTCGAACTGTATGTGACCGTTGGCGCCGGGCATCGGCGCGGCAATGTCCAGGCGCTCGGGGATCGAGCGCGCGAGGTCGTGGCGGGTCAGGTGGCCGCGATAGGTACCGCGCAGCACCGTGCCTTCGGCCCGCATCAGGCCGCGCAGCGTGGCCGCGAGCAGGCGGTCCCACGGCGAGACGCCGCCCTGCACGGGCCCGTGCACGATCAGATGGGTGATGGCCAGGCCCGGCTGCTTGCGGGCCCAGAGCACGAGCTGGTAGAGGTGATGCAACGCCTGCGGGCTGTCCAGCAGCAGGCCGATGCGTAGCGGGACGACTGCCGCCTGGGCGTCGCCGCCCGGCTTGGCATCGAGGTCGGGCAAGTCAAGCGAGGTGACCGTCATAGCGGGCTCTCCGGTTGGCGCAAGGATCCTTCGGCAGGAATGCGATGCGGCGCGGCGTGATGCCGCGCCGCATCGCCCTGCGGAAATCAGGCTTGCACCAGCGCCGGCAGCAGGCGGTCGTACTCGCGCTTGACGAGCTTGTAGCATTCGCAGGAATGCTTCTCCAGCCCGCAGCGATCCAGCACCGTGATGTGGCCACGGCTATGGTGGATCAGGCCCAGGTCCTCGAGCTTGCCCGCCGCTTCGGTCACGCCCTCGCGGCGCACGCCGAGCATGTTGGCGATGACCTGCTGCGTGATCACCAGTTCGTTGGAGCTCATGCGGTCGATGGCCAGCAGCAGCCAGCGGCACAGTTGCTTGTTGAGCGAATGGTGGCGGTTGCAGGCGGCGGTCTGCGCGATCTGCGTCAGCACGGCCTGCACGTAGAGCAGGGTCACGCGTTGCAGGGCGGGCATGTGGGCCAGTTCGGCACGCAGGGCGCGGGCGGGGATACGGTAGGCGAAGCCGGGGCTGCGCACTTCCACGCGGCTCGGCATGGTGTCGCCGCCGGTGACCACGGGAATGCCGACGAGTCCTTCGTTGCCGACGGCCGCGAATTCCACCGTGGCGCCGTCTTCGAGCAGCGACAGCAGCGACACCACCGACGTGGTCGGGAAGTACACGTGGACGATGCGCTGGCCCGAGTCGGTCAGCAGCTCACCGGCGCGGAGCCGGACCAGTTCGAAATGCCGCGAAAGCGTTTCCCATTCGTGACGCGGCAACGCGTTGAGCAGGTGATTGACATGCAAGTCTGACCGATGCGTAATCATGGTGATTCTCCTCCCTCTGACCCGGGAGCAGCATCGGTCCTCCACCCCGCATGGCAATCTCCATGCAGGCTGTGACCCGATCTCGCCGCTCCACCCGTTTGCGTTTTCTGGCGATCTCTGGCAGCCCCGTAGCTGCCACCCTCTTTACCCCCGGCACCTCGCGGGCCCCGGTTTTGCTATCTCGTTGTTGACTCTATTAAGGGCCATGCAGATCAGAATCGACAGTAGGCAGACGGTTGGTGCGGCGGTCATGCTTTGGGAGGGAAGGAGGATACAAACGGCGGAGAGGCGGGGATGACGCGGGGATGACGCGCGACGGGCCGGAGCCGGCGGATGTGCCGCCCTGCCGCGCCGCATATGGCGCAGCGGGCAGGGGTTGAGAGGATGAGATCAGGCGTCGTAGGAGAGCGGGCGCTCGGCGTTCAGGGCGGAGATCTCGCCTGAAGGAATGGCGTCCGACCCGCCCCCTCCCCCTGCCTCATTCATCAGGCGGATACGCCGCGATTCCCCCGGTCCAAGGTGGAACCAGTCCTGCTCCGGGCGGTACGCATGGTCCTCGATGTGCACCCAGCGTGCAAAGCGCTGCGCGCTGACGGTCAGCCACCACACGCCCTCCACCTGTTCCACCTGCGCACTCAACCCTGGCGCGCGCAGCGCGGCGGCGCGGCGGTCCGGCAAATACGCCGCCTGGCTGAGCAACGCGTTGCTGTCCGCGGGGTCGTGCAGGGTGGCCAGGACGACGTCGTGCGCGGGCGGGCCGAAGCGGTAGGCGTAGGTGAAATCGAAAAAGTGATCGATGAGTTCCGCCGCGACGAGCCGGCGCGTCTCGCGCGGGGCCAGCGTGAGCGTTTGCGTGGCGTGGACGGTGGCGATTTCGCCATCGCGCAGGCAGCGGAAGGTCAGTTGCACGGTGCGCGGCGTGGCCGATTCGTTGACCACGTGCACGTGCAGCCCGTTCAGGCCCTCGTCGGTGATCAGCACCTGGAGCGGCTGCCAGACCTGCCGCAGCGCATGCCAGGCCGATTTCGGCCGGCCCCGGGCATCGACGATGCCCCAGCCGGCGCCCGGCAACAGGTCCTGCAGTTGCCAGACCAGCCCGCCCATGCAGGTGGAGCCGGCGCGGCGCCATTCGCTGAAGACGTCGGTCATGATCTCGGCCACCACGGCGCGCGAGAGCGCGAGGTAGCGCGCCGGCTGCTCGTAGCGCAGGCGGGGCGGATCGACCTCGTACAGCGCCCGCAGGTAGAAATCGCGGATGTCCTCGAAATCCCAGGCGGAACCGGCGTCGCGCGGCACGCGCGCCTTCCAGCGCGGGTCGTGCAGCGGCTGCGAGAGCCCCGCCTCGGTCAGCGTGCGCGCGCACGGCACGTTGGCGAAGGCCAGGCACTCGGACGTGAAGCGCACGTTGGCCAGCCGGGCATCGGCCAGCGGGCGCTGGTAGGCGCCCACGCCGTAGTAGTGCGTGATGCCGGTATCGGGCTGGAACGGCCAGGCGCCTTCGCTGGGCGAATTGCGCACATAGACCACATCGGGACGATGCTCGGCCACGAGCGCGGGAATCAGGGTGTCGAACAGCGGCTGGCGCCACGCGCCGCGCGGCGTGCCGAGCATGGCCGCCTGCTGCTCGGCCTCGCTGCCGCCGCAGAGCACGGCGAGGCTGGCATGGGCGCGCGTGCCGGCCAGCCACTGGGCGACCTCGCGCGCGGCGTCGTCCATCAGGGCCGGCGACGCGCTGGTCTCGCTGCCATAGTCGAAATTGGCGAACATGAAGTCCTGCCAGACCATCAGGCCGAGGGCATCGCACTGGCGGTAGAACGCTTCGCCGGGATAGCAGGTCACGCCGCTGACGCGGACCATGTTGGCGCCGGCATCGCGCGCCAGCCGCAGCCAGTTGGCCACGGCGTCGTCGGTGTCGGCCAGGCCCGGCAGGTCGTGGCTGGAGACGCAGGCGCCCCGGCAGAACACGCGCTCGCCGTTCACGCGCAGCGCAAACGCGCCGGGCTCGCCGTCGCGATCTTCGGTGATGGTGCGGAAGCCGGTCTGGCCGCAGGGGATGGCATGGCCACCCACTTCGGCCTGCACGCGATACAGCGCCGGCTCGCCGTGGGTATGGGGCCACCAGCGCCGGGCATCGGGCACGCGCAGGGTGCCGGCCAGCGAATGCGCGCCCACACGGCGCAGTTCGCCCTGCCAGACCCCGCCATCGGACCCTTCGGCCCGGAAGCTGCCCTGCATCGGCGCCGGGCCGGGAAAGTGGAGTTGCAGTGCCACCACGCCGTCGCGGCCATCGAGATGACCGGCCAGCACGGCGCGCGCGCCATGCACGACGTCCGCGCCTTCGGGGTGCAGCAGTTCGATGTCGCGCCACGGGCCCACCGCGTGCACGGGCGGGCACCAACCGGGCATATGGCCGAGCAGCGTGGTGCGCACCGCGCGCAGCGTGGGCGGCTGGATCATGCGCGGCTTCCAGCGCACCGCGCCGCGCTGCGTGCGCAGCCACGGATGCAGCGCGCGGAAGCAGATATGGAGCACGTTGTCCGCACCCTGGAGTTGCACCGCCACCTGGTGCGCCACGAACATATGGCGCGTGGTGAGCACCTGCACGCCGTTGAGCCAGACTTCGGCCAGCGTCGCCAGCCCGTTGCAGCGGAGCACGCGGCGGCCACTGCCGGCGAAGTGGAGCCGGTACCAGTAGTCGTGCTGGTGCAGCGGGGGCGGGGCGGACTCGTCCCACCGGCCGGCGGCGCGCAGCGCGCTGGCCACCGTGCCCGGCACCGGCGCGGGCAGCCAGTGCCCGTCCTCGCCCAGTTCACGGGGATGCGTGGCCGCGCCGGCCAGCGTCTCCAGGAAGGTCCAGTCGCCCTCCAGCCGCGCATCGCCCACGGCCACGCCGGACCACAGGACAGGTTGCAGCGCCGGTTCCGGATCACGCGCAGTCATGAGACGGTCTCCCCGAAATAAGCGGCCAGCGCCGGCACGGTGCCTTCGTACGACAGTTCGAGCTGGTCGAGGCAGTCCTGGCACGGGTCCGGCTTGTGGCTGATGACGGCGCGCATCAGGCGGAACTGCATCACCATCGCCTCGGACGCCATCGTGTAGCAGGCTTCGCAGATGGCGTCTGGCAGCGGCTGGCCGTGTTCCGAGAGCCAGCGCAGGTAGCGCCCCAGCAGCTCGAAGTTGGCGCCAAGCTGCCGCAGCACGCTGGCCGCGTAGACCTGGAAGTTGGGCTCGCCGCGCGCCATCAGCTGCTCCAGGTGCGCGGGAAACGCGCTGCGGAACGCGGTGATCGGGTTCTGGCGGGGCCGGCAGGCCAGGTGGTGACGCAGCAGTTCCAGCGAGGCCGCGACCAGCGCCTCCCCCGCCTGCGCCGGAAAGCGCCGGCGCACGACCTCGGCATGGGGGAACGCGGGCGCCTCCCACTCGGGGGCGATGGTCGCCTGACGGAAGATGGCCGTGTAGTCGTCCCCGCTGGCCGTGTGGTAGCCATCGCCATGATAGAAGCCCACGGCATTGGCCTCCGGTACCAGCACGTCGATGCCGATGGCCGAGCGCGTGTGCTGGCGGCGGTAGGCATTGGGCGGCTGCGGCAGGTAGAAGCCGTCCACTTCGAGCAGCACCACGTTGCCCCGGCAGGTCTGCGCGGCCACGTGGGTCTCGAGCTTGTCGTAGGTGGACAGCTCATTGGTGTGGATGCCGTACAGGCGCTCAAGATCCCCAGGCGGAAAGCTCGACAGCGTGAACTGGTCGCCCTCGAAATCCTGTGTCACGGCGAACGGCAGGGCCGCCACGGGCTCCAGCTCCCATCCATGCAGCAGCTCGACCCAGAGATCGATATGGCGATTGGCGTGTGCCCACACCGGATTGCCACCATGCAATGCCGGGCCGCCCCGCGGCCGAAGCCTGCCGTCACCGTACATTTACTGGCCTCCGAGCGTTTCCCGTACCGACTGCGGCCAACGGGCCGGATCCAGCCCGTGATGCTTGAGCAGCGCCAAGGTGAGACGCTCGATGCCAAAACCCACGCAGCCGGTGTGCGCCGTGCCGCCATCGGCGGTGCGGATGCCCCACAGCGCGCCGAAGTGGTCCATGTGATAGTTGAAGCTCATGCAGGCGGTGGGCCCCAGCCCGTCGTTCACCGGAATCAGCAACTCGAACTTGAGCTTCAGCTCGCGCTGGCTGTCCGCCACGATCTTGCCGCCGCGCCCGAAGAACGGGTCGTTGGCCACCTCCACCTCCATCGGCAGGCCCAGCGCCTGCACGGCGGCCTGGCCGCGCTCCATCCACAACTGGCGGAACGCGATGATCTGCTCGGGCGAGCCGATGCACACGTATTCGTGCTGGCGGAACAGCTGCATGCGGGTGGGCTCCAGCGACGGCTCGTGCCGGTAGCAGTAGGACATCACGTTGATGATCTTGCCCTCGGGCGGCAGCGGCCCGCGCCGCGCCACGACCGGATACACCGGATAGCAGGCGGCCGGCGTCAGCACCACGCCGGTGGGCTGCTGCTGGTCGGTCCAGTCTTCCTTGTCCTCGAGCCGGGCCAGCAGGCGGCGATGGCCGCGGTCGTCGCCGCAGAAGCTGTGGATGGTGCCGGCGAGCTGCGGAAAGCTCTTCAGGTACTCGCTGGTCTCGAAGTCGTGCTGGCCGATGGCCGGCGGGAAGCGCAGCGTCTCGGCATGGTGATCCGCGCCCAGCCGCATCACCATGCGGTTGAGGCTTTCGGCGATGGCCTCGAAGGTCTCGCTACGGCCATACAGCCCGAGCACGCCGCTGGGAATCAGCAGCCCGGCCTCGGTCAGCTGCTCGAGGAAGGTGGGCGCAGCCGCGCTGCCACCGGCTCCGCCGATGGCCTGCGCGTCTGCCGTTACGGTTTGGGCGTCCATGGAAGCTCCTTGTTTCGACTTCTCTCAGGTCCGGTCGGCCAGCAGCAGGTTGGCCGTGTTGGACAGGATGCGATCGTTGTTGATCATCAGCGGCGCCGACCACAGGTCGCGCAGATGGCGCCCCAGGCTGAACGGCGTGCCGTGCTTGTAGCCGGCCATGCCGCAGACCAGCATGGCCTGCTGCACGACTTCGAGCGCCATGGTGGAGACGGCCGTCTTCAGCCCGTTCATCTCGGCGGCCAGGGTGAAGGACGACACCCCCTGGGCCACATGCCGCGCGCGCTGGTGGGCGAGCGCGAGGTCCAGCCGGGCCTCGATCATCTGGAGCAGGCTCACGGCCTCCGCCACGCGCGGTGCGGACGGCGGCATCGAGCCCGGACGCGCGCGCGCCTGGCCCTGGAAGAAGGTCTTGGCGCGCTGCACGGCATCGCCGGCAATGCCGAGCCAGAGTGCGCTCCAGACGATGTGCGACACCGGCGTCATGGTCTCGTCGGCAATCTGGCCGAACGGCACCGGCAGGATCTGCGCCACGTCGCCCGCCGCTTCGAGGCGGAAGCCGTTGCTGCAGGTGCCGCGCATGCCGAGCGTGTCCCAGGTGTTCAGGCTCTGCAGCGTGTAGTCAGCCTTCAGCGCGCAGACCAGCACCTGGTCGGACGGCGCGGCGTCGGCGCTGCGGCGTGCGGTGATCAGGATGCCGTCCGCGTGCGCGCCGTACGAGATCGTCGGCGCCATCTTGAGCAGGTGGAAGCGCTCGCCCTCGGCGTTGACCGCGCAGCCGCTGTTGCGCAGCGCGCCGCCAATGGCTTCCTCCGAGGTGGCCGAGGCCAGCAGCAGCTGCTCGCCCGCCACGCGGGACAGCAGGCCCTCGTGCCACGGGCTGCCCATGCCGTGCTCGAGCACGCACGCCACCTGGATCTGGTGCATCGCGTAGACCATGCCGGTGGCGGCACAGGCGCCGCCCAGCACGCGGCAGATGGCGGCCACGGTATCGAGCGTGGCGCCGGCGCCGCCGAGGTGCGTCGGGATCATCGCGCCGAGCAGGCCGTGCTCGCGCAGCGTGACGAAGGCTTCATCCGGGAAGCGCGCGTCGCGGTCCACCGCATCGGCATGCGTGGCGGCGACGGCGGCGGCAGCCTGGGCGGCGGCGATCAGGGCGGCGGGGTCCGCCGGTGCGGGATGCGGCGACGCCTGGTCCACCGCGGCGAGAACGGGGTTCATCACGCAGCCTCCTGCAGTTGCGAGGCCGCCGCCGCGAGCGAGTTCACGCTCTTGAAGAGCTGGCGGGTCAGCATGTGATCCGGAATCTCGATGTTGAACGCGTTCTCGATGGCCAGCATCACGTGCACCGTGGCCAGCGACGACAGGCCCGCCTGGTAGAGGTCGGCCTGATCGTCCAGCGTCTCGATGGGGACGTCGAGGCGGGCCACTTCGGCAAGGATCTGTCGGATGGTTTCCTTCATGGCGTATCTCCTGGTCAGAAGGCAGGTGTGGCGGCGGCCGTGGCGGGCGCCTGTTTAGGATCGGTTCCTGCTCACGGTGCCATTGGGCCGCAGCGGGGGCACGGCTTCGGTGCGGTGTCCAACAAACTCCCCGGGGCACGCGCGACAGGTCACATTGCCGCGCCGGGTCAGCCGTCAGTAGGCGTCCCGGCCGGTCCAGCCGTAGACGGCGGTGTGGCCGATGATGCGGAGGTCCAGGACGAAGGACCAATTGCGGATGTAGAAGATGTCGAACTCGGTACGCCGGCGCATTTTCTCCACCGTGTCGGTGCGACCCCGGCAGCCGTTGATCTGCGCCCAGCCCGTGATGCCGGGCTTCACGCGGTGGCGCAGCATGTAGCGGTCCACGATCTCCTTGTAGAGCTCGTTGTGCTCGATGGCGTGCGGGCGTGGGCCGACCACGGACATCTCGCCGCGCAGCACGTTCAGGAACTGCGGCAGCTCGTCCAGGCTGGTGCGGCGCAGGAAGGCGCCCACGCGCGTCACGCGGGGGTCGCCGGGCGCGGCCTGCGTCACGCCGGCATCGGTGTGCGCCACCATCGACCGGAACTTGAAGACGTGGAACGGCTGGCCGTCCATGCCGAGCCGCGCCTGCCGGAACAGGACCGGACCCGGCGAGGACAGCCGCACGGCGAGGGCAATGGCGAGCAGCAGCGGCGACAACCCGAGCAGCACGGCCAGCGCGAACACGCGGTCGAAGCTGGCCTTGACCAGGCCGGTCACGCCCGAGTCGGGCGGGCTGTTGAGGTCGATCACGGGCAGGCCCATGAACTCGGAGAAGCGATGGCCGAGCAGCTCGACGGACATGATGTCCGGCACCCAGCGGATATCGACGAGGTCGTTGCGGAAGTGGAAGACCACGTCGTAGAGGTCGCGGCAGGCCGCCATCGGCAGCGTCAGCCAGATCTCGCGCACGCGGTGGGCGTGTACGAAGGTGCAGACCTGATCGAGCGAGCGCAGCGGGGCCACGCCTTCGGGGAGGTCGTCGGTGCCGGCTTCGTCGTAGATGCCCACCACCTCGTAGCCGGCGCCCGGAATCTGCGCCACGCGGCGGAACATGTCGTGCCCGAGCGGCCCGTAGCCGAGGATCACCACGCGCTTGGCGTTGATGCCCTGCTGGCGCACGCTGCTCAGGGTGCCGTAGAGCACCACGCGCGAACTCACCAGCCCGACCGCCGACCACGCCACCCAGAGCACCGACCACAGCCGCGACACGCCAGCCACCTGGTGCAGCAGGAAGGCGGACACCAGCGCCAGCAGGCAGACCACGCTCCAGGCCGCCAGCACGCGCACGGCCAGCCCGGCCTTGCTGCGTCCGCGCCAGGACCCGTACAGGCCGCAGGCGGGAAAGATCAGCAGCGCGCCCAGCGCGCAGAAGGCGGTCAGGAAGCCATGGACCGGCGCGGCGCCGCGCAGGCCTTCGGGGAAGACCAGTTCGCCGATGGCAAAGCCGGTGGCGCCGATGACGAGGGCGTCGGTCGCGCGGTACAGGTACTGGAAGGTTCCCTGTCGCCCAGCGACGAAGGCGCGCACTGCTGACATGTTGGTTCTCCTGCCGGGGCGGAGCGGGCCACCCTGTCAGGTATCGTCGTGCTGCCGGGCGGGCGGGTCTGTTTGGTGGCGCACACAGCGCGCGGCGTCGCCGGTCAGCGCGGCAGCGTGTCCCTGTCGCGCTTCATGCCTGCCGTGCCCACCCAGCCCATCGTGCCATTCGCCGCGCCGGTAGGGCTCCTCCCGCCCGGCGAGATGGCTGGCGATGCGCTCGAGCATGCCATGCGTCGGCAGGCTCACCGACGGATGCGGCGCCGCCAGCGCCAGCAGCAGCACGACGCCCGCCACCACACGCGGCGCGGCGCGCAGCGGCCGGGCGGACCAGACCAGGAAGCTGGCGCTCGCGCCGAAGCCCAGCGCCAGCCCGGCCACGATCTCGGCCGGCGAATGTACCTCCAGCGCCAGCCGCGACACGCCCACCACGATGGCAACCGCCACGCTCACTGCCACGGCCACCACCGCCATCACGCGATGGCGCTCCGGCACCAGCAGCCGCGCCAGCACCGGCAGCACGGCGGCGGCCATCGTGCTGTGCCCGGAGATGCCGGTGAAGTCGAAGGCGCGGCTGCCGATGCCCCAGCCCATGAAGGCCAGCTTGCTGGCCACGACCAGCGCCACGGCGCCGCCGAACGTGAGTGCCCAGCGCATGGCGTTGTCGCGGTCGTGCGGGGCGCGGCCCGACTGCAGCCACGCGAACACGACGAGCGCGCAGGGCATGAGCAGTGCGCTTTCGCCAACGCGGGAGACAAGGGGCCAGACAGACATGGTGCGGCAGCTCACAGAAAAGGATGACGGGGTTAGGCCGGCTGACGGAGGTTCGCACCGTCGCGCCCGCAGTGTGCGACGCAATGTTCAGCCGCCTCAACCAGCCAGAAGGTGGAGACGGTGCCGCGCGGCGTGCCGCCGGCGGGCGCGCGCCCGGCGCGGGGCATGCGTTTGCGCGGGAAGGTGGAGGCCCGGTGACCGGGGCGTGCGCCCCATGCGGCGCGTGATGCTTCTGGCCAATACGCCCGTTGCCGGCGTTTGGCTATCGTCACATGAATGGCGCACGTCCAGGACGGCGCCATTTCAAAGCCCGCATGGTCCCCCGGTCGGCGGGCTTCTTTTTTGGCGCGACGCCTCGTCGTCGTCCGCCGCGATCATCGCGCGCGCGGTGGCCATGTGCCGGGTGGCCTCCCGCTCGCCGAACTCGCACGCGGCGAGGACGGCGGCCGCCTCGGTGGCGAAGCACCGGCCGTGCAGCTCGCCCCGAAACAACAACGGCCCGCCTCCTGCGATGGCGAGCCGAATCTCGAAACAACATGCCCACTTGCCCCGGCCCTCGCGCACGGCAAAGCCATGCACGACCAGGATATTGACTCCGTGTTCCATACGACCCCCTGCGTCGCCACGGCGGCCGGCCTCTCAAAGGCACCGGCTTCAGACCGTGGACTTCTCGCAAGCATAGGTCGCGCGACGCGGCCGCGCCTTCATCCGGTTGCCGTAGTGCCGTCAGCGGAGTGGGGGTGGGGGTAGAGGTGGGAGACGGGCGCGGTGCCGGCATGGCGCGGGTGGGCGCGCAGCAGCGCCAGGGCCGCGCGCGGGAAGCACTGGCCGCCGGCCCAGACCAGCGCGGCGGCGGCACAGACCAGTTCGATCGGGGCGGGCACGGCCAGGCAGCCGCTGGCGCCGATCTGCGCGGCGTAGACCATCAGCGCGGCATCGAGCGAATCGGACAACACGAGCCAGCGATGCGGGGCCAGCCGCTCGCGCACGCGGTCCAGCAGCGCGCGGGGGTCGCCCTCCACGCCGCTGCAGTCGACGATGGCCATGTCCACCGGGGCGTCCGGCACGGTCTCGGAGGCGTCCGGATTGTCGATGGAGGCGGCGCGCGCCTCCGGGTCCGGGGTATCGAGCAGCCAGTCAGGCGCGTGCCATCGCACGGGCATGGAGATGTCCTGCCCCTCCATGCGTCTGGCGAGGATGCGGCACATCATTTCGTTGCTGGCGATCAGGTAGGTCGTCATCGACAGAGATCGGGCATGTTGGACGTCTGCGCGGCGCGGCGTGGGTCACCGCTGGCGCGACGGTTATCGGACGTCGGTTCACTGAACGCGTGCCGATTGGGCACACGCACGACCTACCCGCGCGGCAGGCGCAGCCGGGAAGGCACAGATGGCAGGCTGGGGATGGATGACGGTGGCGGCGTGCGTCGGGTGACGCCGTCCGCAATGGGTCTGCAAATCGGCCTGCAATAAAGCTAGCAACCGCAGCCGGTCACCGCCTCATGCTTTCGGATGAGGGCGGGCCGGCAGAAGGGGGACGCGAGCGGATGGCTGCGCGACCGCGCTCAGGCGGCCTCACAGGCCTCCCGGGACTGCAGGACGGCGGACGGGCGGATCGAGGCCGGCGCGGTGACCGTCGGCCCTTGCCAGTTCAGCGTGGCGCCGCGCTGGAGCGCGACGTAGACCGCCTCGCCCTTGTTGCGCACGTGCAGCCGCTGATAAAGCGTGCATGCATGGGTCTTCGCCGTGGCCACCGAGATATTGAGCAGCCGGCTGACGGTCTTGATCGGATAGCCGCGCGCGAGCAGGGCCAGCACTTCGTACTGTCGCTCGGTGATATTGAGCAGATGGGCGCCTGCCGTCGGGGTTTCCAGCGGCGTGGCGTGCGACTGCGGGCCGTGGCTCGGCACACCGTGCAGCGGCACGACGATCGGCGCGGCGGCATGGCGGCTGTCGCGGCCGTCGGCGTAGGCTGCCGGCACCGGCACCGGCGCGGCGTGGGCATGCTCGCCGCCCAGTTGGGCGTACGGATGGGCAGCCGGCTCGGCGCCACGCATGACCGGGAGCTGCGACGGGAAGCATTCGCCCCCGGCCAGCACCAGGCGGATGGCGGCTTCGAGCGCCTCGGCGGAGCAGGCTTTCGCCAGCAGGCCGCGCACGGTCTCGGGCAGGCCGAATTCGGGCAGCGGCGCCGGCACGTGTTCGGCCAGCACCAGCACGCGTTGCGGCTCCAGCCGCTGGCACAGGCCGGCGAGGCCAAGCCAGCCGGCTTCCGCATCGGCGGGCAGGCCATAGATCAGCAGATCGGCGTGGTGCGTCCAGGGATCCGGTTCATGCAGGGACTGGGGGTCGATATCGACGAGATCGCCGGGAACATGCGCCTGTGCCAACAGGTGGCGCAGCCCAAGGCGGAGCAAAGGATGTGGCTCGAGCAACAGGATGGTGGCCATGGCCGCTCACTTCTTATTGGCGCGCGCGGATGCCGCGTACAATCCACTGCGCGCTGATTGGACATGCTCCGCTTTTGGCACGGCTGCACGCCCATACGATAGGTATCGCCTCCTGAGCCTCGCAGCGTTTCCCGTCCTGGCTCGCTGCTGTCCTGCCCGGCCCTCCCTCGGAGGATGCCTACCGCCCCGTTTCGCGTATGACACGCGTTAGATGCTTCGCAACTCAGATTCAAATTAAATTGAATTCTGGTGTTCAGCATAGGAAGCACGCGGAGTGATTGCAAGCGAATGCTGCATTGCGGGGGTTTTCCCGTGTTGGGTTTTTGCCTAGGCTGCTTGCGGCACAAAATGCCTCATTCAGCACTTTTACAGCGGGTGTTTGCCATACATCACATGTATGACACCCGCGCTCACCACGTATATTTCGCCCCGATCCGGGCCGCATACTGGTGGAAACTTTGCGCCCCCCAGGCGCCCGACACGTTGGCCCAGCCGGTCCAGCGCGTCGAGATCGACAGGTTGAGCCCCAGCTTCAATTCATAGCGATTCGACGGATACAGCGTGCCGAGCGGCACCTCGTTGAAGCGGACGCTGCTGTCCGTGCTGGTATGCCACCAGTTCACAGTCACGTACGGCTGCCACTTGCGCGCGTCCGCACGGACATAGGTGCGATGCAGCCGGACGCCGAGCCGCGTGATGAGGCCGGTGGAGTCGGCACCCGCGATACGCGTGCCGTTGGGCTCGGTAATGTCGTGTTCGCGGTAGTCGACGTAGATCAGCTGCCCCTGCGGCTCGATCACCCAGTCGTGGCGCAACGGCACGGCGTAGCCCAGTTCGCCCGAGACCGCCCAGCCCTGCGCGTGGTACTTCACGGTGGGCAGGGTGTCGCCTTCGACCTTGTTGTCGAACCAGCCGTACTGGAACCACGTATCTATATAGGTACCGAGCTTGCGTTCGTCGTTCTGGTACCAGGTGCCGTACGCGCCCACGCTGAAGCCCTCCACCTTGCCGCTGGCGGACGCCGGGTTGCCGGCCGCCTTCGCGTCGCTGCTGGCATAGCCGTAGCTGCCCATCAGCCCCAGATGCAGGCGGTCTTCCTCACTCGCCACCTTCCATTTGGCGAGTTCCGCGCCCCCGTGCAGCAGGAAGCTGTCGGTATCGACCTTGAAATTGCCGTCCTGGCTGCGGCTGCCCTCCCATTTGCCGACCACGCGCAGCCATCCCGAGCGCGGCTTGTCCTCGGCCTTGTCGAACGGCTGGCCTTCCACGTACTGCGGCTCGCCCAGGCGGTCGTGCAGGCTGTGCACGAACATCTGCCCGGCCAGGCGCTGGTTGGCGAGATAGGCGGCCACCTCGGGGCGGAACAGCGCCTGCCCTGGCGTGGGCGGCCCCGGCGGGGGCGGATCGGGTGACGGATCGCGCTCGGAGCGCAGGTACCAGGCATCGGCCTGACTGCCGTCCAGGCTGCCCCGGTACAGGCGGTACTCATAGGGGCCGGCCACGGCGCGGCGGGCCAGCGCGAAGCTGCCGGGAGCGGTGGTGCCGCCGTTGACGGCATCGACGACCAGGATGCCATCGCGCTGCGTGATCGCGCCGGTGCCGCCGGCGTTGGTGATCGTCAGCCCGGTGGTGCCGGACGCGGTGCCGGTGTCGATGACGAGCCTGTCCGACGGTGCGTTGTCGCCGGCCAGCACCGTGTTCAGGCCGATGCCGCCCGCGGCGCCCGTGTAGGTGTTCACCGTCAGCGTCTTGAACGTGCCCGCCGACGGCGGCGTGAACAGGATCTGGCTCGCGGCGTTGGTGAGCGTGGTCAGCGTCGAGTTGCCGGTGAGGTGCCACGTGGTCTGGTCGCGCAGGGTGACGATGGACGTGGTGCCCGGTAGCGTGGTCGCCGCCCCGGTCAGCGTTGAGGCCGAGACATCGACGGTGGCGACATCGCCCACGGCCAGGGGCTTTTTGATCGCTGGCAGGGGGGCTGCGAGCGGCGCGACCGAATCGGACGGCGGGGTTGAGGGATCGTCGACGGACGGCAGCGGCTCCGGCCGGGCGATGGGGGCCTCGGGCGGCGGCAGCGTCGGAAAGTCCCCGATCGAGCCGACGCGGAGCCACTCGACGCCCGAAACCGTCGAGCCGGCCAACGTCACGGTGCCCGGCCCGGCCACGGCGATGGCCGGGCCGCTCCGGCTGGTCAGCGCGGAGGCGGTGAAGTCCGCGCCGGTGGGCACCTGCGCGGTGAACGTGTCGTTGTAGCCGGCCACGTAGAGCGCGGCGGCGTCCGCGTTGCTGGCGGTCACGGTCGCCCGGTTGCCGCTGACCTGGCCGGCGTCCAGCGCCACGGCGCCGTGCGCGCCCACGCCGCTGGTGCTCACGGTGGCGTTATCGATCAGGACGAGGCTCAGCGCGTTGCGCGCAAAGGCGCCATGCGCGGCGGCCCCTTCGGTCGTCACGCTGGACCCGGACAGCGCCTCGACCCGGCCTTTCGACACGGCGCGCAGCCCCATCGCGCCCGTGCCGTGCGTGATGACGGTGGTGCCATTCGTCAGGGAGACCCGCGCGGGCACGTCGAGCACGGTACGCGCCTGCGCCAGCGCGCCGTGGGCGATCTCGCCCATCGTCTCGATGTGGGACGCCGTGGCTACCACCGTTGCCACGTTGGGCTTGAGCGGGTCCACCCCCGCGTAGACGGCGATGCCGTTGCGGCCGTCGGTGAGTACTGAGGTCTGGTTGATCTCGATCGTGCCGCCATCGTCGGCGGCCACGCCAATCGCCTCGTCGCCCCGGTTGTGGATGGCGAGGCCATTGGTCACGAGCCGCGCATTGGGCAAGGCGGCCGTGACGCCCTTCACGCGCTGGGCGCGGGCCGTGGTGCCGAAGGTATCGACCGTGCCGCCGTTGATCGTCGCCAGGCCGTCCTGGGTGATAGCGATGCCGGGTGCGTTGGCGCTGCCCGTGGAGACGATCGCCACGCCCTCGGTGGTCAGGGTCGAGCCCACGCCGCCGACATTCACCGTGGGCACCTGCCCGCCACTGCTGAGGGTGCCGCGCGTGATCGACATGCGCGAGCCGGACCCCAGCGCGATGGCGGCACTGCCCGCGCTATCGACCGAGACGTCGGTCAGCATGGCGTCGCTGTTGCCAGTGACCGACACGCCGCGATAGGTCGGCGCGCTGACCGTGCTGTTCGTCAGGGTCGCAATGCCGCCCAGGTCGACCGCGACCCCGGCGGAATTGTTGCCGCTGGCACGGATCGTAGCCTGGTCGATGGTGGCCGAGGAGCCGGTGCCCGACACGAACACGCCGTGCGCCATCGTCGCCGGCCCGCCGGTGAGCAGGTTGCCGCTGCCGCCAATGGCAATGCGACCGCCCGAGACCGCGGCGGCGGCGGCCACGGGGCCGCTCGCGGCATTGCCAGTGCCGGTGGCCGTGAGCGTGCTGCTGGACAGCTCGATGGCGCCGCCCAGTTCGGCGCGCGCGGCATTCGAGAAGTTGGACGCCACCGCGACGGTGTTGCCGGAACCGGTGATCAGGCTGCCCGCGCCGGTGGCCACAAGCCCATGGTTGAAATTGCGCCCGCTGCCGGCGGCGCCCACGGTCAGGTTCGATTGGGTCAGCGT
Source organism: Cupriavidus sp. 10L45 (assembly GCF_056395225.1). Taxonomy (NCBI): domain Bacteria; kingdom Pseudomonadati; phylum Pseudomonadota; class Betaproteobacteria; order Burkholderiales; family Burkholderiaceae; genus Cupriavidus; species Cupriavidus sp. 10L45. The sequence continues at coordinate 85,381 of NZ_JBFTJC010000002.1, forward strand.
CACGGACCCGCCGCCTTCGGCCCGTACGCCCTGCATCGACACCGAGTTGGCCGGCGCCAGGTTGAGCCGGACGTTATCGGCCACCACGCGGGAGCCCGCGCCAACGGCCTTGAGCCCAACCTGGCTGGCCGCCGCCGCACCGTTGGAGGTGGTATTGATGGCGCCGCCCGTCAGCGAGACCCGGGCCCCGCTCAAGGCGTTGACGCCGTTCGCATTGGCCACGCCGAGGCTCAGCGTGACGCCGGACGCCGTCACATCCGCACCGGCGCCGGTGCCGGTGATCGCCACCGGCGCCGCTACCGTGGTGCCGATGGCCGAAGCGCTGACCGTGCAGGCTGTGGTGGCGGATACCTGCCCCGTGCCGATGGTCGGGCAGGCCGCCTGCCCGTGCGCGGCGGGAGACAGACTCGCCAGAACGACGCCGCCCACGGCGCCCACGCCGACGCCGGCCTTTCTCCGCCTGCTGACCATGGGTCGCCTCCCTTCGCCCGCTTGGTCTTAACACTGACCAGCGAGGTTTCCTCATTCTGGAGACTGGGCTGAAGAACGGAAGTCAAATGTTTGGGGGTCTGTTTTAAGCGTTTCAGCGAAACCGGCAGACGGTGAGCCCAGGGGGCCATCCCGGGCAAATCCCTTGGCTTCCCATCGAAAATAATTTACATTGCACTTTGATATTCAAAAGTGCCTGGTACGGATTGGCACTCCGCTAAAGTTGTTATAACTCAATCACTTACCACCCCTTCTTCATGAGCACGGATCCCGACACGCTCGCCGCTACCAAGCTCACTCGAACCGAATTTGCAGTGGTGCGGGCGTATGCCCAGGGCATGCGGCCGGTGGACATCGCCAATCGCTACCTGCTCGATCCGGACGATGACGATGTGCTGACCGAGCATCAGGCGGTACAGCGCATCCTGACGCTGCGCGACCGGCTGGTGCAGTTCGCGCTCCAGCACGACCGGCCCGATATCGCGGCCATGTTCGAGGCGCTGCGCGGGCGGTCTGACGCCGGGATGACGCGCCGGGTGGACGCGTTGTCGTCCATCGAGCGGCTCGGCCAGGGCCGGCCGCTGCCGGGGCATCAGGTATCGCTGTGGTTCCGCCCCAGCCTCGCCCGCCGGCTGGCGACGGGGGGCGTGCGCACCATCGCCGATTTGACTGATCTGGCGAACCAGCGTGGCAGTAGTTGGTGGCGTGCCGTGCCACGCATCGGCCAGCAATCCGCCGAAGTCATCACACGATGGTTGGGTCAGCAGCAGTCGGTGATCGCGACGGCGGTGCGGCCATATGTGCTTTCGCCGTCACAACACCGGAGCAGACCCGCACTGGTCCCGGAGCGGCTGGGGCCGGCGATGCGCGAACCCGTTCCGCTCGAACACATGCTGGCGCCATCGTCTGGCGACCCCGGCGCGGCGGTGCTCGGGGATGACCTGCGGTTCATTCGGGACTGGTTAGCCCGCCACAGCGGCTCCCCGCATACGGCCGGGAGCTATCGACGGGAGGCGGAGCGGCTACTGCTCTGGGTCGCCCAGCAGCGTGGTTCGGTCCGGGGGCTGGAGACGGATGATCTCGTGCGCTACCGCAGCTTTCTGGCGGATCCCCAGCCGGCGGCCTTCTGGTGCGGCCCGGCGGGCGCCCGAGACCGGGCGCACTGGCGGCCGTTCGAGGGACCACTCGGCGCGAGCTCGATCGAGGCTTCCCTGCGTGTGGTTCGCGCCCTGCTCCGGGCGATGGTGCGGGCGGGGGTGCGGCAAGGCGGTGCGGCTGTACCGGCCGGGGGCGTACCCGTTGCTGCGTCGGAATCTATCGAAACGAATCGCTCGAATTTGCTTCCGCCCGGTGTTGTCGATGACTTCCTGGCATGGCTCGGGGCGGTGGAGGCCTCCCCCAGACACCGGGCCGCACGGGCGACGGCGCTGCTGGTGCATCGGCACGGGGTGCGGCTTTCGGCACTGCCGGCGATGCGGCTGGGGGATGTCCGGCTCGCCGGACGCGGCGCGCGGCTGCTGCCCGGGGCCCGAAATGAATCCGAAGATTCAGGTTTGCTGCTTGATGAAGACGTCTGGATGGCGCTGCGCGCGCACTGGGCCGATCGCGGGATTCAGGTGGAGGCCGGCTGGAACGCCGACGCCGCCCTGCTCGCACCAAGCGAATTTCCGGCCACGGCGCGAGGTCGCGCCAAGCAGGCGCAGGTCGGTGCGGGCTACGCCGCGAGTGGTTTGGACCAGTTGCTACGGGGTACCTGGAAGCGCTTCGCGGCGGGCCGAGAACTGGCCGAAATTGGGTTCACGCCGCGCCTCCTGGCGCTCGCCGGGCGTCCGTTGCCGGACGGCCCAAAATGACCCCGAGCGTACCTTTTGCTGCGATCCAAATGTTCGATGAAACAATGAGTTAGCGAACGCGACTGCAAAAAACTCAGAGTAGCGTTTTATCCAATCCGAAGCGTGCCTTAAGGACCTCGAGCAGGTCCTCCCGGGCATTGCGGTCGGACAGCTGAACATCGAGCATTACCCGGCCCGAATCCCACTCCTTGATCGTGCCCAGAAGCTGCCCCGACTCGGTCCGGATCTTGTACTGCCGGCTGATCTCCTTGACCTTGCGCGACTTCCCTTCCTGCGCATGTTTACGGATCGCCTCGACCTCGCGGCTGGACAGGCCGTCGTTCATGATGCGCGTCGCCAGATCACGCGTGCGGTCTTCGCCGGCGATCTTGCAGAACAGCGTCAGCTCGTAACCGGCGGCAATCCCGATGGCGCTCGGTCGCTCACGCATCACGCCGAGCACCGAGTCCGGCAGCTTCAGCAGCGCCAGGGTCTTGTTAACCGTGCCCGCCGACATCCCGGTCAGCTCGCAGATCTCCTCCTCCTTCTGGACCTTGCCTTCGTCCAGCAACTGCCGCCAGGCAATCGCGTTGTCGAGTGCGGACTGGTCCGAGCGCTGCTCGTTGAGCAGGAACGAGAGTCGGTAGAAATCGAGATCGCTGAGGTCGCTCTCGATAAAGCATTCCATCTCGAGCTTGCCGGCCGAGGCCAGGGCGCGCTTGCGATAGTGACCATCGATGAGGATGTAGTGCCCGGGGCGCACCGGGTCCGGCGCCGCCAGACCGGGCGTTTTCTGCCCATGCGTAGCGATCGACGCAGCACGTTCCTGGACCACTGCGGGATCATAAATTCGACGCGCATTGAAAGGATTGTCGTGCAGTTGCGCAATGGGGATCTTGATCAGCGTACGACCCGTTTCAGTCGGTTCCGCACTTTCAGCGCTGAAAGTTTGGATTTCGGCAACTACCGGACGCTCGGGACGCTGGGTCTGGAGCAGGCCATTCGGGTGCTGGGAGATCGCCGCTTCCGCCCTGGCGAAGCGATCCATCGTGTCGTTGCGGGTTTTCTCCGCCGCCATGCCGGCCAGCATGCCGGCCTTCAGGCTTTTCAGTTTCGTTGCCATGGGAATTACTCGATCAGGGACAGGATTTCGTCGACCATCATGTCGACCTCCTGCACGGCCTCGCGGGCGCCCGGCACACCGTGCACGGTGCAGCCGATGGCCTGGCATTCCCGGAACGCCGAACGGGAGCCGATCAGGGCGTTCAGCAGCGGCACATCACCGTCATCCCCCAGGATCTCGATGGCCTGGCGGGCAATCGAGACACGTCGCTGGACCATATTGGCCATCACGCGTATCTGCAGGGTCTCATTCTGGACCTGTGCATGCTGCGCAAGCGTCTTCGCTGCGACGGCCGCCCACAGGTCAGGCGGCGACGGGACAACCGGAATGATCGCGAGGTCGGAAATCAGGAGCGCGCTCGACGGCGCGGCCGAATGCACGGCGGGCGGGCAGTCGACAAGGATGTAGTCGTAGTCGTGGATGAATTTGCGGACTTCGCGGTGCATCGCGCCGCCGGACGGCGCCAGGCCGATCACGGAAGCGGGAAATGGGCGTTCGTCGGTCGCCTGTGCGGCCCATCGCGTGGCGGTGCCCTGCTCATCCATATCGACAAGCATGGAACGGGCGCCGCGCAGGCCCAGCGTGCCAGCCAGGTGCATGCTTACCGTGGTCTTGCCACAGCCGCCTTTCTGGTTGAACACGGTAATGATTTTTGCTGCCACACTGGCCTCACTTTCAGCGCTGAAAGCGCACATGACGAGTTCTCTACAGGCGGAACTGTAGCCAAATCGGCAGTGCGCTACAACCCATTTTTCATTATTCAAATTTTATGTCTCGTAGCGTGATACCTCCACGCCACGGTGAAAGGGTAAACACCGCCTACCTCAAATTTGCGGAGATTTCCTCTTGAAAAGAGGCAGAGAATCCGCCTAAAGTAAAGATAGTGCGCATTACCCCGCACATGACACAGCAGAACAAACTGGTTATGATGCGCGCTACAGTCGAGTCAAGTCGTGTCAACCTCGTTGGCTTCCGTTCGGTATCTACGAGACCTCAACGTGCTTGAACGGTTGTTTGCGTTGTGTACAAGAACTTGCTTCGAAAGGAAATTCCTATGGCAACCGGTACGGTCAAGTGGTTTAACGAGACCAAGGGCTTCGGCTTCATTACCCCGGACGACGGTGGTGCAGATCTGTTCGCGCACTTCTCGGAAATCCAGGGCTCGGGTTTCAAGACCCTGAAGGATGGTCAGCGTGTGACGTTTGAAGTGAAGCAGGGCCCCAAGGGTCTGCAGGCATCGGCGATCAAGCCCGCCTGACCCTGTCTCACTGAACGTCCTGCCATGCGCGCAAGCGCGTGACGGGTAAAAGAAAAAGGCAAGCGCTCGTCGCTTGCCTTTTTCGTTCCAGCGGTCAGTTCGCCTTCAGGCCAGCTTGCGAACGCTCGTGCGGGACGGCTGCAGGACCAGGGCTTTCGACGAATCAGCGTCGACCTTGGCGCCCGGATACACCACCAGCACATCCTTGAGCGCCTTGCGGAACAGCGCGCGGAACTTGCGCTCGCTCTCGGTCTCGGTACCGAACTGCATCTGGAGCGCTTCCCAAGGGATCTCGGTGCGTCGTTGGATCGTGAAGAACCGGTAGGTCAGCCACGAATACACGTCCAGTGCGAACGGCGACTGCTTGAGCGCCTTGAGCGCGCGCATATCGACCGGTACGGGCCGGTTCACCAGCTCGTTGAAGAACGGCTCGGAGAGCACCACGAAGCTCTCGAACATCGAGCCCTGACCGGGCTGCATCGGGTCCCACCACGTCGACAGCTGGTCGGCCAGCAGGTAGCCCACCCGGTCGATCGACAGGGGTTCGTGATTCGGCGTCTGATTGGGCGTCGGCGTCGACTTGTTCTGCACGATCGCAATGGTCGCCGAGAACAGCCGGATCATTTGCTGGCGCACCAGCGTCATGGTTCCGCGCTTGCCGCCGGTGGCCATCGGAATGCCGAGGTTGTACATGAATTCCGACAGCGAATTGCCGAGCGAGATGCGGCGGTCCTCGACCGTGCCCGTAAACTCGCCGCGCTTCTTCTTCGCCATGATTTCCTTGCCGATCCAGGCAAGCATCAAACGCGGATAGGAGCCGTACGGATACCCGAGTGAAACGGTTTCGGAGACGAGCTTCTGACGACCATTGGCCGCTCGTTCGGAGCGCTGCTGCGTGAAGTAGCCCGGCTGGATCATCAGCGAGATGTTGCCGCTGGTGCGCGTCCACACGGGCGGCGCGCCCTTCGGGGCGCGATACGGCAGGGTTACCTGCACGCTGGCGCGGCTCAGGAAGCCCACTTCGCCACTGTGCCAGGCGTCCTCGCGCTCCATCGCCTGGGCCTCGTCGAAGAGGCGCTGGAATTTCTCGGACGGAACCAGGACGTTCTCGTTACCGGGAACGATGATGCGGGAAGGCTCGTGATCCCCTTGCAGGACGGAGCGATCCCCCTCGGTGGCCAGGGAGCGTTTGATGGGCATATTGACGGGCTTCGGATTACCCGCCTTTTTACGCGAACCCGTAAACGTTGTCACGCAGAAACAGGTACGTATACGTTCTTTGTGTGTTTTGGTTGTCCGGTCGCGTTGCCCCCGAGCTTGCGGTTCCCTGTCAGCACTGACGGGCTTCTCTGCAAGCGATCTGTTTCGGGTGTCGGGTTTCTCACGACTGGCAGGATGGCCGGCATGCGGTGGGCAACCCGCCAGGGTTGTCCACGGTTGGCGGCGCATCAGCTACAAGTAAACGATACCGTTACGGGTTAACTACTTGTAAACCGTATACGGAGGGAAAACGCCGTTGATTTCAAAAGGGAAAAGTACGCCCCGCGAACCCGATTCTGCGTGGAAGCGTACTCGATTCTGCGAAGCCCCGAACCCGAATCTGCGGCTGGGCGAACCCGTTTCAGCGGAAACAGCGAACCGGATTCTGCGGGGATAACTCACTGATCCCACAGGCTTTTCCACAGCGGGATGGGCAAAAAGCGTACCTGTTTCTGCGCGAACCGTACCCGACGGCCGTTTCCCTGCGTGGAGGGGCTGTGAACAACCGCGTTATCCCCGCAGAAATGGGTGCGCCGTGAGGTTTCCAGCCAGTCGATGCGTACCCGATTCTGCGGGCCAAGCGGCTCAAAGCGTACCTATTTCTGCGCTGGGCCGGTTCGAAGCCTCCCAGCCTCGTTGCGTACCAGTTTCTGCGGCGTACCCAATTCTGCGAGTTGGCAGCATTTTGCTGCGCTGCCGGGAACCGTACCCATTTCTGCGGCGATTCCAGCGCCAGCAAATGCCAAGTGCGTACCCAATTCTGCGCAAATTGCGGGCGCAATGCGTCAGCCTGCAAAACCAGTCCGACTATAGCATTAGCTTTGCTTAAAAGCCAGTACTCACTCTCAACGTATACCGAATCAAACCGAGGAATCCGCTGCGTACCCGTTTCTGCGCTACGTTGACGCCCCGCAGTGCCGCTCGGAACGTATACATCTCCCGCGCCCTGAGCGACCGTACCCGTTTCTGCGCGTGCATCCACACCTCCGACGTCACCTGCTGCTGAAACCGTACCCATTTCTGCGACCCCATACGAGGCTGCGGACCGTATACGGCGGGCTTTCGCGGCGTACCCGATTCTGCGGGGACAACTCGCGGGGGATTCCCACCCTAGCCAGGCAAAAATCGAAGGAAACCGGCCTCGAGCGATGGGACGCCACAAGCCAATGCGTACCCGTTTCTGCGTGCGATAGCGGCCTGCCGAGGCGACGGCCAGCCGCCAGCCGTACCCATTTCTGCGGAGATCAATCAGGAAGGCGTACCCGTTTCTGCGGCGCGACTGCGCGGGGCACGAAAAAAGACGCACGACAAATTGAAGCCGGTCGACCTGAAGCCCGATCCGGCGGAAAACAGGCGAAAAAAAACCCCGCCAGTGATGGCGGGGCTCTTTCGGTTGCTGGCACACCTTGCGGCGTGCCGGAGCTACCTTGGCTTACAGCGGCGTGATGTTCGCAGCTTGCAGACCCTTCGGGCCGTTCTTGACTTCGAACGACACGCGTTGGTTTTCCTGCAGCGACTTGAAGCCGTCGGCGCGCACTTCGGAGAAGTGGGCGAACAGATCATCACCGCCTGCGTCCGGCTTGATAAAGCCGAAGCCCTTGGCGTCATTGAACCACTTGACGATACCGGTTTGCATGGTATTGCTTTCCAAAAAAAGATAAAAAAGAAACCGATGGTGCACACACCATCGCACTGCCAACTCAAGGAAAGGACACCATGGACAACCGAAGTACCAACGGTGGCTAACGAATGAACTGTTGCCTCGTCGCTTGAATCTAGCTGTGGTTTATACGGGGGATTCGCGGCTTCGTCAAGGTGGGGATTCCCCGCCAGGGGCTGGCACCGTCACGTTGGCCTATGGGATCATCCCGCCTTTTGCCTATTGTCTGTCATGCAGCCCATGGCTGCCGCCCGGGCCGGGCGAGCCAGACGAAAGCAGGCGCAACACATTCCAGGAGACCCTACATGTCCCTACCGGACCCCGCCGAGCGGCCGGGCAGCGATTCCGCGCCCGCCTTCCAGTCCAGCCAGGCCAGCGCCAGCCTGGCCGAGCGCCTGTTCCGCCTGGCCGAGCACAACACGAACGTGCGCACTGAAGTGCTGGCCGGCGTGACCACGTTCCTGACGATGGCGTACATCATCTTCGTCAATCCGAGCATCCTCGGCGATGCCGGTGTGCCCAAGGACGCGGTGTTCGTCGCCACCTGCTTGGCCGCGGCCATCGGCACGCTGATCATGGGGTTCTTTGCGAATTATCCGATCGCGATGGCGCCGGGCATGGGCCTCAACGCCTACTTTGCCTATACAGTCGTCAAAGGCATGGGCCTGCCGTGGGAAGCGGCGCTGGGCGCGGTGTTTATCTCGGGCTGCCTGTTCCTGCTGGTCACGCTGTTCCGCATCCGGGAGATGATCGTCAACGGTATCCCGCATGCGATCCGGGGTGCGATCACGGCGGGCATCGGGCTGTTCCTGGCGATCATCGCGCTGAAGAACGCCGGCATCATCGCGGCCAGCCCGGCCACCCTGGTGACCATCGGCGATCTGCACCAGCCTCCCGCGATCATGGCGACTATCGGGTTCTTCGTGATCGTCGCGCTGGACCGCCTGAAGGTGAAGGGTGCGATCCTGATCGGCATCCTGCTCACCACCGTGCTCAGTTTCCTGTTCGGCGGCAACACCTTCCACGGCGTGTTCTCGGCCCCGCCGTCGATCGCGCCCACGCTGTTCAAGCTCGATATCGCCGGCGCGCTGTCCATCGGCATCATCAACGTGGTGCTGGTCTTTTTCCTGGTCGAGCTGTTCGATGCCACCGGCACACTGATGGGTGTGGCCAACCGCGCCGGGCTGCTCAAGGCTGGCAAGATGCACCGGCTCAACAAGGCGCTGATGGCCGATAGCACTGCCATCATGGCCGGCTCGCTGCTCGGCACGTCGTCGACCACCGCCTATATCGAGAGCGCGTCTGGCGTGCAGGCCGGCGGCCGCACCGGCCTGACCGCCGTGACCGTGGCCGTGCTGTTCCTGGCCTGCCTGTTTATCGCGCCGCTGGCCGGCACGGTGCCGGCGTATGCCACCGCGCCGGCGTTGCTCTATGTCTCCTGCCTGATGCTGCGCGAGCTGGTCGACATCGACTGGACCGATGTCACCGAGGTCGTCCCCGCCGTGCTCACCGTCCTCGGCATGCCGTTTACGTACTCGGTGGCCAATGGCGTCGCGTTCGGCTTTATTGCCTACGCGGTGCTGAAGCTGCTGACCGGCCGCGCGCGCGAAGTACCGGTCATGGCGTGGATCATCGCCGCCGTGTTTCTGTTCAAGTTCTATTACCTGCCGGGGCACTGAAACCGACCGAAAACGTCCGACGCCGTACCCGATTCTGCGTTAAATGTGAGCGCTCATTAACCTGACGGGTCGCCTGCAGTGTGAGATTCTGATCTCACACTAAAGTATGAGACATGGCTGAAACCGATCACTTCGGGCTGGACAAACCGTCTCAAATGCACTGAACTAGAGGCGAAGTAGAAGAAGGGCGCGTGAGAGCGCCCTTTCTTGACTCCGGCCTATATGGAGGGCCGCGGCCCGCGCGCGGCGGCCGCCATCGGCCGAGAGCGTCCAACGAGACCGTCTCGCAGCGGCGGCGGGGCCACCAGGAAGTCACAGAAGTCATAACAGACCACACGGCCGACACGTGTGGCAGACAACAGACAGCTCAAAACCAAACATAGACAGTGGTAATCGTACGCAGTGCCGGGGGTGTTGTTCAACGGGGAACAAATCATGACCGCAGGAGAGATCCGGCGTCCCGAATTCGGGCCCATCAGTGCATCCGCCAGTCGATCGATTCACCGCGCGCCATTGGCCAGTGACGCGTCCGATATTTCACTACGGGACGCCGACCTAGGCGGCCCGGACACCGAAGTCGCCGTGCTGCTCGCCGAGGACACGGAGATTTCGCCGCGCACGCGCCAGGCCGTCGAGGCCCTGATGCAACGCCATCGCATGCTGGCCGAGGAACTCGCGCGCCAGCGCACGCTGCTCCAGGAATGGATCCTGAGCCAGCTCACCTACAAGGCGCTTTACTTCCAGTACTCCGGCCAGTCGCCCGAAGCGCCCAGCGTGGACCTGATGCGCGAGAAAGACATGGTGCGCCGCCGCATCCGCGACGAACTGCACGCCGGCCGTGACTACGACAGCGTGCTCGAAGAACAGTCTCGCAGTCTGTCCAGACCGTGATGCCGACGTTGCGCGCGGGGGAGCCCCCGCAGCCGGCGGAAACCAGCCGGGCCATGTGGCCCGCTTCCGGCGCGATTGCCGGGGTGGCCGCCGCGAACAAAAAGACAAACGTCAGGGAGAACGGCATGGACCGACTGTGCAAAGCGTCGACACGCTCCGCACAGATCGTGCTGGTGTCGCGTTTCGAAGATTTTGGATTCAGTGCCGAGCAATTCGGCCAGGGCTGGGAGATCCGGCGCGTGCAGCAGGTGCGCGACCTGGAGCGCGTGGTGCGGGGCAGTGCCCCCATGGCGGGCATCCTCGACCTGCAATCGACCTATTCCGATGCGGAGCTGACCCAACTGGAGCAGGGCCTCCAGCATCTGCACGTGACCTGGGTGGCGATCACCTCCAACGAGATGATCGAGGACGAACGCATCCGCCGCATGATCCGCGACTATTGCGTGGATTACGTGCGCACCCCGTTCTCGTTCGATGAACTGGCGTACACGCTCAAGCACGCCCACGGCATGGCCAGCCTGCATGGCGTGCGCGCGCCCGAGCATGTGCCGCACGGCCCGATGATCGGCGACTGCAACGTCATGCGCGTGATGTTCCGCTCGCTGGCCAAGGTGGCCCACAACGACGCGCCGGTCTTCATCTCGGGCGAGTCGGGCACCGGCAAGGAACTGGCCGCGCAGGCCGTCCACGAGGCATCGAGCCGCCGCAAGGGCCCGTTCGTGGCGATCAACTGCGGCGCCATTCCCTCGCACCTGGTGCAGTCGGAACTGTTCGGCTACGAGAAAGGCGCCTTCACCGGCGCCAACGCGCGCAAGATCGGCTGGATCGAGCAGGCGCAGGGCGGCACGCTGTTCCTCGATGAAATCGGCGACCTGCCCCTCGAGAGCCAGGTGGCGCTGCTGCGCTTCCTGCAGCAGGGCTGCATCACGCGGCTGGGCGGGCATCAGTCGATTCCGCTCGACCTGCGCATCATCTCGGCCACGCACGTGGACCTGGTGCTGGCGCAGACGGACGGCCGCTTCCGCTCCGACCTGTTCCACCGGCTCTGCGTGCTGACGCTGACGATTCCGCCGCTGCGCGATCGGGGCGAAGACATCCTGCTGCTGGCCAACGCGGTGCTGACCGAGCACGGGCACGAGGCCCACCGGCGTATTCGCGGCTTCTCCGCGTGCGCCACGCAGGCGATGATGCAGTACGCCTGGCCGGGCAACGTGCGGGAGCTGATCAACCGGGTCCGGCGCGCCATCGTCATGACGGACAACCGCAAGATCACTGCGGAAGACCTGCAATTGCATGGGGGCGTGGAGTTGCCGCGCAAGACGCTCGATGCCATCCGCGAGGAGGCGGAGCGCGAGGCGATCCGCACGGTGATGGCCAGCCACGGCTTTCACGTGGTGCCGGCGGCGCGCGAACTCAATGTGTCGCGCGTGACGCTGTACCGGCTCATGCACAAGCACAACATCCGCGTCGATTCGCAACCGGGCGCCGTGGCGGAGTAATTCGCCCCGGGCACGCCCGTGCCGAAGTGCCAGGGGGAACCCGGCGACGTCCGCTCGCCGGACCCCCTTCGTCCCACCGCCCGGACAGCAGCGGCAGGCTAGCGCGGCCTGGCCCGCGCGGAGATCGTCCTCAATCTCGATCGCACACAAGAATCGTTCCTGCCTCCCTCCCTTCGTTCCTTAGTCCATTCAACTCATGCTGATCTTGTCGCGCCGGTGCCTTGGCGGCGTGGCGTCGACTGGCCCGCGCGTGGGCAGCGGGTCGCGCGGCTCGGCGCTGTCGCGCGCCTGGCGCTCGTCGGGGTGGTTCGCGCTCTGGTCGGGCGCGAAGGTCAGATCGCCCCAGGCCCAGGCGAAGCTGCGCACATAGCTGTCATTGCTGAGGGCGGCGTGACTGTTGAGGTTGGCGCAGTCGGGCCGGTCGAAGTACGCGTAGTTGCCGGCGAACGCGGCAGTCGTCGCGGTCGAGAGCAGCGCCAGCGCGATGATGGCGGGGACTCTGGCGTTCATGGGTGGCTCACTCCCTTGCTGGAAAAAGGTGCCCGCCGGGGGACGGAGCACGTAAAGCTTTCAAATACTGCAAGCAATGCCGATGTCGGCTGTCATCTCATGTTGTCCCTGCGGCGTGCCCTCAGCCTGCCGGCAACCCGTTGCGGCGCCGGCTGGCGGACACCGCCAGCGTGCGGCTGGCCGCGGCGCAATACGAGGCGATCGGGCGCAGTGGCTGGCGGGGCGACGGAAGCAGGGGCGGCGACAGCAGGTCAATCACGGACGGTGCGGGGCCCGCCAACCGATGGGCGCGCCTGCGTGCCGTCATTCGCGCGGGCGGATGACGCATGGCGGAGGTTCCTCCTGCGTGTCAGTCGAATAGTTGTCTAAGGCGCGTGCTTCTCCCTGCCCGGTACAGAGCGACAAGTGTGCCAATGCGCGCCGAACGCTTGTTTTATAGGGGCTGCGCGACGTCGGCACCTGTGCCAGCCCCGGAACGGGACGCCAGGCGGCGTCGATCGGTTTCGCCGCTGTAACGCAAGCGGACGGAGGCGCGCGTGGTCGTGTGACATGTGGCAGGGCGGCTGGGGCGATCGGCGCGTCATCGCGCGTTGCCCTGGCCCTTGCCAACGCTGCCAAAGTGGGAGGCGGCAGCACATGTCGCCCCCGAATGACCGCGCGGCGGCACGCCGTTGCGCGTGCCGGTGGGGCGGCAGGGCCGATGGCGCGTCCTGATGCGCAGCCCGGACGCGCCCGCACGGAGGCGCGGCACGCGTGTGCACCCGGTTGCAGGGCTGAAACATGAGGGTGGCGGGGAGGATCGACGCAGAAACGGGTACGCTCGCCGGGCGTCGAGCCGGCGTGGCAGGGCAGGGGAGGATGGGCGCGAGGCGCCGGCGGCTAGCGCGGGGTGCCCGACGGGACCGATGCACTCGGCGCCATCGGTGCCGGACGGTCGCCCGGGGTCACATTGGACGTGGCGCCGGAAATGGGCTTCGGCCCCGGCTGTCCACGCTGTTGTTCGCAGCCGGCCAGCGCCAGCAGGCCAAGGCAGAGCGCGGCAACGGGGCGCCTGATCGAGGTGCGGATCACGGAAGTCTCCTGTTCCTGGCCGGGCGCGGCGGGTCCGCGCGCCGGCGGGTGTGCCTGAACTTACTGTAGCAGGTTGCACCGGCGCCGCTCCGGATGCGCATTATCATGAACGCAGGTCGGACGCGCGCGGACAGACAGCCCCGGCCGCGTCGTCCATGCTCTGAACGTGACGAGGTCATCACCCTCCACCATCCGAGATCCGGCATGCCTCCTGAACAAGCTTCCCGGCCGCCCGAGGGCGCGCCGCCCCGGCCCCAGCGTGGACGCATCCTGCCCGACCGCCACACGGCCGCGCGCACCTTCCGCGTGGTCTCGGCCGCCATCCAGTCCTGGTTCGAGCACCGCGCGGCCAGCAAGGGCGCGGCGCTCTCCTTCTATATGTTGTTCTCGCTCGCGCCGATCCTGGTGCTTGTGATCTCGATCGCCGGCCTGTTCTTCGGCGCCGAGGCTGCGCGCGGCGAGATCTTCTCCCAGCTCAACGGTCTGGTGGGCGAGCAGGGCGCCGCCGCCATCCAGGGGATTCTGGCCGCCACGCACCGCGCCGGGGGTAGCGGCGTGGCGGCGACCATCGCGTTCGGCATCCTGATCGTCGGCGCGACGAGTGCCTTCGCCGAACTCAAGAGCAGCCTGGACGACATCTGGCACGCCCCGCCCCCGGCTGGCGCGGGCTGGAAGAAGCTGCTCCGCGCGCGGATGTTGTCGTTCAGCATCGTGCTGGCGCTGGCCTTCATGCTGCTGGTCTCGCTGGTGGTCAACGCGGCCCTGGCCGTCATCGACCGCTTCTGGGGCGCGCTCTGGACGGCCTCCTGGTTCGCCCCGGTGGCGGATGCCATTTCCACGGTGTTCTCGTTCTCGGTGGTTACGGCCCTGTTCGCGGTGATCTTCAAGATGCTGCCGAACGCGCGCATCGCCTGGCGGGATGTGACGATGGGCGCGATCATCACCGCGCTGCTGTTCGCCGTAGGCAAGCGGCTGATCGGGATCTATCTGGGGAACAGCGCGGTGGCGTCGTCCTATGGCGCGGCCGGCTCGGTCGTGGCGCTGATGCTGTGGGTGTACTATTCGGCACAAATCTTCTTCTTCGGCGCCGAGCTGACGCGCCAGTACGCGTTGCAGTTCGGCAGCCTGCGCGGGCGGGATCCGGCGATGGAAAACCGCGCGGGGCCGGGTGCCGCGCACGGCGCCACCCCGCCGGGGGCCGCGAACCGGTAAAATACCGCCCCATTCCCTGTGCCCCGCCCGGGGCCCTCCACCCGATCCTGCCTGTCAGTCACCAGATTCCGTTGCCGTGAGCTCGCTCGTTTCCGAAATTGCGCGTCGTCGCACCTTTGCCATCATCTCCCACCCTGACGCGGGTAAGACCACGCTGACCGAAAAACTGCTGTGGTTCGGCGGCGCCATCCAGGTGGCCGGCGAAGTGCGTGCCCGCAAGGCCGACCGCCACGCCACGTCCGACTGGATGGAACTGGAAAAGCAGCGCGGGATCTCGGTGACCTCGTCGGTCATGCAGTTCCCTTACCGCCGCCGGCCGGACGTCCCCGAGAACATCGTCAACCTGCTGGATACCCCGGGCCACGAGGACTTCTCGGAAGACACCTACCGCACGCTGACCGCCGTCGACTCGGCGGTGATGGTGATCGACTCGGTGAACGGCGTGGAAGCGCAGACCATCAAGCTGCTCAACGTCTGCCGCCTGCGCGACACGCCCATCCTGACCTTCATCAACAAGCTCGACCGCGAAGGCCGTTCGCCGATCGAACTGCTCGATGAAATCGAGGACGTGCTCAAGATCCAGTGCGCGCCGATGACCTGGCCGATCGGCATGGGCAAGGCGTTCCGCGGCGTGTATCACATGATCGAGGACAAGGTGCAGCTGTTCGACCCCAAGGGCGAGAAGGGCACCGCCGCGATCCTGGACGGGCTGGACAACCCCGAACTCGACCGCATCCTGGGCAGCCAGGCGGACGAGTTGCGCGTGGAAATCGAACTGGTACGCGGTGCATCGCATACCTTCGACAGGGAAGCCTTTCTCTCCGGCAAGCAGACCCCGGTCTACTTCGGCTCGGCGATCAACAACTTCGGCGTGCAGTCGATGCTGGACGCGCTGTGCGAGCTGTCGCCCCCGCCGCTGGCCCGCCAGACCGAGAGCCGCGTGGTGGAGCCCGAGGAAGCCAAGTTCACCGGCTTCGTGTTCAAGATCCAGGCGAACATGGACCCGCGCCACCGCGACCGCATCGCCTTCGTGCGCGTCTGCTCGGGCAAGTTCGACCGGGGCATGAAGCTGCTGCACGTCTCGGCCGGCAAGACCGTGGCCATCAACAACGCCATCACCTTCATGGCGCAGGACCGCAACACCACCGAGGAAGCCTACGCGGGCGACATCATCGGCGTGCCGAACCACGGCACGATCCGCCTCGGCGATGTGTTCACCGAGGGCGAGGGACTCAAGTTCACGGGGATTCCGTCATTCGCGCCCGAGTTCTTCCGCCGCGCGCGGCTGAACAACCCGCTCAAGGTCAAGCAGTTGCAGAAGGGGTTGCAGCAGCTGGCCGAAGAGGGCGCGACGCAGATGTTCCGCCCGCTGGCGTCGAACGATCTGGTGCTCGGCGCGGTCGGTATCCTGCAGTTCGATGTGGTGGCGCACCGGCTGGAGCACGAGTACGGGGTCGATGCGATCTTCGAATCGCATGAATGCGCCACGGCGCGCTGGCTGCGTGGCGATGCTGCCGAGATCGAGAAGCTGATCGAGAAGGCCGGCCACAACGTGGCGCTGGACGGCGCCGGTGACCACGTCTACCTGGCACCCAGCATGGTCAACCTGCGCCTGACGCAGGAGCGCTTCCCGAACCTCCAGTTCCTGGAAACGCGCGAGATCGTCTGACCTGGGGAAGTGGGGATCGTGCCGCTGGCTCAATCCCTCTCCCCCGGCCCCTCTCCCGCATGCGGGAGAGGGGAGCAAACCGGCAGCGTTTGAGCTGCCAGCACAATCGCTCAATACGCCAGCGATGCCTGGATGTAGAACGTACGCGGCATGCCCACGTACTTGCCGAAGTTGTTGTCGGTCGAGCGCGTGAAGTAGCGGCGATCGAACACGTTCTTGATCCCCACTGCCAGCTTCAGGTTCTGCGCCGACTTGCCGAAGTCGTAGCCCAGGCGCATGTTCATCAGCGCGTAGCCCGGAATATCGCCCAGCCGGCCATCGGCCGTCTCCGCCGTCTGGTAGGCGGTGGCCGTGGCGGGGTCGCCCGGCGAACGCTGCTTCGACTGCGCGAAGCCATCCAGGTTGAACGCCCAGCGGTTGCGCGCATAGCGCATACCCAGCGTGGCCACGTGGCGCGAGTAGAACGGCAGGTCGCGGCCGGCGAAGTTGCCCTGGTTGTACGTGGCGTCGGTGAACGTGTACGTGGCGTACGCGCTCAGGCCGGCCAGCGTCTTCGACAGCGTGCCGAAGTCATAGCGGATCGACGATTCCACGCCCCGGTGCGTCGTGGCGCCGAGGTTGGTCCACGCGTCCGGCGCGCCGCCCGTGCCGCCGCGCAGCTGCAGTTCGTCGTCGAAGTCGATGTTGAACAGCGTCAGCTCGCCGCCCCAGCCGTTGGTGCTGTTGAAGTGCGTGCCGACCTCGTAGGTCTTGGCCTTCTCCGGCACGAGGCCGTTGGTGGTCGAGGCGATCTGGAAATACTGCAGCGGCCCGAACGACACGCCGGCGTTGGCGAACGCGGTCCAGTTGTCGCTGATGTGGTACAGCACGGCCAGCGACGGCAGCGGCTCGTTCGACGACACATCGGTGCGCACGTTGGTGAAGCGGTCGGTCAGGTCCGAGCGGATGAATTCGTAGCGCAGGCCGGGCGTGATGGTCCAGTTGCCGAAATTGATCGTGTCATCGATATAGACCGCATTGGCCGTGGTGCCGCCCGTGCGCCACTGGTAGACCGGCGCGGCGAGGTCCGGCGCGTTCACCGAGCCGGGCCGATAGAACGCCGTGCGAGTGGCTTGTTCATCACTTGCTTCGCGCAGGTAGCGGTAGCCCACGCTCACTTCGTTGCTGACGCTGCCGGTACGGAAGAGCTGCGAGTAGCGCGGCTCGAAGGCGAACACGTGGTAATTACGCGGCGCCGTGGTCAGGCGGCGTTGCGCGGCCTGTGCGCCCGTGCCCTGCTGCTCGATCGTGCTGCCGCGGAAGCTGTCGGTGTAGTACGTCAGCACCTCGAACTTGCGGTTGGCGTCGTTGTGCGAATACTTGAGCGAGATATCCGAGCGACGGCCCGAGAAATCGTCATACGGGCGATCCGACTGGAACGGATTGGCCGCGTATTGCGCCGAGGTCAGCCCGCCCGGCATGCCGGCGTGGGCTTCGTAATAGTGGAAGGCCGCCGAAATCTCGTCGTTCTTCGAGATCCGGTACGCGCCCTTGAGCATCAGGTCGTCGATATCGACGTAGTCGTTGCTCTCGCGGTAGCCATTGCCGTGCACGCCCGAGTACAGCAGCGCGCCGCCCAGGCCCTGCTCGTTGGTGCCGCCGATGAACGCGGTCGGATTGGCCTTGGCGTTGCCGCCATGGCTGTAGATATCGGTCTCGATCGAGGCATCGGCCGCGAACGTCTTGGGAATCGGGCGCGACACGAAGTTGATGATGCCGCCCACGTTCTGCGGGCCGTAGCGCACTGAGCCGGCGCCACGCACCACGTCGATCGCTTCCAGGTTGCCGAGCGACAGCGGTGCCATCGACAACTGCGGCTGGCCATACGGCGCCACAGCCAGCGGCACCCCGTCCATCAGGATCGTGGAGCGCGGCGAAAGCCGCGAGGTCAGGCCGCGCACGCCCACGTTCAGCGAGATGTCGCTGCCGCCCGTACCGTTGCTGTCCTGGACCTGCACGCCGGGAATGCGGCGCAGCACATCGCGCACATTGTTCGCGCCGGTCTCCTTGATCGCTTCGCGGTCGACGATGGTCCGCGCGCCCGGGTGCTCAAGCACCTTTTCCTCGTTCGGCGCCTCGAGCCAGTTGCCGACCACCGTCACGGCGTTCAGCGTGCTGCCGTTGGCAGGGGCGTTCGGGGTTTCGGCGGATTCGGGAGCGGTTTGTGCCGAGACCGACACAGAGAGGCAGAGCAGGGCGACGCCAGTGGCGGCGACGTTGAGGCGAAATGCGGGCAGCACGATGAGGTCCAGGGAATACTTGCCAAAAGTTGCCCGGATTATAAATACGAATGATTCCCATGACGGCGCAATTTGTCCCCGGTGTGGCGGGAATGCATCAAGATTGATACATGGAGAATTCAGCGCCCTCGGGTCGGGTCGGCTAGAATTCTCAGCTTTGTACGATGACCGACGAGCCGCGCGCCCGTTTGCCATCACGTGTGTCATCCGGCGCACATCGCATCCCTTCCTGCCGCCCCCCATGTCCACCGCCACACCTGTGCCGGCCGCCGAGCCGGACACCGTTTTCCGCGATCCCGCCTTCCGACATTTCTGGTTCGCCAGACTCTGCACGACCATCGGCTACCAGATCTTCACGGTGGCGGTGGGCTGGCAGATGTACGACCTCACGCGCGATCCCTTCATGCTCGGCATGGTCGGGCTGGTGCAGTTCCTGCCGTCGATCGTTCTGCTGCTGATGTCCGGCCACGTGGCCGACCGCTTCGACCGCCGGCGGATCGTGCGTACCTGCCAGGCGCTGGAAGCGGTGATTGCCGTGTCGATGGCCGTGGCGAGCTTCTCGGGCGGGATCACGCGCGAGTACATCTTCCTGTTCGTGGCGGCCATCGGCGCCTGTCGCGCGTTCGAGACGCCCACGCTCCAGGCGCTGCTGCCCAGCGTGGTCACGCCGCGCCAGCTGCCGCGCGCGGTGGCGCTGGCCAGTTCCGCCAGCCAGACCGCCATCATCATCGGCCCGGCGCTGGGCGGCTTCGCCTACGTGGCGGGCCCGGGCGTGGTCTATTCCATCAGCGCCGTGCTGTTCGCCATCGCCGCCGTGCTGGTGGCCACGCTCAAGCTGCGCCAGGCCGCGCAGCGGCTGACCACGCCGGTCAGCATCAAGACGCTGTTTGCTGGATTTGCCTATATCCGCAGCCATCAGGTGCTGCTGGGCGCGGTGTCACTGGACCTGTTCGCGGTGCTGCTCGGCGGCGCCACGGCGCTGCTGCCGATCTATGCGCGGGACATCCTCCACACTGGCCCGTGGGGGCTGGGGCTGCTGCGCTCGTCGCCGGCCATCGGCGCGCTGGTCACGGCGCTCTGGCTGGCGCGGAACCCGCTGAACCGGCGCGTGGGCCGCGTGATGTTCGGCGCGGTGGCGCTGTTCGGCGTGGCGACGATGGTCTTCGGCATTTCCAGCTGGCTGCCGCTCTCGATGGGGGCGCTGGTGGTGCTGGGCGCGTCGGACATGATCAGCGTGGTGGTGCGCCAGACGCTGGTGCAGCTCGATACCCCGGACGACATGCGGGGTCGCGTGGGGGCGGTCAACTCGGTGTTTATCGGGGCGTCGAACCAGCTTGGCGAGTTCGAATCGGGCGTCACGGCGGCGCTGCTCGGGCCCGTGGGCGCGGTGCTGCTGGGCGGCGCCGGCACGGTGCTGGTGGTGTTCGCGTGGATGCGGCTGTTCCCGGCGCTGGCCGACCGAGACCGCCTGCACGATCATCCCCACGACCGCCCGGCCCCGGCGCGCTGACCGCTTCCGATCCGGGCAAAGCGTACCCGTTTCTGCGCACACCTTCCCGCCGGGCCCTGCTGCCCGCGCTCTCCATGCAGGGATTACAACGGCTCACGGCCGAAAGTTGTAATCCCTGCACTCCCTCTGCCTTTTCTCCCCCGACTGTGATGTAAGCGGCGCGCCGTGCGGGCCGCCGTGAGCCATTGCGTGGCAACGGCCCACGCAGAAACGGGTACGCTTTGGGATTGCCCGGCGGGCTGGCTGGCACGTCCTTCGCAAGTCGGCCCGGGTTGCACTGAGGAGCGAACGCATGGAATTGCCGTATATCGACGCCGACAAAGTGCAGGCCACCTGGGCCTATCTCACCCAGTTCGCGGTCAGTCAGGGGCTGAACTGCCTCGCCGCGCTGGCCATCCTGCTTGCCGGCTGGTGGCTCTCCGGCCGCGCCGCGCGGGCCGTCAGGCAGGGCCTCCATCACACCCATGTGGACGACACACTGCGGCCGATGCTGGCGAGCGTGGCCCAGTGGGTGGTGCGGGTGCTGACCGTGGTGCTTGTGCTGTCGCAGTTCGGCGTGCAGACCGCGAGCATCATCGCCATGCTCGGCGCCGCCGGCCTGGCCATCGGCCTGGCGCTGCAGGGCACGCTCCAGAACATCGCCGCCGGGATCATGCTGGTGCTGCTGCGCCCGTTCCGCGTCGGCCAGTACATCGACGCCCAAGGTGTGGCCGGCACCGTGCGCGAGACCGGGCTGTTCATGACCGAGCTGACGACTTTCGACGGGGTCTGCCTGCGCGTGCCCAACGGCAAGCTCTGGGGCAGTTCGATCATGAACTACAGCGAGAACGTCACGCGGCGCATGGATATCGAGATCGCCGTGACCTTCGACAGCCCCGTGCAGGCTGGGCTGGATGCCCTCAAGGCCATGCTGGCCAAGGAGCCGCGGCTGCTGGCCGAGCCCAGGCCCGAGGTCATGGTGACGAAGTACACCGACCGGGGCATCGCGCTGAACGCGCGCTACTGGACCTCGAATGACGATTTCTGGAACGTGCAGTTCGGCTTCTTCAGCAAGCTGAAGCCCACGCTGGAAGCCGCCGGCTGCCGGATCGCCGTGCCGGTGCAGGAAGTCCACGTGCCGGAGATGGATGAGGAGGCGCTGGCAGACGGGGCCGACGGCGACGGCAAGGCGGACCGCTACGACGCCCGCCGCACCCCGCCGCGCCGGCCGAACTAGCGCGGCTCCACCCCTTCGTCCGCGAACAGCGAGCACGCGCCGGTCTCGGCCGTGCTCACATGGGCGCGGAAGCCGCCGAACAGGTCGCGCCCCACGCCGTGCCGGTTGCGCGAGAGATCAGGCCGATCGGCCTCGCGCGCCGCCAGGTCGGCATCGGCCAGCTTTACGGTCAGCACGCCGGCTGGCGCGTCCACACGCACGATGTCGCCGGTGCGCACCTTGCCGAGGGCCCCGCCCAGCAGCGCCTCCGGGCAGACGTGGATGGCCGCCGGCACCTTGCCCGACGCCCCCGACATCCGCCCATCCGTCACCAGCGCCACGTGGAAGCCACGGTCCTGCAGCAGCGTCAGCGTAGGCGTGAGCTTGTGCAGTTCGGGCATGCCGCACGACGCCGGCCCCTGCCACGGCAGCACCGCCACGAAATCGCGCTCGAGTTCGCCGCGCTTGAAGGCGTCCAGCAGGTCATCCTGCCGTTCGAAGACGATGGCCGGCGCCTCCACCACCTGATGTTCGGGTTTCACGGCGGATGTCTTGATAACACATCGCCCGAGATTGCCGTCGAGCAGCTTGATCCCGCCATCGGGCGCGAACGGCTGGTCGGGCAGGCGCACGATGGTGTCGTCGAGCGAGGCCGTGGGGCCGTCGATCCAGGTCAGCTTGCCGTCGCGCAGCACCGGCTCGCGCGTGTAGTCGGCCAGCCCCTTGCCGGCGATGGTGGTCACGTCGTCGTGCAGCAGCCCCAGCGTCAGCAGGCCGCGAATCACCACTGCCAGCCCGCCGGCCGCCTGGAACTGGTTCACATCGGCCTTGCCGTTCGGGTAGACGCGCGCCAGCAGCGGCACCACGGCGGAGAGTTCATCGAAGTCGTCCCAGGTCAGCTGGATGCCAGCCACGCGCGCCATGGCGATCAGGTGCAGCGTGTGATTGGTGGACCCGCCCGTGGCCACCAGCCCGACGATGCCGTTGACGAATGCGCGTTCGTCGAGCACATCGGCCACCGGGGTGTAGCGCTCGCCGCCATGCACCAGCGTCAGCGCGTGGGTGGCCGCATGGCGCGTCAGCGCCTCGCGCAGCGGCGTGCCGGGGTTGATGAAGGCGGTGCCCGGCAGGTGCAGGCCCATGATCTCCATCAGCATCTGGTTCGAGTTGGCGGTGCCGTAGAAGGTGCAGGTGCCCGGGCCGTGGTAGGACCGGGTCTCGGCTTCCAGCAGCTCCACGCGCCCGATCTTGCCTTCCGCGTAGAGCTGGCGGATGTGCGCCTTCTCCTCGTTGCCGATGCCGGTGGTCATCGGCCCGCCCGGCACGAACACGGCCGGCAGGTGGCCGAAGGACAGCGCGCCCATCACCAGGCCGGGCACGATCTTGTCGCAGACGCCCAGGTACAGCACGCCGTCGAACATCTGGTGGGACAGCGCCACGGCGGTGGCCATGGCGATCACGTCGCGCGAGAACAGCGACAGGTCCATGCCGTCCTGGCCCTGCGTCACGCCATCGCACATGGCCGGGGTGCCCCCGGCGAACTGCGCCGTGCCGCCGGCGGCCAGCGCGGCCTCCTTGATCCAGCGCGGGAACGCTTCCAGCGGCTGGTGGGCGGACAGCATGTCGTTATAGGCCGAGACGATGGCCAGGTTGGGGCGCTCCTGCGCCTTGAGGCGGATCTTGGCGTCGTCCGGCATGGCGGCCACGCCGTGGGCGAGGTTGGTGCAGGACAGGTTGGCGCGCTCGACCTTCTGCCCGGCCATGGCGCGGGTGCGGTCGAGGTAAGCCTGGCGCGTGGCGTGGCTGCGGGTCACGATGCGGGCCGTAACCCGCTCCAGGACAGGGTGGCGTGGCATGGAGTGTTCTCCTGTGAGGCGTGGGGCGCTTCGTGCGGCGCTCCATCAGCGTAGTCCAAATCGGCCGGATGCGCCCCGGGGCGGCTGGGGCGCGAAGTGAGCGGATACAGGTCGGATCGCTCACACGCCCGGATGTTCCGCGCCGGCCTGTGACAACGGTGTGAACCCCGGTGCGACCCCCGTGTGCCGTCCGCGACGCTACGCAGAAACGGGTACGCTCGGGGTCCGCCCGCCGGCCGAATCCGCCCCGCCCACTGCCCAATCCCGGGCGAGTGACGTAACATGGCCGGAACTTATCCGCCCCTCGCCGGCACTCAGTAGAGGCCGGGGCGCCCACTTCCCCCCGCAAGGAGCCCAGGGTGAGCATGCCCGATTTCGACATGGTGCTGTTCGGCGGCACCGGTGACCTGGCGCGGCGCAAGCTGCTGCCGGCCCTCTTCGACGCCCACCGCTGCGGCGTGCTGCATCCGTCCGCGCGCATCCTCGCCACGGGCAGCCACGCCCAGACCACCGAGCAGTACATCGCCACGCTGGAAGACACCGTGCGGCCCGCGCTGGAGCACGCGCCGCCCGACGCCTGGGCCTCGTTCCTGCAACGCATCTGCTACGTCCAGGCCGACGCGCGCGAGCCCGCCCACTTCGACGCCCTCGCCGAGAAGGTGCTGGCCCGCAAGCCCGAGGTGGTGGTCTGCTACCTGGCCACTGCCCCCCATATCTTCGTGCCGATCTGCGAGCAGCTGGGCCGCACCGGCCTGAACACGCCCAACGTGCGCGTGGTGCTGGAGAAGCCGCTGGGGCACGACCTGGACTCGTCCGAGGCCATCAATTCCTCCGTGGCGAAGTATTTCGCCGAAGACCAGATCTATCGGATCGACCATTACCTGGGCAAGGAATCGGTCCAGAACCTGATGGCGATCCGCTTCGGCAACGCGCTGTTCGAGCCGCTGTGGCGCCGCGAATGGGTGCAGGACGTGCAGATCACCATCGCCGAGGAACTGGGCGTGGAGTCGCGCGGCGACTTCTACGACCGCACCGGCGCACTGCGCGACATGGTGCAGAACCACCTGCTGCAACTGCTGTGCATGGTGGCGATGGAGCCGCCGGCGAGCCTGTCGGAAGACGCCATCCGCGACGAGAAGATCAAGATCCTCAAGGCGCTGCGGCCGATCCAGCCGCAGGACGTGGCCGAGAAGACCGTGCGCGGCCAGTACCGCGCCGGTGCGGTCGGCGGCAAGCCGGTGCCGGGCTATATCGACGAGCCGGGCATCGCCCCGGACAGCCGCACCGAGACCTTCGTCGCCATCAAGGCCGAGATTGCCAACTGGCGATGGGAGGGCGTGCCGTTCTACCTGCGCACCGGCAAGCGCATGCAGTCACGCGTGGCCGAGATCGTGATCCACTTCCGCGATGTGCCGCACGCCATCTTCCCCAAGCCGCTGACGCTGTCGCCGCAGAACCGGCTGGTGATCCAGCTCCAGCCCGAGGAAAGCATCAAGCTGTATTTCCTGGTCAAGCAGCCGGGCGATACCCTCGAACTGACCCCCACCTCGCTCGACCTGGACTTCGCCAACTCGTTCAAGGTGCGCCGCGCCGGCGCCTACGAGCGCCTGCTGCTGGACGTGATCCGCGGCCGGCTGGGCCTGTTCGTGCGTCGTGACGAGCAGGTGCAGGCGTGGCGCTGGGTGGAGCCGATCATCGACACCTGGGCCGACAGCACCGTGCCGCCCAAGTCGTATACCGCCGGCACCTGGGGGCCTGCGGCGTCGTCGGCGCTGATGTCGCGCGACAAAGCGCTCTGGCACGAGGAAGTCTGACCCACCGCCTGTCTATATATAAAAGGGACCGATCATGCGCCAGTACGAACATGCCTCCGTGATGGATCAGGCCGAATCGCTGGCCCTCTCGATCGGCCATGCGCTGGATCTGGTGATCCAGGCCAAAGGCTGGGCGGTGCTGGCGGTGTCCGGCGGGCGCTCGCCGGTGCCGATGTTCGAGCGATTGCGCTATCGGCCCATCCGCTGGGACGCCGTGACCGTGACGCTGGTGGATGAGCGCGCGGTGCCGCCCGACCATCCCGACAGCAACGGCGCGCTGGTGCGCCACAACCTGCTGCGCGAGGCCGCGGGCGTGGCGGCCTGGGTGCCGCTGGTGGAGGATGCCGCCGAGGCGTCTCAGCCGGAGCGCGCCGTGGCGCGGCTCAACGAACGCTTCCAGCAGCCGGACGTGGTGGTGCTGGGCATGGGCGAGGATGGGCACACGGCGTCGCTGTTCCCGGAGGCGCCCGAGCTGCAGACCGCGCTGTCCGAGCCAAAGCCCGGTTTCCTCGTCACCCATCCGACCAGCGCGAACCACGCCCGCGTGACGCTGAACCTCGCCGCGCTGCTGGCCGCCGAACGCACCTTCCTGGCCATCACGGGCGAGAAGAAGGCCGAGGTGCTGGCCCGCGCGCTCCAGGCGCCCACGCCGGCGCTGCCGGTGAGCCTGGTGCTGGCGCGGCACCGCCATGGCGTGGATGTGTTCCGCACCTGATCGCCCGCCAACGTTCGTTTTCGACAAAGGGTCCCGATGCCTCCTCCTGATTCGCAAGCCGACTCGTTTCCCCGCCTGCTGGCCGACGTGGGCGGCACCAACGTGCGGATGGCGCTGGAGACGGCGCCGCTGCGAATTGGTGCGGTCACCGCGCTGAAGGTGGCGGATTTTCCGTCGCTCGAAGCCGCCATGCAGCAGTACCTGCGCGGCCTGCACGACCTGCCGCGCCCGCGCCATGCGGCCATCGGTCTGGCCAATCCGGTGACCGGCGACCACGTCAAGCTGACCAACCACAACTGGGCGTTCTCGATCGACGCCACGCGCCGCGCACTCAACTTCGACACGCTGGTCGCCATCAACGATTTCACCGCGCTGGCGCTGGGGCTACCCTACTTGCCCGCCGAGGACCTCGCGCTGGTGCGCGACGGCACGGCGGTGCCCACGGCGCCGCGCGCGCTGCTGGGGCCGGGCACGGGGCTGGGCGTCTCGGGACTGGTCCCCGCGCCCGGCGGCGGCGCGGTGGCGCTGGCCGGCGAGGGCGGCCATATCGAAATCATGCCGGACACCGACGACGAGTGGACCGCCTGGCGCTACGCCCATCAGCATCTGGGCCGGGTCTCGGCGGAGCGGATGCTGTCGGGCATGGGCCTGTCCCAGATCCATGCCGCGCTGGTCGCAGAAACGGGTACGCCCCTGGCCCAGCCACTGACGCCGGCCGAGGTCACGGATGGTGCGATCAAGACCGGCGACCCGCTGTGCCAGCGCGCCTTCGCGGCGTTCTGCGGCCTGCTCGGCTCGGTGGCGGGCGATGTCGCGCTGGTGCTCGGTGCGCGCGGCGGGGTCTACCTCGGCGGCGGTATCGTGCCG
Organism: Cupriavidus sp. 10L45; assembly: GCF_056395225.1. Taxonomy (NCBI): domain Bacteria; kingdom Pseudomonadati; phylum Pseudomonadota; class Betaproteobacteria; order Burkholderiales; family Burkholderiaceae; genus Cupriavidus; species Cupriavidus sp. 10L45. The sequence goes on from NZ_JBFTJC010000002.1 coordinate 111,770, forward strand.
CGTTTCGTCGATGCCTTCCGGGCCTCGCCGTTCGCCGCGCGCTTCGCCGCCAAGGGTCGCATGGGCGCCTATCTGGCCGACATCCCGGTCTACGTGATCACGGCCGCCTACCCGGCGCTGCCCGGGCTGGCGCGCGCGCTGGCAGACCGCCTGGAGGGCGACATGCGCCATGCCGGCGCCGCCCACCCCTGACTGATTGATCCCGATATGCGTGTACTGCTGGTGGAAGATGACGCCATGATTGGCGAAAGCGTGAAGGTGGCGCTGCGCCAGGAGGGCTTTACCGTCGATTGGGTGCGCGATGGCGATGCCGGCCTCGACGCCGCGTCTGACCAGCACGGCCCCCGCGCCGACGGCGGCTACGACCTCGTGCTACTCGACCTCGGCCTGCCGCGCCGCTCGGGCCTGGACGTGCTCAAGACGCTGCGCGCCCGCAACGTGCGCACACCGGTGCTGATCCTGACCGCCCGCGACGCCGTGGCGGACCGCGTGGCCGGCCTCAACGCCGGCGCGGACGACTACCTCGTCAAGCCCTTCGACCTCCAGGAACTGGCCGCGCGCATGCACGCGCTGGCGCGCCGGGCTGAGGGCCGTGCCGAGCCGCTGCTGCGCTATGGCGACATCGTGCTCAACCCCGCCACGCGCGAGGCCACGCAGGCCGGCACGGCGGTGCGGCTGTCCGCGCGCGAGTTCGCGCTGCTCTCCGCGCTGATGGCGCGCCCCGGGCAGGTCTGGTCGGTGGCGCAACTGCAGGAGCGCCTCTACGGCTGGGACGACGAGGTGGGCAGCAACACGGTCGAGGTCTATATCCACGCGCTGCGCCGCAAGTTCGGCGCCGCCCTGATCCGCAATATCCGTGGCGTGGGCTACATGGTGCCGAAGCAAGACGGCGCCGACGAGGAGCATCCGTCCTGATGCGCTCGATCCAACGTACGTTGTTGTGGTGGCTGGCCGCCGGGCTGGCGGCGGGCATCGCCGTGGCCACCGGGCTGATCTACGCGCAGGCCCGGCAGGAGGCCAACGCGCTGTTCGACTACCAGATGAAGCAGGTGGCGGCGGCGTTGCCGAGCCAGTTCCCGAGCCCGATGGCGCCGCCGTTCGACGGCGGCAATGGCAGCGGCGCCAGCGCGGACCTGCTCCATGCGGACGAGGACGTGGTCATCCACATCTGGGACGGCACGGGCCGCAGTCTCTACCTGTCTCACTCCCACCCGGTGCTCCCGCCACGCGCGGAACTCGGCTTCTCCAGCGTGCTGACGGATTCCGGCGAATGGCGCATCTACAGCGTGCAGCTGGGCCCGACCGTGGTCCAGATCGCCCAGCCGATGAGCGCGCGCCGCACGCTGGCCGCGCATATGGCGCTGCGCACGGTCGCCCCGCTGTTGCTGCTGCTGCCGCTGCTGGCGTGGTTGATCTGGATGGCGGTGGGACGGGGTTTGCGCCCGCTGCGCGAGATTGCCACCGAGGTGCGCGCGCGCGACGCCAACACGCTGGCGCCGCTGGCCTTGCGCCAGATGCCGGACGAAATCGCCCCGCTTTCCGACGCGCTGAACCAGTTGCTGGCGCGGCTGGCGCAGGCCATCGACACCCAGCGCGCCTTCGTGGCCGACGCTGCCCACGCGCTGCGCACGCCGCTGGCGGCGCTGCAATTGCAGGCGCAACTGGTGGAGCGCGCCGACAGCGCGCCGGCCCGGCAGGAAGCCGTGTCGCAGCTGCGGCAGGGGCTGGAGCGGCTGACGCACCTCGTCGCGCAGTTGCTGACGCTGGCGCGGCAGGAGCCCGGCGCCGCGCCGCCGCCGCATGAGCCGGTGGACCTGCGCGCGCTGGCTGCGGGGGTGATCGCGGAAATGTCCCAGGCGGCCATCGACCGGGATATCGACCTGGGGCTGGAGGCCGATGATGCCGAAGGTGCCATGGTGCGGGGCGATGCAGACGCGCTGCGCATCCTGCTGACCAATCTCATCGACAACGCCCTGCACTACATTCCGGCCGGCGGGCGGATCGATGTGCGGGTGGCGAGGTTGTCTGATGGCGGCGTGGAACTGCAGGTCAGCGACAACGGCCCGGGCATTCCCGCCGACGAACGCGCGCGCGTGTTCGACCGTTTCTACCGCGTACCGGAGGCGCCCACGGGCGGCAGCGGGCTGGGGCTGGCCATCGTGGCCGAGATCGTCCAGTCGCACGGCGCCCGCGTGGCGCTGGAAGACGCCGCGCCGGGGCTGCGCGTGCGCGTGACTTTCCCCGTCGCGGCCTGAGCCTGTCGGTGCTTAGCCGACCGGCGCGAACAGCGGCTCGCCCGCGAAGTGCCGGCGCGCGTTCTCCAGGAACTGGCTGACCGACGCCAGCACCGCTTCCGGCGACCAGCCGGCCATGTGCGGGGTCAGCACCACGTTCGGGCAATCGAACAATTCCTTGGGCGGCAGCGGCTCGCTCTCATAGACATCGAGCCCGGCGCCGCCCAGCTCGCCGGCGCGCAAGGCATCGGCCAGCGCCGCCGTGTTCACCACGCTGCCCCGCGCGATATTGACGAGGTAGCCGTGCGGCCCCAGCGCGCGCAGCACCGGCGTATCGACCAGATGCCGCGTCTCCGCGCCGCCCGGCGTGGCGATGATCAGATAGTCGGCCCACTCGGCCAGCGCGCCCACATCGGCAAAGTACGAGAACGACACGTCCTCGCGCGCCCGGCGGTTGTGATAGCCGATCTCGAGGTCGAAGCCCTGGCCGCGCTGGGCAATGCGCCGCCCGATGGTGCCGAGGCCGATGATGCCGAGCCGCTTGCCCGAGAAGTTCGGCGGCAGCGGCAGCGTGTTGCGCCAGATGCCGTCGCGCGTGGCGTGGTCCAGCGCCGGCACGCGGCGCACGGTGGCCAGCAGCAGCGCCATGGCGTGATCGGCCACGCAGCTGTCGTTGGTGCCCGCGCCGTTACCCACGGCAATCCCGCGCGCCCGGCAGGCGGCCAGGTCGATGTTCTCGTAGCCGGCGCCCAGCGCGCACACCACCTCCACAGCCGGCATGGCCGCGATCTCGGCAGCAGTCAGGCCGACCGTGCCATTGGTCAACACGGCGCGGAACGTCTTGCCGTGCGCCGCCACCTCCGCCGCCCGGCCCTCGGCCGTGGGCGCGTAGCGGACGTCGTACTGGGCGGAGACGAGTTCAAGATGAGCGGGTTCGAGCTGGATCAGGACAAGCAGGGCGGGCTTCATGACGTAACGGCGAGGGAAGTGAATGGAGGATGCCGGCGGACCGACGCGACATTCTATGCCCGACGCCGGATCAATGCTTGACCACGCAAGGGTCGGGGCGCGCAGAAATGGGTACGGTTTGGGGGCGGGGGAGGCGGAAGGCGGCGGAAACGCCTGCGCAGAAACGGGTACGCTTTGGCCCCATCCGGGCCGGATCAGGCGACCGCGAGATCGGCGTCGAGTACCTTCTGGGCCAGGGTTTCCGCACGCCGCAGGAACTGCGCGGCCAGCGCGGGATTGGCGATCTGGCTCGCCACGCCCGCATCGACGAATCGCGTCATTTCCGCGTGGAACGCCTTGGCCGTCTCGGGTTGGGACAGGAGCGCCAGCCGCTCGCGCAGACGGTCTTTGTACGACGGCACGGTCCAGCCATAGTCGATCAGCTTCCTGCCGATCAGCGCCATGTCAGGCGTGAGCTGGCGGTCCGTCAGGAACTTGATGTCCCAGACGTCGCGCGCCTTGATGTAGGGGCGGGCGCCCAGTGCCACCATCTTGTCGGCAAGGATTTCGCGCGGCGTCTCCGCCGTGACGATCATCTGGCGGAGGGGTTCCGGCAAGTGCGGATAGTTGGCGCTGACCGCGACCAGATCGGGATCGTGCGCCGGCACATTGGCAACCTCGATATGGATGACCTGACCCTGCGGCACGCTGCGGTCGGCCTGTGGCATCTGCACGCGTGCGCTCCAGCGCGCGACGTGAACGTCCGACGGGGCCGCATCCTTCGCGGGCGTGCGGATCTCCACCTCCAGGCCGTAGGCATTGGCAATTTCCCGTCGGAGCAGGGCCTCGAACGGCGCCATGACAGTAGGATCGAATGCGCGTCCGGCAACGAAGTCCAGGTCCTCGGAATAGCGCGTGCCCTGATAGCAGAGCCGCAACGCGGTGCCGCCCTGGAAGGTCAGCGCGGCGGCCGCGCCGCTCTGCAGCAGGGCGTAGAGGATTTCGTAGTGGAGGATTTCCTTGGCGATCGTGCCCGCCGGCACGCGCCGCTCGGTGGCGTATCGGCCGGCCAGTGCCAGGAGATCAGTACGGGTGCGAAATGGCATGGTCCGAATGGGGAGACTGCGAGGGAATCTGCACGAGATCGACATTGCGCCCGGCGCGGCGCAGGTCCTTCAGCGCGCGTTCGGGCTTGGCGACATACATTTTGCGCCGTGCATCGAAGACGAGATCGTCGCGCAGGGTGTCGATGTGCCGCGCCGTATGGGTGAATTCGAGCGTCCCGTACGGCGTGTGGAACGTCTGGCTGCGGCCTGTCGTCATCAGCGTCAGCTGCGAAGGGAGTTGCGACAGCCATCCCGCCTCGGATAACGCCGATTCGAGGCTCAGGTAGTTAAGGTCCCACGGGCGCAGGAACGCCGGCAGGGCGCTGAGCACGTCGGGCGGCAGGGAGCGTGCCCGCGGATTGATATAGAGCCCACGGGCGATCCGCTCGATCATCCCGGTGCGCTGGTGACGGGACAGCGACTTGTTGAGCGTGTCGCCGGACTCCCCAAAAAGCTGGCTGAGGACGGGAAGCGAAAAGCTCCAGATGCCGGCGCGATCCCAATGCTCCAGGGTGGCCAACAAGGCACTGAAGATCATTATCTCTACGATAAATGGACAGATTTGGTCATTATATGTGCAGATCCTGCGGGTGCCCAGCTTATCTATACAGTAACAGGACATAAATAGGCGGTTTTCGTATAGATACCATGCCTTCACCGCACGGTGGCGTCCGCGCCACTATGCTTGGGAGCATTCACGTCCGGAATCTCATGTCCACCCTCCTCACCACTCCCCGCTGGCGCTGGCTGCCCGCCCCTGATACCTGGCAATACCACGCCCTGCTTGGCGCGGCGGGGATGCTGGTGCTTGGGCCGCTCGGCTGCGTGGCGGCGGCCTATATGAACTTCTCGCTCGGGTTCTTTATTGGCGGGCAGGTGCTGGCCGGCATTCTGGGTTCGGCGGTGACGGCGGGCTATGGCGCGGCGGGGCGGCATGGGGCGAACTACATCCAGACGGCGGCGGCGTCCGTGGCCGGGATGGGCGGGATGGTCGTGGTGATCCAGGCGATGGGCTGGATGGGCATGGATGCGCCGCCGCTCTGGCACCTGATCGGCTACATGCTGTGCATCGGCATGTATGGCGTGGGTGTGGGCATGCTCTACACGCCCTTGCTGGTGGACCGCATGCAGCTGACGTTCCCGTCCGGGCTGGCCGTGGCCAACATCCTGCGCGCGTTGACCGATCCGGTGCTGCTGCGGCGCTCGGTGGCGCGGCTGGGTGGCGGCATCGCGCTTGGGGCGGTGGCCGGGGTGGGGGTCACGCGCGTGGCGTGGCTGGGCGCCATCGACCTGTCCGCGTCCACCTTCGGCGCCGGGATGATTGTCGGCGCGCGCATCGGTATCGCGGCGCTGGTCGGGGGGCTAGCGGGATGGGCGCTGACGCCGTATTTCGTGTCGATTGGCTGGCTGGCGCCGGGCGACCCCTATCGCAAGATCACCTTCCTGATCGCGCTGGGCATGATCATGGGCGCGGCGCTGATCGATGTGTCGATGCTGCTCGTGCGGGCCTGGCGGGAGCGGCAGCCGGCCAACCCGGCGCCGGCCCCCGCCTCCCAACAACGCGGCCTGCCGATGCGCTGGATCTGGCTCTGGGTGGTGGTCTGGGGCGCGGCGGTGGTGGCGGCCGGCGCGGTGTGGTTCGGCCAGCCGGTGGGCTACCAGCTGATGGCCGTGGCGCTGGTGCTGGTGTTCGCGCTGGTCAACGGCATCTCGGTCGGCATGGTGGACTCCAATCCGATCTCGTCGGCCTTCGTGCTCACGGTGATCCTGATGGCCGCCGTGGGGCTGCGCGAGCCCCATATCGGCCTGATCGCCGCGACCGTGCTGCTCGTCTCCACGGCCGAGGCGTGCGACATGCAGCAGGACCGCTCCACCGGCTGGCGGCTCGGCACCAACCGGATGACGCAGTTCGGCTATCAGGTGGCCGGCATCGTCGTGGGCGCGGTGCTGGCGGTGCTGCTGGCGCGGCTGTTCATGCAGGCGTATCCGGTGCTGCGGCTCGACCAGACCCTGCTGCCGGCCGATCAGCAGCCGGCGCGCTGGACCTCCGCGATGACCTACAAGATCGTCGGCGCGCTGCGCAGCATGACCGAGGACCGGCCCTACCAGCGGCTGGCGGTGTGGATCGGGGTGGGTATCGGCCTGGTGACCGAGGTCGCGCGCAAGACGATCCGCGCATCGGCCCGCTACCGGCGCTTCGCGCAGTCCGGCGGCACCGGCAAGACCGTCGATTTCCTGCTCGATGCCGCCGTGCTGCCGTCGCCGTACGCGTCGTCGTTCGGGGGCTTCGTGAACCTGCCGGCCGCTGCGTGGATGGCGGCGGGCGGGGTGCTGGCCAGCGTGGTGAATAGTGTGGCGAACAGCGTGGCGAAAAACCGCTCGGCGCCCGCCGGCGATGCCGCGCTGCCCGAGGACATGAGCACGACCTCGCTGGTGGGCGGCGGGCTGATCGCCGGCGATGCCTTGGCGGCGCTGGCGCTGGGCGTGGCAGGGTTGGTGGCGGTCGTGGGCTGACCGCCTTCCAGCCGGGCGCTCACACCTCCTTCGTCATCCCCTTGAAGTCGATCCACTGGCCGAACTGTTCCTCGGTGACGTGGCCGGAGGCGATGGCGGCCTCGCGCAGGGACAGGTTTTTCTTCACGGCCAGCTTGGCGATTTCGGCGGCTTTGTCGTAGCCGATATGCGGGTTCAGCGCGGTCACGGACATCAGGGAGCGTTCGAGCAGTTCCTGGATGCGCGCGCGGTCGGGCTCCACGCCTTCCACCATGTGTTCGGCGAAGCTCGACGCTGCGTCGGCCAGCAGTACCACAGACTGCAACAGGCTATAGACGATCACCGGCTTGTAGGCGTTGAGTTCGAGCGTGCCGAGGCTGTTGGCCAGCGTCACCGTCGTATGGTTGCCGATGATGCGGCAGCAGACCATGGCGAGGGCTTCGGCCTGGGTCGGGTTGACCTTGCCGGGCATGATCGACGAACCGGGTTCGTTGGCCGGCAGTTGCAGTTCGGCAAACCCGGCGCGCGGGCCTGAGCCGAGCAGCATGAAGTCCCGCGCGATCTTCAGGAACGACGACGCCGTGGTGTTCAGCGCGCCCGACAGATCGACCAGCGCGTCATGGGCGGCCTGGAGCGCGAAGCGGTTCGCCGCGGGCTCGAACGGCAGGCCGGTGTAGCCGGCCAGCGAGCGGGCAAACGCGGCGGCGAATCCCGGGGGCGCGTTCAGGCCGGTGCCGACGGCGGTGCCGCCCTGCGCCACCGGCATCGCGCGCAGCATGGCCTGTTGCAGGCGCGATTGCGCGTCCGCCACCTGCGTCATGTAGCCGGAAAATTCCTGGCCGAGGGTCAGCGGCACCGCGTCCTGCAGGTGCGTGCGGCCCACCTTCACGATGTCGGCAAACGCTTCCACCTTCTTTGCGAAGGTTTGTTGCAGTTTTTCGAGCGAGGGGAGCAGGGTCTGCTGGATAGCGCGCGTGGCGGCGATGTGCATCGCCGTGGGAAAGCTGTCGTTGGACGACTGGCTCGCGTTGACGTGGTCGTTCGGGTGAACCGGTTTCTTGCTGCCGACCTCGCCGCCCAGCAGCTGGATGGCGCGGTTGGAGATCACCTCGTTGAGGTTCATGTTGGTCTGCGTGCCCGAGCCGGTCTGCCAGACCGAGAGCGGGAACTCGGCCGGCCACTTGCCGGCGATGACTTCCTCGGCGGCCTGCTCGATGGCTTCGGCAATCTCGGGCTTCAGCACGCCCAGGTCGCGATTCGCACGGGCCGCGCAGAGCTTGAGCACGGCGAACGCCTCGATCAGCGCCGGGGGCATCTTCTCAGTGCCGATGCGGAAATTCTGGCGGGAGCGCTCGGTCTGGGCGCCCCAGAGATGATCGGCCGGCACGGCCACATCCCCGAGGCTGTCTTTTTCGAGGCGGGTGGCTGACGAGGGGTTTGCGGGCTTGGCGGACATGGACGGACTCCTTGAGGGAAGGCTGCAGGATCAGGCAGGACTGCTAGCATAGCCTTCCCGCGTCACATTCGCGCTGAAGCCCCTTTCGCCGTCAGGCGGTTAGATTGCCGTGGAGATTGCTGTCGATGCCGGCGGGTCAGGCGGTCATCTTGAGGCACATTTCCATGCAGGCCTGGCACGCCGCGGCGCATTCCTGGCAGTGCCAATGGTCATGTCGTTCACATTCTTCCTTGCACCATTTACACACTTCGGCGCAGTCTTCACAGACGAGGGGAGCAAATTCGCTATTGCGCAGCATGTAGGAGGCGGCGAGGGTGCAGATGCCGGCGCAGTCCATGTCCAGGGCGATGCAGCGGGTCATCTTCCGGGCGTCTTGCTCCTCGAGGCAGGCGGCCGCGCACTTCAGGCTGGCGGCCGCACAGGCATTGCAGGCGGCGATACAGTCGGCATACCGGTCAAAATTCTCTCGCACTGTGGGTCGAATCATCGGGTGTCCTCCTTGGGGGTGGGTGGTCGACAACCAGCAACCGTTATCCACAATAGCAGGCGCCTCGGCGTCCTGCCGCAATGTGGCGTGGTCTACAATGGCCGCCTCAGGTTCGGCGCCGTCAGCGTTGGATAGTTCCGGTCCATCGATTTGAATGGCCGGAGAAGCGTGAAGAAGTTGCAAATTGGCAGCGATAAGCTGCGAGAAAGGACGGCATCATGGGTGAAGCAAAACGGCGGGGCACGCCCGAGGAACGGGCGCAGCAGGCGCAGGCACGAATCGACGCCCTGCGGCCCGCACAACTGGTCTGCGGCGCGTGCAAGACCTCGTTCACCAATTTCGATGCGATTCCGGCCCCCGGCCTGCGCGGCATCGACGCCGTATTCGGCGGCGAGTGCCCGAGCTGCGGCAACGATGTAGTCGTATTCAAGGGCGAACCCCAGGCGGTGGCCGAGGCCATGCTGGCCTACGAGCGGATGATGGGCGAGAGCGCGCGGCTGGGCTACCAGTCGGCCGATGGCCGGCACGTGCCGTTCGACGAGGCCGCGCCGCAGGCATCGGACGCGTCCGACGACTCGACCAAGCACTGAGCCCCCGGGCGGGTGGCGCTTTCAGCGCCGAAAGTCCGCCGGTGATGCCCCTTCAGGGCGTCAGGCTTCCAGCGCCATCAGCTCCGCCGGGCCAATCTCGTAGCGGCCCCGGCCGAGCGCCTTGGCGCGGTAGAGCAGCGCGTCCGCCATGCGCTTGAGCGTCTCGTCCGTCATCGGGCTGCCGCGATAGAGCGCCACGCCGATGCTGACGTCCACATCGGCCATCACGCCGTCGAAGTAAAAGCGCTGGCCGATGGAGTCCAGGATGGACTCGGCAATGCGCTGGGCCGTGGCGGGCGAGGGGATGTCTTCCAGGATGACCGCGAATTCATCGCCGCCCAGCCGTGCGACGTGGTCCTGGTCGCGCACGCAGCGGCGCACGCGCAGGGCGAACGACTGCAGCAGCATGTCGCCCGTGGCATGGCCGTGCGCGTCGTTCACCGCCTTGAAGCGGTCCATGTCGAGGAACAGCAGCGCTATCAGACTATTCTCATCACGGCTGCGCGCCATGGCCGCGTGGAGCTGGCTCTCGAAGGCGCTCCGGTTCTCGAGCTGCGTCAGGTGATCGGTTTGGGAGATCCGCGCCAGCCGCTGGTGCTCCAGCTTGCGCTGGGTGATGTCCTGCACGTGGATGTGCACCCCCACCACCTGCTTGCCGTCCTCGCTCCATTCGGGGCGGTAGCTCATTTCCATCCAGTGCGGCTGCGGCGTGCGGTATTCGCTCTCGAACGTGATCACCGCGCCCGCCAGCGCCTGTTGCAGGAAGGGGCGCGCCAGCGCGTAGCGCTCCTCGCCCAGCAGCTCCCGCACAGTCTTGCCCCGGATCGCCTCCACCGGCATGCCGAATGCCTGCTCGTAGGCGATGTTGTTGAAGACGTAGCGCTCGTCGTTGTCGACAAAGGCCAGCAGCGAAGGCAGGTTGTCCGTGACCGCGCGCAGCCGGCGCTCGCTGCGCGCCAGTTGCTGGCCGCGCTGGCGCACATCGCGCATCAGGCGGATGAACGCGCGCGTTACGTCGCCGATTTCATCGCGCTGGGGGCGGCGGGGCAGGCGCTCGAAGGCGTCGGCGTCGTCGGCGCTGGCCTGCACCACCTGATGCAGCCGCGACAGCGGCATGAGCAGCCGCCGCACCGCCAGCCAGATCGCCAGCGCCACGCCGCCCAGCACCAGCCCCGCCATCATCAGGAAGCGTCGCTGCATCTGGCGCAAGGGCGCGTAGGCCTCGCGCGCGGGCAGCACGGCGATCAACTCCCAGCCCGTGGTGGACATCAGGTAGCGCGCGATCACGGGCCGTTCCGGCATCAGGAATTCGAACGTCGCAGTCTGGTCCGTCTCGCCGCAGGTGTCGCCCACGGCGCGGGCCGGCTGGCGGGCCTGGCGGGTGTCCGGATGCTGCACGTAGACCGGCTTGGCACCCGCTGACACCAGACAGTAGAACCCGGTGCTACCCAGCCGGCTACGCGCGATCTCGACCAGGAAGTTCGAGCGCGACAGATCGAGCCAGCCGCCCACCAGGCCGAGGAACTGCTTCGACGCCGAGACCACCGGCATCGCCACCAGCACGCCAATCGTGCCATCGACGCGCGCGTGGATCGGCGCGGCCACCACCGGGTTCAGCGTGCGCACCGCCTCGCGGAAGTAGTCGCGGTCGGACACCTCGATCGGCGGGCCGGAGGATGTCAGCACGCTGCCCGTGGCATCGGTCACCACCACCGAATTGAACGCCGCCGGCACCGGGATGGTCTTGCCGATGACGTCGAGCAGGTCGGCGCGCACGTCCTCCCGAGCCCGGCCGTGTGCGCCCTCCAGCACCGCGCCGATCTGCGGTGCCATATGGGCCAGCATCACGATGCGGTCGTCCATGGCCGTGTCGAGCTGGTCGGCAGAAAGCTTGACGATGGAGTCCTGCTGGTTCTGGAGGGCGTCCTCCAGGTCCCGGTGCGCGTAATAGAGCGAGCCGAGTACGATGCCCGTCCCCAGCACGGCGGCGAGCACCGTGGTGATCAGCGCGATGCGCGCCTTCAGGGAGGGTTGGATGCGGGGCATGCTGACAAACGCGGGCAATACGGAGGGCGAGGGCGCGCGGGAGTGGAAAACAATGCTGCTCACGCACTTCCCGTGCCTGATTCCGGGGGTGCGGCAGCGGGGGGAACCTATCACGCATCACCCGTTTGAGTCAGCCGGGGGAAACGGCGTTGACAACGGCCGCGCATTTCTGCTGGCGGCCCGCGCATGTGTGTGCGGAAGCACTGTGCGCCGTTGGGCCGGCACGGTATAGTGCGGCCGGCGTGTCGAAATTGCCCCCCAAACGAGGGGGAGCCGGCGCCATTTTCCACCGTCTTTTATCCTGCCTTCATGACTTTGTCCGCGTGGTTGCCCGTTCTGCCCTGGCTGCTGGTTGCAGCGGGCGGCGCTTTGGCGGGCTGGGCGGCGCGGGCTTGGTGGAGCCGCCGGGCGTCCGGGCAGGTGACCCAGGCCCAGGCGACGCAGGACCAGACCGAACGCCGCCGCGTGGACGAGTACATCCGCCATCTGGCGCAGCACGATGCGCTGACCGGGCTGCTGAACCGCGCCGCGCTGCACAGCCGCACCGAGGCCGTCCTCGACGATGCGCGCCGCCATGGCGAGCGCGTGGCGCTACTGCTGCTCGACCTCGACCACTTCAAGCACATCAACGAAACCCTCGGGCACCCGGTGGGCGACGACGTATTGCGCACGATTGCCCAGCGCCTGCGCGGCACGGTGCAGCCGCGCGACGTGGTGGCACGCATGGGCGGCGACGAATTCGCCGTGGTGCTGGGCGGCCTGCGCCATGACAGCGAGGCCGAACTGACGGCGGCCAAGATCCTGGCGCGCGTCTCCGAAGGCTTGCAGCTGGCCGGGCACCTGGCCGGGCAGCCGCTGCGGGTGACGCCTTCGCTCGGCATGGCGATCTATCCCGACGATGGCGAGACGCTGACCGACCTCCTGAAATCCGCCGATTCGGCCATGTACGCGGCCAAGCGCGGCGGCCGGGCGCAGCTGCGGCGCTTTGCGAGCGAGATGGCCGAGGCTTCGCTGACCCGCTTCACGATCGAGGCGCTGCTGCGCCGCGCGCTGGCCGAACAGGAATTCCGGCTGCGCTACCAGCCCATCGTCGACCTCGCCACGCTGAACGTGGTGGGCGTGGAGGCGCTGATCGCCTGGGAAACCCCCGAGCGCGGCGTGATGCAGCCATCCGAATTCATCCCGATTGCCGAGCAGTGCGGGATGATCGACGCGCTGGGCGAGTGGACGCTGGCCACCGCATGCCGCGACATCCAGACCCTGCGCAACGAACTGGGCCGCGACATCGACGTGGCGGTGAACATCTCGCCCTTGCAACTGCGCCGGGCGGACTTCCCGGAGACCGTCGCGCGCTGCCTCCAGGCGGCCAGCCTGCCGGCCCCGAGCCTGACCATCGAGGTCACCGAAGGCATTCTCGTGGATGGCGGCGAGACCACGATCGAGTCGTTCCGGCGCGTGCGCCAGTTGGGCGTGAGTGTGTCCATCGACGACTTCGGCACGGGTTATTCGGGCCTGGGCTACCTGACGCGGCTGCCGATCAGCAAGCTCAAGATCGACAAGTCATTTGTCGATGACCTGGCCGTGCCCGGCCACGACCGCGCGGTGGCGGCCGCCATCATCGCGCTCGGCCATCAACTGCACCTGCACGTGGTGGCGGAAGGTGTGGAGTCGACCGCGCAGCTGGATTTCCTGCGTGGCGAGGGCTGCGACGCGGTGCAGGGTTTCCTGTTCTCCCAACCGCTGGGGCTGAACGCGCTGCGCGACCTGCTGCTGGCCGGAGACGGCTTCTCGCGCGTCGCCTGAGGCCCCTCCGGCACCCATCCGGCGCCGCAGAAACGGGTACGCTTCAGGTTCGCTGTGGCCATGAAAAAACCCGGCTGGCGCTCAGGCGCACAGCCGGGTTTGTCTTGTCTGGGGATCAGTCGGGGCTCAGCCGTTGACGATGGACGCCGCCGCGTCCTCGCCGTTGGGCGAATGGAGCCGGCGGTACAGTTCGTCGATGCGCAGCCGGCTGCTCGCCAGTTCCTCGCGTCCCTGTTCGGTCAGTTGGTAGACCCGCCCGATACCGTCGCGCAATACACTTTCCAGATACCCATCCATCTGCAACGCGCGCAGCAAAGGCCGCACCGTGCCGATATCCACCTGGAATCCGTACTCCATCAGCATTTCTGCAAGCATGGCCACGGTGGCGGGCACCTCCATGGCGAATTGCAAGACGTAGACGCGGGCTAACAAGCCGAGGAACTGTCGTTTCATGAGGCAGGCAACGCAAAGGGGGGACTGGCGGTTGACGCGGATTTTACCGCGCGCGCTGCGGCGCTGCCCAAGAGATGCCGAAGTCGCATACGATAGGCGCTTTCCGACGGCAGAAAAAAAAGAAGCCGCCAGGGTTGCCTGGCGGCTTGTCGGGAATGCGTCGGAGGGGTCAATTAACTCTGGCGCAGAACAGAGTTTAGCGGAATCGAATACGCGATGTCACGCCCTGTGCTAGGGCTCCCCACATATGGGGGGTAGGTATGAAAGGCATCCGAAAGCGATTCTGCGGCGATTCCGCAACAATGGTGATCTTTGCCCCACTTTTGGGCAGACTTTGCGACTTTTAGCGCGTGTTCTTTGGCCATTTTCGTGGTCAGGATCAGGTCCGATTCCAGCGCGCAGCCTGCCGTCGGGCGCGGTGTAATGGCAGTACGGTGTCGCGCGTCGTGTTGTTCAATCAACCTACGGCACGGGGCATATCGATCGATTTTTCGTCGTTTTGTATCCAATGCGCAACGGTTTCGCGGCAGGCGCCCGAATCGTTGCTTCTCACGAAGCCCATGAAACCCTCCGACCTGATTCGTCTGCTGTCGCTGTCCGCCATCTGGGGCGCCAGTTTCCTGTTCGTGCGCATCGGCGCGCCGGTGCTGGGGCCGCTGCCGACAGCGTTCTTCCGCGTGCTGATCGGTGCCGTCACGCTGGCGGCCTGCCTGATGCTGATGAAAGTGAAATGGGATATGCAGGGCAAGTGGCGCCCGGTGATCGCGCTGGGCATCATCAACTCGGGTATCCCGTTCGTGATGTATTCGGTGGCTGCGCTGTGGCTGCCGGCGGGCTATTCGGCCATTTTCAACGCCATGACGCCGCTGATGGGCGTGCTGATCGGCAGTCTGTTCTTCGCCGAGAAGCTGACGCGCGCCAAGGGGATGGGGGTGCTGATCGGGCTGGCCGGGGTGGCGGTGCTCACGCGCACTGGCCCGGTGGTGTTCTCGCATGACGTGTTGCTCGGCGCGCTGGCCTGCCTGGTGGCGACCTCGTGCTACGGGCTGGCCGGCTTCCTGACGCGCCGCTGGATCACCGCGCGCGGCGGCCTGGATAACCGGCTCGTGGCGGCGGGCAGCATGGTCGGCGCGACGCTGTTCCTGCTGCCGTTCAGTCTGGCCGCGCTGGTGCGCGAGAACACGCTGCCGGCCGCTGGCCTGGGCGTGTGGGCGGCCATGCTCGGCCTCGGCATGGTCTGCACGGCCATCGCCTACGTGCTGTATTTCCGGCTGGTGGCGGATCTGGGCCCGGTGCGGTCGCTGACGGTGACCTTCCTGATTCCGCCGTTCGGCATCGTCTGGGGCTGGATGTTCCTGGGCGAGACGCTGTCGTGGGCGCATGCCGCCGGAATGCTGCTGATCGGCGCGGCGGTCTGGCTGGTGCTGAAGCCGGCCGCGCCGGCGGTCAAGCCCGCTGCGGCAAGCTCCTGACGACTGGCTTATTGGTCTGACTTAGTGGCGGTGGTCGCCACGGTCACCATGGTCGCGGTGGTCGTCATGGCCGCGATGGTCATCGTGACGGTCGCGGCCATACCCATAGCCATGGCCGTTGTCGTGACGATGCCACGCCTGGTACTGGCGGCGGTCATACCAGCGGCCGCCATCCCAGTAGCGATCGCCATGCCAGCCGATCACGACCGGCGCCACCACCACCGGCGCCGGACGATAGACCACCGGCGGCGGCGGCATGTAGACCGGGGCCGGACGGGGCTCGACATAGACGGGAGCGGGTGCCACGTAGACCGGGGCCGGCGCGCCGAGGTTGACGTCGATATCGACGCGCGCCATGGCGGCAGTGGAAGCTGCCAGCGCGGCGGCGCCAGCGACGAAAACCAGCAGGGAAAGGGGACGCTTGTTCATAGTATTCACCAGGGGGTGAGAGGTTATGACTCCACTCTACCCATCTGGCGTATTACTATTCACGCACATTTGTAACAGAATCGGCCAATTCTGTAAGAGATCCGGCCGGCACTTCTGCCCGGCCGATTACTCGCTTCCCGGCACCACCTGGCAGGCCGGGCACAGGCCATAGAGCACCAGCATGTGCTCGCGCAACTCGAAATCATTCTCGGCCGCCACCTTGCGCTGGCGTTGCTCGATCCCCTCGTCACGGAATTCCTCCACCACCCCGCAGCTCACGCAGATCAGGTGGTCATGGTGGCCGCCTTCGTTCAGTTCGAACACGGCGTGGTCGGCTTCGAACGTGTGCCGCAGGAGGATATTGGCCTGCACCAGCTGGTTCAGCACGCGATAGACCGTGGACAGGCCCGCATCCACTTCCTGCGCCAGCAGGATCCGGTAGACATCTTCCGCGCTCAGGTGGCGGCGGTCGCTGCGCCGGAACGCCTCCAGCACATGCATGCGGGGCGACGTGGCTTTGAGGCCGGCGCGTTGGAGAGGGGTAGGGCTGGACTTCACGGATGACAGGGACATGCGGCGGCTCGCACCGGGCGGGGTGCGCTCAGTTAGTTGACTCCACGAGGATTCCGAAGGCGGTGGGCGCGGGTATCGAGGTATCGATGGCCCACCGGCCGAGGCGTGCTGGAAATCAGGCGAGAAGCACCCGGGCCGGACGACGCAGACTGGCAGCCCGTCCCGGGCGGCGCGCCGTGCCTGACGGCGCGCGGAATAAAAAGGTGGCCTGGCTTGTCGCAGGATGACGCGATCGGGAAAACGGGGTCTGGATGTTTTCCCGATCTTCCTGCGACTGGCTACTACCAAACGCTCCGTGTGTCGGAGCGGTCCCCACAAAAGTCGGTAACAGGCGCCGCATTGCTGCCACGCCCTGAAAACTGTTTTGTCTGCGCCGGCGGTGCCGTTCGTCAGACAGTGAAAGCAGTGTAAATGGGAATCGATCTCATTTCAAGAGGAATTTTCAGGAATTTTTGATGGGCGAGTCCGTTGTGAAAAATAGACAAAGCGGCCGCTGCACGGGCGACAGTACCCAATAGGGGGGATGCCGTAGGCGCCACTTTCGCTTATGGTCTGCCCGGTCTGAAAAAAGAACAGCCCCCTAAATAAAAGCGGGGTTGCGGGAGAAATCGGGTGCAAAACAACAAAAAACGAGGCGGTTGCCAGCACGGCGCCGCAGGGGTGGCGCGCGCAGGTTCCACGGGCATGGCGAGGGTCTTCCGGCGATGGCTGGGAACGATCCTGGCGCTGTGGCTGATGGCTGTCGCGCAACTGGCATGGGCGGTGCCGCCCACGGTGACGTCGATCAGCCCTTCCAGCGGATCCGCCGCCGGCGGCACGATTGTGACGATCATCGGGACCGATTTCACAGGCATACCCGACGTCAGGTTCGGCGCGACCTCGGCCAGCTTCGTCGTGGGCAGTTCGACGAATATCACCGCCACAGCGCCCCCCGGGGCCGCCGGCACGGTCGATGTGACCGTGACCACGGCAGACGGCACCAGCGCCATCAGCGCCGCAGACAGGTTCACCTATGTCACGCTGCCCACGGCGGGGGCGGTATCCGCCACGGTGGCCTACGGGAGCACCAACAACCCGATCACGCTGAATCTGACCGGCGGCGCGGCCACCAGCGTCGCGGTGGCGACGGGGGCCTCCCATGGCACCGCTACGCCGTCGGGCACGACGATCACCTATACGCCCACTGCCGGCTATGCCGGCCCGGACAGCTTCACCTACACGGCGACGAACGGGGCGGGTACCTCGGCGCCGGCCACGGTCACGGTCACGGTTTCGGCGCCGACGATCAGCTATGCGCTGCCCTCGCCAACCGCCGCCACCGCAGGCGTGCCGTACAGCCAGTCGCTGGCCATGGCGTCCGGCGGCGCCGCGCCGTACACCTATACGCTCGCCTCAGGCGCACTGCCGTCTGGGATCAGCCTCGCCTCCAACGGTACGCTGGCCGGCACGGCCACGAGCGCCGGCACCTACGTCTTCACGGTCAAAGCGACCGACAGCAGCACAGGTGTCGGCCCGTTCTCCAAGACGAGCAGTCCGCTGACGTTGTCGGTCCTTCCGCCAACCCTCTCGATGAGTCCGAGCACCTTGCCGACTCCCGTGGTCGCCATCGCCTACAGCCAGACCATGTCGACAAGCGGCGGGACCGCGCCGTACAGCTATGCCGTGACGAGCGGTACGCTCCCGTCCGGGCTGGCGCTAAGCCCGAGTGGGGTGTTAGCGGGCACGCCAACCGGGGGCGGCGCTGTCGCTTTCAGCATCACCGCGACCGACACCGCAGGCTTCTCGACTACGCAGAGCTACGTGATGACCGTCGGCGTGCCGATGGTGACCATGAGTCCGACGGCCGTGCCAAACGGCACCGTGGGTGCGCCCTACAACCAGGTCCTGACGGCAGGTGGGGGCACGGCGCCGTATACCTATGCCGTGACCAGCGGGGCGCTGCCGGCTGGCGTAACGCTGTCCCCGGCGGGCTTGCTGTCGGGGACGCCGACAGCGAGTGGCGCCTTCAACGTCACCGTAACCGCCACGGACAGCAGCACCGGCGGCGGCCCATACACGGGCAGCCGGCCCTACACGCTGATCGTGGGAACGCCCACGCTGACGCTGTCGCCCGCCACGCTACCCACGCCGACCCTCGGCACCGCCTACAGCCAGACGCTGACCGGTGCCGGTGGTGTCGCACCCTACACCTTCAGCATCTCGGCCGGCACGCTGCCGCCCGGATTGTCGTTGAACCCGAGCACTGGTGTGCTGAGCGGTACCCCGACCACGCCGGGTGCCTCCACCTTCACCGTGAAGATCATGGACAGCAGCACGGGGGTGGGCGCGCCATTCACCACCACCCGCAGCTTCACGCTGGCCACGGCGCAGACGATTCCCACAGCGCCGCCGGTGGCGGTGACCACGGCCTCCAACGGACCAGTGACGATCCATGCCGCCGCCAACGCCACGGGCGCGCCGTTCTCGGGCGTGACGATCACCACGCCGCCGGCCAGTGGCAGCGTGGTCGTCAATGGGCTGGACATTGTCTACACCCCCACGCCGACCACCTCGGGCGCGGTGACGTTCGCCTACGCGCTGAACAATAGCGCCGGGGCCTCGGCGCCGGTGACGGTCACCGTCACCGTGAACGCGGTGCCGATCGCGGTGGCCCAGCGGCAGCTCTCGACCCTCGCCAACCGGCCGGTCAGCGTGGACGTGACCGAGGGCGCCACGGGTGGCCCGTTCACGGGCGTGACCATCGTCTCGGTGACGCCGGCCAACGCCGGCAGTGCCACCGTGGCCGCCAGCGCGGCCAAGAGCCCCGCCAGCGCGGACAAGCAGGTGGCTGCCGCCGCCGGCTACACGGTGACGTTCACGCCGGCTGCCGCGTTCTCGGGCGCCGCCGTGGTGACCTACACGCTGAGCAATGCCATCGCCACCTCGTCGCCAGCGGTGCTCGAGCTGAGCGTGGCCGCGCGCCGCGATCCGTCGACCGACCCGGACGTCTCGGGCCTGATCAACGCCCAGATCCAGGCCGCGCGCCGCTTTGCGACGGCGCAGCTCAGCAATTACAACCAGCGTCTGGAGCAGTTGCACGGCAAGGGCCGGGCGCCGTCTGGCAACCAGATCACGGTGCAGATGCCGCGCACCGAGGGCGATACGCGGCGCTGCGAGTCCGAGCAGAACCTGACCGCGCGCGATGCCTGCCTGCGCGGCGTGCTGCCCGCGAGCCGGCTGGCCGACACGGGCCGGCGCGGTGGGATGGATAGGGGAGCGGGATCGCGCGAGGCCGCGGTGGCCGCCGAAGCCGGCGCCGGCGATGGGACCGGCGAGGGCACCGCACCAGACCTGCCGAATGCCGGCGCCGCGTCGACGCCGGACAACGACGATATCCGCCTGGCCTTCTGGACCGCCGGCACGGTGGACTTCGGCTTCGCCAACACCACGGCGCAACGGTCCGGCTTCCGCTTCACCACGGGCGGCGTGACCGCCGGCGCGGACTACCGGTTCTCGGACGAATTCACGCTCGGCCTCGGCTTTGGCTACGGGCGCGATTCGACGGACGTCGGGGCCTCCGGCACGCAAAGCAAGGCCGACGCCTTCAGCGTGGCGCTCTACGGCAGCTATCGCCCGAAGCCCTCGCTGTTTATCGACGGGGTGGCCGGCTACGGCTCGCTGAATTTCGATTCGCGCCGCTGGGTGGGCGACGAAAGCGCCTTCGCCTATGGCAGCCGCGACGGGCATCAGGTCTTCGCCTCGGTCTCCACCGGCTACGAGTACCGCGACTCGGCGTGGCTGGTGTCGCCCTACGGCCGCCTGTCGGTCTCGGAAAGCACGCTCGACCGGTATTCGGAAACGGGCGCCGGCTTCAGTTCGCTGACCTACTTCGGGCAGACCGTGACCGCGGTGTCCGGCACGCTGGGCCTGCGCACCGAGTACGCGCAGCCCACGCGCTGGGGCCTGTTCCTGCCGTTCGCGCGGGTCGAATTCCAGCATGACTTCAACGGCCAGAGCGGGGCCGGGCTGGCTTATGCCGACCTGGCCGGCGCCGGGCCGGCCTACACCGTGAACGGCTCGCCGTACGGTCGCGACCGCGTGCAGGTGGGTCTGGGCGCCAAGCTGCGCACCCGCTCGATGCGCTTCGGGCTGGACTACAACGTGATGTTCGGCATGGGCGGATTGCAGCAGGGCGTGCGGCTGACCTTGGCGGCGCCGTTCTGATTTACGCCGCCTTCACGAAATCGATAAAAGCGCGCAGCGGCGCGGGCACGTGGCGATGGCCGGGGTAGTAGAGGAACGGTCCGGAGAACGTCTGCCACCACGGCTCCAGGATGGGCTCCAGCGCGCCGCTGTCGAGGTAGCGGCGCAGGCCGCCCTCGAAGAAATGGACCACGCCGCCGCCCGCCAGGGCGATCTCGAAGGCGAGGTGGAAGGCGGCGGCCGGCTTCACGACCAGCGGGCCGGGCGGGTCCAGCGTCACGACCTCGCCATCGCGCTCGAAGATCCACGGCGGCATCGCGCCGCCCGCGAACTGGCCGCGCAGGCAGGCATGGCCGAGGAGTTCGCGCGGATGGCTGGGCCGGCCGTGCCGATCCAGATAGGACGGCGCCGCAGCCGTCGCAAAGCGCTGCACGCGCGCGCCAATCGGCACGGCGATCATGTCCTGCTCCAGCCGCTCGTCATAGCGGATGCCGGCGTCGCAGCCAATCGTCAGCAGATCGACAAAGCTGTCCTCGACGATCACCTCGACGCGGATATCGGGATAAGTCTCAAGAAAGCGGGGCAGCAGCGCGGTCAGCTCCAGCGTGGCCACGCTCGACGGCACGTTGAGCCGGAGCGTGCCGGTGGGTTTGTCGCGGAACAGGTTCAGCACGTCGAGCGAGGCTTCCATCTCGCTGAACAGCGGCGTCAGCTTCTCCAGCAGGCGCAGCCCGGCTTCGGTCGCCGCCACGCTGCGCGTGGTGCGGTTCAGCAGCCGCAGGCCGAGCCGCGCTTCCAGCCGGCGCACGGCAATGCTCAGGCTCGATGCGGATACCCCGCCGATCCGTGCAGCATCCCGGAACCCGCCCGCGCGGGCGACTGAAACAAAGGCGGCAAGGTCGTTGAATTCCATCGCAGCAATGGCACGGACTGTGCAGATTATTGAACAACCTGTGCAATCTAGATGGGATTATCGAACAGCGCAATCGCTCTCATACTCGCTTCACCCACTTCCAAGGAGCGCGTCATGTCGGCATCCCAACCCCTGAACACCTTTTCGCTGGCCGGTCGGACCATTCGCCGCCTCGGCTACGGCGCGATGCAACTGGCCGGCCCCGGCGTATTCGGCCCGCCGAAGGACCGCGACGCCGCCATCGCCGTCCTGCGCGAGGCCGTGGCGCTGGGCGTGAACCATATCGACACCAGCGATTACTACGGCCCGCATATCACTAACCAGCTGATTCGCGAGGCGCTGCACCCGTATCCGGACGATCTGCTGATCGTGACCAAGCTGGGCGCGGTGCGCGGCGCGGATGCCGCCTGGATTCCGGCGCTGGAGCCGGAAGACCTCGCGCGCGGCGTGCACGACAACCTGCGCAACCTGGGGCTGGAGGCGCTGGATGTCGTCAATCTGCGGGCGATGGGCGATATCCACGCGCCGTCCGAAGGATCGCTGGAGCGGCAGGTGGTGGCGCTGGCCGAACTCCAGAAAAAGGGCCTGATTCGCCACATCGGTCTGAGCAATGTCACTGCCACGCAGGTGGCGGAGGCGCAGCGCATCACGAAGATCGTCTGCGTGCAGAACCAGTACAACCTCGTGCACCGGCACGACGAGGCGCTGATCGACGATCTGGCGCGGCAGGGCATCGCTTACACGCCGTTCTTCCCGCTGGGTGGGTTTTCGCCGATCCAGTCCACGGCGCTGGCGGATATCGCGCGCTCGCTGGGCGCTACGCCGATGCAGGTGGCGCTGGCCTGGCTGCTGCACCGGTCGCCCAATATCCTGCTGATCCCGGGCACCTCGTCGGTCGGCCATCTGCGCGAAAACCTGCAGGCAGCCACGCTGGCGCTGGCGCCGGACGTGCTCGCGGCGCTCGACCGCATCGGCGCGCCGGACCCCGCCTCACGTTGAGGACTTGCCCTCCACCTCCACCATTGCTGCCGGCTTGCGCCATGGCCAGCCCAGCGTCATGCCGGCGGCGGCCAGCAGGATCAGCGTCGCCCCGACCAACTGGGTCGGGTGCAACTGGTGGCCGAACGCCACCCGGTCCACCAGGATGGCGACGATCGGATAGATGAAGGACAGCGCGCCGGTCAGGTGCGTAGGCAATTTCTGAATCGCGCCGTAGAGCAGGATGTACATCAGGCCGGTATGGACCACGCCCATGGTGGTCAGCGTGGCCCACGGCACGAGGCCGGACGGCAAATCAGACGACACCGCCATCGGCAGCAGCATCACGGTGCCGACGATCACATGGATCAGGGCGATCAGATGCGGCGGCGTGCCTTTGAGCTGTTTCGCAAACATCGCGGCCAGCGCGTAGCAGAACGCCGCGCCCAGCGCCAGCAGGATGCCGACCAGGTAGTCGCCGTGCGGCGCGCCGGCGCCGGGCTTGGCCTGCACGATCAGCAGCATGCCGCCGAAGGACAGCAGCAGCCAGCCGAGCTTGGCCAGTGTGAGCCGCTCGCGCAGGAACACCGCGCCGAGCGCCACCAGCATGAACGGCTGGGTGTTGTAGACCGCCGTGGCAATCGAGATGGACGCCCCCGCGTAGGCCGAAAACAGCAGCAGCCAGTTGGCGACGATGGCCACGCCGCCCGCCACCGCGAGCAGCAACTGGCGGCGGTTCAGCGTGCCCGGCTTGAGGTAGCCCTTGGCGGCGCAGACCGCCAGCAGCACGGCCGCGCCGAACGCGCAGCGCCAGAACACCACCTGCGTCACCGGGCGGCCCGACACCACCACCAGCCAGCCGATGGTGCCGGAGATGACCATCGCCGCCACCATTTCCATCATCCCGCGTTTGCGCTCGTCCACTGCGAATCCTCCTATCGAGGCTAGGCAGTTTACGAGGTCGTCCGCCCGCTGCCCATGCCGGAATGTAGGCAAGTCGCCTATATTCCTTACTTAATTAGGCAAAAGGGGGAAATTTCCTATGTCGATCGACGATCTGGACCGCCGTATCCTGGCGCTGCTCCAGCAGGACGCGCGCATGCCGGTGAAGGCGCTGGCGGAGCAGGTGGGGCTGTCGTCGCCGGCGGCGTCGGAGCGGCTGCGGCGGCTGGAGGAGCGCGGGGTGATCCGCGCCTTTACCGTGGATGCCGAACCGCGCACGCTCGGCTACCCGATGCAGGCCATCGTCCGCATCCGGCCGCTGCCGGGGAAGCTCCAGCAGGTGCAGAAGCTGATCGAATCGATTCCCGAATTCGGCGAATGCGACAAGGTGACCGGGGACGACTGCTTTATCGGACGGCTGTACCTCCGCTCCATCGAACACCTGGACCATATTCTCGAGCGGATTACCGATATGGCGGAGACCAGTTCGTCCATCGTCAAATCCCAGCCGGTCAGGCGGCGGCTGCCGCCGCTCTGACAAGGATTCAGGTGTCGAATAACGCATTATTGCGATCTGAGACAAAGTCGCCGAAATGTGCCAATCCTGTTGTGTTGTCAATCCCCCCACAGCGGGTTGGCCGGCGCAAGACCACTCCCTGACACTCCACGCCGCCGGGCATCGTAGATTTGCCCGCGGGTACGCGCTGCGGGTCGCTGCGCGGGGAAAGACATCATAAGAAAGAGGTCAGGGATGAAATCGAGGATTTTGTTGACGGGTTTGGCGGCTGCGGTGCTTTCGGCCTGCGGCGGCGGCTCCGGGGATGGCACCACCAGCACGCCGGCCGGCGGTTCGGGCAGCGCGCCGGTGACCACCAAGATCAGCGGCACGGCTGCGGTCGGTGCGGCGCTGGCTGGCGCCACGGTCCAGGCGAAATGCGCCACGGGTAGCGGCACGGCCACCACGGCCGCTGACGGCACGTTCACCCTCAATATCGACAACGCCGTGCGTCCGTGCGTGCTGGCCGTGACCACGCCGGACGGCACGACGCTGCACTCGGTGGTGGAAGGCGGCTCCGGCACCAGCGCCGTGGCCAACATCACGCCGCTGACCGAACTGCTGACCGCCTCGCTGGCGGGCGGGAGCACCACGACGTTCTTCACCCAGTTCGACAAGAATGCCCAGAACCTCGTCACCGCGGACGGCCTGACCAAGGCCAACAATGCCGTGAGCCTGGTCCTGACCGGCGTGGTCGACCTGACGGGCATCGACCCGTTCAAGGCACCGCTGGTGGCCGCCAATGGCGGCAACGCCGGCAATGCGCTGGACAAGCTGCTGGACCAACTGATGGCACGCCTGGCCACGGCGAAGACCACGCTGGGCGACCTGTCGGCAGCGGTGGGCAGCAACGCCGGTGCAACCGCCATCGGCACGATCCTGCAGCCGGCCTCGGCCACCTGCGCGGGGCTGCGCACGGGCAACTATTTCCTGATGGCGGTAGGCGGCGGTGGCGGTGCGTTCAAGTTTGACGCCAACACCACGTCGCTCATCCCGCTGACCAGCTTCAGCCCGGATGCCGAACCGGGCCCCGCCCTGCCGCTTACGCCCGTTGGCGGCGATGACTGCCACTTCGCTGCCGGCATCGCCCCATACGGGTTCGACATCATGATGGCGAAGTCGGGCATGGGCATGTTCGTGCCGCCGACCACCTCCGGCGTCATTCCCGCCCTGATCGTCCCGGCGCAGACCCTGCCGCTGGCGGAACTGGCCGGCAACTGGAACGGCCTGGGCTTCGAGCGGGACGACTCCACCGTGGCGTTCGCCCCGACGCGCGTGACGTTCACCCTGAACGCGGACGGCAAGATGACCGCGGGCTCGGATTGCACGGGGACCAGCGCCTGCACGCCATGGGCCGCCGAGGAACTGGCCGAGGTCTCTGCCAACCCCCAGGGCGGCTTCAGCCTGACCTATACCTCGGGCGGTGTGGCGCAAGCCGTGGCCTTCAAGGGCACCGATGGCCTGATCACCGCCGTGATCTCGCATGGCAACGGCATCGTGGTCGCCACCAAGGCGATCGCGCGCGCGGTGCCGGTGGTCGGCACGACCAATTCGTACTGGGACACCACGGCCTTCGCCGACGGCACGATCCTGATGGAACAGGCGTCGACGACGATCACTGCGGCAGATCCGGTGACCGGCGTCTACTCGCGCCTGCGCGGCGACGGCCGTCCGGACACCTGGACGCAGAACAGCCCGCTGCCGGGCCTGCGTTATCGCGCGGCCGCCGCCAGCGTGCGCGAGGGCATTGCCATGACGCTGAACAACACCGGCGTGGGCGTGATGATCAGCCTCAGCGCGCCGGTGCCGTTCTTCGACATCTCGGTGAACCGTCCGCAGTAAGCACTACACCGCTGTACGCATGACAGAAGCCCGCCTTCCGGCGGGCTTCTTCGTTTCTGCGCCCGGATCAGCCGGCTCAGGTCAGCGAGATGCCGCCGTCCACGCGCAGGTTCACGCCGGTGATGAAGCTCCCGGCATTGCCTGCCAGCATCACGGCGGCCGATGCCACCTCGTCGGCGCGGCCCAGCCGGCCCAGCGGGATGGCGGCGGCCATGGCGGCCTCGAAGCCGGGGCGCTCGGCCGGGCCGACGCCCAGCTTGGCCAGGATCGGCGTCTCGGTCGGGCCCGGGCTGATCACGTTGACGCGAATGCCGCGTCCCTTGAACTCCAGCGCCCAGTTCCGCGCGAACGCTTCGATGGCGGCCTTGCTGCCGGCATAGACCGCGTGGCCGTCGAGCACCTTGCCGCTGGCAATCGAGCTGACCAGCAGCACCGCGCCGCCGTTGCGCAGCACCGGCGCAATCTTCTGCACGCCGAAGAACACCGCCCGGGTGTTGGTGGCGAAGTGGGTGTCGTACTCGTCGATGCCGACCTGTGCGGATTCGGTGATGATGTTCATCCCGGCGTTGGCCACGTAGATGTCGGCGCCGCCGAAGCGCTCGGCAACGAGGGCGGCCACGCGGTCGTGGGTGGCGAGATCGGCGATGTCGCCGGTCAGGCCGACTGCCTTCGCGCCCAGTTCGGCCACGGCGGCCTCCACGGCGTCGTTGCGGCGCCCGACGATCACCACATGGGCGCCCTGGTCGACGAATTGACGGGCGATGGCGAAACCGATGCCACTGTTGCCGCCGGTAACGACGGCGACCTTTCCTGCTAGCGTGTTCATATGCGTTCCTCGATAACCCTGATGGGTTTGCCTACGCATTTAGCCAGAGCGGGCCGGGGCCTCCCAGCCCTACAATAGACCCATCACTTGTGCCAACCTGTCATCAATGTCGATCGAACGCCTGCATGGCTTGTCCGCCTTCGTCCGCGCCGTGGAAGCGGGCTCGTTCACGGCCGCCGCGCGGCGGCTCGGCACCACGCCCTCGGCGGTGTCCAAGAGCATTGCGCGGCTGGAGGCGCGGCTGGGCGTGAAGCTGTTCCACCGCTCGACGCGCGCCTTCGAGCTGACCGACGAGGGGCAGGCCTACTACGGGCGCGTGGCGTCGCTGGTGCGAGGGCTGGAGGAGGCCGCCGAGGTGCTGGGCACCCCGTCCACGGCGGTGGGCACGCTGCGCATCAGCATGCCGAGCGACCTCGCGCGCTCGCTGCTGGGGCCGGTCACGGCGATCCTGATGCCGCGCCATCCCCGGCTGGCGCTGGAGGTCAGCGTCAGCGACCAGCATGTCGATTTGATCCGTGAAGGCTTCGACCTGGCCCTGCGCGCCGGGCAGGTGGTCGACAGCGGCCTGTTCGCCAAGCCGCTGGCGGACCTGCCGCTGGTGCTGGTGGCCTCCCCGGACTATCTGGAGCGGCACGGCGTGCCACGCACGGTGGCGGATCTGGCCGCGCACCGGCACGTGCGCTACCGGCTGGCCGGGCAGGTGGTGCCGATCGCCTTTGCCGATGGGGCGCGCGTGCCGCTGGAAGGCGCGTTCGACTCGGACAGCGGCGAGGCGCTGCGCACCGCCGCCGTCAACGGGCTGGGCATCGCCCAGATCCTGCGCACGGCTGTGCAGGCCGATCTCGACGCCGACCGCCTGCGCGTGGTGCTGCCCGATGTCGGCCTGCGGCCCGTGCCGCTGCAGGTGCTGCACAGCTTCGGGCGGCGCCTGCCCGCCCGCGCGAAGGTGTTCATCGACTTCGTCGCGGCGGCACTCAACCGATCGGCGCCGGGATCAGATCCGGCTCGGGGTTGAAGTCGGTCAGGCAGTTCAGCGCCTGCGCGCGGATCGCATCGGTCATGAAGTCGATAAACACGCGGATGCGCGTGGGCAGGTGCTGCCGGCTCAGGTAGCAGAGGTAGTGCCCGCGGTCGTCGGGCGCGTAGCGGCCCATCGCCACCACCAGTTGCCCGGCGGCCAGGGGCTCGGCGATCTGGTACCCGGCCAGCTGCGCGATGCCCCAGCCCTGCAGGACCGCATGCAGGACCAGGTCGGCGTCGTTGAACGTGAGCCGCGCGGTCGGCATGACCTTGCGCAGTTGCCCCTCCACCTTGAACTCCCATTCGAAGACCCGCCCGCTGGCAAAGCGGAAGTTGATGCAGGTATGCCGGCTCAGGTCTTCCAGCGTATCGGGCAGGCCGTGCCGCGCCACGTAGGCGGGCGACGCGCACAGCGCCATCTGCATCGGAATCAGCTGCTTGGCGATGATGCTGGAGTCCTCGATGCGCCCGTTGCGGAAGGCCACGTCGACCTGCTCGGAGGCGAAGTCGGTGGGCCGGTCGTCGAGCAGCAATTCGATGGCGATCTCGGGATAGGCGGCCATGAATGGCTCCAGCAGCGGTGCCACCACCTTCCGGCCAAAGCCCACGGTAGCGCTGATGCGGATCATGCCGCGCGGCGGGCCTTCGCGCAGCTCCAGCATGTCGTTCATGGCCTCGACGATATGCGTGACGCCCTGATGACAATTCTCGAAAAAGCGCTGGCCCTCGCGTGTCAGCTGTGTGGTGCGCGTGGTACGCAGGAACAGCCGCGTGCTCAGCTGCGTCTCCAGCTTCTGCACGTTGCGGCTCACCGCCGAGCGGCCGATGCCGAGGCGCTCGCCGGCCTTGGCGAAGCTGCCCTCGCTGGCCACCGCCATGAAGGCCATGATGCCGGCGTAGCTCGCCGCAAAGCCCGTGGACAGCGCATCGGCGCGATTCGGGAGGCTGACGCGGAAGCCACGTTCCATGGCCTCCCCGGGCGCCAAGGGCGTCGCCGGGACGATCGATGCCACGCCTGCCGCCGGGTCCAATGTGTCGGATCGGTTCATTCCTGCTGTTCCCCAGTCGAAGCGGTTGCGGATCGATATACGTAAGTCGTACGGGAGTCGCCGAGTGCATGACTGAGTTTCCGGGGCCGGACTGCTACTCTGCAATCCAAGCCCACCTCACCCTCGAAAACGCCATGGACACCCTCCCGAACCCCCTCACTTCCGCCACCGCCGCTGGCGATGCGTCGGGAGAGCAACCGGGCGCTCCGGTCATTGCGTTTCATCGTCGGCAGATGTACCCGCACCTGACCGCCGCAGACATCGCCCGGATCGCGCCTTATGGCGCTGAACGGACCTGGCGTGCCGGCGAACTGGTGGTGCGCACCGGCGACCCGGCCAGCGGGCTGGTGCTGGTGGTGGAAGGGCGGGTGCGCATCGTCCAGCGTGACGGCATCGGCGACAGCACGCTGGTCACGGAACACGGCCCGGGCAACTTCCTGGCCGAGATCGGCCAGCTTTCCGGCATGCCGGAACTGGTGGACGGCATCGCCATGGAGGATGTGCGCGCCATCGTCGTGCGCCCGGCCTGCCTGCGCTCCCTGATGGTGGCGGAGGCGGTGCTCGGCGAACTGATCATGCAGGCGCTGATCCTGCGCCGCACGGCGATGATCCAGCGCGGGCGCGGCCCGTCGCTGGTCGGCCACGGCAGCGACGCCGCCATGGTCGAACTCCAGGCCTTGCTGCGCCGCAACAATTACCCCTACTCGGTGTTCGATCTCGACACCGACGAGGACGCCGCCGGCATGCTGCGCAAGTTCGACGCCCACGAGGCCGACCTCCCGCTGATGATCTGCCCCAACGGCACGGTGCTGCGCCGCCCCGATACCACGCAGGTGCTGGCCTGCCTCGGCTTGCTGCCCGAACTCGACAAGGACCGCGTCTACGACGTCGGCATCATCGGCGCCGGCCCGGCGGGACTCGCCGCCGCCGTCTACGCGGCGTCCGAAGGCCTGCGCGTGATCGTGCTGGACGCCCTCTCGCCCGGCGGGCAGGCGGGCGCCAGCGCGCGCATCGAGAACTACCTCGGCTTTCCGGCGGGCATCTCGGGCCACACGCTGACCGCCAATGCCTACGCCCAGGCGCAGAAGTTCGGCGCGCATATCGCGAGCCCCGTCGAAGTCGCCCGGCTGGACTGCGGCACGGTGCACAAGGTGCGTACCAAGGCCGGCGATACGGTGCGCGCGCGCACGATGGTCATCGCCAGCGGCGCCGCCTACCGTCGCCCGCCGATCCCGAACCGGGCGATGTTCGAGGGCCGGGGACTCTATTACTGGGCATCGCCGGTGGAAGCCAAGCTCTGCGCCAGCCAGGAAGTGGTGCTGGTGGGCGGCGGCAACTCGGCCGGTCAGGCCGCCGTGTTCCTCGGCGCGCACGCCGCGCACGTGCATATCGTGATCCGGGGGGCGAGCCTCGAACAGAGCATGTCCCGGTACCTGATCGACCGCATCGCCGCGCAGCCCAACATCACCGTCCATGCGCATACCGAAGTGACGAACCTGAGCGGCGACGCCCGGCTCACCGGCGTGGTACTCCGCAACCGCGAGACGGGTGTGGAAGAGAAGAAAGCGATTCAGCATGTGTTCCTGTTCACCGGCGCCGACCCGAATACGGCATGGCTGGGCGGTTGCCAGGTGGGCCTGGATCAGAAGGGCTTCGTGCTGACAGGCACCCTGGCCGGACAGCCGACCAACACGCTGGAAACCTGCGTGCCGGGCATCTTCGCCATCGGCGATGTGAGGTCCGGATCGACCAAACGCGTGGCCACCGCCGTGGGCGAAGGGGCTGTGGTCGTCTCGCAGATTCACGGCTACCTGGCTGCCGCGCAGGAAGCGGCCTGAGCGTGCCCACCTGAGGGTGCCCACCTAGGGCACCCACCCGGAGCCGGTGCGCGGGCCGCCGCGGTGATTACGCCGCCAGCGACAGCTTGGCCAGCTCGGCCCGGCCGGCCGCCAGTTGCAGGGCCACACGCGCCACGCGCGCACCCAGGTAGGCTGAAGTCTTGAGGTCCGCCGCGGTGGCGCCGTCATCGGCGCAGACATCCGCATCGCTCTGGGCCGCCGCGCCAAGGAAGTAGCCATGACGATTCATGCTGTCCTCGGTGGAGCCGGAGTGGTTGTGGCCGGGCGGCAGGCCCAGGTTGACCCAGTGCATGCCGAGCTGCGCGGCGTAAATCGCCAGTTGCTGCAGCGTGTTCAGCTTGTCACCGGAGCGCGAGGCCGCGTTGGTGAAACCGGCGGCCACCTTGTCTTTCCAGGCGCCGGTGGCGAACACGGTCTGCGACGAGGCGTCCATGAACGCCTTGAACTGCGCGGAGGCGCTACCCATATAGGTGGGCGTGCCGAAGATGACCGCGTCGACCGATTCCAGGTCCTTCCAGTGCGCGTCGACGTCTTCCACGGGAATCAGCACGCTCCTTACCCCCATGACACTGGCGGCGCCCGCGTGCACGGCTTCCGCCTGTCGGCGCGTGTGACCATACCCACTGTGGTACACCACCGCGACGCGTACTGCATTGTTCATGCTTGCTTCTCACTAAAGACTTCGATGCCGGCCGGTTTTTCGGCCTGTTCTGGACTTGCTTCGATGGTAATTAGGGGCCAATGTGACGTAAATGACAGCGTTCCCATAATTCCTGCCAAGCTGCCCGCCGCGTTCGGCACGTACCGGGCATCGGCCGGGCGATTGGTGCGTACGGGGAAACTTCGTGGCCGCGCCAGGTGTCTTGTTCACCATCCCGCGCCTGACTAGACTCGCTCTGACAGTGTCCCGATCCAGCCTGCGCCAGCGTGGGCCCCCCGACTCCCCGATGAGACAAGACCCGTATCGCGTGCCAACGGCTGTGCTGCCGACCCTGCTGCGCCGAATTCCCGCCGTGCAGCACACGCAGTCCCTGGGTGACGCGCTGCGGATCCTGGCCCAGCATCCCACCGCCAGCGCGGTGGCCGTGCTGAGGGGGGAGGTGCCGGTGGGGGTGATCTGCCGCGAGCTGATTGGCGATGTGGTGCGGCTGCCGTGCTACCGGGGCTGGATCCATCGCGAACACTGCGTGCAGTTCGTCTCGCACGCGCCGCACCGGCTCTGCATCGATGCCACGGTCATCGAGCTGGCGCGGGCACTGACGCCGACGCTGCACCGGCACCCGGCGGACCCGCTGGTCGTGACCCGGGACGGTGCCTACCTCGGCATGGTCGAACGCCCTGCGCTGATGCAGGCCGTGATCGATCTGCGCCACGTGCCGCCGGGTCCGCCGGGTCCGCCGGGTCCACCAGGCAGCCCGACATCCGCCGGTCACGGTCTTGCGCCAGATTGTCCGCAAGACTTAACATCCACCGATTTCAGCGCTACCAGCCATGGGCCAGATACCTACGCCGTACGCAGGGAACATTGAACAGATGCCACGCAATATTCTTTTCGTGGTCTATCCCGAAGTGAGCCTGCTCGACCTGGCCGGACCGCAAACCGTGTTCTGGGCCGCTTCCCGCTACGCGCACGAGCACGGGCTGGCGGGCTACCGTTGTCATACCGCCAGCCTGGATGGCGGCGCCGTACCGTCGGCGGAAGGCACGATGCTGCAGGTCGAGTCGCTGGAGACGCTCGATCTGCGCCTTGTCGACACGGTGATCGTGCCGGGCTCCCCGAAGATCATCGACGTGGCCCAGCATTCCGCGTCGCTGATCGCCTGGCTGCACGACGCGCCGTGCAAGGTGCGGCGCGTGGCGTCCGTGTGCACCGGCGCCTTCCTGCTGGGCTTCGCCGGCCTGCTCGACGGCAAGCGTGCCACCACCCACTGGGCGATGCGCGACCGCTTCCACGAGCTGTTTCCCAGCGTGGACCTGGACGCCGACGCCATCTTCGTGCAACAGCAGCATCTCTGGACCTCGGCCGGCGTCACCACCGGCATCGACCTCGCGCTCGCCATGGTGGAGGCCGACTACGGCCACGAGGTGGCGCTGAACACCGCCAAGGAACTCGCGGTGTACATGAAGCGGCCCGGCGCGCAGCCGCAACTGAGCGAGATGCTGATCACGCAGAGCCGGCAGGTGCCGGTGTTCGAGTCGCTCCATATGTGGATCGTGCAAAACCTGTCCCGGGCCGAGCTTTCCGTCGAGCAGCTGGCCGACTATGTCGGCATGAGCCCGCGCAACTTCGCACGGGTCTACAAGCAGAAGACCGGCCGCACGCCGGCCAAGGGCGTGGAGCTGTTCCGGCTCGAAGCCGCCCGGCGGGCGCTCCAGGACCAGAACCGGGCCATCGACCAGATTGCCAACGAATGCGGCTTCGGCAGCGAGGAGCGCATGCGCGTGACCTTCCAGCGCCACTTCGGCCTCTCCCCCAGCGAATACCGCCTGCAGGTGAACCGCTAGCCTTCTTTTTGTACGTCTCCTTGTGATTGGTGCGAAACAGGAAACACCGTGCGCTTGGCGTCGGTCTGGCGCCACGCGCCGCCGGTGTCTAGCATGAGGGTGAATTCATCCCCCCCTCGGCAACGCAGCACTCAGCAAGGAGAAGCATCATGAAGATTGTGGTCATTGGCGGAACCGGCCTCATTGGCACGAAGGTCGTGGCGCGTCTCGTCGCGCAAGGGCATGACGTGGTGGCGGCCTCGCCGAAGTCGGGCGTCAACGCGCTGACCGGCGAAGGGCTGGACAAGGCGCTGGCCGGTGCCAAGGTGGTGGTGGACGTGGCGAACTCGCCCTCGTTCGCCGACGACGCGGTGCTGCACTTCTTCGAGACATCCGGCCGCAACCTGGCCGCCGCCGAGAAGGCCGCCGGGGTCGCCCATCATGTGGCGTTGTCGGTGGTCGGCACGGACAAGCTCGCGCAGAGCGGCTATTTCCGCGGCAAGATCGCCCAGGAAGCGCTGATCCGGGGCGCCGGCATCCCCTACACCATCGTCCGCTCCACGCAGTTCCTCGAATTCCTCGGCGCCATCGTCCAGTCGGCGGGAGACAGCGACACGCTGCGCATCACGCCCGCGCTGATCCAGCCGATTGCCTCGGATGACGTGGCAGACGCCGTGGCGGACGCCGCCCTGGCCGCGCCGGTCAACGGCATCGTCGACATCGCCGGCCCGGAGCGTTTCCAGATGAGCGACCTCGTACAGCGCTACCTCAAGGCCACCGGCGCTACCAAGACCGCCGTGGCGGATCCGGACGCGCGCTACTTCGGCGCCGAACTCCAGGAGGGCACGCTGGTGCCGGAAGGGGAGGCGCGGCTCGGCCACATCAGCTTCAGCGACTGGATGCATCGATAACAACCAGCCGGGAGACACGATGGATAACGAGAGGCTGGAACCTCCACCGCTGACGCTGCTCGACCGATACCGGGGCCAGGGCTTCACCGCGCTGTATACGACCACCGTCACGGTATCGGGCGGCACGGCGGAGCACGGCCGTGCATCCGGGGTGGCGAGATCCGATGACGGCAATCTGATGCTGGACCTGCGGCTGCCCGCCGCGCTGGGCGGCCCGGGCAGCGGCACCAATCCCGAGCAGCTCTTCGCGGCGGGCTTTGCCGCCTGCTTCCACGGCGCGCTGAGCCTGATCGCGAAGCGCGCGCACGTCGATGTCGCAGCAATGACCGTGGCCGTCGAGGTCGCGTTCGGGCGCGACCCCGCCGATGGCGCCTACGCGCTGATCGCGGACGTCCGCATCCGCATGCCGGGTGTGGAACGGCACGTGGCCGAGGAGCTTGTGCGCAATACCGAGCGCATGTGCCCCTACGCCAAGATGGCCCGCGAGGGCATGCGAAGCGTCATCGCCATCGCCCACTGAGTACACCCTCGATTGGTGCCTGCGCGGCAACAGCATGCGTACCGTGGCGGTACTTCCGGTCCACCGCCCCTCCACCTACGATTCATCCCAAGCAGGACGGCAACCAAGCCGCACCGCCGCAGTGTCCCCGCACTGCAGCGGTGCCCTGCCCTCCCGTAGGTATCCCATCGCTGCCGTGCCCGGCGGCACCCCTGGCTGAGATAAAGAGGAAACGACCATGAAACAAAGGATTCTGATTGTGGGCGGCGGCTTCGCCGGCGTCTGGTCCGCACTCGGTGCGGCGCGTGTCGTGGACATGGAGCGCAACGCGGACACCGTGGTCGAGATCACGCTGGTATCGCCCAAGGCCGAGCTGCACGTGCGCCCCCGCCTGCATGAAGCCCAGCCTGAGCAGATGGCCGTGCCCCTGCTGCCGCTGCTGAACGCGGTCAACGTGAAGTTCATCGAAGGCACCGTCGACCGGATTCACCCGGGCGACCGCAGCGTCGATGTGACCACCACCTCCGGCGACACGCAGTCGGTCAGCTATGACCGCCTGGTGCTGACCAGCGGCAGCCGCCTGTTCCGTCCGCCCCTGCCGGGCCTGACCGAGCATGCCTTCGCGGTGGACCAGATCGACGAGGCCGTGAAGCTGCGCGAGCACCTGCAGGGCCTGGCCGCGCGCCCGAGCACGGCCTCCCGCAATACCTTCGTGGTGGTCGGCGGCGGCTTCACCGGCCTGGAAGTGGCGACCGAGCTGCCCGAGCGCCTGCGCGCCATCTTCGGCAAGGACTACCAGCCGCGCATCGTGGTGGTGGAGCGTAACGAGGCCATCGGCCCCGACCTCGGCCCGGGCCCGCGTCCGCAGATTCTGGAAGCGCTGGACCAGCTTCGCATCGAAACCCGCCTGGGTGCCGGTGTGGTGTCGATGGACGCCACCGGCGTGGTCACGGCCACCGGCGAGCGCATCGACACCGACACCATCATCTGGACCGGCGGCATGGTGGCCAGCACGCTGACCAAGCAGGTGTCCCCGAACCTGGACCGCCAGGGCCGCATGGACGTGACGCCTGACCTCCGCGTGATCGGCGCCAAGGACGTCTTCGGCGCCGGCGACGTGGTGCGCGCGCTCACCGACGACCAGGACCACTACTCGCTGATGTCCTGCCAGCACGCGCTGTTCATGGGCCGCTTTGCCGGCCACAACGTGGCCGCCGACCTGCTGGGCCTGCCGACGCTCGACTACAGCCAGCCGTTCTACGCCACCTGCCTGGACCTGGGCAGCTGGGGCGCGGTCTACACCGAAGGCTGGGACCGTCAGGTCAAGCTGACGCACGCCGAAGGCAAGGAACGCAAGATGATGATCAACACCCAGTGGATCTACCCGCCCGCGCCAGTGCGCGAGCAGGCGCTGGCCGCCGGGAACCCGAACATCACGTTCTAAGCCGTCCCGCTTCTCTCCATCCTGTCTCCTCCATCCCGTTTGACCGACGGCTTCCTCCTCCGGGGCCGTCGGTTCTTTTTTTGTCGTCCGTATCCGGGGCGATTGGTGCGGACTTGGAAACGCGGCCTCCCGGGCATGCGTCTTGTTGGCTGCCGTCTGCCTGCCTAGACTTCCAGCAACTGAAATTGTTGTCTGCAAGACCCGGAGCCCATCGTGAAATCCCTGCCACC
Source organism: Cupriavidus sp. 10L45 (assembly GCF_056395225.1). Taxonomy (NCBI): domain Bacteria; kingdom Pseudomonadati; phylum Pseudomonadota; class Betaproteobacteria; order Burkholderiales; family Burkholderiaceae; genus Cupriavidus; species Cupriavidus sp. 10L45. Next base: position 147,595 of record NZ_JBFTJC010000002.1, read on the forward strand.
GAAGTCCCCTCACGGCTGCGCCCCCCTCGAACCGCTGATCTACATCGTCGATGACGACCCCGGCATGAACGACGCCCTGGCGAACCTGCTGCGCTCCGTCGGCATGCGCTCGCGTTCCTTCCTCACGGCGGAAGAGTTCCTGGCGGTGAAAATCGACGACTCGCCCAGTTGCGTGGTGCTCGACGTGCGCCTGCGGGTGGCCAACGGGCTGGAGGTGCAGCGCGAGATGAACCAGCGCGGCATGTGCCTGCCGGTGGTCTTCATCACCGGCTATGGCGATATCGAGATGTCGGTGCGGGCGATGAAGGCCGGCGCGGTGGACTTCCTGACCAAGCCGTTCCGGGACCAGGATTTCCTCGACGCGGTGTCGGCGGCAATTGCCGTTGATCGCACCAAGCGTCACGCGCTGCAATGCGGCGACGACCTGCGCGCCCGTTATGCCACGCTCAGCGAGCGCGAGCGGGAAGTGATGACGCTGGCCGCCTCGGGCCTGATGAACAAGCAGATTGCCGGGAAGATGGGGATCAGCGAGGTCACCATCAAGATCCATCGCGCCCGGGCCATGCGCAAGATGGCAGCGCGCACCTTCGCCGATTTGGTGAAGATGGCGCTGGAACTCGGCCTGTGCCCGCCACGCGGGGCCAGCCCGGCCGCGCCGCGCCCGGGAGATGGCGCGGCCCAGCCGGCGGCGATGGGTTACTGAGTTACTGAGCGTCCTCGGCCTCTTGCCGATGGATGTCGTGCGTCACGAACGGTTCCTCATGCGTGGGCATGGCCAGCCATTCCGGACGGCTCAGCGTGTCGCGGATATCGTCCAACCCGCTGGTCCAGTGTTCCCGCATCGTCAGCGGCCCGAACTGGAAGTCCTTCGCACTGCCTTCGAACGATTTATCGCGGTAAATCAGCTGGATCACGTTGCGGCGCGCATCGCAGGCGCTTGCCGCCGCGCGCAGGTAGGCCTCGGTCTGGCGGCGCGCCGGGGGCACCAGCGCCAGCACGTCGTTGAGCAGGCGGCGGAAGTTCTGCTGCTCGCTCATCGAGTCGGTAATGAGGCGCGTGCGGCTGGAATACTGCACGTCCTTCTGGCGCGTGGCCACCGCCATCAGGTCTTCCGGTAGCGCGCCCTGGGCGCTCCACAGGTCCACCTGGAAGATCAGCGCGTTGCGGCGCGGCTTGGCCTGCAGGATGGCCGACAGCGGGGTATTGGAGACCAGGCCGCCGTCCCAGTAGTACTCGCCGTCGATCTCCACGGCCGGAAAGCCGGGCGGGAGCGCGCCGGAGGCCATGAAGTGCTCGGCGCGCAGCGTGATCTGGGTATTGTCGAAATAGACGAAGTTGCCCGTGCGCACGTTCACGGCGCCCACCGACACGCGCATGTCGGCATGGCGGTTGATGCGGTCGAAGTCGGCAAAGCGCTCCAGCGTGGCCTTCAGCGGCGAGGTGTCGTAGTAGCTCGCGCTGTGGGCGCCCGGCGTGCGCCACACGCGCGGCGAGAAGAAGCCGCGCTGGCCCTCGACCAGTGCGCGTGCGGCCTCGATGCCATCGAACCAGATGCGCAGCGGGTCTGGCCAGTGCTGGGCGCTGTCGGCAATCGTCTCGTACGGGAACAGGCTGGGCAGCCAGGGCTGCCGGCAGATATGGGCCCAGAACTCGCGCAGCCGCGCCACCCGGTGCTCGGGGGCGTTGCCGGCGATGATGGCCGCATTCAGCGCGCCGATGGAGATGCCCGCCACCCAGTTCGGCGCGATGCCGGCCTCGGCCAGCCCTTCGTAGACGCCCGCCTGATAGGAGCCCAGCGCGCCGCCGCCTTGCAGCACCAGCGCCCGCACGGCATAGCCGCGATCCACTTCGATTCTTGCCCGCGCGGCGCCGGAGCTGCCCTGCAGGGGTTGCTTCTCGAGAAACATGTCTTCTCCTCGCCTCGGTTGGCGTGTGGCGCCCCGGGGTTTCCCACGGGGCGCCCGTCGCCCTTACTGCATGTACCAGCCGTGGCTGACCACGAACGACTGCCCGGTCAGCGCGGTGGAGGGGAAGGCGCACAGGAACAGCGCCGTCTCGGCCACGTCCTCCACGGTGGTGAACACGCCATCCACGGTGCCGCCCAACATCACGCGGCGCACCACCTCTTCCTCGCTGATGCCCAGCTCGCGCGCCTGCTCCGGAATCTGCTTGTCCACCAGCGGCGTGCGCACGAAGCCGGGGCAGATCACGTGCGAGCGCACGTTGTGCTCGCCGCCTTCCTTGGCCACCACGCGCGCCAGGCCCAGCAGCCCGTGCTTGGCGGCCACGTAGGCGCACTTCAGCGGGGAGGCTTCGTGCGAATGGACCGAGCCCATGTAGATCACCGTACCGCCCCGGTTGTCGCGGTACATGTGCTTGAGCGCCGCGCGCGTGGTCAGGAAGGCGCCGTCGAGGTGGATGGCCTGCATGCGCTTCCAGTCCGCGAAGCTGTATTCGTGGATCGGGGCGACGATCTGGATGCCGGCGTTGGAGATCAGGATGTCCACGCCGCCGAAGCGCTCCGCCACCGCCGCCGTGGCGGACTCGACGGCATCCTCGTTGGTCACGTCCATGGCCACGCCCATGGCCAGGCCGCCAGCGGCCTCGATCTCGGCCGCGACCTTGTTGGCGGCGTCCGCGTTGAGATCGGCCACGGCTACGGCCGCGCCCTCACGGGCCAACGTTTCTGCGATGGCCTTGCCGATGCCGCTTGCCGCGCCGGTCACGATGGCCGATTTGCCTTGGAGCTTCATGTTTGTTTCTCCGAAAGAGGGGAAGGGAAAGAGAAAAGGGATTGGGGCTAGCGCTGGAGGTAGTCGAAGACCACCTCGCCCAGCCCGAGGGTCAGGTCGGCCACGTAGTGCTTCGCGCCCAGCACCTCCAGCACGGGCAGGTCTGCCACCGGGGCCAGCGCGTGCGGGAACAGCGACAGCGCGGCCGGGCCGCTCCAGGCGCCCTTCACGTCCACATCCTTGAGGAAGTAGCAGACCAGCTCGCAGATGCGGGCCGTGCCGTCCACATGGGGGATGATCTTCAGCAGGTAGTTGGGCGTGTTCGCCAGCGCGTCGTGCACCTCCTGCTGGTCCAGCGCCCTGTGCTTGTAGCCCATGGTGCCGGTGGCCACGCGTACCGGACCGTAGTCGAGGGTGCCCAGCAGCGTGTCGGTCTCTACCGCCAGGCGTGGCGTGGCCAGCTTCTTCGGAAAACCCCACAGCTCGCGCCCCGCCGCCAGCGGCGGGTGATCGTCGAGGAACATCGCATGGGTGTAGTTGCCGCGCCGGCCCTGGTAGATCACCGGAATCACCTGGCCGGACTCGGTGTAGTCGCCAAAGCCGGTGGAGTCCGGCATGCGGATGAATTCGTAGTGGACCACCGGTTCGGCAATCTCGAGCGGCTCCGGCACCACGGCGCGCAGCCGCTCGGGGTCGGTGCGGTAGGTGATGACGAAGAACTCCCGATGGAGAAAGCGGTACGGTCCCATCGGATAGGCCGGGCTGCAAAGCGGCGCGGCGAACGCGCGCTCCCGGATGGTCTGGACGTCCATGTGCTTGTGCCTCCTGAAGGCGGTCCGTGCGGCGCGGTCGCTGTCCCCATGACAGTGAGCCGTGACGGTCCGGTTCATTCTGGAAGGCCGGCGGGGGGGAATCCATCAGACGTGGGTATCGACCGCCGCGCGGCCAGTGCTGGCAAGGGCTGGCGGCGAATTGCGGCGGATGGGGACGGGCCGGCGCTATACCGACGGCGCCGCCATCATCCCTGAGGCGTAGCCGATGGCGTCGGACGGATGATCGATTGTGACGACGACGGCACAGCCGGGGCCGCGCCCTACGCAATCCCGTCAGCCTTGTTACTCCCCAATCCCGACTCCGGGTGCCAAACTAGGCTGGGATCGCCCCGTACAGGACGCATAGGAGATAGCGAACCATGACGACATCAACCAAGGACATGAAGACCCCGCCGGTGGTATCGCCGGACGCCTGGGAGGCAGCGCGCCAGGCGCTGCTGGTGAAGGAGAAGGCCCAGACCCGCGCGCGCGACGCGCTGGCCGCCGAGCGCCGCCGCATGCCGTGGATGGCGGTGGACACCCCCTACACATTCGAGGGGCCCGACGGCAAGCGCAGCCTGGCGGACCTCTTCGACGGCCGGCGCCAGCTCATCGTCTACCGCGCCTTCTACGAGCCCGGCGTGCACGGCTGGCCCGAGCATGCCTGCCGGGGCTGCTCGCTGGTGGCCGACCAGATCGCCCATCCGGCCCACCTGAACGCCCGGGACACGACGATGGTGTTCGTCTCGCGCGCGCCGCAGGCGGAGATTGCGGGGCTGAAGGCGCGCATGGGCTGGAAGGACATTCCGTGGTTCACCATCACGGACCGCTTCGATGCCGACTTTGGTGTAGACGAATGGCATGGCACCAACGTCTTTTTCCGCGACGGCGACCGCATCTTCCGCACCTACTTCCTGAACAATCGCGGCGACGAGCAGATGGGCAACACCTGGAACTGCCTCGACATCACCCCGCTGGGGCGTCAGGAACTCTGGGAGGATTCGCCCGAAGGCTACCCGCAGACGCCCACCTACAAATGGTGGAACTGGCACGACAGCTACGTGGACGGCGCAGCGCCCGACAAGAAGTGGGTCGAGATATCCACCGCCGGCGAGAAGGCATTCCGCGAAGCCTCGGCGGCGGAGAAGAATCCCTGAACGCCGCCGCACCCTGCGGCGGCTTTCGGCAAGCCGCTTACGCCATCAGCACCGCCAGCGCGTCGCGTGCCTCCTGGCGCAACTTCTCCACGTCGAGCCCTACCACCTCGCCCTGGCGCACGACGTGCCGGCCGCGCACGAACACATCGCGTACTGGGGTCGGTTCGCCCGCCGCCACCGGGGCCGTGGCGATGTCGTGGAAGCCGGCAAAGCGCAGGCCGCCCACGTCGTAGATCGCCAGATCGGCGGACTGCCCCGGCGCCAGCGTGCCCACGCCGGGCAGGCCCAGCACCTGCGCGCCGCCGGCCGTGCCCCAGTGGATGACCTCTTCCACGCGGGTCTGCGTCGCGCCGCCGAGCGCCCGGTGCACCAGCCAAGCGAAATTAGCCTCGTGCACCATGCTGCCGGACTCGTTCGACGCCACGCCATCCACGCCGATCGACACCGGCACGCCGGCATCGGCCATCGCCCGCACCGGCGCGATGCCGCTGCCGAGCCGCGCGTTGCTGACCGGGCAGTGGGCCATGCCGGTGCCGGTACTGCCGAGCATGCGGATCTCGTCCGGCGTGACGGTGACGAGGTGGGCGAACCAGACGTCAGGGCCGAGCCAGTCGTGGTCCGCCACGAACTGCACCGGCGTGCAGCGGTACTTCTCCGCGCAGAAGCGCACGTAGTTGTCGGTCTCCGACAGATGCGTGTGCAGCCGCAGCCCCATGCCACGGGCGAAGCCGGCTACCTCGCGCAGCAGCACGGGCGGCAGCGAGAACGTGGGCGTGGTGGGCGCCACGGCCACGCGGCGCAGCCCGTCTGGCGCGGCGTCGTGGTAGCGGGCTTTCAGGCGTTCGATATCGCCGAGCATCTCGTCGAGCGTCTCCGGCACCAGCGCGGTCGCGCGCATGCCGGGATGGTCGCTGGCCGACTGGATCGCACCGCCCCGGCACAGCACCAGCCGCATGCCGAGCGCTTCGGCTTCCTCGAACAACGCGTCGCCGGTTTCCGCGCCGTGGCCGTGGTGGTAGAGGTAGTGATGGTCGGCGCAGGTGGTGGTGCCGGACAGCAGCAGCTCGGCGATGCCCAGCCGCACCGCCGTGCGGAACAGCTCGGGCGTGAAGCGCGCCAGCCGGGGGTAGGGCACGCTCGCCAGCCATGCCTGGAGATCGGCATTCATGCCCGCCGGCACCGCCTTGAGCAGGTTCTGGAACAGGTGATGGTGGGTGTTGACCCAGCCGGGATAGACCACGCAGCCGGTGGCGTCGATGACCGTCTCGTCGGCGCCCGGCACGAGCCCGGCCGCCAGTTCGGCGATGCGCCCATCACGGATGCGGATGTCGACGGCGCCCACGCGTGCCGCGGCGCCGGCCCGGCCGGTCATCACGGCCGCCGCGCCGCGCACCAGCAGGTTGCCTTGCGGGGAAGGGGAGAGGGGAGGGGTCATGGCTTACATCTCCGGGATGTGCTCGGGCGCGACGGCCAGCGCCGGCTCCTCGTCGCGCGCCGGGATGCCGTTGAGCAGCAGGTTGAGGAAGACCGACACCACGCAGGCAATGATCACGCTGCTGTGGACGAACGGCTGCAGCGCGGCCGGCAGCTTGGCGAGCAGGGACGGCATGATCACCGGCATCAACGCGCAGCCCAGCGTGATGGCCACCACGCTGAGGTTGGCCGGCTTGCGCTCGTAGTCCACCTGGCCGAGCGTGCGGATGCCCGCCGCGACCACCACGCCGAACATCACCAGCGTGGCCCCGCCGAGCGCGGCCGAGGGGATCGACGAGAACAGCGCGCCGATCTTCGGCACCAGCGCCACCGCGCAGAGCATCACGCCGCAGGTGGCCACCACCCAGCGGCTGCGCACGCCGGTGACGATCACCAGGCCCACGTTCTCCATGAAGGCGATGAACGGGAACGCGGCGAACATGCCGCCGATGGCACTGGCCAGCCCGTTGGCGCGCAGGCCGTTGGTGGCCTCGCGCTCGGTGACGGGCCGTTTGACGATGTCGCCAATGGCCACGAACAACCCCATCGACTCGACCATCTGCACCACCATCACGATCACCATGGTGGCGATGGCGCCGGCGTTGAAGGTCGGCAGCCCGAACGCGAACGGCGTGACGAGGGTGAACCACGGCGCGCGCGCCACTTCGTCGAAATTGCCCATGCCGAGCAGCCACGCCGCCACGCCACCGACCAGCAGGCCGATCAGCACCGCCAGGCTGCGCACGAGCTTGCCGCCGTGGCTGTTCACGAACAGGATCAGCGCGACCGTGCCGAACGCCACCACGAAGAACATCGGCGAGCCGAACTCCTTGGCGCCGTGCCCGCCGCCGGTCCACTGGTAGGCCACCGGGAACAGCGACAGCCCCACTGCAGTGATGATGCAGCCGCTCACCACCGGCGGAAAGAAGCGCTTGAGCCGGCCGATCACCGGCGCCAGGAACAGCGTGAGGATGCCGGCGCCGATCACCGCGCCGCAGACGCCGTTGAAGCCCAGTGCGGGGTCGCTGCCGATGGCGATGACCGGCCCCACCGAGCCGAACGCCACGCCCTGCATCAACGGCAGCCGCACGCCGAACTTCCAGAACCCCACGGTCTGCAGCAGCGTGGCGATGCCCGAGGTGAACAGCGCGGTACTGATCAGCAGCGTGGTCTGGGCAGGCGTCATCTTGAGCGCGCCGGCCACGATCATGGGCACCGCGATGGCGCCGAGGTAGCTGACCAGCATGTGCTGGAAGCCGAGCGAGACCATCGCCCGGGCGGGCAGCATCTGGTCGACGGGGTGGATTGGGGGTTGCATGGGGTTGTCTCCTGCCATGTTGGAAGGGCGGGCCGGCCGATCGTGGTCGGGCCGTGCTGCCGCCGGCAGCCGCGTGGCCGCCTGCCCTGACAGTAGCGAGCGCGGCGCGGCGGCCGTAGCATCGATACGAAGCCGCCAGCATCGAAACGAAACCGCGCGAGATCCGGACAGGGGCACGGCACAGCGGGTTTCCCTGACTTGCCCGAGCGGAGCGTGGCTCCTACGATGGCCGCACCTCACCGGAGACGTGCCATGACGCAGCGCGCCGCATCGCAGACAGGCAACACGGCCCACGCTGGCCGCGCGCGGGCGCTGGACCACGTGCAGTCGCTCTCCGCGCGGGTGTTCGGGCCCACGCGGCTCGATGTAGGGGAAAGCGTCGGAAATGCCGAAGACGCGACGCCCGACGTGCAGCTGCGCACGTGCCAGATCGGTCACCTGACGCTGGCCACCACGCGCTATGGCCGGGCGATGGAGATCGAGCCGCGCGTCGGCAAGGACGAGTTCGTGATCCAGACCGTGACGGCGGGCCGCTGCCGGCTGATGATGGAGGGCAGCGCCGACGAGATGCCGGTGGGCGCGGTGCGCGTGTTCTCGCCCTCGCTGCCGGTGCGGCTACAGGCCGATGCCGACTGCGAGCGCTTCAGCGTGGTCATCCGCCGGCAGGCGCTGGAAGCGGCGTTCCTGGAATGCTTCAGCTTCGACGCGCCGGCGCCGCTGGTCTTCGATTTCCACGCCGTGGATACGCCGCGCTGGCAGGCCATGATGGTGTGGCTGCGCACCGAGTTCGACGCCCGCGCGCATGGCGCCGCGCTGCCGGCCACTGACGCCGCCATCGAGCGGCTGATCCTCGGCACGCTGCTGGTGGACCAGTTCGGCCATGACGGCAGCCTGCTCCCGCGCGGCTTCCACGCCGCCCTGCCGGCCTACGTGCGCTGCGCCATCCGCTACCTGCGCGCCCACCTCGACAAGCCAATCACGCTCGGCGCGCTGGCCGCCCATTGCGGCGTCTGCGAGCGCACCCTGCAACTGGGCTTCCGCAAGGCCAAGAACACCACGCCGATGGAATACTTGCGCGTGCTGCGCCTCCACGCCGCGCGCGCGGACCTCCAGCGCGCCACCCTGGAACGGGGCGCGGTATCCGCCATCGCCCTAAGGCATGGCTTCACCCACCTGAGCCTGTTCTCGCGCGAGTACCAGCGGGAGTTTGGGGAGCTGCCTTCGGTGACGTTGCGGGGCTGAGGGGGATCGCCTGCCGCCACGCTCGCTAGGCGGCGATCAGCGTCCTGGCATCCCTGCGCAATTCTTGCGGGCTTGCGCCATAGGTGCGAACAAAGACCTCTCGCAGATGATTGCGATCGCGGAAGCCAGTTTCCCGCGCGATCACTTCCAGGGAATGGCGCCCGCGCTCGATCATGGTGCGTGCCGTTTCGATGCGAAGCTGCTGAACCGCTTTCGCCGGGGAGTGGCCCGTCTCGGACTGGAAGATGCGTTGGAACTGCCGCGTGCTGAGATGTGCGGCCCGCGCCAGTTCATCGATGCGTAACGGCCGCGACAGGTGCTGGCGCGCATATTCGAGCGCCGTCTGGATGCGGTCGGATTTGGGGGCGAGCTTGAGCAGCTCGGACTGCTGGGGCTGGCCGCCCGCGCGCCGCTGGTTCATCACCATGACGCGAGCGACTTTGGTGGCCACCTCGCTGCCCAGGTCCTTCTCGACCAGCCCGAGGGCCAGGTCCATCGCTGCCGTCAGGCCGGCGGACGTCCAGATGGCGCCATCCGCCACGAAGATATGGTCGGGCTCGATACGCGCAGCAGGGCAGCGCGCCTGCAGCGCCTCGGCGAACGCCCAGTGTGTGGTCGCCCGCTTGCCGTCGAGCAGGCCGGCATCTGCCAGCACGAAGGCCCCAGTGCAGAGGCCCGCCGTGCGGCGCGACTGCTCCGACGCCGTCCGCACGAAATCCAGTTCCTGGGCGGTGCTGGTGCGTTGGGTCGGATCGACGATGCCGCTGATCATCCAGGTGTCGGCCTCGGTGCTCGCATGCACGGGTGTCGTCTTGACGGAAACGCCGAGGGACGCTTGCACCTCGCCGCCATCCAGAGAGTAGTTCGTCACGCTGTAGACACGCTCACGCGCCACGACGTTGGCGAACTCGAACACCGATTGGGTGCCGATGGCCATGACCTGGAAGCCATCTGTCAGGAAGTAGCCGATCCGATGCATCCTTTCCACCCCTACCGCTGCCTGAAAACCCGGATTATAGATGTCAAGCGAAATGTACGTGCGGCATCGTGGAGACTGGGAATGGTGCCAGGCGATCCTGACCGCCGGCTCAATGCTCGGCTTCGAGCGCGGCGGACAGCCAGTCGACGAACACGCGCAGCGACATGGATTCCCGCGTTCGGCACGAGTGGACGGCGTGAATCGGGAGGACGCCGGGTCGGCAATCGGCGAGAACTTCCTCGAGCCGGCCGCTGGCCAGATAGGGTCGTGCCACCGCATCCCAGACCTGAATGACGCCACCATGCTGGAGACCGTAGTGCAACAGCAGGTCCATGTCGTCGAAGGCGATGGACTCCGGCACAGGATGCCGCGTGTGGCGGCCGCCAAGCTCGAACGCGAACTCCCAAGGGCGGCCGGCACCGTGCTGTGCGGCGTGAGCCGTGCGATGCCCCGCCAGGTCTTCTACCTTGGCAGGACATCCATGCCGCGACAGATAGAGCCGGCTTGCCACGGTGATCAGGCGGTAGCTCCCTATCCGGCGGCTGAAACTGTAGGAATCCTCGAGTTCGCCCAGCCTGATCGCGCAGTCCATGCCATCGCGGATCAGGTTCGAGGCGTGCCGCGGTGTCGAGATCTGCAGGCTGACGTCCGGATACTCATGCCGGAATTGGGTCATGTGCGGCATCAGCTGGCGTGCGATATCGCCCGGCAGCTCCACACGCAGCTTGCCGCTCGCCTTGCCCGCGCTGGACCCGATCACGGATTTCACGTCGGTGATGGCGAGGAGTATCTTGAGGCAGTGTTCGTAGAAGGTCATGCCGGCCGGGGTGGGTCGAACCTGGCGCGTCGTCCGGTGCAGCAGCTTCACTTGCAGATGGACTTCGAGCTGCTGGATCAGCAAGCTCGCCGAGGCCTTCGGTATGCCGAGAAGACTCGACGCACGCGTGAAATTCTCGCACTCGACGATCCGCGCAAATACCTCCATCGCTTGCAGCATGCGTTCCATGGCCGGTTTCCCCTGTGCATCAGCTCGATTGGTGATGCCGTCGAGTGTAGGGACGGCAGCACGCCCGCAATAGTCGCGATTGGCGCATGGTGGGCGACACGTTCGTATAACCGTGCGCAACGTGGCGGCACGGGCCGGGCGCGTGTCGCGTCAGGGTATCGAACCCAGGATGCGTGACATCCAGTCGACCAGCTCATCAGGATTCACCGGCTTGTCGAGCATGCATGCCGCACCGAGCTGCATGGCCTCGGAACGGTTTTGAGGCGTGCCATGGGCGGTGACGAAGATGCACGGTGTTGCGTGCCCCGCATGACGGAACCGTCGCAGCAGTTCGAGGCCGGAGATACCTTCCAGCGCGATATCGCAGATCAGGCAGTCGTAGGCGGTGCTGCTCGGATGGGCGATGAAGCTTTCGGCACACGAAAAAAAGGAGACGCCCCAACCCAGCGCGCGGATCAGCGCGCCGGTGGAACTCCGGACGGACGGTTCATCATCGATGACACAGACAATCTTGGCAGGCACGGGCGTCAGGACTGACACGACATATCGGTAGCGCAACGCGGCGAAGGGTCTCTCGTCCGGACATTAGCGCAATCGCGGTGCCGGGGACACTTATACGGACGTATCGCGGCACGTACGCCATGGCACATCGGGTTTGTCCCGAAGAAGCCTCCGGCCTCGGGGCTGGTGGCGCCGTAGCTTCAAGGCCCACAGGGCGGCAGACTATACGTTCGTATAGATGCCGGTACATCCACGGTCCGGCATGATTGCCATGGCGCCCGCGTGACCTGCCGCCCATATCCGTCTTCCATGATCCATCCCAGCCCCGAAGCTTCCACGCCCCAGATCGCAATCGACCCCGACGCCTGTCCACGCCTGGCATCGTGTAGCCATCCTGGGGATGAGACCTTTCGCTTCGCGCCGATTCCCATCCTGATCGAGGACTGGTCCGGGATCCGGCAATGGGTTGACGCGCGCAAGGCGGAGGGCGTGACGGATCTGGAGGCCTATCTGGACGCCAATCCGATGGCCATCCAGGAATTGCGCGATCGTCATCACGTTTTCGTGGACGCCAATGACGCCGCGCTGGCGTTGTTCGATGCGGACTCCCGGGCATCTTTCTTCGCGAAGGCCAGGGACCTGCTTCCCGCCAGCCGGCTTAGCAACTCGAAGGTACTCAAGGCGATGTTCGATGGCGCGACAGCCTGTCAGGGCGAGCGCACGCTGACGTCGCTGACCGGACGGACGATCCCCATCGTATGGCGCTGCTCGTTGCCGGCCCAGCCTGCCCGCTATGCGCGGCTGCAGTTCTTCGCGTTCGACATCTCCGAGTACCAGGAGAACATCAGCCGCCTGCAGTCGATGCGCGCCGAGATGGCACGCGCCGGACGCATTGCACTGATCGGACAATTGGCGGCGTCGATCACGCATGAGATCAGCCAGCCGCTGTCCGCGACCAGGACGTCGATCGAAGCCGCAGCCCGATGGCTGGAGCGCGACCAGCCGGAGATGGAGGAGGCCAAGTCATCCGTGCGCGACGCAGCGCGCTGGGCCCGCGACGCCACCGAGATCTGCCACAAGCTGCGCGGTTTCATGACACATACGCCGCCGCAGGCCAGGTTGCAGTCGGCGGCCGAAGTGGTGGCGTCGGCGATCTTCCTGATCACGCCTGAAGCGGAGGCGAAGGGCATCGTCGTGGAAACTGACGTGGATGCCGGCCTGCGAGTGTTCGTGGACCGTCTGCAGCTGCAGCAAGTCCTGGGCAACCTGCTACTGAACGGTATCCACGCCATCGAAGCGAGAACGAATGCGCCGGTACGCCGTCTCGCCGTGCAGGCGGAGCCGGAAGGCGAGGACAGCATTCGGTTCAAGGTGGCCGATTCCGGGCCGGGTATCGACGCTGAAGCGTTCCAGAGGCTGTTCCAGCCCTTCGCGACGTCCAAGGCCGAAGGCATGGGCCTGGGCCTGTCCATCTCGAAGTCGATCATCGAGGCCCACGGCGGCCGCATCTGGGCCGAGTCGATGGGAGGCGAGGGCGCGACGCTCTGCTTTACGCTGCCGGGCGTGCAAGGACAGGCGCGGCGGCCCTGATCAGCGCCACATCGGCTCGATGCCAAGCATCTGCGCCTTGCGCACGATGTCGGCGACGGAGTTCGATTTCATTTTCCGCATGGCAGTGCCACGATGCACCTTGACAGTGACTTCGCTGATGCCGATGCCGGCAGCGATCTGCTTGTTCAGCGCGCCGCCTACCACGTAGGCCAGCACCTCGCGCTCGCGCGCGGTCAGCGAGTCATAGAGCTGCGCCAGCTTGTTGCGCGCGTGATCCGCATCGAGCAGGGTCTTGTCCAATGCCAAGGCGGCCGTCACGGCGTCGATGACATCCTGCTCTGCCAATGGCTTGAGAAGAAAGTCCGCAGCTCCGGCCTTCATCGCCTTGATGCAGATGCTCACGTCGGCATATCCCGTCATGAAGATGATCGGCATCCGGTGGTTCGCCTTCTCCTGCTGCTGAAAGAACAATCCGCTCTCTCCACGCAGGCGAACATCGAGTAGCAGGCAGCCCGGTACGTTCGCGCTCGCCGATGCCTTGAACGCCGCTGTCCCTTCGAAGCTGCGGACGGTGAATCCCACGGAACGCAGGAGGTTGGTCAATGACGAGCGGGTCGATTCCTCGTCGTCGACGATGTAGACGACTGACGTCGCGTCCTGTGTCTTGGCATCCATGGACATGCTTCACTTCACGGGTTTAAAAAACGCACCAACCGCGATGACAGCGTTGTGTTTCTGTCTTCAAGGTCGCGGCGATTGTCGCATATCCCCCCTGTGCGAAGTGAACGTGTCATGCCCCGGAAACGTGCGGGAAACTGGCGTCAGCGCGGCATTGGAGACCCATTGTTCGGCCCGCACGGATGTACTGTTCAGGCGTCCACGCTTTATCCGGTCTGGCTTTGCGGCTAGTTGTGATGCTGGCGCGGCGCGCATCGAAAGCGCCGCGATTGGGAGGGCGCGGCACGGCATTCAGGGTCCGCATGTCCGAAAACCTCACGATAAATGTCGTTTGAGATTTTCTGCGGAGCGGGAATCATGAAGGCCTGGCATCCGTGCCTCACAGTGCATCGATGGTCATGCAAGGTTGGACTCAATGAATGCTTCAACGGCCGAAGTCTCGGCAAGCCTCACCGCGAAAACCCGGTTCGCCGACGTGCCGGGACGGCGCCTCGCCTATCGCACCTTCGGGCGTGGAAAGCCGGTCGTGCTCTGCGTGCGGTTCCGGGGCACCATGGACGCCTGGGATCCTCTCTTCCTCGATTCCCTGGCCAGCCAGGGCTTCCAGGTGACCGTGTTCGACTACAGTGGCATGGGGCAATCCACCGGTGAGCCGACTTATCAGCCTGCGTCGCTGGCCCGTGATGCGATCGACCTGATCGCCGCGCTAGACCTCGGCAAGGTCATCATCGGCGGTTGGTCGGTCGGCGGTATTGCTGCCCAACTCGTGATGACACTGGCGCCTCAGCTCGTCAGCCACGCCGTGCTGCTCGCCACGACACCGCCGGGCGAGCTGGCCAAACCGGGCGAGGCGCTGTTCTATACGCTGGCCAAGCGCGAGAACGACTTCGACGATTTCGTCAGCCTGTTCTTCGAGCCGGCCTCTCCGGAGAGCCGGGAGGCGGCCAGGCAATCCGCAGAGCGGCTCGCCGCGCGCAAAGCCGACGTCAGCCCCGAGGTGCCATGGCAATGGGCCGGCGCCCAACTTGGCGATGGGCCGCGGAACCCCGCCTTCCCGGTCGAAGCCGTGCTTCACGCGCTCAAGTCCACGCACATTCCGGTGCTGCATGTGGGCGGCGATCACGACATCGTGTTCCCGGTCGAGAACTGGTATGCGCTGAACAACCAGTTGCCGACCCTCCACCTGGTGACGTTCCCGCGCGCCGGGCACGGTCCCCACCTCCAGTTTCCTGTTGCGGCTGCTCGGCACGTGGCCGCTTTCATCGATACCCACGCTTAGCGGATACCGACCGGCACACGGCGCGCCGGTCGCACCATTTCCCCACCTTCGCGCGTCAGCGTCGAAGTGGATCGTTTCGTCTTCAGAAAGGTAAAGCATGTCGGATTTGATCAGTTTCGCCATCGAGGCCGCGGGTGGCCTCGAACGCTTCCAGGGTTTCCAGCGCGTGTCGGCGCGCCTGCACCACACGGGTGTCCTGTGGACGCTGAAGCAACGTGAAGGGGTCTTGACGGATTCACGCGTGACCGTCGACCTTCACGCACAACGGGTGTCGCACGAACCCTTCGCACCGACCACGAACCACTCGGTCTTCACGCCGGCGCGCGTGGAGATCCTGCAACCGGACGGTACGCCGGTCGAGACCCTCTCGAACCCCCGTGCCTCATTCGCCGGCTTCGAGCTTGAGACCCCCTGGTCGAATGCCCAACTGGCGTACTTCGCTGGCTACACGATGTGGACGTATCTGACGTCGCCATTCGTGCTGCGCCACCCCGGCGTGCGTGCCACCGAGATCGAGCCGTGGGTGGTGGACGGCCTCTCCTGGCGGCGTCTGCGTGTGACCTTCCCCGATGCCGTGGCCACGCATAGCGCGGAGCAGACCTACTACTTCGACGCGGACGGCCTGCTGCGCCGTCATGACTACGAGGTGGACATCCAGGGCCGTAACGCCGCCGCCCGCTACCTTTCCGACTATGTCGAGGTGCAGGGCATTCGCATGCCGACGCGCATGCGCATCTACCCGCGCACGCCCGAGAACCTGGCGATGGCGGAGCCGCTGATCGTGGGCGTGGATCTGTCGGACTTCCGCTTCGAGTGAGGGCGCAACCATGACTGCAACGCAAACCTATCGCGCCGCCGTAGTGGTGGCGCCTGGCAAGCTGGCGCTGATCGATCGCCCGGTGACCGAGCCTGGACACGGACAGGTCCGTATCCGCGTGGAAGCGTGCGGCGTCTGCCACTCGGACAGCGCCACGGTGGGGCGCGCTCCCGCCGACCCGGAGCGGCCCATGGTGCCCGGCCACGAGGTCGTGGGCCGGATCGAGGCACTGGGCCATGGTGTCGATGGTTGGCGCATCGGCCAGCGCGTGGGCGTAGGCTTCCTGGCCGGCGAAGACCGTAGCTGCCCGTCATGCCGGCAGGGCGATATCGTCAACTGCGAGAGCCCGGTCATTACGGGCATGACGACGGATGGCGGCTACGCCGAACGGATGCTCGCCGAAGCGCGCGGGCTGGTACGTGTGCCGGAAGAACTCGACGCTGCCGAGGCGGCTCCGCTGCTGTGCGCCGGCCTGACCACCTTCAACGCCTTGCGTAACGCCAATGCGCGGGCCGGCGACGTGGTGGCGGTCCATGGACTGGGCGGCCTCGGCCATCTCGCGGTGCAGTTCGCGCGCAAGATGGGCTTCCATACCGTGGCGATTGCGCGTGGCGCCGACAAGGCGGAACTGGCGGCCGAGCTGGGCGCCCATCGCTATATCGACTCGGAAAGCGAAGACGCTGTGGCCGTGCTGCGCAGTCTCGGCGGGGCCAAGGTGGTGTTGGGAACGGCACCTACGGGCGCCGGCATGTCGGCGCTCGTTCCCGGCCTGGCGGCGCGCGGACGGCTGGTCGTCGTGGCAGTCCCGGGCGACCCCATCTCGCTGACGGCAATGGACCTCGTGTTCGGCGCGCGTGCGGTGGTAGGCGCTCTCACGGGAACGGTCTTCGACAACGAGCAGACCCTGGCCTTTGCCAACTTGCAGGGCATCCGGCCCATGATCGAGACCTTCCCGTTGGAGCAGGCGCAGGCAGCCTACGACCGCATGATGCGTGCCGATGTCCGGTTCCGGGCGGTGCTGGTCATGCCCGCGTACGACGGCTCCGCGGCGGCATGACAACGATGGCTGAACAACACTGGACACGAGCATGACACCCGTAACCTCATCCAATGCCCCGACGCAGTATGCCGAAGCCGAGGGCGTCCGCTACGCCTATCGGCGCTTCGGCAACGCAAACGGCGGCTTCCCCCTGCTTTGCCTCCAGCATTTCACTGGCACGCTCGACAACTGGGACCCGGCGATCATCGATGCGCTGTCCGCGGACCGGGAGATCATCCTCTTCGAGAACGCGGGGGTGGGACGCTCCGGCGGTGCCGTGCCGGCCACCATCGAGGCCATGGCCCGGCATGTCCTGCGGTTCGCCGACGCCATCGCACTCCGCAAGTGCCACATCCTGGGCTACTCGCTCGGCGGCTTTCTCGCGCAGGATATCGCGATCGCCAGACCGGAACTGGTGGCGCGTGTGATCCTGTCGGGCAGTGCGCCGCAGGGCGGCGAGGGTGCCGGCATGGATCGTCCCGAACTGGTTGCGATCTACACGGATGGCGAGATGCCGATGCCGGAAAAACTCAAGCGGCTCTTCTTCCCGGCGACGCCCGCCGGCACCGCCGCTGCGCAAGCTTTCCTGGAGCGCCTTGCATCGCGAACCGGCGAGCCGGACCTGCCGGCCAGCACCGAGGTTGCGCCGGCGCAACTTGGCGCGATGATCGCCTGGGCGAACTGGGAGGGTGACGTCACCGGCAAGCTCGGCAAGATTTCGCATCCCGTGCTCGTGACCAATGGGGACAACGACACCATGATCCCTACGCGTAACAGCTTTGTGCTGGCGGAGGGTCTGCCAGATGCGACATTGATCGTCTATCCGAACGCCGGTCACGGGGCCCTCTTCCAGTATGCCCCCACCTACGTCGCGCACGTGCGCGAGTTCCTGCGCGGCGCGTAGCCTGTTCTATCTATCGAGGAGTCAAGCAGAATGAAAGCGATTGCTTACGACAAGGCCGGGCTACCCATCGAGGATCCGCGTGCCTTGTACGAGGTGGACCTCCCGCGGCCGGAACCGGATTCCCGTGATCTGCGGGTCCGGATCGAGGCGATTGCAGTGAATCCGGTGGACAGCAAGCTACGCCTCGGTGTGCAGCCGGGCGCGCCGCGCGTGTTGGGATGGGACGCCGTCGGCACGGTGGAGGCCGTTGGCGCTGCGGTGGAGTTCTTCAAGGTGGGCGACAAGGTCTGGTACGCCGGCGATATCACGCGCCAGGGCAGCTACGCCGAGTATGGCCTTGTCGACGAACGGATTGCGGGGCATCGGCCCACTTCGCTCGCGCCCGCCGAGGCTGCGGCGCTGCCGCTGACCAGCATTACGGCGTGGGAGCTGCTGTTCGATCGGCTGCGCATCCCCGAGGGTGGCGGCCAGGGACAGAGCCTGCTGGTGATCGGCGCGAGCGGTGGTGTCGGCTCGATCCTGATCCAGTTGGCGCGCAAGCTCACCGGCGTGACGGTCATTGGCACGGCTTCCCGGCCCGCGACCCGGAAGTGGGTGAGCGAGCGAGGCGCGCACCATGTGATCGACCACAGCCAGCCGCTGCAGCCGCAACTGGCGGCGTTGGGGCTGCCTCAGGTCGAGCATGTCATCAGCCTGACGCACACGGACAGCTACTACGCCCAGATCGTCGACCTGCTCAAGCCCCAGGGACAACTGGCGCTGATCGACGATCCCGCAACGCTGGACGCGATGCCGCTTAAGCGCAAGTCGATCTCGCTGCATTGGGAATTCATGTTCACGCGGTCGATGTACCGGGCCGCCGACATGATCGCGCAGCACAAGCTGCTCGGGCGCGTGGCGGCATTGCTCGATGAGGGTGTGCTGAAGACCACGGTTGGCGAGCACTACGGCGATATCACGGCCGAAAACCTCCGTCGTGCGCATGCAGCGCTGGAGAGCAACAAGACCGTCGGGAAGATAGTCCTCGAGCGTAGCTAGCCGAGGCAAGGCAGGCGCAACGCCCAGAACCGCGTTTGCGGTCCTGGGCGCGCTTTCGTGACTGCCGGTTAAGTGGTGCGACGGAACAGACGACCTTGCAGCAACAGGCGCAGTGTCATCAGGAACAGCGCGCCGACAAAGAGATTGACGAAGACGAACAGGGGCAATGCGACGTTCGCGAATAGAGAAGCAGGTGCGATGGTCGCGGCGCGCATGCAGGACAGCCCCAGCGCGGTGACCCCGAAGCTGAACGCCCAGAAGCCCGGTGTCGCGCCCGCCGCCGAAAACCAGGTTGCGAGCCGCGCCAGGAACAGTAGCTGCAGGACGCCATAACCGAACATTGCGTAGAAGGGCCAGTCCAGGCTGCCACCTGTGACGGCAAGGTATGCCACCGCGCCAACTACCGGTGGCGCCAACTGGATACCCAGTGTCGGTCGCACCGCAGTGGCCAGTTCGTCGCCAAGATGCAGTCGGTAGGTGAGGATCGACTCGATCGCGAGCCACGAGAACAGGCCGGCGCCGAAGAATAGCTTGGCGAGATCCATCCAGCCAAGCGAACTCATGGCCATCGCGGAGACAAAGTTGCCCGCCACGGTGGGTAGATACATCACCGCGGTGGTATCGCCGAGCTTGCGACCCCCTCGCATCATGCCGCCGCTGCGGAACGTCGAGAAGGCCAGTTGGGCAACCACGCCCACCACGATCAGGGCGCGCCCCAACGTTGGAACGTAACCGTGTAGCCAGACCGCAATCAGCAGCGTGGCCACCGGGATCAAGCCGATAAAGCAACAGGCGACGGGATGTCGTGCCTCCGCCAATGCTTCGCTACGATGCCCCACCCACTTGGCGGCGTACAAGAGCACGAGCACGGCCCAGATGAGCGTGGTGACCGCAAAGAGCGCGTCAGAAATCTCCGCGCTGACACCCCATAGCGTATGAGCGACCCGCCAACAGTTCGATAGGCCGGCCATGCCGAGCACAATGCCCATGGCAGAGGCCGGAACGGCGAACCCGGCACGCGTGGCGGCGACGGGGGCGGATATATTGCTGGGGGTCATGAGGTTCCTCCGGATGTCGAACAAAACGTGCGACTGATAGCCGGAATGTTAGACAGATGGAGGTCGGACGCCAATTCTCAGTCTGTATCCGCATCATTGTTCGAAGAGCCATCGACACCTATGCCAAAGCATAGGGGCGGAAGCGGCTGCCACTGGCCAGCGAATTCGCTCACGCCGACTTCGCGGCGAGCAGATCCACCATCCGGTTCGCGAGCGGGGACAGGTAGGCGCCCGCCCGCGACAGCACGCCGACGCGGCGGCCCAGGTCGAGTGCATCGGCGCGCAGCGCGATCGGGTGCAGTCCGGCAATCCGGCTGTTGCCGTTGGCAGCGGCCATGCACAGGATGTCGGTGCCGCGCACGAGGTCGAACAGCGTGGCGCTGCCGAAATCCGTCTCCACGCGCAGGATGGGCGGTGGCAGGCCAAGCTCGGCAAACGCAGCCTCGAGTTGTTGGCGAATCAATACGTGGGCGCTGGGCAGCATCCATTGCTGGCCGACCAGATCGGCCAGCGTGAGGTTGCGCCGCTGCTGCAGCGGATGGGCCTCATCGGCGACCACGGCGAGGCGGTCGGTGAACAGTTCCCGCATCTCTAGCGCCGGGTTGGGCTGGCGCGGCAGGGGAGCCAAGGCCAGGTCCAGTTCGCCGGTCTCCACCAGATCCATCAGTTCGCGCGCTACGCGCATTGTCAGCCGCAGCCTGGCTACCGGCCGCTCCCGGATCAACTGGCGGCACGCGCCGAGCACCAGCCCGGTTGGCATAGACGGCGAATAGCCCAGCCGCAGCAAGCCCAGTTCCCCCGTCTGGATGCCGCGCATCTCCTTGAGCGCGTCTTCGTATTCCAGCCGGATGCGGCGCGCCCGTTCCAGGAACACCGCTCCAGCCGGCGTCACCCGCATGCCGAGCGCCGTGCGCTCGAACAGCGACACGCCGAGTTGCGCTTCCACGCGCTGGATGGCCTTGGTCAGCGCGGGCTGGGTCATGCCCAGCGCGTCTGCCGCCCGCCCGATTCCGCCGTGCGTGCCCACTGCCAGCACGTAGTCCAGATCCCGCGTCTCCATATGGCATTCCTGATGGTTATGGCTTCATGCCACTTACCTCATTGTGGTGATGGGCCGCAGCTTACAGACTGGGGGCACAAAAACCAAGCCATCAAGGAGACACCCATGTCCTTCGCCTATTTCCTCAGGCGCGCGGCGCGTTACTGGGGCGATAACCCCGCTGTGCTGTACCGAGACCGCGTGCTGACCTATCGCCAGCTTGAAGACCGTTCGACCCGGCTGGCCAACGCGCTGCTGGCGCTGGGCCTGCGCAAGGGCGACCGCGTGGCGATTCAGTCACGCAACTGCCCCGAGATCGTCGAGATTGAATGCGCGCTGTACAAGGCCGGGCTCGTCAAGGCGGCGCTGAACCCGCGCTTCACCGCCGCCGAGGCTTCCGACGTGGTGGAGAACTGCACGCCGCGCGTGATGATCGTGGGGCCCGGATATACCGGCTACTCGCGGGATACCCAAGGCTTTGGCAGCGTGGAGCACTTCTTCGCCATCGAGACCGGGGCACCGGGCCATGGTGACTATGAGTCGCTCGTGGCCGGTGGCGGCATGGCAGCGATCGACTACACGCCGCACCCCGACGATCTGGCGGTGCTGCATTTCTCCTCGGGCTCCACGGGCAAGATCAAGGCGGCCATGCAGAGCTATGGCAACCGGCTGGCGGCGCTGCGCAAGATGATCCTGACCATGGACCGGCCCGCGCGCCCCGGCGACCGCCTCGCGCTGATCGGCCCAGTCACGCATGCCTCCGGCATGCTGATGCAGCCGTACCTGTTCCTCGGCGCCACGCTGGTGTTGTTCGAGAAGTTCGAGCCCGCGCATTTCCTGGCCGAGGTCGCGCGCCTGCAGTTGACCCATGTCTTCATGGTGCCGGCGATGATCAACATGTTGCTGGCCGAGCCGACGCTTGCCACTGCCGACCTGAGCAGCCTCAAGACGCTGGCCTATGGCGCCGCACCGATGGCGCCGGCGCGCATCCGCGAGGCGTGGCAGCGCATCGGCCCGGTGCTGTCGCAGGGCTATGGCGCGAGCGAATCGACGTCCGGCGTCACGCGGCTTTCCACGGTCGACCATGCACTGGCCATCGACGAATACCCCGAGCGGCTGGCGTCCTGCGGCCGCGCGCTGGGCGAGACCGAAGTCCGCGTGGTCAACGAGCGCGGCGAGGAGGTCAGCGGCGAAGAGATCGGCGAACTGGTGATTCGCGGCGCAGACGTGTTCCAGGGCTATTGGGGCGAGCCGGCGTTGACCAGCGAGGTGCTGGTCGATGGCTGGCTCCATACCGGCGATCTCGCCCGCGTGGATGCGGAGGGTTATATCTATCTCGTCGACCGCAAGAAGGACATGATCATCTCGGGCGGCTTCAACGTCTATCCGAACGAAGTGGAGGCCACGCTGTACCAGCACCCCGACGTGATGGAGGCGTGCGTGATCAGCGTGCCGGACGATACCTGGGGCGAAAGCGTCAAGGCTGTCGTGGCGTTGTGGCCGGGCCGGCAGGCCAGCGCGAACGAACTGATCGGCCATTGCCGCGCGCGCATTGCGGACTACAAGTCGCCGCGCTCGGTGGACTTCGTGGCGGAACTACCCAAGAACGCCAGCGGCAAGCTGGCCCGCAAGCTCGTGCGCGAGCAGTACTGGGCCGGCGGCGGCCGCCGCGTGAACTGAGGAGTGCTTATGTTCGACCATCTGACCAATCCGGTGCTGATCGATACGCGGGCCGCCGTGGCGCGCTTCATCGACGATGAACTGCGCCCGCTCGAACAGGAGCTCGGTCTGGGCACTGAAGACCCATGGCCGCGCGAGGTGCTGCGCAAGGTATGGCGCCGTTCGAGCGAACTGGGCCTCTACGCCGCCTGCCTGCCGGTAGAACTTGGCGGAAAGGGACTCAACATCCAGGAGCAGTGCGCGCTCAAGGCCGACCTTGCCGCCAGCGGCGCGGTACTGGCACCGCACGTGCTGGGCGATCTGGGTGGCCCGCCCCGCGTGGGCAATATGCTCAAGTACGCCACGCCAGACCAGGTGGCGCGCTACTTCCGCCCGGTGATCCGGGGCGAGAAGTCCACTTGCTTCGCGCTGACGGAACCCCATTCCGGATCTGACGCGCAGAGCATTCGGACCACCGCCGTCGCAGATGGCGACGATCTGGTCGTCAATGGCCAGAAGCACTACATCAGCGGGGCACCGTTTGCGGACTTCGCCATCGTGATGTGCGTGACCGATGCAAGCACCACGCCGCCCGCGATTACCGCAGTGCTGGTCGACCTTGACCTTCCCGGCGTCACCGTCGAACAGGCCTACGTGCCGATGTCCGGCCAGCATATCGATGCGGATATCCGTTTCGAGAACGTGCGTGTGCCGCGCGCCAACATCTTCGGCGGGGAAGGGCGGGGCTTCAAGCTCGGCATGTCGCGCATCAACGTGAACCGACTGCTGCATTGCCCCTCGATGCTCGGGCTGGCGACGCGCGCGTACGAGGCATCGGTCGAGTACGCGGGACAACGGCGGCAGTTTGGCGGTCCGATCGCGCGCTTCCAGGCCATCCAGCATATGCTGGCCGATATGGCGGCAGCGCTGTGGGCCTGCGAGAGCATGATTGCGCAGACGGCGATGCTGGCCGATGCCGGCGCCGACCTGCGCATGAAGGCCGCCGCCTGCAAGCTGTTCGTGTCCGAGCGCTGTTTCGAAGTGGCCGACAAGGCCGTGCAGATCCACGGTAACGTGGGCGTGACACGCGGACATCCCGTGGAGCAGACCTGGCGCAAGCTGCGCATGTTCCGCATCTTCACCGGCACCAGCGAGATCCAGCGCAACACGATTGCCAAGGCGATCCTCGATCCCGCTGCTGCCTGAACGCAGACCGGTGACGCGGCCCAGACCGCGCGCCTATCAGGAGACAACCATGAATCGTCGTCAATGGCTTGCCAGCGCAGGCGCCGCCGCCGGCGCCGCGGCGCTGGGCGGCACGTTTGGCCGCGTGGCGCTGGCCGCCGCACCGTATCCCAGCCGGCCCATCCGGCTCGTCGTGCCGTTTGTCGCGGGCACCGCGCCGGATTCCATCGCCCGAACCATCTCGGCCGAACTCGGGCCGGTGCTGGGGCAACCGCTGGTGGTGGAGAACGTCGGCGGGGCCGGCGGCATCATCGGCGCGCGCGCCTTGAAGCGGGCGGCTCCCGATGGCTACACGCTGGGCGTGCTGGCCAACCAGCACGTGATCAATGTGCACCTGTATCGCGAACCGCCCTACGATCCGTCGCGCGATTTCACGGCGATCTCGGCGCTGTCGGGCGGGCCCGTGGTGCTTGCCGTGCCGGCTTCGTCGCCCTACAAGTCGGCCCGCGAACTGATCGACGCGATGCGCAAGAGACCCGGCGCGCTGAACTATGGTTCGGGCGGCAAAGGCAGTGTGTCGCATCTGGCGGTGGAAACGCTGCTGCATGACACGCACACGGAAGCGGTGCACATCCCGTACAAGGGCGCCAACGAAATCCTCACCGCGATGATCAGCGGGCAGACGCAGTTCGGCATGCCTGTGCTCAGCACGGCCGCGCCGATGATCCGGCAGGGACAGGTGCGCGCGCTGGCGGTGTCCGCGGCGGCGCGTTCCATACATTTTCCGGAAGTGCCGACGCTGGCGGAATCGCTACCGCCCGGCTTCGTGCTCGACAACTGGAGTGGACTGTTCGCGCCAGCGGGCCTGCCGGCCCCGATCGCCAGGCGGCTGTTCGAGGCGGTAGCCGCCTTGCAAGCCAGCGGCAAGCTGGACGCCACGATGAAGGCCAATGGCGGGGAGATTCGCAAGAGCGCCTCGACTGCACAGTTCGCGGAGCTGGTTGCAGCGGAAACCTCACGCTACGGGGCGCTGGTGACGAAGATCGGGATGAAAGGCGAGGCTGGATAGCGATCAGCGTGGCGCTGCGGCCAGGCCGACGAATGAAGAGAGCGCTGCCGTCTTGTACTGCATGGTACATTTTGCACCCCGCGCCCTATTCCTGACTCCGAAGCCAAGGATGCCAAAAACCAAAGCCTCGCCGCCCGACCGCTCCGCTAGCGAGCAGGCCATTCAATTGCTCGATGCGGCAACCGTGCATGTTCTCGAGAACGGTCTTGGGGATCTGTCGTTGCGCAGTGTGGCGGATGCACTGGGAACCAGCCACCGGATGCTCATCTACTACTTTGGCTCCGCTGACGGCTTCTGGCAGGCACTGCTGTTCCGCGTGCGGCATGCCGAGCAGCAGGCACGTGAGCAATTGCACGTGGATGGACTGGATGCGGAAGCGACCCTGGTGGCGGCATGGGAGCGCTACTCCGCGTCGAGCTATCTGCCCATCATGCAGTTGCTGTTCGAAATCTACGGAAGAGCTATCCGGGATCGTGAACGCTTCAGCGGCTTTCTTGACGATGTCATTGGTAGCTGGACCGCCGTGATTGCCGAGCGATTGCAGCAAGCCATGCACATCAGCGCGGAAGAGGCGCGGCTGTTCGCACGCGTCGAAGTGGCGACGATTCGCGGCCTGCTGCTGGACCTGATCACGACGGGCGACCGCAAGGGCACCACGGCCGCGCTCAAGTACTTCGCCAGCAAGATGACCTCGCCTGGAAAGTCGAAGAAGGGCGCGTAGCCCCGACCGACCCCCGAAGCACTCTCACCCGACACCGTCGTTGCGCGCTCGCGTAAACCCCAATTTCGTCCCATCGTGTACCACATGGTACATTTCGGTCATCGTCGCTAGCGGTAGCGACGAAACAGATGATTTCAGGGTGCGAGATGAACGTGCAAAAGTTATGGGGATGGACTGCTGCGGCGGTTGCGTCACTGGCGCTGTCGGCCACCGCCGGCGCGCAAGGTTTTCCGACCAAGCCCATCCGGTTGGTAGTGCCGCAGGCGGGTGGAACGGGCAACGATGTGTTGGCACGCGCACTGGCCGAGAAGCTCGGGCAGGCGTGGAAGCAGCCGGTTGTCGTGGAGAACAAGCCAGGCGCCAACGGCACGCTGGCCATCTCGTACGTACTGGGGCAGCCGGCCGATGGCCACACGCTGTTCTTTGCCGGCGTGTCTAACCTGGCCTTCAATCCCTTCCTCTATCCGAAGCTGCCGTACTCGCCGACCAAGGACCTGACTGGCGTGGCCATGCTCGCCAACTCGCCGTTCGTCTTCGTCGCGGCTCCATCCCTGCACGTGCAAACGTTCCAGGATTTCGTGCGCATGGCCAAGGCACGGCCCGGCGAGATCAGCTTTGCGTCCGGGGGCATCGGCAACTCCACGCACCTCGCCATGGAACTGGTGGCGGAGCGCACCGGCATCAAGATGCAGCACGTGCCTTTCAACGGGACGGGGGGATCGACCAGCCTGATGAATGGACAAACGCCCGTGATGATGAACGTCGTGGCGGGTGTGCAGCCGTTCATCGTGGGCAAGAAACTGCTGCCCTTGGCGGTCACCGGTGAGCGGCGCCTGACTGCGCTGCCGACGGTGCCTACGTTCAAGGAGCTGGGCTACGACGTCGAGGTGCCCGGCTGGTACGCGATCGTGGCGCGGGCCGGCACGCCGCCGGGGGTGGTCCAGCAGATCAACGCGGATATCAACCATGTTCTTGACGATCCGCAGTTCAAGGAAAAGCTGGGATTCCAGTTTCTGGATGCCATCAAGGGCCCGCCTTCGGAAGTCGAGCGCTATATGAAGCGCGATGCCGACGCGTGGGGCCCCACCATTCGCCGTCTCAACATCTCTCTCTAGGCCACGACATGCCTCATCTGACCAACGCTGTACACGAATACCGGCTGTCGGCCATGCGACGCCTGATGGACCGCTTGCGCGTGGATGCCCTGGTGTTCGGCACGCCCGACTTCTTCCAGTACGCAACGAACTTCCAGCTCGATGTGTGGCCTTGGGAGCGACCGGTGTTCGTTGTCGTGCCGCGTAACGGAGATACGTTCGCGGTAATGAACGAGCTCTCCACCAACCACATGCGCTTCGCCACGGAGAAGGGCACGGTCTGGCTGTCGGACGTGACCTACTATGCCGAGCACCCGCGTGTGGCCAACCGTCTTGCCTTGCCGTCGCAACTGCCGGAGGTGGTAGCAGGCTTGTTGAGCCAGAAGGGGTTGGCGATGTCGCGCATCGCTGTGGACGTGCCGCATCCCATTCTGGCCGGGGCGCAGCGCCACCTTCCCGAGATGACGTTGCGACCGGCGCTTGCCGAGATGCGCAGTCTCCGGTGGGTCAAGCATGAAGAGGAACTCCAGAACATGCGGGCGTTGGCCGGCCTGACCGACTGGGTCCAGGATCGGTACCGGGAGAACATTCGCCCCGGCCGTCTGGTTCAGGAACTCGACCACGCCATGGCGGCGCTCATGGTGGAAGAAGCGGCGAGGCGGTTCCCCGGCGAGGACTTCGAGATCCTGAAGTGCTGGACCCTCACCGGCGCTGCATCCGCTTCCCCGCACGGCGATGGCGCCTCTTGCGGCGCGCGCATTGCGAAGGGCGACACCATTGTCAACCTCGTACTCCCGAGGCTGAACGGGCTCTACGTCGAGAATGAACGTACGTGGTTCTGCGGCCAGCCGAGCGACGAGCAGGCGAAGTTCTATCGTGTAGCCGCGCAGGCGACGGACGCTGCGGTGGCCGCCGCCGTGGTCGGCCGGCGCGTCTGCGATATGGATGCCGCCGCGCAGGCCGTGATCGAAGCCGCGGGATGCGGGGAATTCGTCTTCCACAGGACCGGCCACGCGGTGGGCCTCATGCTGCATGAGTACCCCGAAGACATGGCATTCAACACGCGGGCACTGCTGGCCGGGGAGGTCTATTCGGCCGAGCCGGGCCTGTACGTCTACGGTCTCGGCGGCTTCCGCCTGGACGACACCGTCATTGTTGGCGATGCGCCTGAGGTGATCGTCCAGACGCCGAAGACGTTGGCGTACGCCACGGTTGGGTAGCGCGCCGCATCTGCCCTACATCAACGATTCCACCGAGTAGGCGACGCCATCGCGTCCGGGGTCGGCGCCGCCTTCCAGGCGGCCGTCGCTGAGTCGCACAGCGTGCACCCAGCCGATGGTGTAGTTGTAGGGATTTCGGATGACTTCGTAGCCGCGTTGCTCAAGTTGCCGAGCCACTGCCCGCGGTACCCGATTGCAGATGTCGATGGCGTTGCTGGTCGACGAGAACCGGGGCGCCGACACGGCCTCCTGCATCGTCATGCCGCGATCCACCACGTTCAGGATGGCTTGCAGCACGCCCATGGCGATCTGGGTGCCCCCGGGCGCGCCGAGCACGATCTCCGGCTTGCCATCCCGGAACACGATGGTCGGGCAAGACGACGTGAAGCGGCGCTTGCCCGGCGCGATGCTCCCAGCCCGACCGGGCCGGGGATCGAACACGCCCATGCAGCCGTTGTACATGAACCCCAGTCCGGGTGTGATCGCCCCGGCCGGCATGGCGAGCGAATGCGTCAGCGACACGCAGTTGCCATCGCCATCGACCACCGAGAGATGCGTGGTGTCGCGCGGCACCGCATGGCCCGGATTGACGCGCGTCACTTCGACACGCTGCCCGCTACGCACCGCGTCGGCCGTTGCCGCCGCCCGCTCGGCCGACAGAAGATAGTCGAGCGGGACGTCGACATAGGCGGGGTCGCCGATATGGCGGTCCTTGTCGACGGTGGCCTGCTTCATGATCTCGCACAGAATCGTGATGTACTCGGGCGAGTTGTGCGGAATGGCCGCCAGGTCGAACTGTTCGAGCGCGTGCAGCATCTCCAGCAACATGGCGCCACCGCCGGGGGGCTGGTTCGTCGCCACGACGCGGTCGCGGTATCGACCGAACAGCGGCTTTTGTCGGACCACCTGATAGTCATCGAGATCCGCTTTCGAAATCAGGCCGTCATGGCGCTGCATGTCTTCGACGATCGCAGCAGCAATTTCACCACGATAGAAATCGTCGGCACCGACGCGACCGATCCGCTCCAGCACGTTGGCCATGTCGGGATTGACGATGGGCGTGCCAACGGATTTGGGACTGCCATCCGCCTTGCAGTAGAGCGTACGGCCCGATGCGCTGAAGGCCAGCCGCTCCCGGTTGCTGGCGCGGCCCAAGGTGGCGTCGTCGTTCCAGAAGGCATACATGCCGGGGCGGACGAAGTAGCCGTGCCGCGCCCAGTCGACGGCCGGGGCGACCACTTCGGCCCACGGCAGGCGGCCGTGCGCGGCGTGCATCGCCTCGAGTCCGCGCAGCGTGCCCGGGGTGGCGACGGACTGATAGCCGATGTCGTTGAGGCGGTCCTTGATGAAGAAGCCGAAGCCGTCGCGGGCTTCGCCTTCGAGCAGGTCGGCCCACATGTCCGGTCGGGCATTGCCCGGCGCGGTCGCGTGGAAGTCGAAATACTCATGCACGTTGCTGCCGGGCAGGTAGACCGCTGCGGTGCCGAATCCGGCGATACCGCACATCAGCGGATCGACCACGGTCTGGGCGAGCGCGCACGCCACTGCGGCGTCGATGGCGTTACCGCCGGCTTTCAGGATCTCCGCGCCCGATTCCGCAGCTTCCGGCTGCGGGCACACCACCATTCCACGCGTGCTCATGGTCAGTTCGCCTTGAAATCGACGTCGGACATCGCGCTCTGCAGCCGGGCGGTGTCGCGTTCGGTCAGTTGCATCAGCAGGTTCGACGGTCCCGGCATCGGGATCACCTGCATCGTCTTCATCTTCTGAAGCACGGCGCTGTCGGTCAGGAATTTTTGCGAGGCGGCGTGCAGGCGGCGGATCGTTTCAGGCGGTGTGCCAGCCTTGGCAGCAATCCCCATCCAGCCGAGGTCGTCGAACCCCGTCAGGCCCAGCTCGGATGCGGTGGGCACGTTAGGCAGTTCGGGGACGCGTTTCGGCGAGAACAGCACCAAGGGAACCAGCTTGCCGGCCTGAATCTGCGGCGTGGCGGTGGCGACGGTGGGCGCCATGACCTGGGTCTGTCCGCTGACCGTCCCGACGATGGCATCGGGCTCGCCCTTGTAGGGCACATGGGTCATGCGGAGCTTCTGGTTCTTCTGGAACAACTCCACGATGACGTGCGTGGAATTGCCCTTGCCCGACGATGCGAAGTTGATCGCGTCGGGCTTGGCCTTCGCCATCGCCTCAAGGTCCTGCAGGGTGCGGATACCGGATTGCGGATTGGCGACCAGCACGAAAGGCGTGGTCGTCAGCACTGCCACCGGCGCGAAGTCGACTTCAGGCTTGTAGGCAAGCGGCGCGTAGGCGAACTTATTGAGCACCATCTGGGACACGCCGGCCAGGAAGAGCGTGCAGCCGTCGGCAGGTTGGCCGAGCACGTACTTCGCCGCGATGACGCCGCCAGCGCCAGCCTTGTTCTCGACGACGACCGTCGTGCCCAGTTCCCGCCGCGCGGTTTCGGCCCACATGCGTGCCAGCGTGTCGGTGCCACCACCGGCCTGCTGCGAGACCACCAGGCGGATCGGGCTGGTGTTACCGGCCTCCCCGCAGGCCCAGGCCGGCCCCGTGGCGCCCAGCGCCAGCGCGGCAGCCAGCATCGTCCCCCGAGTGGAGATTTTCCTCATGTCGTATCCTTATCTTCAGTCGTGTCGTGGTTGCAGTGCGGCCGCTGCTATCGCATTATTGCCGCGACTTCCCGGTCGTCGCCAATGAAAACTTACGAACCTACTATGAGGAAATGCTCATGCAGTCACCGCAAGACGCCGTAGCGTGGGCCCGGCGGTTGCGCATGCGCCATCTGGAGTCGTTCCTGGTACTGATCGAGGCGGGGACGCTGACGCTGGCTGCCGACCGGCTCCACATGACCCAGTCGGCCGTCTCGCACTGGCTCAGCGAGATGGAGGAACTGGTCGGCGCCCGGCTCGTGCTACGGGGCAAGCAGATGCGGCTGACGCCAGCGGGCGAAGCCGTGCGCAAGCTGGCGCTGCGCGTGCTCGGCGAAGTCAGCCGGACGAATGACGAACTCGTTTCGCTCGAACGAGGCGAGGTGTCGCGGCTGCACATTGGGAGTGTGACGGCGGGGATCGCCCATCTGCTGCCGCGTGCCATCCTCGCGTTCCAGAAAGACGAAGGCAACGTGGCCTTCCAGGTGTCGGAGGGTGTCTTTAACAGGCTGCTGAGCCAGCTCGAAGAGCGCGAATTCGACCTGATCGTGGGCTCGATAGATGCACGCGCCTATGGGCCGACGCTTGAGCACGAAGTGCTGTTCGAAGACGATATTGCGATCGTGGTCGGACCCGACCATCCGCTCTCGAACGCCACCCAGATCGACTGGACGGACCTGTACGCCTATCCATGGGCCATGCCGCCGCGCGATACGCTGATGCGCGTGCGGCTGGAAAACACGCTGCTGGAGCGGGGCGGTGCGGGAATCGTGCCGGCATTGGAGACAGGATCGGTCATGGTTCTCGAATCCATTCTCCATGCCAGCGATTATCTGGGCGTCTGCTCGGGCGCCATGGCCCGGCACCTCGTGGCCCGCTCGCTGGTACGCCGCCTGCCCCTGACCGACGTGGGCTCGTTCGGCCCAGTCGGCGTGGTGTGGCGACGTGGCGGCCAGGATGAAACGCTGGTGAAATTCGTCTCGATCCTGCGGCGCGAAGCGAAGAGGACGATGCAGGGGGAGTAGGAAAGCGTGTGGACGATCAGCCCGTCTGCCGAATCGGGGCGGCAGTCAGCGCATCGGCGAATTCATGGTTCACGTCCCGGTGACCAATTTCAATACACCTTTAAGAGCGACGACACAACGGCGCCGGGTGGACCCCCGCAGCTGGGCGCGCCGAAGTAACGCCGGCGCGACTTGACCGGAGGGAGACGCGGTCAGGCCGGATGGCTGACCGATGGTCGCGCATCCATCCTGGCCCGCCATGCCATCAGATGAACGCATTCGGCCGGCACCGGAATCTCGGCAAAGCCCGCGAACAGAAGCCCCGCCCACACAGTGATATCGGCCATCGAGAACGCGTCACCCGCCACATACGCTTGCTTGGACAGCACCGCGTTGAAGTAGCGCATACCGGCCTCGGCCTTCTCGCGCTGGCGATTGCCCCATTCCACCCGTCCGGTCCAGTCCGGACTCTTGTAGGGCTGCAACCCGGCGCCTAGCCCGGGCGTCGCGTGATGGAAATAGATGCCTACCGCATCGATCAGTTCAGACTCAGCGCGCTTCTGCATCATATGGATGACGCCCTTCTCCTTTGGCGTGCGGCCGGTCAGCACCGGCTTGCCATCGAGATTGTCGAGGTATTCCGTGATGGCCGTGCATTCTGCAATGTACGTGCCATCGTCCAACTGCAGCACCGGAACGGTGCCTGTGGGATTGATGGCCAGGAAGGCTGGCTGCTTGTGCTCGGCGGCGGGAAGATCGATCTTCACGAAAGTCACGCGGTCGGCCAGCGATTTTTCAGCGAGAACGATGCGGATGCGCAGCGGATTAGGAAAGCCTGGGATGTCGAAGATTTTCATTTTGTGCCTGTAGCGCGCGTTCTTGGGTAGCTTACCTATTGATAAGTAGGCAGATCCTAAAGGCTCATTCGCACCGCGTCAAGCTTACTTAGCGCTAAGTCATTTAGTACAATGCGGCATGGCTTCGACAGACACCAAACAACGCATCTTAGAAATAGCCCGAGGACTGGTCCAAGCGCAGGGCTATAACGCGCTCAGCTTCCGCGACATTGCGGCTCGGCTGGGCATAAAAGGACCCGCCGTCCATCACCATTACCCCACCAAGGGAGATCTCGGCGCAGCCTTGGCGCGCGAGTACACGGATTCAGGCGCGGAGATGCTGGAACAGTTGCTCAAGACATCCGAGGATCCGACGGTACTGCTCGACGCTTATGTGGCGATCTTTCGGGCCGCGCTGCTGAACGGCAACCGTATGTGCCTCTGTGGAATCATGGCAGCGGAACAGGAAGCCCTGCCTGAGGCCGTGCGCTCGGAAGTGGGCCGTTTTACCGATGTCAATATCGCGTGGCTCATGCGAGTGGTGGAAATGGACGATCCACTTGCGGGCGTGCAGAAGCGCCGCCAACGCGCATTGGCGATGTTTGCCGCCATCGAAGGCGCGCAACTGGTGGCGCGTGGGCGCCGGGACATCGGCCTGTTCGATAACGCGGTTATGGGCTGCCGCCAGGCCGGCCTCATTCCCTAGTCGCCTGAACCGCCCGCCGGCGCGGGTTAGGCTTGACCATCCACGGTCGGAGGCGAACACGATGAAGGCGCGCGACTTGGCATGGTGGTTGCAGGAATCGCTAATTTCGATGCGCAGGACACGGAGGATGAAATGTCCACGATCACGGCGAGCTTTTCTAATCAATCTTCTGCAGCCAGTGCCTGTCAGGCTTTGCGAGACACTTATCCCGGCCTCGCCGTTAGCGTCCAGCTTTCACAGAAATCGGTGGGCGAGGAGGGCGAGCAGGGAGTTTTACCCGCACTTCGCAGCCTGATTGTGGAAATCGTAGGCGCTCAGAGCCCGGAGGCCCACGAGGACTCAGATGGCGATTGCGCGAGATTGATCGTCACCGGCGTGGACCTGTTGCAGTTGGAAGGCGTGGAGGCCCTGCTTTGGAAGCATCGCCCAACCGTGATCAATGAATCGACCGAGAGAGCAGGCCATGACGGTAAGTAGAGTGGTCCTTCGTGCGGCTGTGCCTATCTTCGCCCCGGCACTGGCGTTTCTAGTGGGAATGGCTTGGGCAGCTTGGCAGCGGCGGAGGCACACACACGCTGGATGGTGAACGAAGAACGAGCGTGCCGCGACCTATGGGCCGCCGGCAATATCTACAATTCTCCCCTCCATCGCTGCGCAATTTTCGATTGGCGTTGACGGTATGGGAAATACCCTCCTGGCCAAGTCGCGCCGCATCACCGTCAACGCCGACTGACGGCACACGCCGGCGGACGCTCACGCGTCTCGCCGGTGTGAACCGAATGTCGAGGACATCCTGGAGTTTCGTGTCGAATGGCTAACACTCGGCCGCCACCGTACACGCCTGCGCTACGATATTCCTGGCACCTTCCTACTGGCGCGAAGGGAGGGCGCAGTCATACGCTTCTGTGGTGATGGGAAGTCACCGCAACTGTCGTCGGCGACTCGGCCAACGGCACGAAGCGTCGGGTCGTGCCGTCCAGTGCGTCGATGCTACCTGCCTCGATGTCGTACACCCAGCCGTGCAGATTCAGTCGTCCTTGCTCGAGGGCTAGTGCCACAGAGGGATGCGTGCGCAGATTCGCAAGTTGCGCGATCACGTTTTCGCGCACGAGCCCGTCGAGCTTGGCGCGGGGCGTGTCGAAATGGTGCACCGCGTTGATGGCTTTGGCGGCATCCGCATGGCGCAGCCAGCTCGCAACCGCCGGGAGATGGTCAAGACACGTGCACCGCGAAATGGCGCCCATCGCGCCGCAGTCGGAGTGGCCGCATATCACGATGTCTTTTACGCCCAGCACCGCGACCGCATACTCGACGGTGGCCGAGACCCCGCCGGGTTCTGGACCGTACGAAGGCACGATGTTGCCGGCATTGCGAATCACGAACAATTCGCCCGGTTCACGTTGCGTAAGGAGTTCAGGCACGACGCGGCTGTCCGAGCAGGTGACGAACAGCGCCTTTGGATGTTGCGTCGTCGCGAGTTGCTTGAAGAGCTCAACGCGTTGCGGATAGACCTCTCGCTGAAAACGCAGGAAGCCGTCGATGATGTCACGCATTTGCGTTCTCCACGTCGAAATAAGAGATGCAGGCACACGCCGTTCCATTCGTCGCGCCGCGGTCGTTATTATGAACTGGGATTGGGGACTAGCCGAAGGGCGACGGACCGGGGACTCGAAAGAAGTGTCGCGGCCAGCCTCGCTGTCCGCCTGGCGATCCACGCGGGAGGCACCTTTGCGCATCTAGCCGTGAATGCGCATCGGGCGTGCGGGACGCATGAACGTTAACCTCGAAGCGCGGCTTAAAACATATGGGCTGTTGTTTTGAGGCATATCTGCGGTACTCAGGCGTATCTTTCTATTCGCAAAATTGCGAAAATCCCGCCCCGAGGGGGCCATCTCGTGCACCGTTTCGGCTTTTTGCCGATGCCACTGATGTTCGCACGGGCGCCCGCCTGCACATTAAAACAATGAAAGCGCACGCATAGGCGGCAAGCCGCTGGTCGCCGCGCAGGGAAAAGGGTCGCCGGCCTGGCCGGCCGCAAATTCGCATGACAAGAGATTCGAGCCTCACCGCCGGTGAACAGCCGTGCCTGCGCGCCATTGCCGGCGCTGTTGCCATCCTCATGATGTCCCTTTCCGGGTCGCCGGCGCAGGCCGCTGGCGGCAATGGTGGCGCCGGGGGCTACAGCTTTAACCTGCCGGGCGGGTTGGGCGGCGTCGCTTCGGGCCAGGCTGGCCAGAGTGGGCTGACCGTGCCCGATGGCGACGGCACCGGCGGCGGGGGCGGCGCGCGCAACGCGGCCGGTGGGGCGGGCGGCATCAACGCGTCCCAGGCGATGCCGCGGGGGCTGGCGGGCGCAGCGGGTACCGCGCCGGGCCAGGGTGGTGGCGACGGTGGCAACGGTAACTTCGACAATGCCTCGTACGCAGGTGGCGGCGGCGGTGGCGGCGGGGGTGGCGCGGATGGCATGGTGATGGGTGCCGTGCCGACCACCATCTCCACCGGCGTGTTCGGCGGCAGTGGTGGCAAGGGTGGCAACGGTGGCGATGACGGCTATTTGCCGGTAGCGTATCAGGGGGGCGGCGGCGGCGGTGGCGAAGGTGGGTACGGCCTGATCCACGCGGGCGGTACCGAGATCGTGGTGAAGGCGGGCGGCGGGGTGTCCGGCGGCCGGGGCGGCAATGGCGGGAACGGCGGCGGGTCGAAGCCGATCGCGGGCCTCCAAGGCGCGGGCAACGGCGGCGACGGCGGTGTCGGCATGTTGCTGACCAGCGCAGCCACGGTACATATCGAAGCAAATGCCGTGGTGGCGGGTGGCAATGGCGGGACCGGGGGCAACGGCGGCGACGGCGTCTACGATTTCTACGGCAGCGTGGGCGGCAAGGGCGGCATGGGCGGCAGCGGCATGGAACTGGCCAGCGGCTCCACGCTGCTGAACGAGGGCACGATCAGGGGGGGCGCGGGGGGCGCGGGTGGCCAGGGTGGCATGAACTTCGATGGTTCGCCGGCCGCGAACGGCACTACGGGTGCGTCCGGCGTGGGCGTGCGCGGCAGCAACCTGACCATCGTCAACAAGGGGACCATCGTAGCAAGCGGCCCCGGCGCGGCGGCGGTCCAGTTCACGGGCGGCACGAACCGTTTCGAGTTCTGGACCAACAGCTTCGTGGGGAGCATCGAGGCCTACGGCACTGACGACACGTTGGCGCTGGCTGGCGACACGGGCGCTGCCACGCTGACCGGCGGCATCGGCAACGCCGGCCTTTATCGTGGCTTCGAGCATTTCGAGAAAATCGGCGCGTCGGTCTGGACCCTCGCCGGTAGCAACACGGATATCACGAGCTGGCAAATCCTGGGCGGCACGCTGGCGATTTCGTCCGACGCCAACCTTGGGGCGGCAGCTGGCACGCTCGGGCTGAACGGCGGCACGCTGCGCACCACCGCAGCCATGACCACCGCGCGCGCCACCACGCTCGGTGCCGGCGGCGGCACCTTCGAGGTCACGAATGGCACGCTGACGCACAACGGTGTCATCGACGGCCCCGGCGGCCTGACCAAGACCGGCAACGCCACGCTGGAACTGAACGCCGTGAACGCCTATGCCGGCGGCACGCAGGTCAGCGCCGGCACGCTGATCGCCAACGTCAACGGCGCGCTGGGCAGTGGTGCAGTCAGTGTCGCTGGCGGCGCAACGCTGCGCCTGAACGGCGGCTTCGACCTGGGCGGCCGGCAGGTGGTCAATCGATCCGGCTACATCAACCTGTACGGCGCCGGCACGCTTGGCGATGCCCAGGTGACGAACCTCGGCGGGTTCACGTACCTGCTCGGCAGCAGCACGGCGGCCAATGCCACAATCGTCAACAACGGGGGCGTGATGTCCTTCCAGGAAGGCAGCACCGGCGGAAACAGCCAGGTCACCACCCGCAGTGGCAGCTATACCGAGTTCTGGGGCTGGAGTACCGCCGGCAACGCCTCGCTGGTGGCGGATGCGGGCGGCTGGGTCGATTTCTCGGGCACATCCGGTCCGGCCTTCGACCACCGGATCACCGCCGGCGCCATCGCGGGGGCGGGGCGCTTCCAGCTCGGCCAGAACGTCTTGACCGTGGGCAGCAACAACACCTCCACCACCGTGAGCGGCACGATCGAGGATGGCGGGGCCGGTGGCGGCACCGGCGGCGGTCTGATCAAGATCGGCACCGGCACGCTGACGCTGAGCGGCACGAATACCTACACCGGTGCGACGAAGGTGAACGCGGGCACGCTGGCCGTGAACGGCAGCGTGGCGGGTGCGGTCACGGTCAACAACGGCGCCACGCTGGGCGGCGCCGGCAGCGTGGGCAGTACCGTGATTGCATCGGGCGGCACGCTGGCACCGGGCAATTCCATCGGCACGCTGACCGTCATCGGCGACCTGACGCTGGCCGCCGGTTCGACCTATCGCGTGGAAGCCGACCCGGCCTCGTCGGCCAGCGACCGCGTGGCGGTGAGCGGTACGGCCACACTCGGCGGTGCGGTGGTCCATGTCGGCCCCGACGGCAACTTCGCGTCCACGCGCCGCTACAGCATCCTGACGGCCGGGACGGTGCAGGGCCGCTTTGCGTCGGTAAGTTCGAACTACGCGTTCCTTGACCCGACGCTGACATATGGCCCCAACGAGGTCACCCTGGCACTCGCGCGCAAGGACGTGACGGACCCTGTATCGCCCGTCTCGCCGGTCGATCCGGGCACGGGTGGCGGCGCAGGTGGCGGGATTGGCGGAGCCGCCCCGCGCCCGATGCGCTTTGCCGACGCCGCGGTCACCGGCAACCAGCGTGCCGTGGCCAACGCACTGGAGACCCTGTCGGACAGCAACCCGGTGCACGAAGCCGTGGTGACGTTGCCCGAGGGCGCGCCGCCGGCTGTCTTCGACAGTCTCTCCGGGGAGGCCCACGCCAGCGTGGCCACGGGTCTGATGACCCTGGCCGGTGGCGCACGGGCGCTGCCGCTGGCGCATTTGAACGACAGCCTGTCCGCCGGCATGCTGCCCGGCGCGCCCATCGCCCAGCTAGGCGGCCCCCTGCCGGCCGCAGCGCTGCCCATTTCCGCCGCCCAGCCGCTCTGGGTGGAGGTGCTTGGCAACTGGCAGAATTTCCATGGGAGTGCCGATGCGGCGCGCGCGCGCCAGCAGACTGGCGGCTTCTATCTCGGCGGCGACGGGGCGGTGGGGCAAGACTGGCGCATCGGCGGGGCGTTCGGCTACGCCAACAGCACGCTGCGCGTGAGCGAACGGTCCTCGCGCGCCATCACCGATTCCTTCAGCGCCACGCTATATGGCGGCCGCGCCTTCGCGCTCGGCGGCGGCAAGCTCAAATGGCTGTTCGGCACCGCCTATAGCTGGCACGACGCCGACACCGACCGGCAGGCCAGCCTCGGGGGCAGCACGGTCCAGTCCCTGACGGCCAGCTATCACGCCAGCACGGCGCAGGTCTTCACGGAAGCCGGCTTCGCCATGCCGCTATCGGCGGCAACCCAGCTCGAGCCGTATGCCGGCGTGGCCTGGAGCGACACACGCACGCGCAGCTTCGCGGAGACGGGCGGCTCGACGGCCCTGCACAGCCCGGGCGACAGCAACACGCTGACCACCACCACGCTCGGCCTGCGCACCAGCGCGCGCGTCCAGTTTGGCGGCACCGACGCGGCGTTCTACGTCGGGGCGGGCTGGCGCCACGCGTTCGGCGACGTACACCCGGCCACAACGCTGGCGTTCGACGGCAGCCAGCCGTTCACGGTGACGGGCGCCCCGATCGCCCAGAACGCGGCCCTGGCCGAACTGCGCGCCGATTTCGCCATCTCGCCCATGGCCACGCTCGGCCTGCGCTATACCGGGCAGTTTGGCGGCGGCAACCAGGACCATACCGGGACGGTGGGATTGCGGTGGAGGTTTTAAACATCGTGCTTCGGTGGATCACCAGCTGATTGCCTAAAATCCCATAGAGCACCGATTGTATTTCCCTTGCGCGGCGCATTGCACTCTGGCGCAGGTGTCGGCTGGAGTGAGACAACGATCCGTCGACCGGTTGAATCCACGGCCGATCTCGGACGCACGCGGTCTGTTGGTCTAGATTTCTCGCCGCTGCTATCGGCCCCGTACCGTCGGATGCCAGAAGACGACGCGCCGGTGGACGGCCCGAACCCCCTCTACGCCAATGAGCCCTGTCAGCGCAAGCAGCAATACGCCCGCGAACATCGTGGCCGAGTTCATGCTGACCGACGATGACGCAATCAGGAAACCCAGCCCCCGCTGCGCGGAGAGGAATTCGCCCACCACGGCGCCGATCAATGCCAGCGATACGCCGATCTGCAAGCCGGAGAAGATGTCGCCCAGCGTTGCCGGCAGCTTTACGTGCCAGAGCAGGAAACCGCGCGAAGCGCTGAAGGCGCGGCACGCTTCGAGCAGTTCGGGATCG
This sequence comes from Cupriavidus sp. 10L45, assembly GCF_056395225.1. Taxonomy (NCBI): domain Bacteria; kingdom Pseudomonadati; phylum Pseudomonadota; class Betaproteobacteria; order Burkholderiales; family Burkholderiaceae; genus Cupriavidus; species Cupriavidus sp. 10L45. The sequence continues at coordinate 186,818 of NZ_JBFTJC010000002.1, forward strand.
GTGCGCCGGATGCCGTTGACCGTGTTGACGAACAGCGGAAAGAAGCAGACCAGGGCCACCAGCACAATCTTCGATGCTGCGCCAAAACCGAACCAGACCAGCAGGATGGGTCCCAGCGCTACCTTCGGGGTGGCTTGCAGGCCCACCAGCAGAGGGTAGACAAAGCGTTCGAAAGTCTCGGATTCCGCCAGCAACGCGCCGAGTACCACGGCCAGCACGCTGCCCACCGCAAAGCCGGCCACCGTATTGAGCAGCGTGGCGCCGATATGCGGCCACAGCGTGCCCGTGAAAAAGCCATCTGCGAGCGAACGAAACACCGCCTCTGGCGGTGGCAGCAGGTAGTCGGGAATCCGAAGCCATCGTACGGCCTGATCCCAGGCGAGCAGCAGCAGGCCGATGCTGATGGCGGGATAGACCAGTGCGGGCAGCCGCCGGGCCACGGTGTCAGTGGGCATTGAAATGTCTCCGCAGATGCTGGGTGAGCGTGGTGAACTCCGGATTGTCGAACGTGTCGAGACTGCGCGGGCGCGCCAGCGGATTTGGCAGTGACTCCACGATGCGGCCAGGGCGGGGCGACATGACCAGGATTCGGTCGGCCAGGAACACGGCCTCGGGAATGCTGTGGGTGATGAATAACACCGACTTGCGCTGGACGCTCCAGATGTCCTGCAGCGCGAAGGTCAGGGTCTCCCGGGACAGCGCGTCCAGCGCGGCAAAAGGCTCGTCCATCAATAGCAGTGCGGGGTCAGGTAGCAGCATGCGCGCGATGCCGACGCGTTGCTGCATGCCGCCCGACAGCTCGAACGGATAGTTTTCGGAGAAGGCGGTCAGGCCGACAAGGTCGAGCAGTTGATCCGCACGGGCCTTTGCGCGGGCAGGGTCCAGTCCCTGCGTGCGTGCTGACAGCAGCACGTTTTCGCGTACGCTCTTCCAGGGCAGAAGGCTCGGCTTCTGAAATACCACGCCGGTGCTGCGGCTGGGCCCCTCGACGGGCCGCCCATTCAGTGCGATGTGTCCGCGCGTCGGTGAAAGCAGGCCGGCGGCAAGGCGCAGCAGCGTGGATTTTCCGCATCCCGAGGGGCCGAGCAAGGCGACGAACTCGCCTTCACCGATCTCCACATCGACGTCGGACAGGGCCTCGGTCTGGCCGGAACGCGTCGGATAGGTCAGACCCACGCCGCATATCGAGAGTGCGGCGCTCATGACGCGGGCGCTCCCACAGCATGACCGCTTGCCGACCGCTGCTCGGCGTCGGCGAGGAAATTGACCACCCGTGCCCAAGAGATGGCGCTCGCCCTGGCGTTAGCCATCGCGGTGCCACCGCCATCGAGCAGCAGGCCGGCCACCGGGTGCGGCTTTGCGATCAGCGTTGCGGGCAACTGCGGTAGCCCGATTGCGTGTCCGGCGCCTTCGCCGCGCACGTGCTCTACGGGCGCCCCGTTCTTGCGCTGGCCCAGTACATCGGCCACCTGCTCACTGTAGAGCGTGGATGGCCAGAAACCGTCATCGGTGCCCGATATCAGCAGAACGGGTCCCAGGATGTTTTCCACGGGGATGCGGGCGCGTGCCATGGCCACGGCGTTGCGCAGCGGTGTATGGAAAGCGGCTGCCTGACGTACCGGTTGGCCGGGTGCGGGCGGATGATCGAACGCGTGCCAGTCGGCGTCGGGGTTGTCGCGCCAGACATTGGGCAGCGGCGCGCCGCGCCATGTCCACGCGGTGGCATCGCGTGGCTTGTCAGGATGGCCCGCGCGCAGCGTGCCATGCACCACAGCGCTGGGTACGTACGCGACGACGGCCGAGACCAGCGCAGGGAAGCAGGACGCCAGCAGCAGCGCGAGTTCACCGCCGCGCGACACGCCTGAAATCGCAACGAATCCGTGCCGGGGCGCCAGGCGATCGTGCATCCAGCGTAGCGCGGTTTCGAAGTATTCGAGCGGTGTGTCGTCGATATGATCTGGCCTGCCCGGTGCCTTGAAATAGCCAAGCGCCAGCGCCGCGTAGCCGTGCGAGGCGTACAGCGCGGCGCGTTGTTCGTGCATCCCGCCGCCCGAACCGGCAAGCACCAGTACCGCCGGATGCGGGCCGGGGCTCGCCGGGGTGTAGAGCGTGCCACTAAGCCCCGCTTCGCGTACCGGCCGATGCGTGACGCCGGGCGCCAGGAACCGCAAGGTGTATTGCGCGCGCGCCTGTGCGCCATATTGGCCCGTGGCTGTCAGCGCGATCTCTAGCGGTGCGGTGCCTTCGCTCCATGCCGGGCGCGTGGGGGCGCGCAGCCGCCGCATCGCCCAGACCGGAGCGGTGGCGTCGGCAACGATCCAGTCGCCGCTGACTGGAGCCGTGGCGCTGACCGAGACCGTGCCGTCGGCATCGGCAGTCAGCATGGCCTGGCTTTCCCACTGGCTGCCGTCAGGATGGTTCAAGGTGGCGGCCAGGGCCACGCATTCGTCGCCGTTGAAACCTCGCAGCGTGATCTCGCGCGGCACATCCACCAGCGCGTCAGCCGGCGCGATATCGATTCGCGCGTGCAGATGCCGGGTCATTGGGCTGCCTTTGCGCGACGTACCAGCGCGGCGCGATCGAAGTCGCTGAACGCCTGGACAAACTCGTTCGAGAAGATCTTCTGTACTGGCACGTCGGCGCTGGGATATTCGCCGGCCTTGGCCATGGCATCGATGCCGCGCTGGATGGCCGGCAGATCGTACTGGCCCGGCACGCGAAGCGTACCCGACGGCGTGTAAAGCACGCGTTTCAGCCGGCGCGTCAGCAGTTCGGACGCCTCGGCGAGCTGCCTGGCTTCGTCGCCGGCCGGTCTGGTCTCCGGATGCTGCTGCCAGAACGCTTTGACGCAGAATGCGGGATTCGCCTCGCAAACGATCTGGGCCTGGGTGTAGGCGCGGCCGAAGCGGCGCACCAGGTCGGGCTGGTCGCGCAGGGTATCGACGTGCGCGATGAAGCCGTTCCCGGCCGTCTCCTGGAACACCGCCGGATACGCGATGCGCCGGATCCTGGTGCCGGAGAACTCGAGCATGTCGTCCCAGCTGCTGTTGAAGTTCAGCGCATCAACGCGATGGGTGCGCAGCGCCTGGAACCCCGCTCCGAGCGCGCCCACTGCCACGTACTCGACGTTCTTGCCCGGCTCCAGGCCTGCGATGCGCAGCGCCGCGCGGCCGCCCGGAATCGTGCCCCATGTCAGCGCGCCCACGCCGATCTGCTTGCCCTTGAGGTCGGCCAGGGTGCGGATCGGCGAATCGGCCAGCACGGCAAACTCCATCGTATTGCCTGGGACCCCGTTATAGAAATAGCGCAGTGGCAGCGGGTCCTTGCCCGAGAAATAGCTCGCGATGACCGGTTCCGATGTTGGATAGCCGAACGTCACGCGCTTGCCCGCCACCTGGGGCAGCAGGGCGCCAGCACCCTGGAAGACGATCGTCTTGACGCTAAGGTTGGCCTCCTTGAACAGGCCCAGCGCTTCGGCGGCGGCATACGGCGCACCGTCGTGGACAGCCGGGGGAATGGCCAGCGCCACCGTGACTTCATCGAGCGCCTGGGCCGAGGTGGCGAAGAGAGCGGTGGTGCCGAGCGCGGCGAGGATGGCGCCGGCGCGCGCCGGCTTGCAGAACAACATCATGGACTCCTGCGGATTGCAATCGGGGGGGTGTTATGGAACCAGTAGGCGCACGGCTTCGTCGGCCAGTGCGCGCCGGTCGATCTTCTGCGTGGCGGCCAGCGGCAGCGCATCGACATACCAGATCTGCCGCGGGTGCTGATAGGCGGCCAGCTGTGTCAGCGACCATTGGCGCAGCGCGTGCTCGGTGGGCGGCGCGATGCCTGGACGCAGCACCACGAATGCCACCGGCTTGGTGCCCTTGATCTCATCGGGAACCGGGACTACGCTGGCCTGCTGCACAGCTTCGTGCCTCTCCAGCGCCTTCTCGATCTCGCCTGGGTAAAGGTTCTCGCCGCCGCTGACGAACATGTCGTCGCGCCGGCCCACGAAGGTGTAGAAGCCATCGGCATCGCGGCGGAACACGTCGCCGGTGATGTAATAGCCGTCATCGGTGAAGGGCCGCAATTCCGCACGCTGGTGGTAGCCAAGCATCAGTCCGGGGCTACGCAACTCCAGCACGCCTTCATCGGCCGCCTGACCCCGCTCGTCGATGAGCCGCATCGCCACGGCGGGATGCGGATAGCCGACTGATTGCGCTGGCGTAGGCAGCCCATCGGGATGTGGGCCGAAGACCACGGGGCCGCCCTCGGTGGTGCCATAGGCGTTGATGACGCGCGCATTGGGCAGCAACTGATGAATCTGTGCCTTCAGCGCGGGACTGACCGGCGCAGATCCCATGCGTACTGCCCGCACGCTGCTCAGATCGGTGCGGGCCAGCAATTCATGCTCGCGCAGCATCATCGCGATCATCGGCGGCACAGCGGTCAGCCAGGTGCATTGGTGGCGTCCGATCGCATCGATATAGGCAGCGGCCTGGAACTGGTCCAGCAGCACCAATGGCGCGTGGCAGGCCAACGCCAGCAGGATCAGCGCCAGCGCATTCATGTGGTACAGCGGCGCGGCAATCAGCACGCGCTCGTTGGTCAGCGGTGTGCTGGCCTGGCGTGCCCGCACCACCCAGAGGTGGCTGGCGTGGCTCAGGCGCACACCCTTGGGCCGCCCCGTGGAGCCGGAGGTATAGAGCAGCAGCGCCAGGTCTTCATCGGCGGGCGCGTACGGCGTGAAAGGCGATGTATCGCCGCTCGGCGCACTCAGGGCCGCGTATTCGGATGAGCCGAACGCGATGACGGGCGCGCCGGCGGGCACCTGCGCGTGTTTCGCCTTGTCGCACAGCACAAGCTTTGCGCCACTGTCGTCGACGATATAGTCGACCAGTGCCTGTGGCAGCTTGAAATTCACCGGCACCGCGATCAATCCGGCGCGCATGATGCCGAGTAGTGACACGACGTAGTCGACTGAATTCACGCCAAGCAGCGCGACGCGGTCGCCCTGCACCAGGCCCCGCCGGAGCAGGCCGCGCGCAATGGCGTCCGCGGCGGCATCGATGGCGCCATACGTATGTTGGGTTGCCTCCCCGTTCGCGCCGACGCCGACGATGGCCAGCGTGGCGGGATCGGCGTCGCGGGCAATCACGCTCCCGAGATTGCGGCCCTGTGCCGCGTGCGCTTCAGCTGCCATGATGCGTCAAGCCTGCGCAGGCGTGGCGTAAACGCCCCGGCCGCTGGCCACCAGACGGCCTTCGGCGTCGTAGACATTGGCCTCGGCTGCGCTCACCAGGCGCCCGGTCTTGATGACCGTGCCCACGACCTTCAGATCGCCGCGCGCCGGGCGATGGTAGTCCACGCGCAGGTCCACCGTCGGCACCCCCTTGCCGGTGTGCGAAACCAGCGCCCAGTCAGCGCCAAGGTCGACCAGCGCGGCCAGGATGCCGCCATGAATGTAGCCGCCGTCAGGGTTGACGATCCATTCGTCGCGGAACTTCGCGGTCAACGTGATCTCGCCTTCGGAGACGGATTCGACCTGCAGGCCGAGCCATTGGTGATAAGGGCCGCGGAGCAATCGTGCCTGTACCTCTGCGGCGGAGGGGAGGGTGGTGGTCTGTGTCATGTTCTCGTATCGATGTCGGTGGGGAGGCGTGTGCGAAAGCGGCTTGCGTCGATGCCTTAAGGCGTCACCACGACCTTGCCCAGCACGGCGCGGTCGCGGATCAGTGCCAGCCCTTTGGCGGCCTGGTCCAGCGGGAGCACGCTGTCGATCACCGGATCGAGCTTGCCGTCGGCAACCAGTGCCAGCAGGGCCTTGAGGTTGTCGTCGTAGAAGCTGTTCGACCCCTTGATGTTCAGCTCGAAGCTCCAGACGTAGCGCAGGTCTTCCTTCGGGTCATGGCCAGCTGTGGCCCCGCAGACGAGCAGCGTGCCGCCGCGCTTGAGGCTCTTGATCGAGGGCAGCCACGTATCGCCTCCGGTGAAATTGACGATGACGTCGACACCGCCATCGAAGGTACGCCGCTGCGGCTTGCCGTAGCGCTCGATGACCCACTTGCCGAAATCGACCTCGCGATAGTTGATGATGTGGTCAGCGCCCAGTGCCTTGAGTCGCGCACCCTTGTCGTCGGATCCCGCCGCAGCGATGACTTCAGCGCCCAGCATCTTTGCCAGCAGTACCGTGGCCGTTCCCACGCCTCCGCTGGCGCCTAGTACCAGCACCTTGTCGCCGGCCTTGACGGTCTGGTGGGTAACAAGCATCCGATGTGCCGTGCCGTAGGCCACCGGCAGTGCGGCGGCCTGCGCGAACGTGACGTTGTCGGGAAGGGCGATCAACTGACGTGCATCCACGCGCGCGAACTGTGCCATGCCGCCATCGGTCATCTCGCCCATCAGGCCCACGCCAGGCTTGAGCGGGTTCACCAGTACGCGGTCGCCGACTTTCCACCCGGTCACGCCGGCGCCCAGTTCGGTGATCGTGCCGGCAAGATCCAGGCCGATCACCACAGGAAACGGCACCTTGATGCCGGGCATGCCGTGGACGGTGAAGACGTCGTGATAGTTGAAGGACGACGCCCCTACGCTGATCACGACGTGGCCTTCGTCGGCCTTGGGTACGGATTTGTCGGCGACGACGCGCAGCCGTTCTTCGACGGTGCCGTGTGCGTCGAGCACCAGCGCTTGCATGGATTGAGTCACGATGGATTCCTTTGGGGGATGGGAAGGCGGAATGGAAAAGGTGGAATCAGTCAGGCGGGCTTACTTGAGCGCCTTGGCCTGCGCATAGGGCTTGAGGGCAAACAGATCGTCCTTCAGTTCGCCCTTGACGAGGCCGGATTCGACGAACACGGCGTGCTGGCGGCGCAGCGTGGCGATGTCCGCGGGCTCGAAGGTCACGCGGTTCATATCGTTCCAGTGGCTGACATAGACCTTGGCATCGTCCGCCGGAAGGTTGGCCTTCCTCTGCAGGATCTGAACGACTTCGTCGCGATTTGCGTTGCCCCAGGCCAGCGTGTCGCGCAAGGCAGCAATCACGCGTGCCACCACTTCCGGATGGTTGTCGACCAGATCGGCGCGCGCAGCGCCCACGCCGATGTAGGGCACGGCATCGGACTGTGTCAGCGTCTTCCATTCGGTGGCGAACGTGCCCAGCTTGCGTACCGGCAGTTCGTCGCCGAGTTGCTCCACGGTGACCGAGCGCAGCGCCGCCGCATCCACCTGCTTCTGGACCAGGAACTGCGCGAGGCGCGATTCGTTGCCACCGACCAGCGCGAAGTCGCCGCTCCTGATCTGATAGTTCCCGGCGAGCACGGCCCCGGCAATTACCGCGACCGAGGAGCCGGCGGGCGACATGCCCACCTTCTTTCCCTTTAGCTCACGGATCGACTGAATCGGTGAATCCTTTGGCACGACGAACTGCACATCGGCGGGCTGTGTCGCGGCAAAGATGCGGATGGGCACGCCCGATGCGGCGGTACCGAACACCCCGGCTACGGGTGCGCCGAACGCAAGGTCGATCGATCCGGAAGCCAGCGCCCGCAGCGGCGCGTTGACGTCGGGAAAGTGAACGAACTCGGCGCGCACGCCACGCTTGGCCAGGAAATCCTTGGTTTCGAGAACCGACCCATAGCCGAGGCTGACGCCGCTGGTCCAATAGCCGATCTTGACGGTGTGCGCCGGCTCGGCGGCACTGGCCGTGGCAGGGGTGATCGCGGCGTAGGAGAGCGCGATGAATGCGGAATAGGCGGAGAACGCGGCGGCGGCCGCTGACAGTAGTTTGCGCACGATGAAGTCTCAGGCTTGGAAGGAAACGGAGGGGATAGACGATTGCCGCGCCGCTGCCTTCCAGCGGAACAACCAGCGTTCCGCGGGCTTCAGCAAGCCGCCTTCGAGCAGCAGCATCAGGCCGACGAGCAGGACGGTCCACGCGAATACCTGGTCCGTCTGCACGAGGTCGGCGGCTTGCCGCAGCCGATAGCCGATGCCGCTGGACGACCCGATCGTCTCGGCCACAAGCGATACGCGCCAGCCGAACCCGAACGCCAGTCGCGCGCCGGCGAAGAAATGCGGCAGGATTGTCGGCACGTAGATCTTGCGCAGCACCTGGAGCCGAGACATGCGGAAGCTGCGTGCCAGGTCGACATAGTGGAGATCGACGGTCTTGGTGCCTTCCCAGACATTGGTCAGGATCAGTGGCATGGCGGTCATGAACACGACAAAAACCGTCGTAGCATCGGAAATGCCGAACCAGATGATGGCGAAGATGGCCCAGATGGCCGACGACACGGTGTTGAAGACCGTCAGTACCGGTTCAAAGAAGCGGGCCAGGACGCGGCTTGCGCCCAGCGTCAGTCCCAGGCCGCTGCCAACGAAGGTGGCCAGCACGAAACCGGACAGTACGCGTCGGCACGTGGCGGCCACGTCGGCGGCGAAGGTGTCGCTGTGCCACAGCGAAATCAGGGCCAAGCCGACTTTCTCCGGGCCCGGCAGCACGAACGACGGCACGCGCGTAGCGCCCCACCACCACAGCCCCAGCAGCAGGGCCACCAGTAGCAGGCGTTGCAGCACCAGCGTGGCGAGATGACGGGAAGCGGCCGTTGTCACGATGCCTTTCCTCATGCAGCGGCGCGCAGTACGCGCACCTGTTCTGCCACGACCGGCTCGGTGGGGACACGTGGCCGGAGCAGTTCTTCCAGGTTGACCACGTCGGCTACGCGGCCGGGCCGCGCTGCAAGCCGGATCACGCGATCGGCCAGCACCACGGCTTCTTCCATATCGTGCGTGACGAAGACGACGGTCATGCCGTTGCACGCCTGGATGCGCAGCAGTTCCTCATGCATTTGGCTGCGGGTCTGAGGATCGAGCTTGGAGAACGGCTCATCCATCAGCAGGACTTCGGGCTGCACGGCCAGGCTGCGGGCCAGCGCTACGCGGCTGCGCATGCCACCCGACAGCTCGTGCGGCCAGGCATCGCCCCGGGCGTGCAGGCCGACGAGTTCGAGCATCTCGTCTGCCCGACGGCGACGGCCGGCCCGCGAGAGGCTGCTGGCTTCGAGGCCGAACGCGACGTTGTCGCGCACGCTGCGCCACGGCAGCAGCCGATCTTCCTGGAACATGTAGCCGATACGGCGCCAGTCAGAAACCTGCGTCGCGGGCACGCCGTCCACCGCGAGCTGGCCGGCGTCTGGGGTCAAAAGCCCAGACAGGATGTTCAGCAGCGTGCTCTTGCCACAGCCAGACGGACCCACCAGCGCAAGTACCTCCCCGCGGCGCACGGCCACGTCGATACGGTCCAGAATCGTGATGGCGCCGAAGCGCTTAACGATCCCCCGCGCAGACAGAATGGGCGGATTCATGCGAAATTTCCCACAACACGCAGGGGCAGGGATGTGCCGGCCTGCGACAAGCTGGCGTAGACCTTTTCCATGGTCTGAGTGCGGAATGCCTCGATGTGACGGCGCGCAATCGTTTCGGCGGCCTTCTCGTCGTGATCCTCGAACGCCTTGATCAGCGAACTGTGGTCATGGCGGATCTCCGGACGCACGCGCTGGACATTGAAGCCGAGCGCGACGAGCCGCGACATCTCGTCCATCAGCGACGACAGCGTGCGCGTCAGCCGCTCGTTGCCAGTAGCCTGGACGATGGCAAGGTGGAATTGCTTGTTCGCGTCCATGAACTTGTCGATGCGGCGTGGTGCCGGAATCGCGTACTCATCGCGGCAAGCCGCCTCGAGCCCATGCAGCAGCCCCGTATCGACGCGGCCGATGGCGAGCCGGGCCGCCATCGGTTCCAGCTGTACACGTAGGGCGAAGACTTCCTCCACATCCTTGAGCGTGATGGGCGCCACCTGGTAGCCGCGACGTGGCCGGGCAAAGATCAGGCGGTCGTGGGCTAGCCGCGTGAGCGCAATGCGACAACTGTTCTTGCCGAAGCCGTAGCTCGTCATCAGCTCGCCTTCGGTGACCAGCGTGCCTGGCACCAGCTTGCAGGACAGGATGTCGCGGCGCAGTGCCGCGTAGGCGGCCAGGCCCAGGCTGGCGTCCTGCGTCTCCTCTGCAATTCCAGCCTGCACGCTCATTGTTCGTTGCTCCTTGGCGGTCGTCTGGCGGCATTCATGTCCGCCTTGCAATACATGGGCGTAGCTTAGGGCCGGGCTGTGGGGAAGCAAACGAACAGATTTACAGAAGCATATGAAGGGGCCGCTATGACTGGGCAGTTCAGGCTTGTGGGATGCTCAGGCTGACATCGTGGCACGGGCCACATGGGTCTTCTGGCCGATGCTCATCACGCCGCGGCCTATTGCCAATCACGCATAACCTTGTGCGTGTTTGTTCGTTCCTTGCGCACGCGGCAGGCCCTAGAGTCGGTAGCTTGTCCCCATCCGACCCTTTGGCCCTTCGACATGACCGCATCTCAGACATCTTTCCCTGCTGCAGCAGGAACCGACATCGCCAGCCGCCGTCACCGGGCCGTAGCCGGATTCATCGCCGAAGCGCGCCGCCTGCTCGGAAGCACTGCTGTGACCGACAAGGCTGGGCTCGAACCGGTTGCGCGGGCGTTGGAGGCACTCGGCCAGGAACGCGAACTGTTTCCAGGTGAGCATTTTCCGGTGTCCGCCAGCAACCCGGCACAGGTCTACCGCCTGGCCGAGGATATCGACGGCAGGTTCGCGCTGTATGTGTCAGCCGGGCTGCCAGGCAAGGCGCAACCGCCGCACGATCACACCACATGGGCGATCATTGCCGGCATCAGTGGCCGCGAACGGAACAACTTCTACGCGCGTGAGGGGACCGATGACCCGGCGCGCGACACACTGCACGAGATCGACGAATTCGATGTCGTGGTTGGCACCTCCGTGACGTTGCTGCCGGACGACGTACACACAATCGAACTGATCGGTGAGGAGAAAGGGCTGCATTTGCACTTCTACGGGCTGGCGCTGGATCGTCTGGCAGGCCGCGTGGTGTTCGAAAGCAAGGCCGGCGGCACGTACCGCCACTTTGGCCCGCCGCGCCGGCTGGCCGCGCCCGTGATCGGGGCCGCAGCGCTGAAGGAGGCGCTGGCCGATGGGCAGGAGATCGCGCTGCTCGATGTTCGCGAGACTGGCGTCCATACGAAGGGCCATCCGCTGCTGGCGGCGTCCGCACCATTGTGGCGCCTGGAACTGCTGATCGATCGCCTGGTGCCAAGACGCGACACGCGCATCGTACTGCTCGACGGCGGCGGCAATGCCGACGCGCTCGCACACCAGGCGGCCGCAAAGCTGGTACGCCTGGGCTGGGGCAATGTGTCCGTGCTCGAAGGTGGCGTCGCCGCCTGGGCTGCGACCGGGAATGAGCTGTTCACGGGCAGCAACGTTCCCAGCAAGGCGTTCGGCGAGGTCATCGAGCACGAGAAGCATACGCCCTGGATCGACGTCGACGAGCTGCACAGCCGTATCGAAGAAGGCGACGACATCGTCGTGGTCGACAGCCGCACCACCGAGGAGTTTGCCGATTTCAGCCTCCCGTTCGCGCATAGCCTGCCTGGTGCGGAGCTGGTCTACCGAATTGGCGAACTTGCGCCGAACCCCGACACGCTTGTGGTGGTCAATTGCGCGGGCCGCACGCGCAGCATTGTGGGCGCGCAAACGCTGATCGATGCGGGCATTCCCAACCCGGTGGCGTCGCTCAAGGACGGTACGATGGCCTGGTTGCTGTCTGGCCGGATGCTGGCGAAGGGGCGCGTGACGCCGCTGCCGGAGCCATCCGCCACAACGCTCGATGGCGCCCGTGCTCGCGCCGAGCATGTGGCCGCGCGCGCGGGTGTACAGAGGATCGACGCCGCCGGCCTGGAACGACTGGAGGCAGTGTCGCAGACGCGTACGCTGTACCGATTCGATGTGCGCACGCGCAGCGAGTATGAGGGGGGCCATCTGCCCGGCTGGCGCTGGGCCCCAGGCGGGCAACTGGTGCAGGCGACCGACGAGTACCTGGCCACGCGCCGTGCGCGCATTGTTCTGGCGGACTTCGACGGCGTGCGCGCGCTGACGACGGCCGCGTGGCTGGCGCAGCTAGGCGGCTACGAGGTCTTCGTCTACGCTCCTCAGGCCCATGCGGGTCTCGTGACCGGCCCGGAGCCGGTGCGCGTGCTGATATCGCAACCGCCTGCCGCGCCGGTGTCGGCGCAGCAGGCGTCGCAACGGCTGGCGTCCGGCACGGCAAGGTTGTTCGATGTGGAGCGACGATCCGCCTACGAGAAGCGCCATGCAGAGGGCGCGTATTTCGCTGTGCCAGACCGGCTGGAAGCGCTGATTGCCGACATTCCGGCAGATCACGTCATCCTGATCACTTCGTCGGATGGTGTGCTCGCGCGCGCGGTAGCCGCGGAACTGGTGGCGCGTACTGGCCGTGATACCCGCTACCTAAGCGGCGGTACGCAGGCGTGGGTGGCTGCAGGGCTACCCGTGGGAACGGGTGGCGAGCGGGTGCTGACCGGCGACGACGACTACTGGTTCAGCCCGTATCAGCATTCCGATGTCGCGCAACGGAATGCCGGCTTCCAGGCGTATCTCGACTGGGAGGTCAATCTCGTGGAACAACTGGGGCGCGAGGGCGACATCGGCATCCGCCTGATCGCGGCGGCCGAGACGGCGAGTTGAATCGAACTGCCACGCCAGACGGCGTGCGCATACACCTGGCAGAGCCGCCTTGGCCGCCGCCGCGTGTCTCGGGCGAATGGGTCGATGTCGCGCATGCTTTCCTCAGGCGATGGTGCGTTGGAAAGCTTGCTGAAGATCCGCGATCAGGTCGCGCGGATCTTCCAGGCCGACATGCAGACGGATGACCGGGGCGTTGTTGCCATGTTCCTGCCAAGTTCGGGATGCGTTGAGCCGTTCGGCCGGCGCCACCATTGCCAGGCTCTCGTAGCCGCCCCACGAAGCGCCGATCGAAAACAGCCGGAAGGCATTGACCAGACGGCCGGCGGCGGCATGGTCTGTCCCCAGCAGAGCGAACGACACCAGCCCACTGGCGCCGGTGAAATCGCGCCTCCAGAGCGCGTGGCCGGGGTCTTCGGGCAGCGCAGGATAGAAGGTCCGGGCGACCTGCGGCTGCCGCTGTAGCCATTGCGCTACCTCGGTGGCGTTACGCTGGTGCTGCGCGAGCCGTACGGGCAGCGTGCGCAGTCCGCGCAATGCCAGGTAGGCGTCATCGGCACCAATCGTCAGGCCCAGCGCTTCGTGCGCGTTGGCGATGCGGTCCGCCACTGCCTGGCCGTCGACCACGACTGCCCCTTGCATCACGTCGGAATGGCCAGCGATGTACTTGGTTGCAGCCTGGATCGAGATATTGGCCCCCAGCCGCAGCGGCTGCAGGAACCAGCCGCCGCTCCACGTGTTGTCGATGGCCACGGGAACGCCCCTCGCGCGGGCAATGGCGGTCAGGGCAGGCAGATCCAGGACATCGAACAGCAAGGAACCCGGCGACTCCACGTACACGAGCCGCGTATTGGTGCGGATCAATGCATCAAGGTTGTCGTGTGCGGGCGAGAAGTACTGAATCTGCACGCCCAGCCGCTGCAGCAGTGTCTGGTCAACCCGACGCAGTGGTGCGTAGACCGTGTCGGAAACCAGCGCATGATCGCCCGGACCGAGCAGCGCCAGCAGCACCAGCGTAATCGCCGACAATCCGGACGGCGTGAGGAATGCACGATGCCCGCCTTCGAGCGTGCACAGCGCGTCTTCCAGCGCCTCATGCGTGTCGAGTCCGTGGCGACCGTAGGTGGCAATGCGCTCGCCGTGTGAGCGGCGGTGCTGACGGTCGGCCAGCGTCTCGATATCCTCGAAGCGCACCGTGCTGGTACGCACCACAGGGACGTTGACGGGGCCGACGCCGTTGCGCAGGCGCGGTGCGCCGGCATGCAGTAGCCGCGTGTGGATGCCGTCTGCGGAATTCTGGCTCATCGATCGTCCTTGTCAGCCTTGGATGGTTGCGGATGCCGGGGCGAACGCGGCATTGAATCCGGCGGGCAGGCGCGGGATGGCGCCCAGCGCCCGGCGCAGGAATGCGCGCGTGCGTTCGTGGCGGGGAGCGCCGAAGATCTGCTCGGGCGGACCGTGCTCGACGATGCGACCAGCCTCGGTGAAATAGATGTGGTCGCTGATTTCGGCCGCGAAACGCATTTCGTGCGTCACCAGCACGCAGGTCATGCCGTCTTCCACCAGTTCACGGATAACGGTCAGCACTTCGCCAACGGTTTCGGGATCGAGCGCAGACGTCACCTCGTCGAAGAGCATCAGCTCCGGGCGCATGGCTAGCGCCCGGGCAATCGCCACCCGTTGCTGCTGACCGCCCGACAGCTCGCCCGGATAGGCGTGTGCCTTGTCCGACAGCCGCACCTTGCCCAGCAGCGCATGGGCTTCCTGCTCGGCCTCGTGGCGGGTGCGGCCATTCACGCGAGTGGGCGCGATCACCAGATTCTCCAGCACGGTCAGGTGCGGAAACAGGTTGTACTGCTGGAAGACAAAGCCCACGCGCTTGCGCAGCGCAATCAGCTCGTCTTCGGTGCACAGGGTCTCCACCGCGGTATCGCCAACGCGAATCTGCCCCTGCTGCGGCCGCAGCAGGCCAGTGATGCAGCGCAGGATCGTGCTCTTTCCCGAACCGGACGGCCCGATGATGGTCACGGCCTCGCCGCGTCGTACCTCGACGTCGATACCCTTGAGCACGCTGTTGTCGCCGAAGGTCAGGTGGACATCGTGCAGCGCGACAAGTGGTGCGGCGGGCGCTGGCGACTGCCGGCTGCGCAGGAAGGAATCAGTGGCGGTCATGACGACGCTCCAGCGCACGCGTGGCGCGCGCGATCGGATAGCAGTAAGCAAAGAAAAGGCCCAGCAGCGTGAAGTAGACCAGCACCGTGAAATCGGTGCGGGCCACGGTATTGCTGGCCACTTGGGCGGTATCGACCACGTCGTGCACGCCAACCAGGGAGGCCAACGACGTGCTCATGGTGATGCTCGCGTACAGGTTCATCCACGGCGGTAGCATGCGTCGCAGGCACTGCGGCAGTACGATGAGCCGGAAAATCTGGCTGCGACGGAACGCCAGCGACTGGGCGGCCTCCCACTGAGCACTTGGAATCGACTGGATCGCGCCGCGGAAAATCTCGGCCACATTGGCACTGGCGGGGAGTGCGAGACCCAGCACGACCTTGATCCAGTCCGGGAACGGCACGGTCCAATGGGCGATGTGAAGCTCGAACGGGAACACGTAGGTGGTGAAGTACACGAGCACCAGGATGGGCGCGTTGCGGAACGCCTGTACCCACAGACGCGCCATGTGGCGTACCCAAGGATAGGTGGACAGGGACAGCGCCCCGATGACCAGGCCGGCCAGTGTGCCGAGCGCCATCGCAAGGATGCTGATCTCGATATTGGCCCCCATGCCGCGCAGCAGCGCGGGTGACCAGGTCCAGAGATTGCGGAATACAGCCGGGGTGCTACCGGTCGCGGTCCAGAATCCGACCACGGCCAGCACGCACACGGCGGCGAGCGCCCAGGGGCTGAGGAGGGCGCTCCTGACGGGGTTGGGCGCCACGCGCCAGCGCAGGGCGAGCGGATTACTGGCCATAGCCGGGCATCCTCAAGCGTAGTTCCAGCCAGCGTCCTGTTCGGCTGACCAGCCAGGTCAGCAATCCGAAGCATGCCAGGATCAACAGCAGCAGCTCCAGCACATTGTCGCGCTGGGTCCAGATCATGATGGACTCGTACGTGACGTCGCCGACGGCGATGGCCGACGCGACGGCAGTCATCTTGACCAGGTCGACGAGGTTGTTGACCAGCGCGGGCAGCGCGAATCGGACGGCCAGCGGCAATTCGACCTGCAGCAGCAGTTGCCGGCGGGAGAACCCCAGCGAGCGCGCGGCTTCCAGTGTGGCCCCCGGCACGGCTTCGATGCCGGCGCGGAGCGCCTCGGCGTGAAACACGGCCTTGTGCAGCGAGACGACGGCGACGACCCAGAAGAACGGCGTCAGCGGATTGCTGCTGCCCAAGTTGTGCAGATGCTGGGTAATCAGCATGTTCAGCACGAGGAAGCCGCAATAGAGCTGTACCAGCGTGGGCGTGTTACGCGTCAGTTCGACGAACGCACGCGCTGGCGTGGCCAGGGCCGCCTTGCCGGACGTGAGTAGCGCGGCCAGGACCGCGCCAGCTACCAGGCTGCACGGAATCGTCAGTGCGCAGAGTTGCAGCGTGACGACCAATCCGTGGAGAAACGCGGTGCGCTCCGTGGTGTCCAGCACGAACGCATAGTTCAGGCCCAACGGTTTGAGGGCGGCGATGACGGAGACGATCCAGGCGTCAATCATGGGCGCGCCTCCGCTGGCGCGGGGCGCAGCGTGCCCACGGCCTGCGCGATGCGCCGCAATGCCGCTTCCAGCACATGGCGCGGCCCGGCGGCCGCAATCGGCGACAGCCGGACGCGACGGGCACGCTGGGACGACGTAATGGACGGCGTGGTCATGGTTTCCGGCTTTCCGTGAAGACCGTGAAATCCTGCGGCGCCACGTCGAACTTGCCCTGGCGGGCATGGTCGTGGGCGGCCCTGATATAGGCACCGTCCGGCACGCCGAACTTGCGGGCCTGGCTGAGCAGGAAGCCGGTGCGATGCCAGTCGCGGATGGCCGTGTCGACAAACGCCACGGTGTCCTGTTCGCCGCGCCGCGTCCACACGACGGTTGGGGACGGGATCAACTGATCTTCGGTGGCCAGCGCGAAGGCGGTCCACTCGGCCTTGTTGGGGCCGGTCAGCGTCTGGTACAGCGCTGGCTGGATATGCACTGACGCCGCGCACGTGCCCCCCTTGAGCGCCAGCAGGGATTCCGGAATGCCGCGCAGGCCCTTGACGATGGCGCCGTACTGTTCGGCCAGCGGCTTCGCGAAGTTGCTGCCCTGAGATACGCAGGCCACTTTCCCGCGCAGATCCTCCCAGCGTTTGATGCCGCTTTGCCTGGACACCATCGCGCCGCCGCCGACCAGGTCGTAGGGCGTGGGCGCGAAGCTCAGAATCTCGCTGCGTTCCTGCGTCCACTGGATGTTGGCCACGAGCAGGTCGACCTTGCCGGCCTGCAGGAACTGCACGCGCGTGGATGCGGTTACCGGTACGGTCTCAAGTTGCACGCCAAGGCGCCGGGCCAGGTCTGCCGCCAGTTCCGTCTGGTAGCCGCCGGTCTTGCCGGTCGCAGTGTCGAGGAGGCCGAATGGCGGGCTGGCGCCATCGATGCCCACCGACAGCTTGCCGCGCTGCCGAATCCTGTCGAGCGTGGCGTCAGCCCATGCGGTATGCGCCAGCGCGACCCCAGCCAGGAGCAGGGCGCTCGATACGAGACGCTTGTCCATCGGGCGCCCCCTCAACCCTTGTACCTGGCTTGCAACTCGGGCAGCAGTGGCTGCGGCGGCGTAATGCCAAGCCGCTTCTCCGTGCCGATCAGCCAGCCCGTGCGGTGCCATTCCTGCACGACCTTGTCTACTGCGGCGACGGTATCCGCCTCCCCCTTGCGCGCCCAGACCACCGATGGCGCGGGCAGGATCTCGGTCGGAATCGGCGCTGCGTAGCCGGCCCACTCGGCATTGGTACGCAGCAGCGGATGGATCAGCGTGGCGTCATGGACCGCCGCCACGCATTGGCCGCCACGCAAGGCCAGCAGCGATTCGGATGCGGTTTTGAAACCGCGTACCTGGGCGCCGTATTGCTCCTGCAGCGGCTTCACGAAGCTGCTGCCCTGCGATGCGCAGACGGTCTTGCCGCGAAGGTCATCCCATTGATGGATGCCGCTGGTCTTGAGCGCCGCGGCGGTGCCGCCCACGCGATAGAACGGCGTGGGCGCATAGGACAGCAGCTCACCGCGATCGGCGTTGTACTCCATCGAGGCGATCAGCAGGTCTACCTTGCCTGCCTGCAGGAACTGCACGCGGTTCGACGGATTGACCTGTACGAGTTCAGCTTCCACGCCTAGCCGCCGGGCGAGGTCGCGGGCAAGTTCGGGATTCCAGCCGATCAGTTGCTGGGTCGCAGGATCGATCGATCCGAAAGGGCCCCCGTTGACCAGCACGCCGATGGCAACTTTGCCGCGTTGCTTGATCTTGTCGAGCGTGGCATCAGCGTGCGCCGGCTGGGTGGCGAGGAGGGTGAACGCGAGTGCGGCGATGGCGCGCAGGGTGTGGTCGGTTGTCATGAGGCTTGGGTAGTGGAAGCTGGTCAGCCGGCGCCTGGAAAAGGCATCGCTGCACAGCAAGGGAGATTCCCATGAAGGGGTGCGGCGGCGGTGCGCAGCAGCTAGTTCAGCGTGATCCCGGCAGACACGATGACCGCCGCGTATCGGGGCAAATCCTTCGATAGCGTGTCGTCGAGCGCCCGCGCCGAAGAGGCCACCACAACAAAGCCGGCCTCTTCAAGCTGCTGCCTGGTGGACGGCTGGGTCAGCACGGCCGTGGCATCGCGGTTGATGCGCTCGACAACCTCGGTTGGCGTGCCGGCCGGGGCGAGCAGGCCCTGCCAGCTTTCCACCGCGAAGCCCGGTGCACCGGATTCGGCCATCGTGGGCACTTGCGGGAGCGCCTTCGAACGGTAGGGCGTGGTGACGGCGAGCGCGGTCAGGCGTCCGTTGCGCACGTAGTCGGTGACGGCGGCCAGCGTGATCAGTGTGGCGTCGATATGGCCACCGAGCAGATCAAGCGTGGCAGGGCCGCCGCCGGGGTATGGGATGTAGTTGACCTCGATGCCGAGCTGGCGCGACAGCATTTCATGCGCGACGTGGGCGATCCCACCATTGCCGGGCAATCCCAGCGCGAGTTCGCCGGGCTTGCGCCGCGTCAGCGCCAGGTACTCGCCGAAGGTTCTCACGCCCAGGTCGGGACGGACGACCAGGATCTGCGGGCTGACGACAGCCTTGGTCACGCCACGGAATGCGTGCCGCGTGTCGTAGGGCAGCCGCTTGAACAGCGAAGCATTTAGCGTTACGCCTTCGCCGCCCAGCAGCAACGTGTAGCCGTCCGGCGTGGCGCGGGCCACCTGGGCCGCGCCAATTGTGCCGCTGGCGCCGGACACGTTTTCGACCACCACGCTCTGGTGCCACCGCTCGCTGAGCTTCTGCGCCAATGTACGGGCCAGCTTGTCGGCGCTGCCGCCAGCCGACACCGGTACGATGATGCGGACGGTCCTGGCCGGAAAGCTGTCGGCCGGCGTGTCGGCGATGGCGGCGGTTGCGCAGGCGGAGCAGGCAAAGGCCACCAGTGCGGATTTCAATGTGTCGAGCAGTCTGCGGCGCAGCATGATGAAAGCCAGTATGAGTCCGGACACGCCTGCCGACACGATGTCGGCATGCAGTCAAGCAATGTCGCGGACCAATCAGCTTATGGAGGGATGCATCCAATACGAACAAATCTTTTCGTACTTGGATATGCGCGCCCGACTTGCACGCTCAACGTGGCGTCAACGACCCTGCGGAAGTGGCAATTGAAGATGGTCCCGCAACGTGCGGCCCTCATAGTCGCGTCGGAACGCTCCGCGAGCTTGCAGGATCGGCACCACCTCGCGCGTGAAGTCTTCAAATCCACCGGGGAAATAGGCGGGCATGATGTTGAAGCCATCGGCGGCGCCGGCACGCACCCATTCGATCATGTGGTCGGCCACCTGTGCGGCGGTGCCAACCACGATCTGGTGGCCGCGCGCACTGGCCACCAGATGATAGAGCTGGCGCAGCGTTAGCCCGCGGTCACGCGCCAGCCTGATGAGCAACGCGCTGCGGCTATGCACGACGACCTGCGCGGGCAATGGCGGCAGCGGCGCGTCGAGCGCGAAGCCAGACACGTCGACGGCGAGTTGCTCGGCCAGGATGGCCAACGCATTCGACTGGTCGGTGAAGGACTGCAGTTGCGCGAGCTTGTCGTGTGCCTCTGCCTCGGTCGCGCCGATGATCGGCATCAGGCCGGGCATGATCAGGCAATGACGCGGATCGCGTCCCGCTTCAGCCACCTGCCGGCGCAGGCCGTTTGCAAACTCGGTCGCCGATTCGAGGTCCTGTTGCGCGGTGAAAACCACTTCCGCATGACGCGCGGCCAATGCCTGGCCCGGGCCCGACGAACCTGCCTGGATCAGCACGGGCTGTCCCTGTTCACTGTTCGTGACGTTGAGTGGGCCGGCGACCGAGAAGTGACGGCCTTCGTGGTTCAGCGGGTGCATCTTGTCCACGTCGATATAGATGCCACCAGCCTTGTCCTGAACGTACGGGTCCGGATCCCACGAGCGCCAAAGCCCCTTTATCACCGAGACGAACTCTTCGGCAATGGCATAGCGTTCGGCGTGATCGGGGTGACGGCTGCGGCTGAAGTTCACCGAGCCGTCCGCGAATGTGGTCACGATGTTCCACGCGGCGCGGCCGCGCGACAACTTGTCTATGGTCGCCAGCGTTCGCGCCAGGTTGAACGGTTCGCTGTATGTCGTCGACGCGGTGGCAGCCAGACCGACATGTGTGGTCACCATCGACAGCGCAGCGAGCATGGCCAGCGGATCGGGGCGCGTGATCATCGAAGGATGGGCGTCGGCGGAAGTCAGCAGCCGGTCGCCGAAGAACACCATGTCGAACTTCGCGCGCTCGGCCGCCTGTGTCATACGCACGACCAGGTCGATGTTCTCGGTACCAGACTCGGCGCCTGGGTATCGCCAACCGGCCGCATGATGCCCGGCCGCGAGCAGGAACAATCCAAGTTTCATGATTGTCTCTGCTCAGTTTCCCTGCACTGTGCTGTCCTTGACCACACGCGCGGCAATCTCGTGTACCTGGCGGATGCGCTGCGACGTCTGCTCCGCCGTCAGCGTCTGCACATCCACCTGGACGCGGCCCAGCGCGGCAACGGTGTCGGGCTCTGCCAGGATCTCGCCGATCCACTGACGCAGCCTGGCCAGCACCTCGGGCGACACGTTGCGCGGCGCGGTGATGAAGAATGCACCGGCCAGCGAGTCTTCCCAGCCCTTGATACCCGCATCGCGGATGCTGGGCACGTTGGGCAGGTCTGGCGAACGCGCACCACCGAAGTAGGCGAGCGCGCGCAGCTTACCCTGCTTGATGAACTGCGTGCTGAGCGGATCGAAAACCAGGTCCACGTGGCCCGCCACCACATCGGCCACGGCCGGCGCACTGCCCTTGTAGGGCACGTGCCGGATATCGATGCTGGCGAGCCGCTTGAGCAGTTCGCCAGCCAGGTGCCCCGGGGTGCCATTGCCCGAACTGGCGAACGTGAGCTTGCCGGGATTCGCGCGCGCGTAGGCAATCAACTCCGGCAGTGTTCGGATCGGCAGCGCTGGGTTGATAGCCACCGTCGCCAGCGAGTTGCCGATATAGGCAACGGGCACGAGGTCGTAAAACGGGTCGAACTTTACGGGCATTAACTGCGGAGCGATGGCCAGGTTGCCGATCGACGTATTGAGCAGTGTGTATCCGTCCGCCGGGGACGCCGCCACGAAGCCGGCCCCGAGCGTGCCGCCTGCGCCGGCCTTGTATTCGATCACCACCGGTTGTCCAGCCCTCTCGGCCAGCCGCCTGGCAATGATCCGTGCGACGTTGTCATTGGTGCCTCCGGGTGTATAGGGCACCACGTAGTTGATCGGCTTCGACGGGAAGGGCTGTTGTGCAGACGCGGTCACGGTGGCGGCGTGGAGCACGGCGAGTACCGCAAGCGCGGCGCGCAGGGGCGCAGGTAGAGCGGGAAAGTGCATGACGATCGGGAACGGAAAAAGATGGGCTTGGGCGCATGAAGCAGACCGACCATCGTAGGTCGATACGCGTGGCGCCGGAACTGCCGATTCGTCATGTCGTTAGCCGCTCAGGTGATAAGCGGCTTGCACCCGGGGCCACGGGTGATGCGACCACTTCAGGAAATAGGTAACTCTGATCTGCACGATGTTCATTCTTGTAACCAATGCCCCCTCCCGGTCGGTACTCCCGGGGGCTAAGTCGTAAGAGGGATCTCAGCGTTCCCGGGTGAGGGCAGCTCGACATTCGTCATCCCTTTGCTGTAGTCCACAAGGCCCATTTCGCTCCACGTGTGCCCCCGGCTTTCCACCGCCCACATTGTGTTGCGACCCTCCGGTCGAGGAGCCCGCAACACATCTGCCGGACGACGCCGAAAGCCGACATCTCACCACCCCATGGAATTCACGCCCCGTGCAACAGACTTCTCAGGCGTTGTGGGGGGTGCCGGTGCAGCATCGGATACCGCGTCGGCATCGAGATCCCGATGCACGGTTCGCCCCCCGTATCGCTCCTGCAACCGTTTCCACACCCGAGGCGATGTATGCGTTCGCTGACTTGTCCGAATTCTCTGTGGATTCAACGTGCTACGAGAGGGTGGCACAGGCATCGCTCCCCTCTGTCGTGATGTAGCTTCACGGGACATAAGTGCGCCATGGTTATGTTTGGCTGGTAATAATCCGCAGCGCCCTGCGCGCGGGAAGTGTGGGGACAAAGGCGATCGGCAGCATCGCCAACGCCCCGGCGGCATGACCCCCTTTTGCAGGAGAGACCGACATGCCCAAGACAGTGCTGGCTGTATTCGGTACCCGCCCCGAGGCCATCAAGATGGCACCGCTCATCCATCGGCTCAGGGAATCCGCGAATTTCGACCTCCGGGTATGCGTAACGGGCCAGCACCGGCAAATGCTCGACCAGGTACTGCGGCTCTTCGACATCGTTCCGGACTTCGACCTGAACGTCATCAGCCATGGTCAGAGCCTGTCGGACATCACCACGCGTGTGCTTTCCGGCGTGCACTCGGTGCTGGACCGGTTCCTGCCGGATGCCATGCTTGTGCATGGCGACACCACGACCACCCTGGCCGCAACGCTCGCGGCGTTCTATCGCAACGTGGCCGTCGGACACGTCGAAGCGGGACTGCGCACCGGCAATCTCGGCGCCCCCTGGCCTGAAGAGATGAACCGGCGCGTGACCGACGTGATGGCGTCCTGGCATTTCGCGCCGACGCGGCAGGCCCGGGAAGCGTTGTTGCGCGAAGGTGTCGATCCCTGCGGCATCAGCCTGACTGGCAACACCGGCATTGATGCCCTGCTGCGGGTCAAGGCCCGACTGGATGCCGATGTGCAGATGCGTTGCCAACTTAGCGCGCGCTATCCCTTCCTGGATGCGTCGCGCAGGCTCGTGCTGGTAACGGGGCATCGTCGCGAGAACTTCGGTACGCCATTCGAGCGCCTGTTCACCGCGCTGCGCGCGTTGGCGGACCGCAATCCGGATATCCAGATCGTCTACCCGGTGCATCTCAACCCGCGCGTGCGAGAACCGGTGCAGGCGATCCTGAGCGGGCATCCGGACATCCACCTGATCGAGCCCCAGGACTACCTGCCCTTCGTGTTCCTGATGTCGCGCGCCCACCTGATCATCACCGATTCGGGCGGCATCCAGGAGGAAGCGCCGGCGCTGGGCAAGCCGGTACTGGTCACGCGGGAAACCACCGAGCGGCCGGAAGCCGTGGCCGCCGGCACAGCGCGGCTGGTGGGTACCGATCCGGCAAGGCTCATCGTGGCGGCAGAACAGTTACTGAACGATGCGGAGGCCTACGCGCGCATGGCGCGTGCCCACAACCCGTTCGGCGACGGCCGCGCCAGCGAACGCATCGTGCAGGCGCTGGAGGGCGAGCACCCCGGTGCATATGGGGAATGCGGCGACGAGTCGGCCGATGCCGACGCCGTCAGCCTGTAGTACAGGACCTGTCCTGGCGACATCGGCGGTTCAGCGCAACCGCCCGCCGGGCTGGTAGTTGGTCAAGAGGAGCGAAGCAATGAACCTCTCACGTATTGCAGCAGCAGCAACAGCTGTGGCTGTCGCGGGTGCCACGGCACCCGCCACCACCTTTGCCGCATTGACCGGCGAAGCGACGACGGCGACGGCTGGCGCGCCGCTCTACCTCCCCGCGAGTCCGGCGGACCCCGGAGGGCTGGCAGGCTACGACCATGGCGTCCAGCTCGACTTCGCCTACGAATCCGACGGCAAGGGCAAGGACAAGGCGCAAAAAGACAAGATCAAGGCTAAACAGCCGAAGAAGGTCAAAGCCGGGCCAAAAGTGCGTTCGGGCCAGTACACGCTTGCACCGGCGCCGGCGGCCGAGCCGGACTGACGGCCGTTCAGGCACACGCACGCATACGCGTATGTACGCGTCGCGGCCGCCTGGCTTGTACCGGGAGGCAAACCGATATTCATCGCGTTGGGAGATGACCGTGTTCAACCAACTCCAATCTTTCCTGCGGCGCACGAGCGCGTTAATGCTCCTTGCGCTCGCGTTGGCCGCTGTCTTGCCGGCCATGACGCATGCCGCCACCAATCAGATCGCACTGCTGGTGCCCGATGGCCTCAGCCTTCCCGATCCGCGCGTCTCGGCGTGGCTGGACGCCGCACAGGAAGAGGGACTGAAGATCACCGTCATCAACGACACGCAATTCCAGCAGGGGATTACCCCCGCCCAGTTCTCCGGCGTGATCCTGCCAGACCAGGTCCATGTGAATGCGAGCGATGCGCTGATCGCGGCGCTCGATACGTATGCGAACCAGGGCGGGCAACTGATGCTGGTGTACGACTTCGGCGCGCTGACCACCACGGGGTTCTATGCATCGCCCAAAAGCCGGCTCAGCAGCCTGGCCGGCGTTGACTACGTGCTCTACGACCAGCTGCTCGGTAACATGATTGGCGTGGGACCGATCACCGCATTGGGGACCACGCTCAGGACGCTGCAGGTGCCGCCGGGAAAATCCATGGTGTGGGACGCGGCGGGCACCGATCCCGTGGAAGGCATCTCGGGCTATGTCTACGGCTTCCTGATCTATCCGAGTTTCGTCACCCAGGGCACCTATACGGGCACCGCGCTGGTGACCTCGCCGAACTTCGGTCTCGTGGCGGGGTTGCGCAATGTCGGATCGGGGCGGGTGCTGTTCGTCAACTTGCCACTTTCGTACCTGAAGGGCCAGACGGACGGCATGCTGATGCACGGCTTCCTGCGTTACTTCGGCAGCAACCTGATGAAGATGGCGCGCCTCTCGGCCCAGCCTCAGGCACGTGGCGGCCTGGTGCTGAACTGGCACTTCTGCGCGGGTGACCAGGTTGCACCCGCGAACGTTCTCAAGAGCCGGGGTACCTTCAACAACGGCCCATTCTCCATTTCCATCACGGCGGGTCCGGACCAGATCACCGGCGGTGACGCCAAAGGCGTCAACCTGTCCGGCAACATCACGGCCCAACAGCTGGTGGCGTACCTGCTGTCCAAGGGGCACCGGATTGGCAGTCATGGGGGCTGGATTCATGATTTCTGGGGCGCCAACGCCAGCGAGACCAACCAGGCCACCTTCGAGCAGTACCTGGTGATGAACAAGCAAAGCGTGGAGAGTGCCACCGCGATACCGGCCGTCGAATACGCCGCGCCGGAAGGCAATACACCGCAGTGGTCCGTCAATTGGCTGGAGGCCAACGGCAACAGCAGTTATTACTTCCTCGGCCATACGGGCATGGCACCGACGCGGAGTTATCGCAATGGCGTGCTGTCGAACAACACCATCCGTGCCTTCCCGGTGATGCCGTTCGGGCCCTATGCCACGTTCGAAGAGTTCGATGAGTTCAACGTTCCGGCTGCCACCATCACCACCTGGTACCGGCAACTGATCGACTTCGTGGTGAAGAATCGCACCGGCCGGCTGATCTACATGCATCCGCGGGGCGCCGCCGACTACCCGACGGTGCTCAATGCCCTGTTCAACAAAGCCGCCAACCTGAAGGCCAGCGGGCAGTTCAACTGGTACACGATGGATACCCTGGCGCAGTTCGGCCAGCGTCGCGAGCAGACCACCTGGCAGGCCACCGATACCGGCAACGCATGGTCGTTCCAGGCCAGCCACCCGACCGACCTGACCGACATGGCCTGGGTCCTGCCGCGCTCCGGCTATAGCCAGCCGGTGGTGACGCAGGGACTCGCCACGGTGACGTGGGATGCCGCCAACTGGATCGTCACCGCTACGGGGGGCAACTCGCTGGCATTCGTCGCCGGCAAGCACTGATGCGCGGGGTTGGCTGCGGCAGCATGGCAAGCCCCACGGAAAACGACACGGGAGGGCATTGAGCATGCGCCTGGTGTATCGCCTGTTTCTCTCGATGAACGCACTGCTGGTCTTCAGCATGTCCGCGCCCGAGACGAAGGCCACGGAAGCACCCGTGAGGGGCGAATCGTTCGCCCGCGGGTCCGTCCCTCCGAAAACCGCCACCAGGCCGTCGCCAGGAACCGTGACGCTCGCTGCTGCCGGACCCGGTGCCGGCGCGATGGAAGTTGCGATGCCGATGCTGGACACGCTGGAAAGCGATGGCGCGCCTGAGCCAGCGCTGCGCCCCCGCCCCCGCTCCAACGTCGCGGCGCTGAAGCCGCCCCTGCGCGAGGAAACCCGGGCGATCGCGCGGCCCATGACGGTCGTGCTGATGCTGATCGTGGGGTTGGTGCTCTTCTATGCCGTTCGTCACTACCTGTTCACGCTGAACCGGCTGTTCGGGGAGCAGCGCCACCCGTACCTGGACATCGACATCGCGGACTGGCCCACCCTGACCGTGCTGGTCGCGGCACATAACGAGGAGGCGGTGATCGCCGGGTCGCTGAAGTGCCTGCTGCACGCGGACTATCCCGTCGACCGGCTCACCATCATGCCCGTCAATGACCGCTCCAGCGACCGCACGCGCGAAATCATCGACGACTTCGTCCGGCAATACCCGGGCCGTGTCACGCCGTTCCACCGCACGAGTGGCAAGCCCGGCAAGGCCGCCGCCCTGAAGGATGCCAGCGAGGCCGTCGCCAGCGACATCATCATCGTGTTCGATGCGGACTACCTGCCGCCTGTAAATCTGCTCAAGCAACTGGTGGCCCCGTTCTTCGATCCCGAGGTTGGCGCAACCATGGGCCGCGTGGTGCCGCTGAACCTGGGCAGCAACCTGCTGACGCGGTTGCTGGACCTGGAACGCTCTGGCGGCTACCAGGTGGACCAGCAGGCGCGCATGAACCTGAGCCTGGTGCCGCAGTATGGCGGTACCGTCGGCGGCGTCAGGATGCGGGCACTGCGCAGCGTGGGCGGCTGGCACGACGATGTGCTGGCCGAAGACACGGACGTGACCTACCGGCTGCTGCTGGCCAACTGGAAGACGGTCTACCAGAACTGGTCGGAATGCTATGAGGAGGTGCCAGAGACCTGGCCGGTGCGCATACGACAGATCATGCGCTGGACCAAGGGCCACAATCAGGCGTTGTTTCGACACGGGCTGAAGATGGCCACCTGCCGGCACCACGGTCTGTTCGAAAAGATCGACGGCGTGGCGTTGCTCGGCATCTACATGATGGCGCCGCTGATGCTGCTCGGCTGGCTGATGGCCATCCTGCTGTTCTATGCCGGCGGTCTTTCGCTGTTCGGTGAAGCCGTGATCCTGTTCGCGCTGATGTCGTATGGGACGCTCGGGAATTTTGCGGCGTTCTTCGAGATCGCGGCTGCCGTCTACCTGGACGGCACACGTGAACGCATCCGCCTGCTGCCACTGAACTACTTCGGCTTCCTGGTCAGCATGCTGGCCGTGTCGCGCGCCATCTTCAGCCAGGTGGTCTTCGACTACCTGCTGCGCCGCGAAATGCGGTGGGACAAGACGGCGCGCTACCGGCAGAGGAGCTGACCATGTGGCCCCTGCTGCTCGGCACGCTCACCATGCTGGTCTTTGCGCTGCCGCTGTTGCCGTCCGTGATCGAGTGGCGGCGCCGCCGCGATACCCACCCGCTGGCCATCGATGGCGAACATACGCTGGACGTCGCGGCGGTGGCGGCGGGATTCCGCGCGCTCGCCGCGCGGCATGGCGATGGCAACGGCCTGCACGCCGTGGCACACCCACTCGACGACCTGGGCCCCGTAGTCCATGTCACTGGCAAGTTCATGCCGAAGGCGGCGGAGGCATTCGATGGCGTGTGCGAGCGCGCCATCGTCACCGGCGGATCGCTGGTGCTTCCGGATCTCCACACGTTTTCCCGGCCTATCTACGGCCGCCGCAGTATTTCCACGGGCCGGCGCAATCGCACGCAGGTACTGCTGTCCGAAGGCGAGATCCTGATGCGCAGCGGCAGCGAGCTGCAGCGCTGGGCGCATGCGCGCAGTATCCACGTGGAGGCGAAGGGGCGCTTGCTCGGGCCAGCTTCGGCGCTGTACGGCATCCGCCTGGAAGACGAATGCGAGTTCACCTCGGTCAGCGCCGCGGTGATCTGGTTCGGCCCACGCCACGCTGGCGTGCCATTCGACATGGATGCCGCCGCACCGGCCGGGGGAGACTGGGCCCATGCCGTCATCGTGCCGCCCGAAGCCAGGGATGGCCGCTGGCTGGTCACGCATGATCTGACATTTCCCGCCAGCACCTTGTATCGCGGCGACCTTGTCGTGCATGGCGACTTGTGGATCGGCACCGGGGCGCGCATCATTGGCAGCGTCAAGGCAAGCGGTGGCATCTGGCTGGGTACGCGGGTGCGCATCGACGGGGCCCTGATTGCCGCGGGCGCCATCTCGGTGGCGCGCGAATGCGTCATCGCCGGACCCGTGGCCGCCGAGCGCGAGATCGATGTCGGCGCGCGCTGTACGATCGGCACAGCGGACAAATGCACCACCCTGGTGGCGCCGGTGCTTCGCGTGTGCGCCGGAACAGTGGTTTATGGCGCGGCATGCGCCCCGGAGGGAGGAAGGGTCTTGTCGGATGGCCATGCGGCCACTCCACCATGCCCCGGCATACCATGAAGACATTGCTCACGCTGCTCCTCCTGATTGCTACCAGCCTCACCGCGCCGGCGCGCGCCGCCGAGCTGGTGATGGCCGACTACCAGCGGCCCGACGGGGCGATCACGACCTATTTCAACGGGGACTCGATCGATCCGTACTTTGCGTCGAAGGCACTGCTGGCGGCGCAGGACGCCGGCATGACCACGCGAACCGCGGCCATCCGCTGGATCGGCTGGCTGCTTCCGCGCCAGCACGCGGACGGACGCTTCGACCGTTACTGCGTGAAAGGCCAGCGCTTCGTCTCGTGCCAGGAGGCTGACGCCGACGACGCGTTGATGGCGGTCTGGATGGAATTGCTGGTACGCGCGGCGCCGCCCAAGGGCATGCCGCCGGCGTGGCAGGCCAGTTTCGACAAGGCGAGCCGGCACCTGGACACCCTGCGCGCCCCGGCTTCCGGCGTCTACCTGATCTCGGCCAAGCTTCCGGTGGCCCTGCTGATGGACAACGTGGAAGTGTCGAGTGCCTTCAAGGCTGTCGGCGACTATCACCGGCGCCGCGGCGATGCCGCAGGCGCCGCCGGCTGGATGCGCAAGGCCGAACAGCTCGACAAGGACATCCTGCGGGTGTTCTGGCGCCCCAACCTGGGCTACCTCGTCAGCACCCAGCCACGCACCGAGTCGGAGTTCTACCCGGACGCCGTGGCGCAGATCTTCCCCATCCTGGCCGATATCCGGCCCGCCAGCCGGCCCCATGCGGCGGCCTACGCGTTGTGGATGAAGGAGAACCGCATGGTCTGGCTGCAGATGTCCGAGGCCGACTTTCCGTGGGGACTGGTGGCCCTGGTGGCCGACAAGATGGGAGACAAGGAAGCGATTGCGTGCTGGCGCATGCGCTCCATCCAGTTCCGGCATGGCACGCACTGGAATGTCCTGGAGGAGGCGCTGTACCTGGCATTCGCGTCACGCCTCACTGCGGAACAGGTGGTGGCACCGCCTCCGGCTGGCATGCGGTGTCGCTGATTTGCATCACCCGCGACCATAACCTGCCCTTCGGGCCAGTTCGCATCGACCGCCCATGGCGAAGCGGTGTATGGTGCATCGGCAGCTTGCGGGCCGGAGGCTCCTGGCAGGGCCTTCCGTGCGACATCGATTCACGATCGAGAGGATACGCATGGCAAAGCACTCCGATACCAGAACCAACGGCACCCGTGCCTTGCCCCTGCTGGGCATGCTGGCACTGCTCGCCGCCACCGATGTCCGCGCCCAGGCGGAAGCCACGCCGCCAAGAACATTCGCGCCGCTGCTCACCGGTTTCATCGAAGGCGGCCTCGGCCACGCCAACCTCTCCGGCGACAATGCCAACTGGAACGACCAGTACGTGCGAGGCGGGGTCAATTTCACCCCGAAGGACTACGTCACTGGCGAAATCAGCCACCAGAGCCATTTTGGCGATCAGGGCACGTTCTTCGGCCTGGGCTACACGCGCACCTTCGACGAGAACTGGTATGGCTTCATCAGCGCCGGCACCAGCGCGGGCGGCTTCTTCCTGCCCGAGTTCCGGGCCGATGGGTTGCTGTTCCGCAAACTGCTCGAGAAGAAGAACCTGGTGGCGAGCGTTGGCTTTACCTACTACCGCGCCAAGGATGTCTATACCGACAAGACCCTGCTGCTTGGCCTGACCTATTACTTCGACGCGCCCTGGATCCTCCAGTTGGGCGCACGGCTGAACCGCAGCGACCCGGGCAATGTCCGCTCCAATCGCGGCATTGTCGCCATTGCCTACGGCCGCGACAAGGATCAGTTCATCACATTGAAGTACGACGGCGGCAGCGAAGCCTACCAACTGACCGGCGAGCAGGCCCTGCTGAGCGACTTCAAGAGCCATGAGGTCTCGCTGACCTGGCGTAAATGGATCACCAAGCGCTATGGCATCAACCTGCGCGCCATCTACTACGACAACCCGTCCTATACGCGCAAGCAGGCGGAAATCGGGGTCTTCGCGGAGTTCTAGCCATGACGCACCCTCACGGACATACTGCCGCCACCCGCGACCAGAGCGACGCGCTTGGCCTGACCACCCTGTGCCTGGCCAGGCATCGCTCTCTGGACCACCTGACGTTATCCCTTCCCACCATCGCGGGAATCATGCTCGTACCGGCGGGATTCAACCTGGCCGAGTGGATGCTGCGCGACGATATCAGCTGGCTGTGGGCGGGCGTGCTGCGCTTCTGGATCGACAAGCTCGGCATCGATGGTGTCGTCCTCGAACAGTTGACCCGGGTGGCATGGTTCGACTTCAACCTGCCTTACACCACTGTCGTTGCACCGGCGCCGGACACGGTGACATGGGGCATGACGCTGATCGCGACGCTCGCGGTCTGCCTGATGGCCTTTCGGATACGGGACCTGTATCTGCCGTTGCGATACTTCCTGCTGTTCGCGGTGTTCATCCAGGGCACGGCGCTCCTGTTCTTCGCGGTGGCGCCGCATAGCTTTCCGTATACGGCCAGCCGCTATGTGGACAACGGCCTGAAGACCTGCGCCAGCTTGCTGTTCCTGTTGCCATGGGGACATGCGCTTGTCTATTACATCTTCGACTTCTCCTGGCCGAAGAAGATATTCCTGACGTTGCTCACGCTGGTGTTCATTATCATCGCGGTGCCGATGCAGCTGACGTTGCACGTTTACCTGATGGTGTCCTGTTCATTGTTGTTGATGCCGCTGCTGTCGTTTGTGTTCGGTCCCACGATGCTGGTGTTCGGATGTATTGCGTTGTATGGGTGGGCGATGAGTTGGGAGAGGGTCGAACGGTAGCGCGTAGTGCGTTGTGGAAGCGGGCATCAGCCCGCCCCTTTAGCGCTGCGTCGGCCCTCGACGGCGCAGGAAGTTAGCCTGTCTCTTTGACGCCCGCATCGAGAATGCGCTTGTAGAAGCCAATCTCGTTGATGATCGCCTTTCCGCTATTGGCTCGCAGCAGTGCCATCTGCTGCTGCGCGCGCGCCGTGTCGCCTCGTTTCGCCGCGACGTAGCCCAAGAGCATCCACGGATAGCCTGCGCTCGGATCGATCTGGGTGGACCAGGTCGGCGCGTGCGCACTCAGGTAGGCGTAGCCATTGTCATATCGGCGCTGTGTGGACACCGCATCGGCGGACAAGGGGACTTCATAGAGCTGCGGAAACACCTGCGTGACCGTACCGGGATAGAAATTTGGATTGGGCGTGTTCTCGGCATCCGCGACATAAAAGATCGAGCCATCGGATCGGCCCTGAATTCCCGCGGCAACCGATGCGGCAACCCGGTTGTAGTAACTTGCATCCGCATCGCCCAGCGCTTTGAGTGCGTTGGAAAAATCGACCAGCCCCCGATAATTTTCCGTATTGTCTTCCGTGTAGGCGATGCTTGACGGCGTAAAGCTGGCGCAATAGGTCGGATGGGTCGGCGGCGCGTAGTCTTGCCGGAAGACCGAGATCAGGCCGTTCGGCTTTTGCGGGGCAGCCAGATTCGCATACGCGATGGACTTGAGAGCTGGCAGGTTGCGCCGAAACCATTCGATGTCGCCAGTGACTCTCATGTACTCGGATGCCAGCGACAGGAATGTCGACGCATACGAATCGTTGGAGTCGGCGGGACACTGGATCGGGGAATTCAGATCGCCACCAAACTTGACGTCGTTGATGGTGTAGTTCGCAGGGCTGACGTTCCGGATATACAAGTCCATGTAAGTCCGAACTTCATTGGGACGGTCCTTGATGAAGGCGAACAGGCCGATATTCGCAAAATACCAATTGAGCCAGTTGCTGCCAACGCCAACCTGATAGGCGCCGGCAAAGGGGCCCGTGGTAATTTTCAAGGCATCCAGATTGGCGAGGATATCGAAGCCCGAATTCACCTGCGCGACCTGACGGGTGGGGGCCGCGGCAGTCGATTCTGCAGGGTCACCATCGCCGCCACAACCGGCTACGGTCAGCACAAGAGCGGTCAACAGAACCGTTCCCTTGGTGGGAAGGTCATGCAAAGGGTGTAGAGATTTCACTTCCATACTTGGATTGCTTGATTGATGTAAATCGGGGTTCGCCGAGCGCACGATGGGTGTGCGTGCATAGGGATGCTGCCCCAAGGCGTCAAACGCCAAGGGAGCGCTTCGCTGTTGCCAACTGTTACAAGCGGAGAAAAGCGCGGGGGCAGTCGAGGTCACCCTGCGCTAAACAGCACAGGAGAATGGTTGATCACTTGCCTAAGAAAACACCTTGGATCGAGCGCGCAAAGCGACGCTTACCACGCGTGCATTGCTCGTCGCCAGGCTGAAAAGGCAGCGCAGGATATTACCGCAGGGCACCCATCGACGATGGCGCCTGATGCCCCCAAAAAAACGGTGCAGGCGGCGTAAGCCGCGCTGCACCGGCAAACACCCGACTGTCCGGCAGACGGGTCCCAGAGCGATATCAAACTACCAATCAGGCCGCCAGCTGCGCGGGCTGACAGACGCGCAGCAGCGTCTGGAGCCGTGCGCGGTCGAGGTTGCGGCCGATGAAGACGAACTTGCTCTCGCGTGGGCGCGCGTCCCACGGGTCGGCCGGATGGAAGTCCATCAGCCGGTGCACGGCTTGCAGCACGTGGCGGCGGTCGTCGTCCTGCACGGCGACGATGCCCTTCATGCGGAAGACATCGTCGCCCTGCGCGGCCAGCAGGGCCTTGAGCGCGTGTTCCAGGCGCTGGCGGTCGAACGGGGTGTCGAACAGCAGCGAGACGGACGTCACCGACGGATCATGGCGATGGGCGTGGGCGTCGTCGTCAGCGTGGCCGTGCTCGCAGGTCTCGTCGCACACATGATCGTGATCGTGGTCATGGTCGTGCCCCGCGTGCAGGTCGTCCGCCGGCAGCGTGGCCACGCCGGGCGTGAAGCCCCCGATGCCGAGGATGCGCGACAGATCCACCTGGGCGTGGTTCGAGCGCAGGATCTGCGCGCCCTCGTTCAGGTGATGGAGCCGCGCCGCCAGCGCGTCGAGCTGCTCGGCGCTGACCAGATCGGACTTGTTCAGGATGAGGCGGTCCGCCGCCACGATCTGGTCGACCGCCTGGTTGTCGAAGCCGGACAGCTGCGGGTCATCCAGGTGCGACTCGATGTGCACCGCGTCCACCAGCGTCAGGATGCCGTCGAGCGTCACCTGCTTCGCCACGTCGTTGTCCATGAAGAAGGTTGCCGCCACCGGCGTGGGGTCGGCCAGCCCGCTGGTTTCCACGAGGATATGGTCGAAGCGCTCCGGCTGGGCCAGCAGCTTCTGGAGAATCCGCACGAGGTCGGTCCGCACGTCCACCACGCAGCAGATGCAGCCGTTGGTCATCTGGTAGATCTCCTCGTCGGAGGTCATCACCAGGTCCGAATCGACATCCACCTCCCCGAACTCGTTCTCGATCACCGCGATGCGGTGGCCGTGCTTCTGCGTGAGGATGTGGTTGAGCAGCGTGGTCTTGCCGGCGCCGAGAAAGCCGGTAAGGATGGTCACGGGCACGGGCGTGGCTTGCGGGAAGGTCATGATGTCTCCTGGGTGGGAAAGTCAGAATGCACGGCGGCGAGCGTGGCGCGCATGCCGCGCCAGCGCGAGACCAGCCCCGCGTGCTCCACGCCGAACAGGTCCAGCACACGGCCCACGGTATGGCCGACGATGTCGTCCACGCTCTGCGGATGGGCGTAGAACGCCGGCACGGGCGGCATGACGATGGCGCCCATCTCGGTCACCGTGGTCATGTTGCGCAGGTGGACGAGGTGCAGCGGCGTCTCGCGCGCCAGCAGCACCAGCCGGCGGCGCTCCTTGAGCATCACGTCCGCCGCGCGGGTGACGAGGTTGTCCGCCACACCGGTGGCGATGGCGGCCAGCGTGCGCATCGAGCAGGGCGCCACCACCATGCCGTCGCAGCGGAATGAGCCGCTCGCCACGGTCGCGCCGATATCGCGCACGTTGTGCACCACATCCGCCAGCCGCTCCACCTCGGGCCGCTGCATGCCGAGTTCGTGATGGATCGTCAGCAGCCCGGACGGCGAGCAGACCAGATGCGTCTCCCAGCCCTCCGCCGTGCCAAGCGCCTGGAGCAGCCGCACGCCGTAGGCCGCGCCGCTGGCCCCGGTGATGGCCACGACGAGCCGGCGCGGGGCGCTCATGGCCGGGCCTCCCCAGCTTTGGCAGCCAGGGCTTGCAGCACCTGCTCGGGCCGGATCGGGTAGTGGCGGAAGCGCACCCCGATGGCGTCGTACACCGCGTTGGCGATGGCCGGGCCGATGGCGACGATCGGGTCCTCGCCCACTCCCTTGGCACCGAACGGCCCGCCCGGGTCCGGCGCGGCTTCCAGCAGGATCGTGTGGATCGGCGGCATGTCCATCGCCAGCGGCATCTTGTAGTCCACGAAGTTGGCATTGAGCGAGCGCCCGGTCTGCATGTCGATCTGGTAGTCCTCGTACAGCGTATGGCCGATGCCCTGCTGGATGCCGCCCTCGATCTGGCCCGCCGCCGCCACTGGGTGGATGACCTTGCCGATGTCGTGAACGGGCACCACCTGCGCCACGGTGATGAAGCCGGTCTCGGTATCGACCTCCACTTCCACGAAATGCGCGGCGAACGAGTACGACTTCGTCGGGTGATAGGTAGCGGTGCCGACGAACTGCGCAGCGGGCAGGCCCTTGCGCGGCATGACCGCCTCGCGCACGGTCAGCGTGGGGCCGGGGCGGTCGCGTACGGCAATCACGCCGTTGGCGATGTCGAGCTGCTCCGGCGTGGTCTCCATCTGTGCGGCAGCACGGGCCAACAACTGCGTCTTGATCTCGCCAGCGGCCATCTGCGCCGCGCGCCCGACCATATAGGTGGTGTGGCTGGCGAAGGCGCCGATGTCCCACGGCACCACGTCCGTATCGCCATGGACCACGCTCACGCAATCGAAGGGGATGCACAACTCCTCCGCCACGATCTGCGCCAGCGCAGTGTGCGCGCCGGTGCCGAGCCCGGCGGCGCCGGTCAGCAGCACCACGGTGCCATCCTCGTTCATCTTGATGATGGCGTTGCCCTGCTCCTTGATGCCGGGGTAGGCGCTGCTGCCGTGCATCTCGCAGCCCACGCCCCAGCCGCGTCGGATCACGCCCTGCTGCTGGCGCGTCTCCGCGCGCCGCTGCGCCCAGCCGGTGGCCTCGATGCCCTTGCGGATGCAGGCTTCCAGCCCGTGGCCGATCAGCGGATGGTTGGACGGTGCGATATCGCCCTCGCGCACCGCGTTGCGCAGCTTCAGTTCCGCAGGGTCCAGGCCGAGGTGGGCGGCGGCCTCGTCCATCTGGATATCGAGCGCGTAGTAGGTCTGCACCACGCCGTAGCCCCGGAACGCGCCGGCGATGGGGCTGTTGGTGTAGACGCACCGCCCCTCCAGTCGCACGTTCTCGCAGCGGTAGAGCGAGACCATCGCCGCGGTGCCGACGTTGGTCACGCCGGGCCCGTGCGAGCCATAGGCGCCCGAGTTGAACACCACCTTGGCCTCGCGCGCGGTGATCGTGCCGTCGTTGCGGAAGCCCTGGCGCAGCCAGACCCGCGCCGGGTGGCGCGTCCGGCCGCCGAGGAAGGTCTCCTCGCGTGTGTATTCCATGCGCACCGGGCGGCGCGTCTCGCGCGCCAGCAGCGCGCACAGGAATTCGCTCTGGAACAGGTCCTGCTTGGCGCCGAAGCCGCCGCCCATGTGATCCACCAGCACGCGCACCTTGTGCAGCGGCAGGCCCAGCACCTCGGCCATGATCCCGCGCACCATGAAGGCGGTCTGCGTGGAGATCCACACGGTCAGGTTGCCGTTGCCGTCCCATTTGCAAGTCAGCACGTTCGGTTCCATGTAGGCCGGGGTGGGGCGGCCGCCCTCGTAGACGCCTTCGAGGATGAAGTCGGCCGTGGCGAAACCCTTGTCCACATCGCCACGCTCGATCCGCACCGGTGGCAGCACGAGGTTGCCGCCAGGCTCGCGGTCGTGGATCAGCGGTGCGCCGGGCGCGGCGGCATCGTCCACGGTGAACACGGCGGGCAGCGGCTCGTACTCGACCTCGATCAGCTCGACGGCGCGCGCAGCAATCTCCTCGCTGATGGCGGCCACGACGGCCACGCCTTCGCCCCAGTAGCGCACCTTGTCGTCGAGGATGTACTGGTCGCAGGTGACCGAGGCCGAGCGCGGGTGCGGCGAGCCGGCATGCAGCACGCGCGGCACGTTCTCGTGCGTCAGCACGGCCTTCACGCCGGGCAGCGCCAGCGCGGCCGAGGCGTCGATGCGGCGGATGCGCGCATGGGCGATGTTGCTGCGCTTCATCTTGGCGTGGAGCAGGCCGGCGAGCGGCATATCGGCGACGTACTTCGCGTTGCCGGTGACCTTGTCGAGCAGGTCCGTGCGCTTGACGCTGTGTCCGATCACGGCGTGGGTCATCGCGTGGCCTCCGGTGCGTGGCGCAGGGCCTCGGCCGTCTGTTCGATGGCCTCGATGATCTTGGTGTAGCCGGTGCAGCGGCAGATGTTGCCGGCGATGGCGAAGCGGATTTCCTCGCGCGTGGGCTGGGGGTTCTCCTCCAGCAGCGCCTTGGCCATGACCACGAAGCCCGGCGTGCAGAAGCCGCACTGGGCCGCGCCGCAGCGCATGAACTGGTCCTGCACCGGGTGCACGGTGTCGGGGTCGGGCTGGATGCCCTCGATCGTGACCAGCGTGCAGCCGTGCGCCTCGGGCGCCAGCACCAGGCAGGCGTTGGTCGGCTTGCCGTCCATCAGGACCGTGCAGGAGCCGCATTCGCCCACGTCGCAGCCCTTCTTGGTGCCGGTGAGACCGGCGTCATAACGCAGGGCGTCGAGCAGCGTGCTGTGCGGCTCCACCGCGAGTTCGCGGGGCTCGCCGTTGATGGTGAGTGCGATGAGTTGGCGCATCAGTGGGTCTCCGTTTCCTGAAGGGCCAGTTCGATGGCACGGCGCGTCAGTACGCCCACCATCTCGCGGCGGTAATCGGCGCTGGCGCGCACGTCGCTGATCGGGCGGGCGTCTTCCATGGCCGCGTGCGCGGCCTGGAGGACCAGCCCGGCCGAGACGGGGCGGCCGCGCAGCATGGCTTCGGCGTGGACGGCGCGGATCGGCGTGGGGCCCACCGCCGCCAGCACGATGCCGACGTCGAGGCACTGCCCGCGCTCCACCGTGATCGACACCGCCACGCCCACCGTGGCCAGCTCCATCTGCACGCGCCGACCATGCTTGAGGTAGGCCTTGCCGGTGTGGGGCCGGGGCGCCGGCACGGTCAGGCGCGAGACCAGTTCGTCGGCGGCCAGCGCGGTCTTGCCGGCGCCGGTGACAAAGGATTCCACCGGCATCGAGCGCGAGCCGGACAGGCCGTAGAGGTGCACCTGCGCACGGTCGGCAATCAGCGGCGCGAGCGTGTCGGCCGATGGCGACGCGCGGCAGACATTGCCCATCA
This sequence comes from Cupriavidus sp. 10L45, assembly GCF_056395225.1. Taxonomy (NCBI): domain Bacteria; kingdom Pseudomonadati; phylum Pseudomonadota; class Betaproteobacteria; order Burkholderiales; family Burkholderiaceae; genus Cupriavidus; species Cupriavidus sp. 10L45. The sequence goes on from NZ_JBFTJC010000002.1 coordinate 225,081, forward strand.
CCGTGGCGCGGTTGCGCACCTGGATCGAGGCGAAGTCGGTCACGGCGCGGGCCAGGCTGGCGTAGTGGCGCCGGGCGATGTCCGAGGTCTCGACCTCCCGCGTGGTGACCAGCGCACCGATGCGCAGGCCCTCGACGGCATCGAACGTCAGCACGTCCATCCCCGGGATCTTCTTGATGTTGATGACCTGCGCGGGCTGGCGGTGCGACTCCTTGATCTGCACGAGCAGGTCGGTGCCGCCCGCCAGCACGCTGGCGCGCCCGCCGCAGCGGTGCAGCAGCGCGGACGCTTCGGCAAGCGTGGCAGGTTCGAGATATTCAAACGCTCTCATCGTGGCTCCTGTGGGGCGGCGTGTCGGTGAAACCATGATGGTTGGCGCACGATCATCGGTAAATACCCATAACCGGATTTATTGATCGTGTTACGCTCTGAATCGACCACCACACCACGCTTCAACAGAAAGCACGGGGGAGACATGGCCAACCTCAGCAACATGAACGTTTCGCTGCGGCAACTGCGCGCCTTTATCGCCGTTGCCGAGGAACTGCATTTCACGCGCGCGGCGGAGAAGCTCAACCTCTCGCAGTCGTCAGTCAGCGCCCTGATCCACGAACTGGAAGGCAACCTCGGCCTCAAGCTGTTCGACCGCCACACGCGGCTCATGCAGATCACCCAGGCCGGCGCCGAATTGCTGCCGATGGTCAAGAAGGCCGTGGCCGACATCGACAGCGTGCTGGAAAACTCCAACGAACTGCGCTCGCTGGGCCGGGGGCGGGTGTCGATTGCGGCGTCGTCGATCCAGGCGGCGCTGATGCTGCCGCGCTTTATCCGCGAGTTCTGCGTTGGGCATCCGGGCGTGAAGGTGGAGTTGCACGATGTGTCCGAGCACGAGGTGCCGCGCATGGTCAGCTCGGGCGAGGTCGATTTCGGTATCGGCACGATTCCGGAGGGCCAGCCGGACCTCACCGCGCACCGTCTCTCGTCGGATGCCTTCGTGATCGTCATGCCGCCGCATCACCCGCTGGCGCGGCGCCGGGAACTGACCTGGGAGGATGTGGCGAAGCTCCCGGTGATCGGCCCGCACCGAGGCAACCCGATCCGCGATTGCCTCGATGCGGCACTGGCGGCGCGCGGGATCACGCTGTCCCGCGTGCACGAGGTCTTCCTGCCGCTGACGATGGTCGGCATGGTCGATGCGGGGCTCGGCATCGCCGTGATGAGCACTGCGGTGACGCGCCTGACGTCAGCGCTGGGGCTGGTCACGGTGGCGCCGCGCGACCCGGCCATCCACCGTGACATCTCCCTGCTGGTGCATGCGGACCGCTCGCTTTCGCCGCCCGCCCAGTCCTTCCGCGACCTGCTGATGAAGCACAAGAAGGAACTGGGCGAGTAGGGCGCGTAAGTCCGATCAGGCGATCTTCTTCGCCATCATCTCCGGCGCCCCGGCGATCCCCCGGGCGTTGAACAGCAGGTTCAGCAGCACCGCGCAGAGCGTGCCGAGCAGGATGCCGTTCTGGCAGAACTTGGCCACCAGTTCCGGCAGCTGCACGAAGAACTTGTCCGCCACCAGCGGGATCATCCCCATGGCGATGCTGACCGCCACGATATAGGCGTTCTTCTTGTTCTCGACAAAATCCACATGGCCGAGGATGCGCACGCCGGTGGCCGCCACCATGCCGAACATCACCAGCGCCGCCCCGCCCAGCACGTACTGCGGGATCGACGCCGCGAAGAACGCCAGCTTCGGCAGGCAGCCCAGCACGATCAGCATGCCGCCCGCCGTGGCGCACACCCAGCGGCTACGCACGCCGGTCACCTGCACCAGCCCCACGTTCTGGGCGTAGGAGGTATAGGTGAAGGTGTTGAACACCGCCCCGACCAGCGCGCCCACGCCATCGGCGCGCAGCCCCCGTGCCAGGTCGTCCGGCGTGACGGGCCGCTCCACGATCTCCCCGAGCGCCAGGAACTGCCCCACGCCCTCGATCATGATCACCACCATCACCACGCACAGCGTGACCGAGGTCATGGCGTCGAAAGTCGGCCAGCCGAAGTGGAACGGCGTGATCAGCTCCACCCAGTGCGCCGTGTGCACGCCCGCGAAGCTGACCTTGCCCATCGACAGCGCGATGACAAAGCCCACCGTGATGCCAATCAGCACCGCGATATTGCACAGGAAGCCCTTGAAGAAGGCGATCATGACCAGTACGGTCAGCAGCACCGCCGCCGCGATGCCGAGGTTGGCGGGCAGGCCGTAGGCCGGGTTCGGCACCGGGCCGGTCGGGCTGGCAATCGTCGGGTTGCCGCCCGCTGCCCAGTTGATGCCCACCCGCATCAGCGAGATGCCGATGATAAGCACCACGGTGCCGGTGACCACGGGCGGGAACCAGCGGATCAGCCGGCTGACGTAGGGCGCTGCCACGTAGGTGAACACGCCGGCCACCATCACCGCGCCGAATACGGCGGGCAGGCCGAGCGCGGGGTTGGAGCCGGTGGCGATGATCGGCGCGATGGCGGTGAAAGTGACGCCCATCATCACCGGCAGGCGGATGCCGATCTTCCAGATGCCGATGCTCTGGATCATCGTCACCAGCCCGCAGCAGAACAGGTCGGCGGCAATCAGGAAGGCAATCTGGTCCTTGGGCAGCTTCAGCGCGCCGCCGATGATCAGCGGCACGGCAATGGCGCCCGCGTACATCACGAGCACGTGTTGCAGCCCGAGCGCGGCCAGGCGCAGCGGGGGCAGGACTTCATCGACCGGATGCACGGGCGGTTTCCCGTGGGGGGCGTGGTGGGGGGTCATGCTGTCTCCTTGGTCTTCCAGGCCGGTCGCCGCATGATGGGTCGGAAGGGAGTCGCTGTAGCCGCCCCCCGTGGTCTGTGCCACGTCTTCCGCCACCTGCGTTGTCGTTATCGGGGCAGCATGCCAGCCACCGGTCAGTGGGTAAACAGGCGCCACGGATGAATCGATCGGCAAAGCCGATCAATCCGCCCCTACGGCGCGCTATCTAGGGGCTGGTGGGGGGGTACGGCGGCGGGTCAGTGTTTTCCCGTATCGAGCCGCGCCAGCAGTGCCGTGGCGCGGGCCATGGCGGCGGGGTCGATGCGGGCACGGATGCCGTCGAAGGCCGGGCCGCGCGTGGCGTCCAGCCCCATGCGCGAGGTGGTGCCCACGCCGGACGCCGAGGGGTCGAGCGCGCTGCCGGGCAGGCCGTCCACCACCACTACATCCAGATGCGGCTGCAGGTGCGTGGCGATGGCCCACAGCACCTCCTCGTCGCGCGTGATGTCGACATCCTCGTCGACGGCCACCACGGTCTTCAGGTACGGATCCCAGCCGAGCAGCCCGAGCATGACCTGCCGCGCCTCGCCGGGGCGCGACTGGCGCAGCGCCACGTAGGCGTGGAAGTGCGTGCCGGAACTCGGGTAGTGCACCGCCGTGACGCCGGGAAAGCGCTCGCGCAGTTTCTCCACCATCTCTGACTCGCGCGGAATGCGTCCGAGGTTCAGGTGCTCGGCCGAATTGCCGCCGACCACATCGACCAGCCAGGCATCGCGGCGGCGCATCACCGTCTCCACGTGCAGCAGGTTGTTGGTGGAGCGATCGGACGAATAGCCGGTGAACTCGCCGAACGGCCCTTCCTCGACGCGCGCCGACGGGTCGATCACCCCCTCCAGCACGATCTCGGCATGCGCGGGCACGGCGATGCCATAACGCGGCGTCCGTACCACCTCAAGCGGCGCACCGAACAGCCCGCCGGCCACGTGGCGCTCGTCCACGCCATAGGGCAGGCGCGCCGCACCGGCCAGCATGAACAGCGGATGGGCGCCGACCACCATCGCCACCGGCAGCGGCCTGCCAGCCTCCGTGGCGCGCTGGAGCATGCGCCACAGGTGCCCGCGCGAATGCAGGCTGGTGGCGATCTCCGTGGGCGAGTGCAGCATCGACCGGTGATAGCTGGCGTTGCCGATGCCGGTCTCGGGGTCTTCGGCAATCAGGATGGCATTGGTGATGTACGGACCCCGGTCCGTGGCGAAGTGCCGGATCGCGGGAATCGTCGACAGATCGACCTGCTCCTGCACGATGTCCGTCACCGCGCCGCTCGGCAGCACGCGCGGCGGCTGCATGCGGCGGCTGCGCGCCTGGTACTCGGCATGGATGCCGGCCGGCGAGACCCCGCCGAGCATGCGCCCCACGCGCTCGCGCGAGGCGAACAGGTTGGTGACCAGCGGCGTGGCGAGGCCCGCCACGTTCTCGAACACGATGGCCGGATGGCGGTTCTGCGCGGCCAGTGCCCAGACCAGCGCGGTCGGGTCCTGGTCGGCGGCCACGGGCTCGCGCACGGTCAGGACGTCGTCGGGATACGCCGCGCGGTACGCGGCCAGGAAGGTGTGGAAGTCCTGCGAGGTGTCATCGAACCCCGCCGAAGATGGCGAGGATGATGTCGTTGAGGCAGTCATGGCATGGCTCCGCTTGGGTACAGGCTGGTACAACCATCGGGAGTCCGTTGCCGCGCGCGGGCGGGGCCGGGGAGGGCGGCCCGCGCGTGACCAGACGGATGTCAGGATCGAGCGAGGGTCAGGGCGACGTCAGCGCGTGCTGGCGTAAGTGTCCTTGAGCCGCGCCTGTGCTTCCTCCTGGGTCTTGGGCGGCGCGGTCGGCTCGATGCCGACCAGCCGGGCGATGTTGTTGCCCATGTAGCCCTCCAGCCCGTCCTCGTCCAGGTCCATGCCCTGCGGGGCGGGCCCGCACAGCATTTCCAGCTCGCGCAGCCACATGCCGGGCTCGTTGGGCGGCGTATCCGTGCCGAACACGATCTTGTTGCGCGGCAGCTGCCGGGCGAACTCGACAATGCGCGACTGGAAGCACCAGCCGGACTCGCAATACACGTTCGGCGTGTCCATCGCCATCCAGAACGCCTCGAACGAGTAGTTGCCGCCGGTCTGGATGCCGAAGTGCCCGATGATGAAATTGACCATGGGGAACTCGCGGATCACCGGGTAGAACATCGTCGGAATCGTGTACGGGCCATCGCCGGTATGGATCAGCACCACGATGTTGTACTTGGCGCAGACCTTCATCGCCGGGCGCAGCCAGTCCAGCGCGCGGTCCGGCCGGTAGCCGTGCATGTTGGCGTGCAGCTTCAGCATCTTGAAGCCGTATTCCTTGATGTGGAACTCCAGCTCCTGCGCGCCTTCCTCCGGGCCCCAGCGCGGGTTGAAGGTGAAGTTGCCGATGAAGCGGTCCGGGTACTTCTGGCACAGGCTGGCCACGTAGGCCATGTAGTCGCGGATGCCTTCGCGGCCGCGGCGGTTGCCGTCGCGGTAGCCGGTGTTGCCCGGCGGCGGCTGGATAAAGCCCATGTCGATGCGGCGCGGCTTGCCGTTGATCATGTAGGGGCCGTCCATCATCTTGAGCAGGCGCTCGCCGGTGAAGGGCTCGCCGGTGTGGCGCCAGGCTTCGTCGACGAGGTTGGTCGGGTGCAGGTGGGTATCGATAATCATGTGTGGCTCCGGGTGCGGAATCAGGCGGCCAGGCGGGCGCGGGCTTCCTCGAGCGTGCGCGGCACGGGCGTGGGTTCCAGGCCGATCATGCGGGCGACGTTGTTGCCGAGGTAGTCCTCGAGCGTGTCCTCGTCCAGGTTCAGGCCCTGCGGCGGCTCGAAGCAGAGCACCTCCAGCAGGCGCAGCCACATGCCGGGCTCGTTGGGCGGGGTATCGGAGCCGAACAGGATCTTGTGCTTCGGCAGCACCTTGGCGAACTCGACGATGCGCGACTGCAGGCACCAGCCGGACTCGCAATACACGTTCGGCATGTCCATGGCCATCTGGAACGGCTCGAAGCAGTACACCCCGCCGGTCTGCACGCCAAAGTGGGCCATGATGAAGTTCACGGTCGGGAACTCCTTCATCATCGGCACCCACTCGGTGGGAATGCTGTACGGGCCGTCGCCGGTGTGCAGCTTGACCAGCACGCCCAGCTCGGCGCACTTCTGCAGCGCCGGGCGCAGCCAGTCCAGCGCGCGGTCGGGCCGGTAGGCGTGCATGTTGGCCTGGAACTGGACCATCTTGAAGCCGAGCCGCTTCACGTAGTGCTCCATCGCGTTCACGCCGTTCTCCACGCCGCAGCGCGGGTTGTAGACGTAGCAGCCGATGAAGCGCTCCGGGTACTTCTCCACCATCTCGCGCGTGTAGCCCATGTACATGTCGATGGACTCCGCGCCGCTGCGCTCGCCGTCGGTGTACGTGTAGATGGTGTTGCCCTGGGGCGGCTGGATGAAGGCCTTGTCGATGCGGCGCGGCTTGCCGTTGATGGTGAACGGACCGTCCATCATGCGGATCAGGCGTTCGCCCGTGAACGGGTCGCCGTCATGCCGCCAGGCCAGGTCGACCAGGTTCGTCGGATAGCAACTGGTGTCGATGATCATTGAGATCCCCTAACGATGACTCAGGTGGAAGACGTGCATGCCGGCGTTCGGGGACGCTGGTCATGCCGCTTGCGGGAGTCGTGTCAGGGGGCGGGTGCGGCTGGATGCATGGCGCCACTGACGAACGACTCCGTCAGTGAGCAATCTCCAGTTGAACGGGGCGGCGTTGCGCCGCTGGTGTCCAATCGACCGCTTATACCCACGCGTTCGTTATACAGGATAGCCGGCGCCGCGGCGGCATTGATCTGGAACGCAGATCCATATATCGGCCGGGCCGATGAAGCTTATGCGAAACAATTCGTTCGGGCGCGGGGAACGCTTTCTTAGGATGGCGCTCCTTCCCGTCAAAAACGAGCGACGCGCATGACAACAAGAACAGAAGCTCCCCGAACCCCCGTCAGCCGGTTCCCGCAGTTCCGCCGATCGGCCGCCTGCCTGGCCGCGCTGGCCCTGGCCACCCTGGCGGCTGGCTGCGGCAGCGACGGCGACAGCGCCGCCCAGACCCCGGTGGCCACCACGCCGCCGCCCACGGTCCAGAAGAAGCCGAACATCATTTTCATCATGGCCGATGACCTCGGCTATTCGGACCTCGGCGCCTTCGGCAGCGAGATCCGCACGCCCAACCTCGACGCGCTGGTGAAGCAGGGCCGCATCCTGGCCAACCACCACACGGCGGCGGTCTGCGCGGTCACGCGCTCGATGATCATCTCCGGCACCGACCACCACCTGGTGGGCGAGGGCACCATGGCCACCAGCGATGTCAACTACATCGACGAAAACGGCAAGCCGGTGCCCGGCTACGAGGGCTACCTGAACGACCGCGCGCTCTCCATCGCCCAGCTGCTCAAGGACGGCGGCTACCACACCTATATGGCCGGCAAGTGGCACCTGGGCAGCGGCCTGCCCAACGCCACCAACCAGGGCGCGGCGGTGGGCGCCAGCTCGCCGGGGCAGACGCCGGTCTCGTGGGGCTTCGAGAAGAGCTACGCGCTGCTGGGCGGCGGCGGCGACCACTACGGCCGCAACGGCAGCACGGCCTATGTGGAGGACGACCACTACGTCACGCCGAACACCACCAACTTCTTCTCTTCGGACTTCTACACGTCCACGATCATCAAGTACATCGATTCCAGCACCGGCAAGAATGCGGACGGCAAGCCGTTCTTCGCTTACCTGACCTACCAGGCGCCGCACTCGCCGCTGCAGGCCCCGGCGGCCTATATCGACCGGTACAAGGGCGTCTACGACGCTGGCTACGAGCCGATCCGTGCGGCGCGGCTGGCGCGCCAGAAGGCGCTCGGGCTGATTCCGGCGGACTTCACGCCGAACCCGGGCCGGGACGAGACGGTGGCCGTCACCCCGCGCACCGCCAACTGGGGCACGGCGCAGGCCAACTACGTCAGTTCGACGAACAGCGCGGCGCAGGGCGGGGTGGATACCCGCGTGATGAACGCCAACAAGAAGTGGGATAGCCTCACCGCCGACGAGAAGCGCGCCCAGGCCCGCTACATGGAGATCTTCGCGGCGATGGTCGAGAACCTCGACGACAACGTCGGCCGGCTGGTGGCCCACCTCAAGGACATCGGCGAGTACGAGAACACGCTGATCGTGTTCCAGTCCGACAACGGCCCGGAAGCCAGCTACTACGAGTTCAGCGGCAACTACGACCAGAACTACGACGCCAAGAACGCGGCGGCGGCGGTCTACCCGACGCTGGGCACCACCGCCTACACGGGCAGCAGCAATCTCGACTACGGCCAGCGCTGGGCGGAAGTCAGCGCCACGCCGTTCCGGCTCTGGAAGTCGTTCCCGGCCGAGGGCGGGCATTCGGTGCCGACCATCGTCAAGCTGCCGGGCGCGGTGCCTGCGGCGCAGTCGCCGCAACTCAACGCCTTCACCCACGTGGTGGACCTGGCGCCCACCTTCCTGGAGCTCGCCGGCATCGCCGCGCCCAGCACGCCGGCCGCGCCGCTGTACGACGCCAAGGGCGTGAACCGCAACGCCGGCAAGGTCGTGTACGACGGGCGCAATGTCTACCCGATCAGCGGGCTGTCGCTGGTGGCCACGCTGCAGGGCAAGGCCACGGCACCGGCACGTACCACCTTCGCCGAGGAGCTGTACGGCCGCACCTATGTCTATAGCGACAACTGGAAGGCCACGTGGATCGAGCCGCCGTTCGGCCCGGCCCATGGCGAGTGGACGCTCTACGACATCCGCGCGGACCGTGGCGAGACCAACGACCTCGCCGCCCAGCGTCCGGACGTGCTGGCGGACCTCAAGGCCAAGTGGAACGATTATGCGAAGGCGGTCGGCGCGGTATTGCCGAAGGTGCCGGGCATGATCTACTGAGGCGGCGGCGACCATGCGTATTGCATCCCGGCCGCTGGCGGCGGTCGCCGGCTTGGCCTTCGCTGCGGGGCTGGCCGTCACGGTCGGCGTGCGCGCGGTGCCGGCCATCACCGGGACTACCGCCTCGCCGCTCGGCAGCGCGCGCCAGTGCCAGACATACGCCGGCCTGCCGGACGGCTGGCGCCGGGAGCGCACCGCCGGCATGGTCCACGTGCGCGGCGGCAGCTTCGTACCCGGCACCACGCTCGGCTACCCGGACGAGCGCCCCGCCGGCACGGCGCGCGTGGGCGCCTACTGGATCGATCGCACCGAAGTCACCAACGCCCAGTTCGCCGCCTTCGTGCAGGCCACCGGCTACGTCACGGACGCCGAGCGTGCCGGCGAGGCCGTGATCTTCCACAAGCCGAGCGATGCCGAACTCCAGCAGCGCCCGTACGCGTGGTGGTCGATGGTGCGCGGCGCGGACTGGCGGCATCCGGGCGGGCCGGCCACCGACGTCGCCGGCAAGGACAACCAGCCGGTGACGCTGGTCACGCAGGCCGATGCGCGCGCCTACGCGCAATGGCTCGGCCGCGACCTGCCCACCGAGGACGAATGGGAGTTCGCCGCCAAGGCCGGGCAGGACGGCGCCGGCCTGGAAACCGCGCCGAAGACCCCGGACGGCACGCCCACCGCCAACTACTGGCAAGGCGTGTTCCCGGTGCTCAACACCTCGCAGGATGGTTTCGACGGGCTGGCGCCGGTCGGCTGCTACGCGGCCAACGCGTGGGGGCTGCACGACATGATCGCCAATGCCTGGGAATGGACCGCCGACCCGTACACCGGCCCGCGCCAGTCGCACGCCAACGGCGACACGGCGGCGGTGGCGGCGGCCACCTCGCGCCAGCGGCGCGACGCCCGTACCGCCGTGATCAAGGGCGGCTCATTCCTGTGCGCGCCGGATTTCTGCGTCCGCTACCGCGCCTCGGCCCGGGAACCCGCCGAGCGTGACCTGCCGACCTCGCACATCGGGTTCCGTACGGTGCTGCGCGATGGCTGACCGCTTGGGGCGATTCGCCCTCTCCATATTGCTGGCGATGATCGCCGTCACCGCCCGAGCGGACGATGCCCCGCGCGTGGTGCGCCTTGGCGTGGCGACGGAAACCGACCGCGCGCTGATCGAGGCAGCGGCGCCCGCCGGCCTCGCTCAAGGCGTGCGGCTGGAAGCCGTGGCGTTTGCCGATGCCGGCAAGGCCGCCGCCGCGCTGGCCGCCGGCCAGATCGACGGCTCCGTGGCGCAGGACGCCCAGGTGGTGGCCGCCAACCCGCAGGTCTGCGCCGCCGGCTACACGGTGACTTATCCGATGGGCCTGTACGCGCAGCAACTCGCTGCGCTGCGCGAGGTGCCGGTGGGCGGCGTGGTGGCGCTGCCGGCGGACCGCGCCGGGCAGGGGCGGGCCTTGCTGCTGCTGCAACGCTATGGGCTGGTGCGGCTCGATTCGGCGGCGGGGCTCACGCCGCGCCCGAAAGACATCGTCGATAACCCGCGCAAGCTGCGCTGGCACACGCTGCCGGCCGCGCGGCTGCCCGGCGCGCTGCGCACGAGCGCGCTGGTGGCCATGCCCTATGCGACGGCGGCCAGCGCCAACCTCGCCCCGGCGCGCGACGCCATCGGCATGGAAGACGCCCGCGTGCCCTGGGCCAATGTGCTGGCCGTGCGCGCTGCGGACTGTGGGGCGGGGTGGGCCGGGGCCACGGTGGCCGCGCTCCACGCCCCGGCGGTCAAGACCTTCATCCTGGCCCGATTCAACGATTCCGTGCGCCGGCCATGGTAGAGGGCGCCACGCTGTCGTTTGACTGCACGGCCTGCGGCAAATGTTGCAACTCGCCGCCGCTGATGGCGCTGCCGGAGCTGTTCCGCCATGCCGACCGCTTTATCGGCGCGCTGGCGCTGCGGCGCATCCGCCCGCCGGTGGCCGGCACGCGCCATGCCGTGGCGGGACGGGTGGTGGAGGTGGGGGAGGAAGACGTCGCGCAGTTCCACGCCATCGCCCGCCGGCAGGGCCATGCGCTGCCCGGCGGGGAATATCTGGTCCTGATGACGCAGGCCATCGACTATCCCTCGGCTGGCCGCTGCCCGGCGCTGGCCGACGACAACCGCTGCGCCATCCACGCCGACCGGCCCGCCACCTGCGCGATGGTCCCGCTCGACGCCTGGGTGCCCGACGGCCTGCAACAGGTGGCACTGGCCGCCAAGCAGCCCGGTGGCGCGCAGTATTTGGGTGCTGATTGCATCACTGTGGGGGCGTCCCGCCCGCTGGTGCAGGCGCGTGAGGTGGTGGATGCCGGCTATCGCGCCGCGCTGGCCCGCCGCCGCGACGCCGAGGCCGATGACAAGCGCGACTGGGGCGACGCGGTGTTTCGCCTGTTGCTGCCGGAATTGCTGGGTCCGCGCGGCGACCTCGCCGCGATCCCGCCGGACGGCCAGCGCACGCTGTCGCTGGCCCCCGTACTGGCCGTGCTGGCCGCCAATGGGGCGGATGCCCGGGCGCGCTGCCTAATATATATAGGGGCCCAGCGCGCCGGCATCGCCGCCAGCGTGGCCCGGGCCCTTGCCCGGCGCCAGCCTGCCGACAAGCCGACCACGGCCCTGCTGCGCGGCTTCGACACCGCACTGGCAGCGCTGGCCAGCCGGCTGGGTTAGCCGCAGCCGGGTCCGGGCGGTCAGGACGGTTCAGGGCTCGCGCGCCGCGTCCGGCGAGAGGCCCAGCACCCAGTCGCGGAAGGCATCCAGCGCGGGCGCGTGGGGGCCGTCCTCCGGATAGGCGAAGTAGTAGCCCTGGCTCACGTCGAGCACCCGTTCCACCGGAATCACCAGCTGGCCGGTCTCCAGTTCGCGCTCGATCAGCAGGCGCGGCGCCAGCCCGATGCCCAGCCCGGCCGCCGCGGCGGCCGTCATCATCGTAAACAGCTCATAGCGCGGCCCGCGCGCCGCCGCCACGCTGTAGTCCCAGCCCTGCACCGCGTACCAGTCGCGCCACGCCTGCGGGCGCGTGCTCAGGTGCAGATGGCGGCAGTGGGCGAAGCCCTCGGCATCGGCCAGCGCATGGGCCGCCCGAAAGGCGGGGCTGCACACCGGCACCATGCCGCCTTCCCGGAAAATCACCCCGCCGCGCGTGCCCGGCCAGAACTGGTCGCCGAAGTAGATCGCCGCGTCGTAGGCGCAATCCTGGAACGAGAAGGGCTGGGAGCGGGCGCTCAGGTTGACCGTGATCTCGGGGTGCAGCCGGGCGAAATCCGGCAGGCGGGGAATCAGCCATTGGGTGGCGAAGGTCGGCACCACGGCCAACTCCAGCGTGTAGCCCTGGGTGCGGCCGGCGCTGATCTCCTGGGTGTCCCGTTCGATATGGTCCAGATGGCGCCGCACGCGCGCCGCGTACTCTCGCCCGGTTTCGGTCAACTCCAGCCGGCGCCGCACCCGGGTGAACAGCGCCACGCCGAGCCGCTGCTCGAGCAGCGCTACCTGCCGGCCGACGGCGCTCTGGGTGAGCGCGAGTTCGTCGGCGGCACGGGTGAAGCTGCCCAGCCGGGCGGCGGCCTCGAACGCGAGCAGCGCGTTCAGGTTGGGGATGTCCTTTCTCATGGCGGGCGGGGGCAGGGTGGGGCGGCAGGGGGAGAGTATAGCGACGCGGACATCGTGCGCGCGGCGCACAACGTTGTGAGCATTCGTCGCTTGTGACCCGCCCGGCGCTGCCGCTATGCTGCGGCGCAACCCCACCGTGACCACGTCCCCATGAATTCGAACATCGCCAAGCTGCTCAATGCCAACCTGGGCGCGGCCCGCGCCGCCCACCTGCTGGCCCTGGTCACCATGCCCGAAGGGCTGCCGGCCGATATCGAGGGCCGCGCCACGCGCGCCGAGATCGCCCAGGCGCTCAACGTCGTGCTGTTCGGCGATATCCTGGACCGCGTGCCGACCGGCCGCGCCTACACCGACGACGTGGCCCGGGCCGGCGGCAAGGTCACCTTCGACCACGGCGCGCTGCGCACGGTGAAGTGGGCGAGCGGCGCGCTGCCCGAGGGCGAGGCCGCCTTCACGCGCATCCTGCGCCCGCTCGGCTACGTGCTGAACGGCACCTATCCGCTCGACCGCATCGGCATGACCGGCCGCTCGTACGCCCATGCCGACGCCCCCGAGCAGATCGCCCAGTTCTTCCTGAGCGAGTTCCACCCGGAGCGCGAGCGCTACGGCGACGCCTTCCGCGCCGCCGTGACCCGCGTGACCGAAGCCTCCATCGATCCGCTGACCCCGCGCGCCCAGACGCTGCTATGGCAACTCGAACGCGACGGCCTGCTGGCCGTGGCGGATGGTGCCGAACTGGTCGGCCTGCTAGCCCGCTGCTTCGCCCGCCAGCACCCGGCGCCGCGTCTGGAAGACTACGAGACCCTGCTCCAGGAATCGGCCGAAATGGCGTGGATCTCCACCGAAGGCAACGCCTTCAACCACGCCACCGACCGCGTGGCCGACGTCTTCGCCCTGGCGGACGCCCAGAAGGCCCTGGGCCGTCCGATGAAGGAAAAGGTCGAGGTCTCCGGCAGCGGCCGCGTCAAGCAAACCGCCTTCCGCGCCGACCCGGTGACGCGCGAGTTCGTGGGCGCTGACGGCGAGACGGTGACGCGCCAGGTGCCGGGCTCGTTCTATGAGTTCATCACGCGGGACAGCTTCGAGGACGAAGCCGAGGCCCGCCGCAAGGTGGACCTCGGGTTTGACGCCGGGAACGCGCAGGGCATCTTCAAGATGACGGCGGCGGCCTAGGGGGCTACGGCGTAGAATCCAAGCCAAGCAGTACGGTACCCCTCCTCAAAAAAATCCAAAAGGACAAGATGAGAAACGCCTTCGCCCCCTGCCTGACCCTCCGCCTCACTCTCTGCGCGGCTGCCATCAGCCTGTCCAATCTCACAGCACACGCGGCAACTCTGGCACCCGAAGCCGCGCAGCAGCAGGCGCAGGCGAGCTACCGCGAATATCTGGACCTGCTGAGCATCCCGAATGATTCGGTGGCGCCCGAAGATATCCGGCGCAACGTGGCGTGGCTCGAGCAGGCATTCCGCAAGCGTGGCTTCACGACCCAGCCGCTGGACAATGACGGCAAGCCGATGTTGTTCGCGGAGTATCCGGGCAAGCAGGCGTCGCGCAAGACCGTCCTGTTCTATATGCACCTGGACGGCCAGCCGGTCATCCCTTCCCAATGGGCCCAGAAGAGTCCGTGGAATCCTGTGCTGAAGAAGAAGGGCACCAATGGCGATTGGGAGGAGATCGACGTCGCCAACCTGTTCTCGGGGGCGGTGGACCCGGAGTGGCGGGTCTTCGGTCGGTCCTCGTCCGACGACAAGGGGCCGATCATGATGCTGCTGGCGGCCATCGATGCGATGAAGGCGGCCGGCACGCAGCCCGCTGTCAATATCAAGGTGATCCTGGACAGCGAAGAGGAGAAGGGTTCGCCCTCCATCGGCAAGGTGATGCAGGCCCATCGCGACCTGCTGGCCTGCGACGGCATGATCATCCACGACGGGCCCATGCACGCTACCAATCGCCCCACACTGATCTTCGGCAACCGCGGGGCAGCGAAGGCGAAGATCACCGTGTTCGGTCCGAAGGCGCCATTGCACAGCGGTCACTACGGCAACTACGCGCCGAACCCGGCGCTTCGGCTCGCGAGCCTGCTGGGTTCGATGAAGGACGAGAGCGGTCGCGTCACCATTCCGGGCTATTACGCCAAGGTCCGTCTCGGCGATGCCGAGCGCAAGATCATGGCTGCCGTGCCTGACGACGAGAAGGCGCTGAAGACCCGTATTGGCATCGCCCAAGCGGAGAAAGTCGGTGCCAATTATCAGGAGGCGCTGCAATACCCGTCGCTGAACGTGCGCGGCATGGCCGCCGCCGCGGTCGGTGACAAGGTCGCCAATATCGTGCCGGACAAGGCCGAGGCCGAACTGGATCTGCGTACCACGCCGGACTCCGATGCCGCGTACCTCGGCAAGCTGATCGAGCAGTACATCGTCAAGCAGGGCTACCACCTTGTGAAGGGCTCGCCGACCGACGAGGAACGCGCGCGCTACGACAAGCTGGCGAGCTTCTCCTACCAGAGCGAAGGGGCGGATGCGGCGGGCTCGCCGATGGACTCTCCGGTCGCGAAATGGGCGTACCAGGGCATCACCGGCACCTTCGGCACGAGCCCGGAGCCCGTCCGCATCCGCATGATGGGTGGCACCGTGCCGACGGCGGAAATCGTGAATGTACTGAAAGTGCCGTTCGTGATCGTCCCGCTCGTCAACGCCGATAACAACCAGCATGCCGCGAACGAGAATCTTCGTCTCGGGAATTATGTCAACGGCGTGCGGACGCTCTACGGGCTGATGACGGCACCGTTCTGAGTCAGGCTTTCGCTACGGGGGGCGCTATCGATGGTCCCCCAGCACCGTCGCGCGCGTAAATTCCTCGATGTTGTCCAGCAGCGCATCGAGCGCCTCGCCGGCGCCATCGACATCGCCGCGCGCAATCGCCGAGGCCACGGTGGCGTGCAGCTTCGACATCGTTGGCAGGTCCGCCGCCTCCTTGTAGTGGAGATACCAGAAGCGGCGCGACAAACCGTGCATCAGCCGCATCGACCCTTCGGCAAACTCGTTACGGGCGGCAACCAGACATAGTTCGTTGAACTCCCGGTCCGCGCGCACAAAGGCGACGTCGTCGCCGCTACGGGTTGACTGCTCGAATTCTTTCGCCAGGCGCTTGAAGTGATCGCGCTGCTCGGCCGTGGCGCGGCGTGCGGCGCAGCGGCAGATCAGTCGTTCCACTTCGCGGCGCGCCTCCAACAGGCGAAGCTGCTTGGCCACGTCCATTGGCGCGATCAGCAGGCCGCGCTGCGGCAGCACCATGATCAGGTGTTCGCGCGCCAGGCGCTGAATCGCCTCCCGGATCGGCGTGCGGCCGATTCCCGTCATCTCGCTGAGCTGCAACTCCGACACCGAGCTGCCCGGCGCCAGCTTCATCGTCACGATCGCTTCTTCCACCTGCTCGTACGCCATGTCGGTCAGCTTGCCGCGCTGGCCTGGGGTCTCTTCAGGCTCTTGTACTGGCGCGGAACGGGCGCGCGTGGCGGGTTTTGAGGTCATGGCCGAGGTCAGGATGCACGGAAAACCCATTGTATATGAGTCGTACGCATCTTCTGTACACGGTGGATTTCGCCCTTGCTTCCCGTCGGCTTTCTGCTACTATCCTACTAATATATTAGATGTGTACCGGAGGCGGCATGGCGAACGAGGATGTCGTTGTCGTGGGGAAGGGGCCGATTACCGTGGTCGCCGCACATGGCATTCAGGGCACGCGGGGCGCCTGGCTGCCGCTGGCACACCAGTTGGCCGACCAGTGCACGTTCATCCTGCCGAACCTGCCCGGGCGAGGGCGGGCAAGTTCGCCCATCAGCGAGCGCGACTGCTCGCTGGACGCCTACGCCCGCGTGTTGAGCCGGGCGATTGACACCCATGTCGACGGGCCGTTCGTGCTGGCTGGATGGAGCATGGGGGTCTCGGTGGCGCTGGCGTATCTGGCACAGGCGCGCACGATGACCGCCTGGCCGTTGCCCACCGAACTGCTGCTGGTCTCGGGCACGCCGCACCTCGACGCAGTGGCGTGGTTCACCCCATCGTCACCGGATGCGCTGCTGGCAGCCATCGCGGCACGCGAGCAACGGCTCGGGCTGCGCGAGGCAGCCGACCATCGCACCGTGGCGTGGACCTGGAACGCCATCCGGCGGACGGATCAGCGTGGCGAGTTGGCCCACATCGCGTGCCCGGCGCTTGTCATCCATGGCAGCGAGGACGCCGACTGCCCGCTCAGTCACGGCGCGATGCTGGCCGACGGGATCCCACGCGCCGAGTTGCTCGTCCTGCAGGGCGCCGGCCACAGCGTGCTGACCGAGCGGACCGACGCCATCGCCGCGTATCTGCGCCAGCAATGGCCCATGCCGCCGGCAGCGCAGGGACACAGAACATACCCACAGGAGACAGCATGAGAGTGGAGGACCTGATCTATTTCTGCGCACCAGCGCGCCTGATCATGGGCGCCGGCAGCCGTGCGCAGTTGCCGGCGCTGCTGCAGCGGCTCGGCTATCGCCGTGGCCTGCTGGTCACGGATACGTTCTTCACCTCTGCCACGCCATGGGTCGATGAACTCGTCGCTGCCGCACGCGCGCACGGCGTGGAACTGCTGATCTATGACGGCGGGCTGCCGGATCCCACGACCACGCTCTGCGACACCGCTACGGCAGCCCTCCGCGCGCAGCTCGACGGCGTGCCTGTCGATCACGTCATCGCCATCGGCGGCGGCAGCAATATCGATCTGGCCAAGGCGCTGTGCCTGACGCTCCCCGCCGGCAACCCGGTGCGGGATTTCATTGGCACGATCGACAGCGCCACCCCCATCCTGCCGATGATTGCGCTGCCCACCACCGCCGGAACGGGCTCCGAGGCCACGCCCGGGGCGATCCTCGTCGATCCGGAGAACGCCACCAAAGTTGCCGTCATGGACAACCGGCTGAGGCCCGCCGTGGCATTGATCGATCCCGAGTTCACCTACACCTGCCCGCCGCGCGTCACGGCCGATGCGGGCATCGATGCGCTGACGCACGCGGTCGAGTCATACCTGACGCTCGACTCCGCCCGTTTCGACCGGGGCGGGGACGCTGACCCCGGCTACAGCGGCCGCAATGCCCTGACGATGTTGTTCGCGCATGAATCGATCCGGCTGTGCAGCCGGTATCTGTTGCGCAGCTACCAGCGCGGCGACGACACCGAAGCGCGCATCGGCATGAGCCAAGCGAGCCTCTATGCCGCGTTGTCATATGGCAGTGCCGGCCTCAACGCGGTGCATGGCATTGCCTATGCCGTCGCCGGGCTGACGCATCGCTCGCACGGCACGACCAATGCAGTGATGCTGCCTTACGTGCTCGATGCCCTGCGCGACGTGCGCAGTGACGAGATGCTTGCCGTGGCCCGCCTGTTTGGGATCGAAGACACCGACCCCGATTCGGCCGTGGCGCGCCTCCCCGTCCTGGTGCGCGATCTGGTCCGTGATCTGGGCATCCCCACAACCCTGCAGCAGTGCGGCATCGCGCAAGACGACCTGGCGGCGCTGGTGAAGGACGCCCTTGGCGTGACGCGCCTCGCCAAGGCGTTTCCCGTGCCGGACGTGCCGGCGCGCTATGCCGCCATCGTCCAGCATGCCTGGCACGGCGACCTCTCCGCCGAAGCCCCGCACATGGCACCGCGCCGCGCGGCATAGCACGACATTTCCGATGGACCGAACGTTGCCGCTTCGCACGGCATGCCGTAAACCATAACTTGAACATCAGCGATGTCCAACTAATATATTACGAAAGCGCGCCGGCAAAGAGCGCGATTCACCTACACAGGAGACAACCATGGATATGTCAGCAGGCGCCCTCAGGCTGGAGGCCGGCGTAGCGGCGCGGCTGGAACGATTGCCAATGACGGGCTACCAGCGCTCGTTGTTCGGCATCATCGCCACCGCGTGGTTTTTCGATTCGATGGACCTCGGCCTCATGACGTTCGTGCTCGGTTCGATCAAGGCCGAGTTCGGCCTGACCGCCGCGCAGGCCGGCATGCTCGCCAGCTCAAGCTTCCTGGGCATGTTCCTGGGCGCGGCCATCGCCGGCCTGCTGGCGGATCGCTTCGGCCGCAAGCCCGTGTTCCAGGTCAGCATGATCTTCTGGGGCGTGGGCAGCCTGATGTGCGGGCTGGCGGACAACGTGACGACGTTGATGCTCTACCGCGTCCTGCTTGGCTTCGGCATGGGGATGGAGTTCCCGATCGGCCTGTCGATGGTGTCCGAAATCGTGCCGGCCAAGAGCCGGGGCAAGTACGTTGCCATCCTGGAAGGGTTCTGGCCGATCGGCTTCATCGCCGCCGGCGCGATGACGTACTTCCTGCTGCCGATGATCGGCTGGCGCGGGATCTTCATCGCACTGGCCGTGCCGGCCGTATTTGTATTCGTGGTGCGTCGGATGGTGCCCGAATCGCCGCGCTGGCTCGAAGATGTGGGCCGCAAGCGCGAAGCCGACGCCGTGATGGCAGGCATCGAACAGCGTGTGGAACGTGCCTGGGGCCACGCCTTGCCGCCGGTCGCGGCGACCTACCGGAGCCCGCAGCCGACAAACCGGAAGGCGCGCTTCATGGAACTCTGGTCAGGCCCCTACGCGCGCCGCACGATCATGCTCTGGTCGGTCTGGTTCTTCGCGCTGCTCGGCTATTACGGGCTGACCACCTGGCTCGGGGCGCTGCTCCAGCAGGCCGGCTATGCGGTGACGAAGTCCGTGCTCTACACGGTCTACATCTCGCTGGCGGGCATTCCCGGGTTCATGTTCTCGGCATGGCTGCTCGAGAAATGGGGCCGCAAGCCAACCTGCGCGCTGATGCTGCTCGGCAGCGCCGTCGCCGCGTATGCCTATGGCCAGGCGGCGGTGCACAAGGTGCCGGTGGAGCAGCTCATTGCCGCCGGGCTGTGCATGCAGTTCTTCCTGTTCGGCATGTGGTCAGTGCTCTACGCCTACACCCCGGAACTCTATCCCACGCGCTCTCGCGCCACCGGCTCGGGCTTCGCCTCGTCGATCGGCCGAATCGGTTCGCTGGCGGGCCCCTACCTGGTTGGCGTGCTGCTGCCGGTGACCGGGCAGGGCGGGGTGTTCACGCTGGGAGCGCTGTCCTTCGCCGTGGCAGCCGCGATGGTGCTGATGCTGGGCGTCGAAACACGCGGCAGGGCACTGGAGGAAGTCTCTCAATAACGATTTCGCCGCGCGGCCCGCGAGCCGCGCCCTGACAGCGCCCCTGTGCGACAGGGGCATTTTTTGGATCGCCGCCTTTTTATATCCAACTGATATGTTAGTGCGGCGGACTTTACCGGAGATGCAATCATGATGACTGAACGCCAACGCCAGTTCAGGGAGCAGTACAAGGCCGACATCAGCCCGCTTTACAACGGGTTGCTGCACATCACCGTGATCTACGGCGTGGGCATCGCCGCGCTGTACTGGGCCATCCAGCACCTGCACGGCGTCACATGGGAATGGACTTTGATCCTGCCGGTGTTCCTGGCCGGGAATTTCGTCGAATGGTTCATGCACCGCTACGTCATGCACCGCCGGATCGACGTGTTCGCGCTGCGCGCCATCTACGAGCGCCACACGCGTCAGCATCACCAGTACTTCACCGACCAGGAAGCCACGATCGATACCACGCGCGAGTTCCGCATCGTGTTCTTCCCGTGGCGCGTACTGGCGACGCTCGGCGTGGGTGGCGGCGGGCTGGGCTATCTGGCGTCCCTGATCTTCAACGCCAACGCCGGCTACTTCGTCTTCATCACGATGGTGGCGCAGTACCTGATCTACGAGACGTTCCACTACTGCTGCCATGTGCATGACAACTGGTTCGTGCGCAACATGCCGTTCGTCAACACCATCCGGCGCCACCATACCGCCCATCACAACATGGGCATCATGATGAAGTACAACATGAACCTGACGTTCCCGATCGCGGACTACATCATGGGCACCTCGGACCTGCGCCGCGGCCTGATCGGGCACCTGTTCAACGGCTACAGCGAGGCGCACGTCAAGGAAGAACTGAAGCCGGTCATCCAGAAATTCCGCACAGACCATTCGCGGGTGACGCTCGACGGCCCGCTGCTGGACGACGAGGAGC
Organism: Cupriavidus sp. 10L45; assembly: GCF_056395225.1. Taxonomy (NCBI): domain Bacteria; kingdom Pseudomonadati; phylum Pseudomonadota; class Betaproteobacteria; order Burkholderiales; family Burkholderiaceae; genus Cupriavidus; species Cupriavidus sp. 10L45. The sequence continues at coordinate 245,609 of NZ_JBFTJC010000002.1, forward strand.
GCCGCGCGATGGCGGCTTGACTGCCGGGCCGCTCCCGGTAATCAGCGCAATACGCGATAGGTCGACTGCACCAGGCCGGATGGAAAGTGCCGGCTTGACTCGAGCGCCAGACTTACGTCTTGCGGCAGGGCGCCGAACAACGGTATGCCGGTCCCGATCAGCACCGGGACCGTAGTCACCACCATGTCAGCGATCAAACTGTCGCGCAGGAACGACTGGACCACCTGGCCGCCGTCGACATAGACGCGGCGCACGCCTTCGCTCGCGAGTTGCGCCATCGCGTCCGAGGGCGTGCAGTTCGAGAAGCGCACCTTCCCCTGCAACGCTTCCGGCACCGGCGTGCCGGCCAACTGACGGGATAGCACCAGCACCGGTCTGTCGTAAGCCCATTCCCCCATGGTGAGGACCTTTTCATAGCTCCCCCGGCCCATCACGATCGCATCCTTGTCGGCGATGAAGCTCGCGTAGCCATGGTCTTCCGAGGGGTCGTCCCGCTCCAGAAGCCAACCGATATCGCCATCGGGACGGGCGATAAAGCCATCAAGGCTGGTGGCAATAAAGACGTGTCCTGTAATCATCAATCACTCTACTGTTCTATCAAGAATCGATGGAGGTTGACTGCCCTGGCGAACCCCGTGGGTACGGGCCTTGCCCGTCAGCTCTCCGGGTCATACCCAAACTCGCGGAGTTCCTGCGAGCAGCGGCAAGCTTTGGCGATCTTAGCGGCCCACTGGATGGCGGCTTCGCGCGATGGAAGCTCCAGGACACAGAAGCCGCCGTCGAACTCCTCTGTCTGGGGATAGGTCTCGTTTGTGACCGCGCCGTCTGAAGCGACCATGAGTGGTGCGACATTATCGTTGATACCACCACCGAACACGTACACGCCTGCGGCCTTCGCCTCGCGTATGACCTCGCGCGCAGCTTCGCCCACGGCGGCCAAATCCTCGGCGGGGACTGCCATCGCCCTTGCAGGAAAGGAGATCAGGTATTTCGCCATTGTTCGGTCCCTCGTTTGACGATGTACGGCAGAGTATGCACCTCTTGCCTGCGCCGTTACTCACGATATACGACTGTCTTTGCCCTTGAACGATGGAATGCAAAAGCACAGCCACCGTTTGCGCACGGGGTCCGGATGGCGTGACGGTGGCGTTTCTCCAGCCGCCCCGGAAACCGCCGACGATCCGACGAAACGTTGAACGGCCGCGCCTCCGCTTCAATCCGCCGGCAGTTCGCGACGGGCGCGGCGGGAATAGTAGGCGAACGTCGCTTCGAACCGCTTCTGGGTACTCACCCAGCGTTGCGCTTCACGACCCAGTTCCGGCGGAATCGGCTGAATCTCCCCCGCCGCCATCGCCAGGAGCTGCAGGCGCGCAGCACGTTCGAACATCACGCCCAACACGCAAGCTTCTTCCACCGACGCACCAGCAACCAGAAGACCGTGGTGTGACAGCAAGATCGCCTTTTTGTCGCCGAGCGCTTTGGAGATGATTTCGCCTTCTTCATTGCCAACCGGGATACCGGGCCATTTTTCGAGGAATGCCGTCTGGTCGTAGAGGACGCAGGTGTCCATGTGGGAGATGGTCAGGGGAACCTCGAGCATGGCAAGCGCAGAGGCATGCGGCGCGTGGGAATGAACGATGCAGTTCAGGTCCGGACGCGCGCGATACAGCCAGGAATGGAAGCGGTTGGCAGGGTTCGGCATGCCGTTCCCGGAAAGCACTTCGAGATCCTCATTGACGAGCAACAGGTTGTCCGCGGTGATTTCGTCGAAGCCAAGACCCAGGCGCTGCGTGTAGTACGTGCCGGGCGCCTCGGCCCGCGCGGTGATCTGGCCCGCGAGCCCGGAATCGTGACCGAACGCGAACAGGACTCGGCAGGTTTCCGCGACGGCCTCGCGCAGGGGCATCTTGTCAGCCCGGAGTTCCGTCTGCATCGTCTTGAGCGAAGCGGCGACGATCTCGCTTTTGCTCATTTGCATTGTGTCAGCCATGGTGTGTCCTTTCTGGGATGTGCTGGAGAGTATGGTGAATACGAATCTTCTTTTACTTTGTCTTGTCGGCCGCGCCGAGCAGCGCCGACCATCGCTGATTCTCTTCTTCGATCAGCTTTCGGAATTGTTCAGGCGTCGAGGCCATTGGCTCGGTCCCTTGAGCGACCAGCGTGGCCTTGAACTTCGGATTTGCCGTGACGGTGCCTACCGCCGCATTGAGCTTCTTCACGATGGCGGGGTCGAGTCCCGCTGGTCCGATCAGCCCTGCCACCGAGCCTGACACCAGCGTCGGGAACCCCAGTTCGGCAGTCGAAGGAACCTGGGGTGCAGTGGACAGCCGGCGCGGGTTCGCTACGGCGAGCGCGCGAAGCTTGCCCGAGGTGACGAACGGCATGACTTGAGGTGTCGCCTCAAAAGTCATGTTCACCTGTCCCGATACGACATTGGTGACGGACTCGGCGCCGCTCTTGAATGGCACATGGAGAAACTCGATTCTTGCCGCGTCCTGAAGCACGCGCATCCCTTGATAAGGCGAGCTACCGACGCCAGCGGTTCCAACGCTCACGGAATCTGGTTTGCGCTGGGCAAGCTTGATGAGATCGGCGAGCGTATTTGCCGGGACATCGGCACCCACCACGACCAGATGCGGTGTTGAGCCCACCAGGGAGATGTAGGTGAAGTCCTTCGCGCTGTCGAAGTTGACCTTGATGTCCGTGTGAGGATTGACGGCCAGGATGCCGACCGTGGTGAACATCAAGGTGTAGCCGTCCGGCCGTGCGCGCCGGACAAAGTCCGCCGCAATGTTCCCGCCCGCGCCCGGACGGTTTTCCACAACGATGGATTGACCGAGTTGCTCGGAAAGGGCCTTACCCGTGGCGCGGGCCACGAGGTCTGTAATGCCTCCCGCGCCAAACGGGACGACCAGGGTAATGGGCTTGTCGGGAAACTCTGCCGCGTGACCGGCAAGGGGTGCACTCAACAGTACGGCAGCGGAAAGGGTGACCACGAACGTCAGGTCACGACAGCGGGGGCGGCTGGGACTCACTTGCATTCTCCTTGGGGATATTGGAAACAAGTGTGTCTAGAATGACACCAAAGTGTCATGTGTGCAACTGCGTTGTCGTGAAAACGTTCGACCCTTACAATTGCGGTCTGTGGAAGCGCCTGTGCAGGCGCTTTGGAACTTCGATCCCCGGGATGACGAAAAAGCAAGAAGTGAGCGCAGAGCCCGCGACGCCGGGCATTGCTGAGCGCCTGGCTGAGCTACGCAAGCTGAATAGCTTGACGCTTGAAGAACTGGCGCAGCGCGCATCGCTGACGAAGAGCTACCTGTCCAAGCTGGAACGGGGGTTGTCGTCGCCGACCATCGGCACCGTGCTCAAGCTGGCTGAAGCGTTGTCAGTGACCGTCGATCAGCTCATCTCCAGGTCATCGCGCGCCAACGAGATCCTTCACGTAAAGGCCGGCGACCGCATTCCGTTCAGTCCGTCTACCGAGCGACATGGCTATACCTATGAAGCCATTGCGGCGGAGCGACCGGACAAGGCCATGCAGCCGTTTATCATGCTGCCGCCCTTCACATTGGCTGAGGATCAACCGATGGCCAGCCACGCTGGAGAGGAGCTGATCTTCGTGGTATCAGGGCAAATGGAGGTGTTGTTCGATGGCCGCACCGTGCGCATGAGTGCCGGTGACTCGCTCTACTTCAATGCCTCGATTCCTCACAGATCGCGCTCGGTGGGCAAAGTCCAGGCGCAAGCGCTAGTCGTGGTCAGCGATCGCAGGAAGATTTGATATTGGGCACGGGGAGACCGTGCCTCAACGGCGCTGGACGCCCCAGCACGTTGGCCGCGCTGGGGTCAGTCCCTGTGCTGCTCAGTGCGAGATCATCCACGGCCTGCCGCTGGTGCTCTTGGCCACGTCGGGCCGGCCGGCGAGCTTCGGCTGCGCGCAGCACCCGCAACCGGATCCATGCCGCGATGATTCCTTCGGCGCAGCCGCGCTGCGTTCGTTGACCGCATGGGCGGCCCGCGCCGACGCCGCCATGCTGGCGAGCGCCGGCGCGGCCACGAGTGCCCGTTCCGCACCCATGCCGCAGGCGGGGCACATGGCAGGCGCATCGCGCCGGGCCATCGGCCGGATCAATGCAAACTCGCCGCAGTCCTTACACCGGTAGTCATAGGTAGGCATCGCCGCTCCGCTGGGTGGATTGCAACATGGTGCCGGCTTAGACCACGTCTGGCGACAGTGGCAGATCCACGTCCCCCGCGATCATCCGCGTCGGCCCGCTGGCGCTGGGACGGATGTCGAAGTCGAAGATCTGGGTGGGCAACCACAGTGTGGCGCAGGCATTGGGAATGTCCACCACGCCACTGATATGCCCCTGCACCGGGGCGGTTCCGAGGATGGAGTACGCCTGCGCCCGCGAGTATCCGAACTTGGTCATGTACTCGATCGCATTCAGGCACGCCTGCCGGTAGGCGACCTGTACGTCCAGATAGTGCTGCTTGCCCGCTTCGTCGACAGAGATCCCTTCAAAGATCAGGTAGTCGTTGTAGTTCGGCGTGATGGGGCTCGGCTTGAAGATCGGATTGCGGATGCCGTACTTGGCCATGCCGCCCTTGATCAGCGACACGCGCATATGTACCCAGCCCGCCATCTCGATCGCGCCGCAGAACGTGATTTCGCCGTCGCCCTGCGAGAAATGCAGGTCGCCCACGGAAAGCCCGGCACCATCCACATAGACCGGGAAGTACACCTTGGCGCCGCGCGACAAATCCTTGATGTCGCAGTTGCCGCCATGCTCACGCGGTGGCACCGTGCGTGCCCCCGTGGCGGCGGCCTGGTCGCGCGCATCGCCCTGCAGCTTGCCCATGTGCGCCGTCGCCGCGAAGGGCGGATTCGCCAGCGGTGGCACGCGGTCCGGTTGCGTGGCGATAAAGTCCATCTCCCGCTTGTTCCATGTCTCGAGCATGGCCGGGTCCGGCAGGCAGCCAATCAGCCCCGGATGGATCAGCCCGGCGAAGTTCACACCGGGGATATGCCGCGACGAGGTGTACAGGCCGTGGAAATCCCAGATCGACTTCTGCGCCTGCGGGAAATGATCGGTCAGGAAGCCGCCGCCGTTCTGCTTCGAGAAGAATCCGTTGAAGCCCCACTGGCTGTCAGGCTTCGCGCCGATGTCGAGCAGATCCACCACGAGGAGGTCGCCCGGCTCCGCGCCTTCCACGCCCACCGGGCCGGTCAGGAAATGGACGATGGAGAGATCGATGTCACGCACATCGTCGGCCGAGTCGTTGTTCTTGATGAAGCCGCCGGTCCAGTCGTAGGTCTCCAGGATGAAATCCTCGCCGGGCTTGACCCAGCAGGCCATCGGGATATCCGGATGCCAGCGGTTGTGGACGTTGGGGTTCTCGTACGGCGATTCGGCCAGATCGACCTTGATCAGGGTATCCGTCATGACGTTTGCCTCCTGGTAGCGGGGAAGATGCGGTGAAGATGCGGGATTGCGTTCAGACCGACAGCAGTTGCCGGATGTGCGCCACATCCGTGCTGTGGCGCTGGGTCTCGTGCACGAAGCGGCCGCCTTCGATGACCAGCAGCCGATCGGCCACGTCCATCGCGAAGCTCAGCACCTGTTCGGAGAACACGATAGTGATGTCGCGCGTGCGCCGAATCTCGTTCAGCGCGCGCGCGATGTCCTTGATGATCGAAGGCTGAATGCCCTCGGTGGGCTCATCCAGCAGCAGCACCTTCGGGTTGCTCACCAGCGCGCGGGCGATGGCCAGCTGCTGTTGCTGCCCGCCGGAGAGGTTGCCGCCCTTGCGGCGCCGCATGTCGAACAGCACCGGGAACATCGCGAAGATCTCGTCCGGAATCCGCAGCACGCGGCTTTGCTCCATGCCGGTGAGGATGTTCTCCTCCACGGTCAGGTGCGAGAAGATCATGCGGCCCTGCGGCACATAGCCGAGGCCGGCGCGCACGCGACGATAGCTTTCGTCGTGCGCCACGTCGCGGCCATCCACGGTAACCTGGCCCGAGCGTACCGGGAGCATGCCGATCATCGCCTTGAACAGCGTGGTCTTGCCCATGCCGTTGCGGCCCATGATGGCCACGGTTTCGCCTTGCGCTGCGGAGAAAGACACACCATGCAGCGCCTCGCTCTGGCCATAGTTCACCACCACGTTGTCCACGGAAAGCATGCGGGATTCTCCTTTGGCGAGTTGGCCGCGTCAGTGGCCGAGGTAGACGTCGATCACGCGGGGGTCGTTCTGCACCTGGGCCATCGAGCCTTCGGCCAGGATGCGGCCCTGGTGCATCACGGTGACCTTGTCGGCAATACGCTGCACGAAGTCCATGTCGTGCTCGATCACGATCACCGCGCGGCCCTTGCTGATGCGCTTGAGCAGGTCGGCGGTCAATTCGCGCTCGCGTACGCTCATGCCTGCGATCGGCTCATCCAGCATCAGCAGTTTCGGGTCCTGCATCAGCAACATGCCGATCTCCAGCCATTGTTTCTGGCCGTGCGAGAGCTGGGCCGCCTCGCGCTCCAGGACATCGTCGAGCGCGATCTCCGCAGCCACCTCGGCCACGCGCTGGCGCTCCGCCTCGGTGGTGCGAAAGGTCAGCGCGCCCAGCACGCTGCGGCCGCGGGGGAACGAGACGGCCAGGTTCTGGAACACCGTGAGGTTCTCGTAGATCGAGGGCGTCTGAAACTTGCGCCCGACCCCGGCGCGTACGATCTGGTATTCGGGCAGGCCCGTCATCTCGCGATTGCGAAACTTGACGCTGCCGCCGCCGGCGCGCGTCTTGCCGCAGATCAAGTCGAGCAGCGTGGTCTTGCCGGCGCCGTTCGGGCCGATGATCACGCGGAGCTCGTCGCGGTCCACGTATAGCGTGAGGTTGTCGATGGCCTTGAAGCCGTCGAACGACACGGTCAAGTCCTCAACCGCCAGCATGAAGTCGGTATTGCTCATGATGTCTCCCGGTCAGGCCGTCTTGGCCGGCAGGGTTTCCGGCTTGGGCGGCTCGGTGGTGCGGCGGCGACGGCCGATGTACTTGGCGTAGAGCCCTGCCAGCCCGTCGGGAAACGCCACCACCACGCCGATGAACAGCGCCGCCATCAGGAACAGCCACAGATCCGGAAAGCTCTCCGAGAAGTAGGTCTTGCCGGCATTCACCAGCAGCGTGCCCCACACCGCACCCACCAGGCTCATGCGGCCGCCCACCGCGGCGAAGATCACCATCTCGATGGACGGTACGATGCCGACGAACGACGGCGACATGAACCCGACTTGCAAGGTGAACATGGCGCCGCCGATGGCCGCCAGCGCGGCCGCCAGGCAAAACACGAACACCTTGAACATCGACACGTCGTAGCCCGAGAACCGCACGCGGTCTTCCTTGTCGCGCATCGCCAGCAGCAGCACGCCGAGCTTGCTGCGCTGGATCCAACGGCACAGTGCGATGGCCCCGAACAGCAGCGCCACGGTGACGAAGTAGAGAATCAGCCGAGCGCTGTCGGTGCGGATATCCCAGCCGAGCAGCGTCTTGAGGTCGGTGATGCCGTTCACGCCGCCGGTATAGCCCTGTTGCCCGATGATCAGCACTGACAGAATGAGCGCCACCGCCTGCGTGATGATGGCGAAGTAGACGCCACCCACGCGCCGCCGGAACATCGCCACGCTGATGACGAATGCCAGCAGGGCCGGCACCACCACCACCCCGATCAGCGCGACCGGCAGATGGCGGAACGGCTCCCACCACCATGGCAGCGCCGTGAGCTGGTTCCAGTCCATGAAGTCGGGAATGCCCGGCGTGGACTGGATGGCGGTACTTTTGGCATCCGATGCCTCCAGCTTGAGGAACATCGCCATGGCATAGCCGCCGAGGCCGAAAAACACGCCCTGGCCCAGGCTCAGGACGCCGCCGTAGCCCCACAGCATCACCAGCCCCACGGCCACGAAGGCGTAGCTCAGGTATTTGCCGATCAGGTTCAGGCGGAACACATCCAGCGCAAGCGGCATGATCACCACCAGCACGAGCGCCAGCAGCGCGTAGCCGGCCCATGCGCCGCCTATGCCGCGCAGCCGTTGCAGTCGGGAAGAGTTGGACATCGTTTGTGCTCCTGGCATGTCAGCGCCGTACCGCCGGGGCGAACAGGCCCTGCGGACGAATCATCAGGATGGTCACGATCAGCAGCAGGGTCAGCACCCGTGCCATCGACCCGGTCATGAAGAACTCGGTGATGGACTGCATCTGCGCGATGCCGAACGCCGACGCCACCGTGCCGGCGAGGCTCGCTGCCCCGCCGAACGTGACCACGAGGAACGAATCGACGATGTACAGCGCGCCGCTGGTGGGGCCCGTGGAGCCGATCGTCGTGAATGCCGCGCCGGCCACGCCCGCGATGCCGCAGCCGATGGCAAACGTCAGGCGGTCGGTGCGCCGGGTATTGATGCCGGCTGCATTCGCCATCGGCCGGTTCAGCGTGGTGGCGCGTACGCGCAGCCCCCAGCGCGACCGGTACAGCGCGAGCCAGACAAGCCCCGCTACACAGAGCGTGAGCGCCATCACGAACAGACCGTTGATGGGGATGTCGAGCCCGGGTGCGGGTGACCATGAACCCATCAGCCAGTCGGGCAGCGTGGGGCTGACTTCCTTGGGGCCGAAGGTGGAGCGGAACGCCTGCTGCATGCCGAGCGACAGGCCCCAGGTGGCGAGCAGCGTATCGAGGGGCCGCTTGTAGAGATGCCGGATCAGCGCCCATTCGGCCAGCCAACCCGCGCCGAACGCGATGGCGAACGCGGCGCAGATGGCGAAGGGAAAGTAGTAGGGCATCCACGTCGGCGCCAGGCGCTCCACCGTGGTGGAGGCCAGGAAGATGACATAGGCGCCGATGGTCATGAACTCGCCGTGCGCCATGTTGATGACGCCCATCTGGCCGAAGATGATGGCCAGCCCGAGCGCCATCAGGAGCAGCACCGAGAACAGGCTCAGCCCTGCAAAGCCCTGCATCAGGCCGATGTTCAGCATGTCCGACACGTTCATGACTCTTACTCCGTGGATCGATGGGACGGCGACGGGCTTACTGATAGCCCTTCGGGAACGGATTGGGCGGAATCAGTTGCGGCGACTCGGCCACCACCTTGAACTGGCCATCGAGCTGCGCCAGCCCGACGCGCGTCTTGCTCCACAGGTGATGATTCGTATCCACCTTGACGTAACCCTCGGGGGCGGACTTCAATTCGATGCCCGGCGAGGCCGCGACGACCTTGTCGATATCGAAGCTGCCGGCCTTCTCCACCGCGGCCTTCCACAGCCAGGGGCCCAGGTAGGCGGCCTGCGTGACATCGCCGATCACGGCCTTGCTGCCGAACTTGCTCTTGAATGCATCGACAAACTGCTTGTTGTTGGGGTTGTCGAGCGACTGGAAGTACTTCATGGCCGCGTAGTAGCCGGCGATGTTCTCGCCGCCGATGCCGAGCACTTCGTCCTCGGTGACCGAGATGGTCAGCAGGAACTGCTTGTCGGCGGTAATTCCGGCCGCCTTGAGCTGCTTGTAGAAGGCAACGTTCGAGCCGCCCACGACGATCGCGTAGATGCAGTCGGGCTTGGCGACCTTGATCTTGTTGATCAGCGAGTTGAAATTGGTGTGGCCGAGCGGGTAGTACTCCTCGCCCACGACCTTGAGCTTGAGGAAGTTTTCGATGTGTTTGCGCGCGATCTTGTTGGATGTCCGCGGCCAGATGTAGTCGGAGCCAATCAGGAAGAAGCTCTTGGCGTTCTTCTGCTTGGCGGCCCAGTCGAGGCCCCAGATGATCTGCTGGGTCGCTTCCTGTCCGGTATAGATCACGTTCTTGGACTGCTCGAGGCCCTCGTAGAACGTCGGGTAGTAGAGCAGGCCATTCTCTTTCTCGAAGACGGGCAGCACGGCCTTCCGCGAGGCGGAGGTCCAGCAGCCGAACACGGCCGCCACACGGTCGTTGACCAGCAGCTTGCGGGACTTCTCGGCGAAGGTCGGCCAGTCCGAGGCACCGTCTTCCTTGATGACCTTGATCTTGCGGCCGAGGATGCCGCCAGCGGCGTTGATCTGGTCGATGGCGAGCTGTTCGGCCTGGATCGACCCGGTTTCCGAGATCGCCATGGTGCCGGTGGCCGAATGCAGCTGGCCGACGGTGACCTCGGTATCGGTGACGGCGAGCCGGGTGGTATTCACGGTGCCGGTAGGCAGATTGGCACCGTGGGCCTGCGCGGCCATGCCGGCCAGCGGCAGCGCGGGCAGGGCGGCAAGGCCCTGCATCAGCCGGCGGCGGGATTGGGAAGGCGGGGACCCGTTCTGTTCGTTATCGCTTTCGTTGTCACGCATGATCGACGCTCCGTTGGGGAAGAGGAATGCTGCGGAGCGATCATGCTGCGGGTGGGGGACGCCCAGCCATACGTCATTCAACGTAGTCGGGCCGGCCACTGGCGCACGGCACATCTCTTGCATCCGCAGCGCACGACCCATTGCCAGTGCGACCATGCACCCCTCTCCATGTCGAGCGTCCCCCAGCCCGTCCAGCGCATCAGCAAGATCCGGCGCGACTACAACCGCTGGGTGGCCGACGAGACCCTTGAGGACTACGCGCTGCGGTTTGCACCAAGGTCGTTCCGAAAATGGAGCGCGTTTCGGGTCGGAAATACCGCTTTTGGTGCAGTCGCGTTCCTCGCGCTGGAAGCCATCGGTGCCGCCATCACGCTCAGCTATGGCTTCACCAACGCGATGTGGGCCATCGGCGTGGTCAGCCTTGTCATCTTCCTGACCGGCCTGCCGATCTCCTACTACGCCGCGCGTCATGGCGTGGACATGGACCTGCTGGCACGGGGTGCGGGGTTCGGCTACCTTGGCTCCACCGTCACCTCGCTGATCTACGCCAGCTTCACCTTTATCTTTTTCGCGCTCGAGGCGGCCATCATGGCGCAGGCATTCGAGCTGCTGTTCGGTCTGCCGAGGTCCATCGGCTACCTGCTGTCCGCCATCGTGGTCATCCCGCTGGTCACCCATGGCGTGACGCTGCTGTCGCGTATCCAGCTCTGGACCCAGCCGCTGTGGCTCGTGCTGCTGATCCTGCCCTATGGGCTGATCCTGTGGCGCGAGCCGCAGCGCTATACCGAGTTTCTCTCGCTCAACGGGCGCCTGGCCGATGGCGACGGTTTCTCATGGGAAGCGTTCGGCGCCGCCGCCACGGTGGCCGCCGCACTGATCGCGCAGATCGGCGAACAAGTGGACTTCCTGCGCTTCATGCCGCCGCTCACGCGGGACAACCGCGTGCGATGGTGGGGGGCGTTGATTGCGGCCGGACCGGGCTGGATCATCCTTGGTGCGGCCAAGATGGTTGGCGGAGCGTTTCTCGCCTTCGTCGTACTGCAGGCGGAATTGCCGATCGCCCACGCGCTGGAACCGACGCAGATGTACCTGGCAGGCTTCGCACTCGGGCTCGGCAACGGTTGGCCCGGCTGGGTGGCCGTGCTCCTGACAGGACTGCTGGTGCTGGTCTCCCAGACCAAGATCAACATTACCAATGCCTACGCGGGCTCGCTGGCGTGGTCGAACGTGTTCGCACGGCTCACGCACAGCCATCCGGGCCGCGTGGTATGGCTCGCGTTCAACGTGCTGATCGCGGTCATGCTGATGGCGATGGGCGTGTTCGAGGCATTGGAGCAAGTGCTGGCGCTCTACGCCCACCTGGCGGTGGCGTGGGTCGGCGCCATCTTTGGCGACCTTGTCATCAGCAAGCCGCTTCGACTGTCGCCGCGCGATATCGAATTCCGCCGCGCCTACCTGTTCGACATCAATCCGGCAGGCTTCGGCGCCATGGTGCTGGCCTCGGCGTTGTCGATGCTGGTGCATCTCGGCGTGTTCGGCGACACGCTGCGTCCCGCCTCGGTAGGGGTGGGTCTCGCGCTGGCGGTCCTGTTGCCGCCGGCGATTGCCTACCTCACGCAGAGCCGCTATTTCATCGCGCGGGCACCGGTCCACTTCGGCGCGCGGCACGCGGTCATCCGTTGCGCGATCTGCCGTAACCCGTTCGAGCAGGAGGACGTGGCCGCGTGCCCGGCCTATCGCGGCCCGATTTGCTCGCTGTGCTGCACGCTGGATGCGCGCTGCGGCGACCGGTGCAAGCCGGGGGCCAGCGCGCAGGAGCAGATCGCCTTCGCGCTCACGCGCGTGCTGCCCGCCGGCACGCCGCTGGTCATGGCACGCCGCATCGGTCAGTTCAGTCTTGTGTTGGCTGGGATGGTGTTCGCGTTCGGCACGTTGCTGTGGCTGCTCTATACGCAGGAGCAGCTATCGGGCCCATTGGTGCACAGCGCCGCGCCGCGCACCGACCTGTTTCTCAAGATTGGTGCCGGGCTGGTGCTGTTTGCCGCGGTCGCTTCCTGGTGGCTGGTGCTGGCCAACGAAAGCCGGACCGTCGCCCAGGAAGAATCGGAACGCCAGAACGGGCTGCTGCAAAAGGAGATCGATGCGCACCGCCGTACCGATGCGGCGCTTCAGCATGCCAAGGAAGTCGCGGAGCAGGCCAATGCCGCCAAGAGCCGGTTCATCACCGGCATGAGCCATGAGATGCGCGCGGGGCTCAACTCCATCCTGGGATACTCGCAGCTGCTGCTGCGGGCACCGGCGTTGCCGGCGGCATGCCGCGAGGATGTGCAGACCATCGGCCGCGCCGGCGAACACCTGTCCAGCCTGGTCGATGGCCTGCTGGAGCTGTCACGGATCGAGGCCGGCAAACTGCGGCTCGAGCACGACGCCGTGGCGCTGGAGGGCGTGTTCGACGACCTGGTACGCATGTTCCGCCCGCTGGCCGCGGCACGCGGGCTGACGTTTCACTATCGCGTATCCGGCGCCTTGCCGGCCCATGTGCATGGCGATTCCAAGCGATTGCGGCAGATTGTCATCAACCTGGTCAGCAATGCCATCAAATTCACGGAGCACGGCGCGGTCACGCTGGCGGTACGCCATCAGCGTGAACTGGCGACGATCACGGTCAGCGACACGGGGCCCGGCATCGCGCCGGAAGACCAGGTGCGCATCTTCGATCCGTTCGAGCGCGCCACGGCCCATGACGACCGAGAGGGCATCGGACTGGGACTCGCCATCGTGCGGCTGCTGGTGGACCTGATGGGCGGCGAGGTCAGGGTGCGCAGTGCACCGGGCATGGGCAGCGAGTTCTCGGTGCGGCTCTATCTACCCGCACTGTCCGTACCGGTAACACGGCCACGGAGGGTCCCGGAGGCGCCGCTGCCGGCGAATGCAAGGGTGTTGATCGTCGATGACCGGCAGTCGCACCGGGCGGTGCTGCGCGGCTTCCTGTCACCGTTGGGGCTGGCGGTGCAGGAAGTGGGGGAGGGCGCCGCTGTGCTCCCGCAACTGCGGGCGTGGCATCCGCACCTGGTGCTGCTGGACCTGAACCTGCCGGATGCATCGGGTTGGGACCTGTGCCGTGAGATCCGCGCGGAGCCGGGCGCGCCGCAAGTGGTCATCGTCTCCGCCAACGCTCACGAGAACACCGAGGAGGCCAGGCTTCAGCATGGCTACCTCGGCTTCGTCAGCAAGCCGGTGCGCGAATCGGAGCTGATCGACATGGTCCGGCACGCGCTGACGCTGCCCGCCCAGCCCGCCGAGCCTGAGGCGCCGCCCCACGCCGAGCTGCTGCGCGAGATGCTGCAACTGGGCGCCACCGGCCGGCTGCGCGCGCTGGAGGCGCAACTGGCGGAACTTGCCGCCAGCGGCGGCGGCATCGGTGCGTGGGCGCGCAAGATGCTGACGCTGGCGCGTACCGATGGCGCTGCATTGAATGATCGACTTGGCGAGGCGCTCCGTGCATCCCGAACCTGAATCTTCTGCATCCGAAACACGTGTGCTCGTGGTGGACGACAACGCCGACGCGCGCAGCTTCCTGACCCGCGCGCTGGGCGGCGAAGCCATGCTGGTGCACACCGCTGCCAGCGGCAACGCTGCGCTCGGCGCGCTGGCCCACTTTTCCCCGGATGCGGTGCTGTTGGACGTGGATATGCCCGGGATGGACGGTTTTTCCACCTGTGCCGCGTTGATGGACCGCCACGCAGACCTCCCCGTCATCTTCATGACCGGCCTGGGCGATACGGTGCACATCGTACGGGGCTTCGAGGTAGGCGCGTGCGACTACGTCACCAAGCCGGTGGCCATCGCCGAGGTGGTGGCCCGCGTGCGGTCCCACGTCGGCAAGGCGCGGCAGGCGCGCGCGCTGCGCGAGGCCATCCTGCGCGGCCATGGCGAAGCGGAAGGCAGCGCCGACATGCTCGCGTCCACGGCGGCACTCACGCGGCGTGAGGCCGAAGTCATGTCGTGGGTAGCCCGTGGCAAGACCAACCGCGATATTGCCGACATCCTCGGCATGAGCCCGCGAACCGTCAACAAGCACCTGGAGCACATCTTCGAGAAGCTCGGCGTGGAAACGCGCACTGCCGCCGTGGCAGCCAGCGCAGCACGCGCCAGGGGGCATGTACCGGCACCGGCCGATTGATCTGTCGGGCGCTTTGGACGCCGGATCTGCCGCGAGCGCATTTTGGATCGCTGAACGTCGCATTCCGGTTTGAGGGCGGGTCGACGCGTTTCTAGACTGCATGCATTCCAACAAGGGGAGTGCACATGTCCATCCTGTCCATATCCACGCGCAGGGCCTGGTGCGCCCTGCTGGCGGGCGCTGTCGCAGCGTGTTCCGTCGCCGCCCATGCGGAAACCTGGCCGGCGAAGCCCATCACCATGGTGGTGCCATTCCCGGCTGGTGGCGGTACCGACCTCGTGGTTCGCTCGATCCAGCCGCTGCTGCAGCGCGAACTCGGGCAGCCTGTCGTGATCGACAATCGCAGCGGGGCTGGCGGCACGATCGGTTCGGGCTTCGTGGCGCGGGCCGCCGCCGATGGCTACACGGTGGGCGTGGTCACGACGAGCACGCATGCGGTAAGCGTCGCGCTCTATCCGAAGCTGGCCTACAACCCGGCGAAGGACTTCGCCTATGCGGGCTTCATCGGCACATCGCCTTATGTGCTGGCCGTCCACAACGCCATGCGCGTGGCCGATGCCCGGACGCTCGTCGCCCGGTTGAAGGCGGACAAGTCGCAGCACAGCTTTGCGTCGGTAGGCGTTGGCACCGTGTCGCACCTGATGGGCGAACAGTTCCAGAAGTTCGTTGGTGTGCCGATGGTCCACGTCCCGTATCGTGGCGCGGCACCGGCCTACACCGATCTGATTGGCGGTCAGGTGCAGATCATGTTCGACAACCCGGTCGGATTGGCGCCCTACATCAAGGCTGGGAAGGTTGCCGCCATTGCTGTGACGGCCTCCACGCCGTTGTTGCCGGAAGTTCCGACGTTCGCCAGCCAGGGTGTGCCCGGCTTCGAGCAGCAACTGTGGTACGGCATCGCCTTTCCGAAGGGGACGCCCGCTGCGATCGTCGATCGCTTCAATGCCGCGTTGAACAAGGTGCTCGCCGACAAGGCGGTCGCCGACGATCTTGCCGGCAAAGGCGTGACCGCGCGCCCCGGGACGCCGTCCGCGCTGCAGGCTGCCGTCCAGCAGGACATCCCATACTGGGGCAAGATTGCCAAGTCCGTGGGAGCCATAGGTGAGTGACGTCAATCTGATCCGGGTGTTCGTGCGCGATGGGCAAGGCGGCAATCCGGTGCCGTTGGTCGCCGACGCGCGTGGCATGAGCGCGCCGGCAATGCAAAGCGTTGCCGCAACGCATGGACACGAGTCGGCATTCGTATTGCCGAGCGAGATCGGCTGCGATTGGCGCTTTCGCTTCTTCGTGCCGCAGCACGAGATGGAGATGTGTGGTCATGCCACGGTGGGCACGCTGTGGGCGCTGCGCCAGTGGGGGCGTTGGACCACGCCGACGGCGCGCATCGAAACGCTGAGTGGCATCGTGCTGGCGTATTGGGACGACGCATCGCAGCGCGTCTGGATTTCGCAGCCGGCAGTGCGTACCGAGGTGCTGGATGCCGGGGCGTCGGACCGCGTGGCCATGCAGCTCGGCCTGCCTGCCGGCAGCTATGCGGCCATCAATGCCGCGACCAGCCGCGTGAAGACGCTTGTCTGCCTGCCATCCGTGGCGATGCTCGACGGTTTGCAGCCGGATTTCTCGACCATGGAGCCGCTATGCGCGTCGATCGGCTCGACTGGCCTCTATCCCTATGCGTTCGGGGCGCCTAAAGCGGACGGGCAGCCCGTCGTCCATGCGCGGCAGTTTCCGAAGTCGTCGGGCTATCCCGAAGACGCCGCCACCGGCATCGCTGCGGCGGCGTTGTGGGGGTATCTGAACCAGGCGGACCCACTGCGTGGCCAGGGTCGAACGGTGTCGTCCATCGCAGTCCGGCAGGGCGATGCCATGGGCAGCCCTTCGGAAATCCTCGTGGCTCCACGCCATGGGGACTCAGGCGAGCCCGACGGCTGCTGGCTCAGTGGCGGCGTGGCATGGAGCCACGCATGACGGTCAGTTCTCCCGAAGCCTTGCTTGCTGCCGCAGGATTTGCCATGCCCGCGGTGTCCAGTCCGCGTGGTAGCTATGCGCCGTATCGCGCGGTGGAGGTGGGGCCATCGCGTTGGGTGTCGATCGCCGGGCAGGTATGCCGGCAGCAAGGCGTGGCCATGGCAGGCCAATGCCAGAGCGAAGCCGATGTGGAACCCGCCCGCCGTGCTGCCGAAGTATCGATGCTGAACGCGCTGGCGGCGCTTCGGGTGGCTTGCGACGGCGAGTTGTCACGCGTCATCCAGATCGTCCGCCTGCGCGGCTTCATCCGCGCGGCGTCAGACTTCACCCATCATCCGGCCGTGCTCGATGCGGCCTCGGCCGTCCTGCGTACGGCATTCCCCGATCAGCCCCTGCCCGCTCGCAGCGCGCTGGGTGTGTCGAGCCTGCCGGATGGGGCGTGGACGGAGATCGAGATCGATGCTGTCGTGATGGCGGGATGAGGTCGCAAGTCCGCCGCGCCTATGACGGATCGGCGGCCTCGCGCAGCAAGCGGTGCAGATGTCCGCTGGATGAAAAGCCGAGGTCCAGGCTGACGCTGGCGACGGATTGACCTTGCGCGATCAGGGCGCGTGCATGCGTAGCCAGGATGCGACGCCTGAGTGCCACGGGCGTCACGCCGAACTCGATCTGGCAAGCGCGCTGCAAATGCCGGATCGAGACGCCCAGCTCGCTGGCCACGGTATCGATCGAAGGCAAGGGCAGGTCGCGTTCGAGCGCCTGATGGAAGCGCCGGACCATGCGCAGTGCCACGGATGCCGGCTCTTCGGGTATCGCCAGCGGCCGGCTGCTCATCAGTTGCTCCACGATGGCGCGCACCAGCCAGGAAGCGCTCGTCGCCGAGATCCCCGGCGCCAGCAGCGCCTCGAGCATTGCGATGGTCGCGGCGTCCAGATGCATGGCGCCAAACGGTCGACCGGCGGGCAGGCGGTCGGGCGGCAGGTATAGCTCCCCATGCTGTTGGCGCCCGCGCTCGGATGCCGTCAGATGCGAGATCGACGCCGGCAGCAGCACTGCGGTGCCGCGCACCAGCGAAACGGCATGCGGCGAGTCCGGCTCGCCGGACACATCGTTCCATGTCGTCTTGAGTCTCCCCATGCGCGGCCACAGCAGCATGCCGCAGTCGTGGATATGCCATCCCCGGTGAAAAACGGGCTGGCGGCTGTCATGCAGCGCGAATCCATGCTTCGCAGTCAGATGCAGCTTGGGAGACAGGTGAGGATCGTTGGTCATCGGGGGCGCTTCGGCAGCCATCGGCAGCATGCCGTCGATCATACGCTGTTCCCGGTCTCTCCCAGTTCACCAGAACCGGGCGTTCCGGCGATTCCACGACAACCCACAAAAAAAGCCCGCAGCCAGACCGGCCTGCGGGCTTCAACACCCTTGTCGAAACACCTGCTTCAGATTGCCCCTGCCAACCTGAACTGCCCCACGGCCCGGTGCAGGGCGTCTGCCTGATCTTCCAGCGACGCCGCTGCGGCCGTGGCTTCCTCCACCAGCGCCGCGTTCTGCTGCGCCATCTGGTCCATTTGCGACACCGCCTGGTTCACCTGCTCGATGCCGCCCGTCTGTTCTTCGGTGGCGGCGCGCATTTCGCCCATCAGGTCGGTCACGCGCTTCACCGCTTCGACGATCTCTTCCATGGCGCGGCCGGCGCCTTCCACCAGCACCGAGCCGTCTTCCACGCGCTGGGCCGAGTTGTCGATCAGGGCCTTGATCTCCTTGGCCGCCGTGGCCGAGCGCTGGGCCAGGCTGCGCACCTCGCCGGCCACCACGGCGAAGCCGCGGCCCTGTTCGCCCGCGCGGGCGGCTTCCACTGCCGCGTTCAGCGCCAGGATGTTGGTCTGGAAGGCGATGCCCTCGATCACGCCGATGATGTCCACCACCTTGCCGGACGCCGCCTTGATCTCGCCCATCGTGCCCACCACCTGGTGCACGATCTGGCCCCCGCGCACGGCGATGTCCGAGGCGCCTTCGGCCAGCCGCGACGCCTGCCGGGCGTTGTCGGCGCTCTGGCGGACCGTGCTCGTCAGCTCCTCCATGCTTGCGGCGGTTTCCTCGAGCGAGGCGGCCTGCTCCTCGCTGCGGCGCGACAGATCCACGTTGCCCGCCGCGATCTGGCGTGCCGCGCCGGCGATCGAATCGGCCGAGCCTCGGATTTGTCCGATGGCCCCGGTCAGGCGCGCCTGCATCTGCTGCATGTTGTAGAGCACGCTTTCGCGGTCGTTGGGCTTGGTTTGCACATGCGAGGCGAGGTCGCCCTCAGCGATGCGCGCCGCGATCTGCGACGTCAGCGCGGGCTCACCGCCCAGCTGCTTCTGCAGGCTGATGGAGACCCGCACCATCACCACGCTCATCAGCGCGCCCACGCCCAGCAGCCAGCCCAGCGCTTCCCAGAGCGACCGGCGGAATTCGGCGTGGATGTCATCGAGGTACAGCCCGGCGATGAAGTCCCAGTCCCACGGTTTGAAGTTCAGCACGTAGCTCAGCTTGGGCTGGGGGGCCTCGGCGCCCGGCTTGGGCCAGAGGTATTCGACGAAGCCGTGGCCCGGGTTCTTGCCCAGCGCGGCGATCTCGCGGAACAGGTAGACCCCGTTGGGGTCCTTCATGTCGCCCATGTTCTTGCCATCCAGCTCCTTCTTGATGGCATGCATGAGCACCACGTGATCCGAACGCATCACGGTGAAATAGCCGTCCGCGCCAAAGCGCAGCGCGCGCACGCGGTCCAGCGCCTGCTTCTGGGCTTCTTCCACCGGCAGCTTGCCGGCCCGCGCCATCGCTTCGTATTCGGTGACGATGGAGTTGGCGACATCGGTGACATGTTCGAGTGACAGCTTGCGGTCCTCGAAACGCAGCGCGCGCATTTCCCAGGCATTCCAGAGGGTGATGGCCAGCAGGCAGATCCAGCTCAGCACCAGCGGCAGCATGAGCTTTTTTCTCAGGCTGAGATTTTGCAGCATTCGTTTTCCTCCTTTTCCTTGTCTGAACCCGCTCGGGGCGATCGATTTGTCGCCCTCTATGGGTGCCATAACGGCGCGGTCATCAAGGATCTTGATCGGGGGGAAACACTGATAGGGTAAGGTGATGCAAGAGGCGCACGGGGTGTAACGCACCGTAACCATGACAGCGTGTCGACTACGTCATGTCAGATTGCCTCAACAAATGAGAACCATTACCATCTAGGTGTTGCGGCTAATCGACATGCCGCCGCGCCCCCCGCGCGCGCCCCGCGCGCCCCCTTTCTCACCCGCATGACAGACAACCCGCCGGCCTCCGGCCAGCAGCGCCGCGCCTTTTGGCTCAAGCATCTTCATCAATGGCACTGGATCAGTTCCGCGATCTGCCTGATCGGGATGATGCTGTTCGCCATCACCGGCTTCACGCTGAACCATGCCGGCCAGATCGAGGCCCGGCCCAGCGTGGTCACCCGCAGCGAAACCGCACCGCGTGACGTGCTGGCCGCCCTCCGACGCGCGGCCCCGGCCGGCGCCGCCCAGAAGAACGAAAAAGCGCCCGTGCCGCCCGTGCTGGCCCAATGGCTGTCGGAATCCCTCCATGTGGATGCCGAAGGCCGCGAGGCCGAATGGTCCGCCGATGAACTCTACGTGGCCCTGCCACGCCCCGGCGGCGACGCCTGGGTCAGCGTGGCGCTGGACAGCGGCGAGGTGCAGTTCGAAGCCACCTCGCGCGGCTGGATCTCCTATTTCAACGATCTGCACAAGGGCCGCAACACGGGCCATGCGTGGAGCCTGTTCCTCGATGTGTTCGCCTTCGCGTGCCTCGTCTTCAGCCTCACCGGGCTGTTCCTGCTGAAGCTGCACGCCGGTGGCCGCATGGCCACCTGGCCGCTGGTGGGGGCGGGGCTGGTGGTGCCGCTGCTGCTCGCCATCGTGTTCATTCACTGATTTGCATTCCATCCAACCAGAAAAGGTAGTTCCGATGCGCCGACTCCTTACCGTGACCATGACCGGCCTGGCCGCCGCCCCGCTTGCGCCCGCCATGGCCGCCGACCTGAACGTCAAGGTGGATATTCCCCGCCTCACCGTGGCCGAGTACCACCGCCCCTACGTGGCGATGTGGGTGGAGCGCGCCGATCAGAGCCCCGTTTCCACGCTGGCGGTCTGGTACGACGGCAAGAACAAGGACGGCGAAGGCACCAAGTGGCTCAAGGACATGCGCCAGTGGTGGCGCAAGGCGGGCCGGGACATGCAGATGCCGGCCGATGGCATCTCCGGCGCCACGCGTGCGCCGGGCGAGCAGGCGGTGTCGTTCTCCGCCGGCAAGTCGCCGCTCGGTAAGCTGCCCGCCGGCGACTACCAACTGGTGGTGGAGGCCGCGCGCGAAGTCGGGGGCCGCGAACTGGTGCGCGTGCCGTTCACGTGGCCGCCGCAATCCGCGCAGACGGCCCGTGCCAAGGGCGAACACGAACTCGGCGGCGTCACCGTCGAACTGAAGCCCTGACCCGCACCCCATCCGTTCTCACCCCGAATCACTGGATTGACTGGAGCCTGACGATGAACAAGCCTGCCCGCTTCCCGCAACGCCTTGCCATGCGCGCCGCCGTGCTGGCGCTGGCCGCCCTGGCCCCGCTGGCCGCCCACGCCCACCGCCAGTGGCTGCTGCCGTCGGCCACCGTGCTGTCTGGCAACGACGCCTGGGTGACTGTGGACGCCGCCGTCTCCAACGACCTGTTCTACTTCGAACACGTGCCGATGCGGCTCGATAACCTCGTCGTCACCGGCCCGGATGGCGCCGCCGTGAAGGCCGAGAACGCCTCCACCGGCAAGTACCGCAGCACCTTCGACCTGCACCTGACGCAGCCGGGCACCTACCGCGTGGCCGTGATCAACCAGGGTGTGTTCGCCTCGTGGAAGGAAGGCGGCCAGACCAAGCGCTGGCGCGGCACCGCCGAGGCGCTGGCCAGCAACGTGCCGGCCAACGCGCAGGACCTGCAGGTGACCGAGAACGCCGGCCGCGTGGAAGCCTTCGTGACCGCCGGCAAGCCGTCCAAGCAGGCGCTGTCGACCACGGGCCGCGGCCTGGAGCTGGCCCCGATCACCCACCCGAACGACCTCGTGGCGGGCGATACGGCCAGCTTCCGCCTGCTGCTGGACGGCAAGCCCGCCAGCAACCTGAAGGTGGAGATCGTGCCGGGCGGCATCCGCTATCGCGACAAGCTCAACGACCTGAGCGTCACCACCGACGCGGACGGCAAGTTCAGCGTCAAGTGGCCGGCCCCGGGCATGTACTGGATGGAAGCCGATGTCCGCGACGACAAGACCTCGGTCAAGCAGGCCAAGGCCCGCCGCGCGGCCTACGCGGTGACCGTGGAAGTGCTGCCCCAGTAAGACCGATCGATGCCGCGCGTGCTGATTCCCACCTCGCTCTCCGCGCCGCCGCCCACCCCGGCGGCGGGCGGGCGCGTGCGGCAGTGGGCCGGCCAGACCATGGGTACCACGTGGTCGGTGTCGGCGGTGCAGGCGGGCGGGGAGGATGCAAGCATCGGGGATGGCATCGAGGCGGCGATCGAGGCGGTCCTGGCCAACGTCATCGCCCAGATGAGCAACTGGTCCGAGACCTCGGACCTGAGCCGCTTCAACCGCGCTGCCGCCGATGCCTGGGTCACGCTGCCCGAGGATTGCTTCGCGGTGCTCCAGGCCGCGCTGCAGGTGGCGCGCGACAGCGGCGGCGCCTACGATCCGAGCGCCGGTCCGCTGGTGGACCTGTGGGGCTTCGGCCCCGCAGGTCTGGCGCATGCGCGCCAGACCGCGCCCACACCGGACGACGTGGCGCGCGTGCGCCAGCCCTGCGGCTGGCAGCGCATCGAGGTTGATGTGCCGAACCGCCGGGCGCGCCAGCCGGGCGGGCTCGCGCTGGACTTTTGCGCCATCGCCAAGGGGTTTGCTGTCGATGCGGTGTCCCGCCATCTGGACGCCCGCGGCGTCACCGATCATCTGGTCGAGATCGGCGGCGAACTGCGCGGTCAGGGCCTCAAGCCCGACGGCATGCCGTGGTGGGTGGAACTGGAATCGCCCGAGGCGAACGCCCACGGCGCCGCCCGCACGCTGGTGGCGCTGCTCGGGCTGTCCATCGCCACGTCCGGCGACTATCGCCGCTACTTCGAGCAGGACGGCCGACGCTTTGCCCACACCATCGACCCGCGCACCGGCTACCCGGCGGCGCACGCGCTGGCTTCGGTGACGGTGATCCACCGGGACTGCATGCTGGCCGATGCCTTGTCCACGGCGCTGACCGTGCTTGGGCCCCAGGCGGGCATGGACTTCGCGCGGCGCCATGCGCTGGCGGCGCGCTTCCTGGTCCGCACGCCGCGCGGCTTCGATGAACTTACCTCGCCGGCGTTCGCCGCCATGCTGTCATGACCGTGGGACGCCTGTGGCCCTGGGCCGTGTGCCTTGCCGGCGTCGCGCTGGCCGTGCTGTCCCCGGAGCGGATGGCGATGGCCGCCGGCGTGGTGGCGGCCTATGCGGGCTTCTGCGCCGCCATCCTCGCCCAGCATCGCCGCCGCCGCGCGGCGCGGGTGGGGCTCATTCAGCAGGACAACGGCGCCGCGCGCCCGACGCTGGTGGCCTACGCCAGCCAGACCGGCTTCGCCGAGCAACTGGCGATGCAAACCGCCCGCGCGCTGCAAGGCGCCGGGCTGCCGGTGCAAGTCCTGTCCTTTGCCGAGCTGGACGGCGCGCGGCTGGCCGCCTGCGGGCAGGCGCTGTTCCTGGTCAGCACGACAGGCGAGGGCGACGCGCCCGATACCGCCTCCGGCTTCACGCGCAAGCTGGTGTCCGGCGCCGCGCCGGAATCGCTGCGCCAGTTGCGCTACGGCATTCTCGCGCTGGGCGATAGCAGCTACGCGCGCTTCTGCGCCTTCGGGCACACGCTGTCCGGCTGGTTGCAGCGCCATCACGCCCAGCCGCTGTTCGACATGGTCGAGGTGGACAACGGCGACCCCGGCGCGCTGCGCCACTGGCAGAACCATCTCTCCGCGCTCGGCGGCGGCGCGGAGATTGCCGACTGGGAGCGCCCGCGCTATGGCCGCTGGCAGCTGGTGGAGCGCCGGCTGCTCAACGCCGGCAGCCAGGGGGCGCCGGCCTGGCACCTCGCGCTGGTGCCCGAAGATCCCAGCGATCTGGCGTGGACGGCTGGCGACATCGCGGAGGTCGGCCCCTGCCAGCCGCCGGACGTGGTGGCGACCCTGCTGACCCGTCTCTCCCTCGATGGCGCCACGCCGGTCCGCTGCGACAGCCGCCCCATGACGCTGGCCGAGGCACTGGCCACGCGCCTGCCGCTGCCCGATGCCCATCTCGACACCATGGCCGGCCTGGCCCCGCAGGCGCTGATCGACGCCCTGCCGGCCCTGCCGCACCGCGAGTATTCGATTGCCTCGCTGCCCGCCGATGGCCGGCTCGAACTGCTCGTGCGCGAGACCCGTCATGACGATGGCCGGCTGGGGCTGGCTTCCGGCTGGCTGACCGTCCATGCCCCCGAGGGCACGCATATCGCGCTGCGCGTGCGCGCCAATCGCGCGTTTCATCCGCCTGCCGATGACCGCCCGCTGATCCTGATCGGCAACGGCACGGGCCTGGCCGGCCTGCGCGCGCTGCTGAAGGCCCGCGCGGCCGCCGGGCATCGGCGCAACTGGCTGCTGTTTGGCGAGCGTTCCGCCGCCCATGACGACTTCCACGGTGCAGAACTGCGCGCGTGGCAGGAGCAAGGCGTGTTGCAGCGCATCGACCGTGCGTGGTCGCGCGATGGTTGCGTGCCGCACTACGTGCAGGACGCCGTGACGGCGCAGGCCGACGCCATCCGCGCATGGCTGGCCGAAGGCGCGGCGATCTATGTCTGCGGCAGCCTGCAGGGCATGGCCGGCAGCGTGCACGCGGCGCTCGCCGGCATCACCGGCGAAGACGCTTTGCAGGCGATGACCGAGGACGGGCGCTACCGTCGGGACGTTTACTGAACCTGAAACGCCTGTATTGCGGCGGCGCACGATCGCCGTATCGGCCCCATCGGCGCCACATTCGTCTATCCTCATGAGTCCTGATTCAACAGGCCCCGAAGAGGAGACACAATGCTTCACCATTCCCGTCCGCTGCGGCGCACTGCCGCCGCGCTCGCTTGTCTTGCCACGCTCTCCAGCCTCACCACCCTCAGCACCCCCGCCGCCCTCGCCGCCGGCCCAGACCGCTTCGCGGTGCCGGGGCTGGAGAAGCCGGCCAGCATCCTGATCGACAAATGGGGCGTGCCCCATATCTACGCCGGCACGCTCTACGACGCTTTCTACGCGCAGGGCTTCATGGCCGCGCGCGACCGCCTCTGGCAGATCGACCTCTGGCGCAAGCGCGGGCTCGGCGAGATGGCCAAGGACTTCGGGCCGGCCTATGTCGAGGGGGACCGCATGGCGCGCGCGGTGCTGTTCCGGGGCGATATGTACCGGGAGTGGCTGGCCTACGGCTCAGACGCCAAGCGCGTGGCCGAAGCCTTCGTGGCCGGCGTGAACGCCTACGTGGCGCAGACGGAGGCCAACCCGGCGCTGCTGCCGCCCGAGTTCCGGGTGCTGAACTACAAGCCGGCGCTCTGGCGCGCCGAAGACATCGTGCGGATTCGCCACCACGGCCTGACGCTCAATTTCACGGGCGAGATGGACCGCGCGGCGGTGTTCTGCGAAGGCAAGGCCAACGCGGTGCGCGCCGACTGGGTGCGCCGCGAACTCGATCCGCCGGTCGAGCCGAAGCTGCCCGAGGGGCTGGACCCCTGCGCGCTGCCCGTGGCCGAGCTGAAGCAGGCCTACGCGCTGGCCACGGCCGCGCCGCGCTTTCCGAAGGAGTGGTGGACACCGGGCGCCAGCAAGGCTGCGGCCGCGGGGGCTGGGAACGTGCCGGTGGACCAGCTCTATGCGATGGTCGATGCGTCGAGTGACACCGGGCGCAGCCTGGGCTCGAACAACTGGGTCATCGCCGGCAGCCGCACCACCACGGGCCGGCCGATCCTCGCCAATGACCCGCACCGCGCGCACGGCGCCCCGAGCCTGCGCTACATCAGCCACCTGAACGCGCCGGGCCTGTCCGTGATCGGCGCCGGCGAGCCGTTCCTGCCGGGCATCTCGATCGGCCATAACGGCACCATCGCCTTCGGCCTGACCCGGTTCTACATGGACCAGGAAGACCTCTACGTCTACGAGACCAACCCGGGCCAGGCGCGCGAGTATCGCTACAAGGGCCGCTGGGAGCCGATGGAAACCGTCACCGAGCAGATCGCGGTGCGCG
This sequence comes from Cupriavidus sp. 10L45, assembly GCF_056395225.1. Lineage (NCBI taxonomy): Bacteria > Pseudomonadati > Pseudomonadota > Betaproteobacteria > Burkholderiales > Burkholderiaceae > Cupriavidus > Cupriavidus sp. 10L45. The sequence goes on from NZ_JBFTJC010000002.1 coordinate 271,435, forward strand.
GGGAGGCCACGCCGCGCACGGTGACCATCGACTACACGCGCCACGGCCCGGTGCTCTACGCCGACGCCAAGACCCAGCGCGCCTGGGTGCTGCGCGCCGCGTGGCTGGACTACGGCATGGCGCCGTATTTCGGGTCGATGGACTACATGCGCGCGCGCAACTGGGACCAGTTCCGTGCGGCGATGAACCGCTGGGGTGCGCCGGGCGAGAATCAGGTCTACGCGGACACCTCGGGCAATATCGGCTGGATTCCGGGCGGGTTGACCGTGAACCGGCCCAACTGGGACGGCCTGACGCCGGTGCCCGGCGATGGCCGCTACGAGTGGGCCGGCTATCGCAACATGGACGAACTGCCGTGGGCGTATAACCCGACGCCGGGCTACGTGGTCACCGCCAACGAGAACAACATCCCGGCCAACCATCCGGCCGCGAAGATCGGTGTGGGCTATGAGTGGAGCGACAGTTCGCGCGCCCAGCGGCTCAAGGCGGTGGTGGGGGCCAAGTCGCGCAGTTCGGTGGCGGACTCGATGGCGTGGCAGAACGACACGGTGTCCCTGCCGGCCCAGCGCGTGGTGGCGCTGCTCAAGCCGCTCAACAGCCCGGACGCGCAGGTCCAGCGCGGGCTGGACCTGCTGCGCAACTGGGACGGCAACGAACGCGCCAACAGCGCGGCGGCGGCGCTGTTCGAGGTCTGGTTCAGCAAGCACCTGCGCACGGCCATCGTGCGCGGGGCGCTCTCGCCGGAGGCGGCCAAGCTGGTGGGCGCGGGCGATGCCACCCGGGTGATCGCGGTGATGGAGCAGCCCGACACCTGGATGACCGTCGAGCGCCGCAACGAGATCATGTTCGCCACACTGAAATCGGCCATGGCCGAGGTGGAGAAGGCGCTCGGGCCGGACCCGGCGGCGTGGCAGTGGGGCAAGCTGCACACCGCCGTGTTCAACCATCCGCTCAACGCCCTTCTCGACCCCGCCCAGCGCCAGCAGTACGACGTGAACGCGGGGCCGATCGGTGGATCGTCGTTCACGCCGATGAACACCAGCTATCGCAACAATGACTTCCAGCTGACCGCCGGGGCCTCGTTCCGGATGGTGCTGGACGTGGGCAACTGGGACGCCTCGCGCGCGGTGAACACGCCGGGGCAGTCGGGCAATCCGGCCAGCCCCCACTACCGCGATCTGGCGCCGCTGTGGGCCAAGGGGGAATACTTCCCGCTGGTCTACACGCGCAAGGCGGTGGAAAAGGCGACCACCGAGCGCGTGGAACTGGTGCCGCGCTGAGCGGCGGGCTGCCCGAGGGGCAACCTCGGGCCAACCTGACGACAACCTCAGGCCGGCGGCCGTTCCTGGCTGAATGCCGCCAGCTCGCGTGCCAGGCTCTGCGCTGCGAGTTCGACCAGCGCGCGGCCCCGTTCGCGCGTGGCCAGCCCCGGGTTGGAGCCCAGCCGGCCGTCAGGGAAGCGGGCGCGGAAGTCCAGCGCATCGCGGATCGGGCCGGACGGGGCGATGGGCGGCGCGTAGTCCGCCGTCTTCACCGACTCCGGGAAGGCCCATTGCGTGATGGCGATCTCGGAGGGCGTGGCGTGCGCGCCATGCCCGGTCGGGAACTGGTCGCGCGCCAGTTCGCCCACGCCTTCCAGATCCCACCAGTTGGCGAGTTTCAGCGCGAAGCCGGCCGGGCGCCGCGCGAAGCTGGCTTCCGCGTACAGCTCCGAGAACGCCGCCTCGATCGAGGCCACATTCCCGCCGTGCCCGTTCAGGAACAGGATCTTCTCGAAACCGTGCAGGGCGAGGGAGCGTACCCAGTCGCCAATCGCGGCGATGAACGTCGACGGGCGCAGCGAGATCGTGCCCGCAAAGGCCAGGTGATGCTGGGCCATGCCGATATTGAAGGTCGGGGCGATCAGGATGTCGGCCGATTTCTCCGCCTCCCGCGCGATGATCTCGGGACACAGCCAGTCGGTGCCCAGCAGGCCGGTCGGGCCGTGCTGCTCGTTGGAGCCGATCGGCACGACGATCGTGCGGCTGCGCTGGAGGAACGATTCGATTTCGGCCCAGGTGGACATGTGCAGTTGCATGGGAATCCTCTTATGGGTGGCTACCGGTGGGCCGGCAGCTTGTTGGTGATGACGATCAGGGCGGCAAGGACAGGCAGCGAAGCCATGACCAGCACGCCGAGGTGCAGGTTGCCGGTGGCGGTCTTCGCCCAGCCGATGATGGCCGGACCCCAGAAGCCGCCGGACAGCCCGATGGTGTTGATCAGCGCGATGCCGCCCGCGGCCGCCGGCCCCTTGAGATAGGCGGGCGGAATCGCCCAGAAGACCGTGTAGGTCATCCACAGCGCCGTGGTGCCCAGCGTCAGCAGCGCCAGCGTCAGGAACAGGTGGCCATCCGCCAGCGTCGAGGCCGCCAGCAGCACGCCGCCGGCCAGCGCGGGCACCGCGCAGTGGAAGCGCCGCTCGTTCTTGCGGTCCGAGCGCCGGCCCATGTAATACATCCCGAAGGCCGCGCCGATATAGGGCACCGCCGCGTACCAGCCGAGCTGCACGGTATCCGTCACGCCCTGCGCCTTGATCAGGGTGGGCAGCCAGAAGCTGATGGCGTAGATCGCCGCGATGATGCAGAAGTAGGCGAAGGCCAGCACATAGATGCGCTTGTCGCGCGCCACGGCCCGGAACGAGTGGCTGTGGGCGGCGCCGACATGGCCGAGATCGGCCTCCAGCATGCGGCGCTCCTGATCGGTCAGCCAGGTGGCCTCGGACGGCTTGTTCGGCACCAGCTTCAGCGCCAGCAGGCCCAGCACCACGCAGGGCAGGCCCTCCACCAGGAACATCCATTGCCAGCCGGCGAGGTTGCCGGCGCCGGCGAGCGAGGTCATCAGCCACGCCGAGGCCGGCGCGCCGAGAATGCCGCCGATCGGCCCGGCCAGGAAGACGATGGCGATGGCCCGCGCCATGCGCTGCGGCCCGTACCAGCACGACAGGTAATAGATCATCCCCGGTGCGAAGCCTGCTTCGAAGATGCCGAGCAGGAAGCGCATGGCGTAGAACATCGGCACATCGCGCACGAACAGCATGCAGGCCGAGGTAATGCCCCACAGCACCAGGATGCGGCTGAAGGTCTTGCGCGCGCCGATGCGCGGCAGCATCAGGTTGCTCGGGATCTCGAACAGCACGTAGCCGATGAAGAAGATGCCCGCGCCCACGCCGTAGGCCGCGTCCGAGAAGCCGAGGTCGCTCTGCATCTGGAGCTTGGCGAAGCCGATATTGACGCGGTCCAGGTAGGCGAACAGGTAGCAGATCAGCAGAAAGGGCAGCAATCGCCAGTTGATCTTGCTGTACAGCGCGGACGTGTCGTCGACTGCACTTTCTTGGGGGATGGCTAGCATTGCTTGTCTCCAGTCTGTCTCTGTTCTCTCTACGGGTGCCCTGCGTGGGGTCTCTCGATAGTGGCAGCGCCGCGCCCACCTACCAACAGCAACAAAGTTCACGTATCGTTGCCCCTCAGGCAACGCAAGGGATACGGCGAGATGCGCGAGATTAATCAGCAGCGGTTGCGGTACTTCCGGGAGGTGATGGCGCACGGGACGATCCGGGGTGCGGCGGAGCACCTCAACACGTCACCGTCGGTTATCACCCGGCAGATCCGGCTGCTGGAGGACGAACTGGGGTCGACGCTGTTCGAGCGCCAGCCGCGCGGGCTGCGGCCCACGGAGGCGGCGGCGCATCTGCTCGAGTTCTGGCGCGGCTATCGCTCGCACCAGGAGAAGCTGGAGGATCAGCTCCACGCCTTGCAGGGGCTCCAGCAGGGCGAGGTGCGGCTGGTCATCAGCGAGGGGTTTGCCGATGCGCTGGTCAACGAGGTGCTGGCGCCGTTCTGCGCGCGCTATCCGAAGCTCGAGATCCACATGGTCAGCCTGCCCGTGGACGACGTGCTGAACGAGGTGGCGGAGAGCCGCGCCCATATCGGCCTGGCCTACAACCCACCGCCGCACCCGCGCGTGGAATACCGCGCCAGCGTGGCCCAGCCGGTGGTGCTGCTGGTGCGGCGCGATCACCCGCTGGCGCTGCGTGGTGGCCCGGCGAGCATCGCCGACATGCAGGCCTACCCGCTGGCGCTGATGCCGCCGTCGTTCGGCATCGGCCATGCGGCCAAGATGCTGGAGTTCGCCGAGAACATCTCGATCCACGCCACGCTGACCACCAACTCGCTGCCGGCGCTCAAGCAGATCGTGGCGTACGAGAACTTCATGACGCTGATCGGCGAGTTCGCGGCCTACCGGGAGATCGCGGCCGGGCAACTGGCCGTGGTGCCCATCGACCATCCGCTGTTCCGGGGCACGCAGGCCCGGGTGCTGGTCAAGGCCGGCCGGCCGCTGCCGGGCGCGGCGCTGGCGCTACTCGCGCAGATCACGGATGGGATGTCGATGTTCGGGGGACATGCGTCGCATGACGCATAAGCCACACGGGATCTCAAAAACGTTCAGATCGGATCCGGCGGACGGCGGCATATAGTGGTGAGGCCACTCCCGGCATGACCGGACAAGGAGTCTCGCATGGCCAAAATTTCCGTCCCCGCTACGCTGCGCCGCGCCGCGTGGCTGACCCTTCCCGCGTGCTGCGTCGCGCTCTCCGCCCTCTCGGGCGTGGCCCACGCGCAGCTCGGCGACATGATGAAGTCGGCCCCCACCGGGGCGATCGGCGACATCAGCGGGATGTCGATGTCATCGCTCACCGCCGGCAGCGCCGGCAACGCCGCCGGGGTGATCGAATATTGCATGAAGAACAACTACCTCAACGCCGACTCGGCAACTTCGGCGGTGAAGGACAAGCTGCTGGGCTCCGTGCCGGGCGGCACCAAGGACGCCGGCTACAGCGACGGCTCGCGCGGCGTGCTTTCCACCAGCAACGGCCGGCAACTCGACCTCAGCAACACGGCCGCCATGAAGGCCGAGGTCAAGAAGCAGGTCTGCGACAAGATCCTCGCGCAGGGCAAGTCGATGCTGTGAGGCGGGGCGGGCCCGCCCGGTCTTACTTCAGCTGCTGGATGCGGATCATGTTGCCGGCCGGGTCGCGCACGCCCAGGTCGCGCACGCCGTAGGGCTGGTCGGTCGGTTCCTGGACGATCTCGGCGTCCCAGTCCTGCAGGCGCTGGAAGGCGGCGTCGAGGTCCGTCGCGCCAAGCAGCAGCATGGCGTAGGTGCCCTTGGCCATCATTTCGGCGATGGTGCGCTTTTCGTCGTCGGTGACGCCCGGCGTGGCGTTGGGCGGAAACAGGACGATCGAGGTCTCGGGTTTGCCCTTCGGGCCGACCGTGATCCAGCGGTTGCCGCCGAAGGCGACGTCCTTGCGGATTTCGAAGTCGAGCGCGTCCCGGTAGAAGGCCAGCGAGGTTTCCGGGCCGGTGTGGGGCAGGAAGGCCGAGTGAATGCTGAGGTCCATGAGGGGTTTCCGTTTCCGTGTGGGGGTCCAGGCAGTCTAGGCCGGCTGCTTTTTCGGCGCTTCTCGATTCCTGATCGGTCGCGTGACCTGCCGGGCGACGCAGGGCGGCATGCCCTCGGCCTCGCCGGCGGCCTCGCGCCGGTAGCGGCTCGGCGAGACCCCGACCAGTTCGGTGAACCGGGTGCTGAAGGTGCCCAGCGATGAACATCCCACCTCGAAGCAGACCTCGGTGACGCTGAGGTCGCCCCGGCGCAGCAGCGCCATCGCGCGTTCGATGCGCCGCGTCATCAGGTAGGCATAGACGGATTCGCCATAGGCCAGCCGGAACTGGCGGCTGAGGTGGCCCGCCGACATGTGGACACCCTGCGCGAGCGCCTCGACATCCAGCGGCTGGGCATACTCGCGGTCGATGCGATCACGCACGCGGCGCAGGCGGGCGAGGTCCCGGAGAGTGGTATCGGAGGGAATATTGGCGGCGACGGGCATCGGGCCATGCTGTCATGCCCGCCGGGGGGATTCAACCCGGCATCACTTGCCGTCCCCGCGGATGGCCGCCTCGATCTTGGCGATGTCGATCTTCTTCATCGTCATCATCGCGTTAAACGCCCGTTTGGCCAGCGCCTTGTCCGGGCTGGTGACGGCCTCGACCAGCACGCGCGGCGAGATCTGCCACGACAGGCCCCATTTGTCCTTGCACCAGCCACAGGCGCTCTCCTGCCCGCCATTGCCGACGATGGCGTTCCACAGGCGGTCGGTTTCGGCCTGGTCGTCCGTGGCGATCTGGAAGGAGAAGGACTCGTTGTGCTGGAAGTGCGGGCCGCCGTTCAGGCCGACGCAGGGAATGCCGGCGACGGTGAACTCGACGGTGAGCACATCGCCCTCCTTGCCGTCCGGATAGTCGCCCGGCGAGCGGTGGACGGCGCCCACCGCGCTGTCGGGGAAGGTCTTGGCATAGAAATTGGCGGCATCGAGCGCGTCGCGGTTGTACCACAGGCAAATGGTGTTCTTGCTGCTCATGCGGGTCTCCTTTGGGGTTCGACCAACACCTCGGTGCGCGCCGCAGCACGGGCGCCGTTGGCCTCGCTCCATTGTATGACCGCATCCCCCTCAGGCAAAAACCTCCGCCTCCCGCAGCGCCTTGCCGCCCGCGTCCTTCGCCGCGAGCAATGGCTCGCCCTGGAGCGGCCAGTCGATGTGGAGCGTGCTGTCGCGCCAGAGCAGGGAGCGCTCGTGCTCGGGGTACCAGGTGTCCGTGGTCTTGTAGAGGAACTCGGCATAGTCCGAGGTGACCACGAAGCCGTGCGCGAAGCCTTCGGGCACCCAGAGCTGGCGCTTGTTGGTGGCCGAGAGCGTCACGCCCACCCACTTGCCGAAGGTGGGCGAGCTGCGGCGCAGGTCCACCGCCACATCGAATACCTCCCCCATCACCACGCGTACCAGCTTGCCCTGCGGATGGCGCACCTGGTAGTGCAGCCCCCGCAGGACGTTGCGTGCCGAGCGCGAATGGTTGTCCTGGACGAAGTTGGTCTTCACCCCGGTCAGGGCCTCGAACTCGGGGCCGTTGAAGCTCTCGTAGAAGAAGCCGCGATCGTCGCCGAACACTTTTGGTTCGATGACCAGCACGTCGGGAATATCGGTTCGGGTCACGTTCATGGTCATGGGGGGCTCCAGGCTGACAGGCGGAAAGGCTCACAGGCGGAAAGGCTTACGGGCGCAGTTGGTCCAGCAGCAGGTGCAGCCCCTCCTGCCAGTCCGGCAGGTGGATGCCGAACGTGCGGCGCAGCTTGCTGGTATCGAGGCGCGAATTTGCCGGGCGCGGCGCCGGCAGCGGATAGTCAGTGGCGGGAATGGGGGCGATGCGCGCCGGGTCCGCCTTCAGCGGGAAGCCATGCGCGGCGGCGTAGCGGATCACTTCCGTGGCGTAGCCGTGCCAGCTGGTTTCCCCGGCGGCGGCCAGATGGTAGATGCCGGCCGGGAACGCCGCACGGTTGCCGGCCAGCCAGTGGCGGGCCACGACCTGCGCGGTGACATCGGCGACGAGCGCGGCGGTGGTCGGGGCGCCGAACTGGTCCGCCACCACGCGCAGGCTGTCCCGCTCGGCGCCGAGCCGCAGCATGGTGCGGGCGAAATTGGCGCCATGCGCACCGGCCACCCAGCAGGTCCGCAGGATCAGCGCCGGCGCGTCCACGGCAGCGATGGCATGCTCCCCGGCGAGCTTGCTCCGGCCGTAGACCGACAGCGGGCCGGTCGGGTCGCTCTCTATATAGTAAGCACCGGCTTTTGCCCCATCGAACACATAGTCGGTCGAGTAGTGCACCAGCAGGCTGCCGTGCGCGCGGGCCGCTTCCGCCAGCACGCCGACGGCCTTGCCGTTGATCAGGAAGGCGGTGTCGCGCTCGGTCTCCGCCTCCGCCCGGTCCACGGCGGTGTAGGCGGCGGCGTTGACGATCACGTCGGGGCGCACCTCGCACACCACGCGCCGGAGTTGGTCGAGGTCCGACAGGTCGCAGCCGGCGCGGTCCAGCGCCACCACGCGGCCCAGCGGCGCCAGGCTGCGGCGCAGCTCGAAGCCGACCTGGCCGTTGCTGCCGGTGACCAGCAGGGTGGGGATCTCCCGATCATTGGGGGCGTCAGGCGGCATATTGCCTCGCCACCCAGTTGCGGTACTCGCCCGAGGTCACGTCCTTGACCCAGCCGGGGTTGTCCAGATACCACTGCACGGTCTTGCGCAGGCCGGTTTCGAAGGTCTCGGCGGGCCGCCAGCCCAGTTCGCGCTCCAGCTTGCGGGCGTCGATGGCGTAGCGGCGGTCGTGGCCGGGGCGGTCGCCGATAAAGGTGATCTGCTGGCGGTAGGAGCCGCTCGCCTTCGGGCGCAGCGCGTCGAGCAGGTCGCAGAGCGTGTGCACCACGTCCAGGTTGGTCTTCTCGTTCCAGCCGCCGATGTTGTAGGTCTCGCCGACCTTGCCGCGCGCCAGTACCGTGCGGATGGCGGTGCAGTGGTCACCCACGTAGAGCCAGTCGCGCACGTTGAGGCCGTCGCCGTAGACCGGCAGCGCCTTGCCGGACAGCGCGTTGGTGATCATCAGCGGGATCAGCTTCTCGGGGAAGTGGTAGGGGCCGTAGTTGTTCGAGCAGTTGGTGGTCAGCACCGGCAGCCCGTAGGTGTGGTGGTAGGACCGGACGAGGTGGTCCGACGCCGCCTTGGAGGCCGAGTAGGGGCTATTGGGCTGGTAGGCCGTGGTCTCCGAGAACGGCGGGTCTTCGGCGCCGAGCGAGCCGAACACCTCGTCGGTGGAGACGTGCAGGAAGCGGAAGTGGTCGGCATCGGCCGCATTCAGGCGCCCCCAATAGGCCCGGGCGGCTTCCAGCAGCGTGAAGGTGCCGACCACATTGGTCTGGATGAAGGCGCCCGGGTCGGTGATGGAGCGGTCCACGTGGCTCTCCGCCGCGAAGTGCACCACGGCCTGGGGCCGGTGGGTGGCCAGCAGCGCGTCCAGCGCGGCCCGGTCGCAGATATCGGTCTGGGAGAAGACGTGGCGGGACTGGCCCCCCTCGACGTCAACGGCGGCCAGGCTGCGCCGGTTGCCCGCGTAGGTCAGCTTGTCGACGTTGACGATGCGGTCGGCGCCATGCCGGCGCAGCCAGTCGAGCACGAAGTTGCTGCCGATGAAGCCGGCGCCGCCGGTAACGAGGAGGGTTGCCATCGTAGTTCGCCCGTCTGCTATCGCCCGACAATCCGCTTGGCCAGCGCCTTGGCGTACGGGGGCGTCATGCCATGCAGGATGTCTCGCGCGGTGATGGTGAAGCGCTCGCCCGGCCGGGCGTGGAAGCGCGTGGTGTGTTCCTCGGAGGCCTGGTCCGGGCGGCCGTTGGTGTAGTAATAGAGCGCGATCGAGCGCCGCGTGACCCCGGGCGGGCAGGCCAGCGGCACCGGGTGGCCGTGCCACGAGCACTCGTTGGTGCTGAAGACCACCAGCCGGTTGCCGATGGGCGAGATGTTCTGCACGCAGTGCTGGACTTCCTCGTCCCATAGCTGGAGATGGCCGGCCCAGTTGTCGTCCCACTCGTCATTCAGGTACAGCAGCACGTTGAGGCGCCGGTCCAGCTTCCATTCGAGGTGGTAGTTGTAGTCGATATGGAGCCCGAGGCGGCCGCCCGGCAGCGTCTGGTGCAGCCCGCCGCCGTGCAGGTGGGGGTCCGGCACCAGCCCCTGGATGCCCGAAAGCTGCTCCAGGAAGCGGATGAAGCCGGGACTGTTGAACTCGACGATCAGGGACCGCAGCGCGGGCGGAATCGCGTAGAAGTCCTGGATCTGGAGCTTCAGGTTCTCGGCGGCGGAGCGGAAGGTGAACCACACCTTCTCGTCGGCGCTGGGGAAGGCGGCGCTGGCCTCGCGGTAGATGCCGTCGTCCAGGAAGTTATCGATACAGACATGCGGAAACGGCGCGGCGGCACTGTACGACTCAGAAAGCTCGCGCGAGATCCAGTCCAGCTTTGCAACATCCAGCAGATCTTGGTGCATGACTCTTGCCTCCTCCTGTGGCTAGGCTGCGTCTGGCAGCGCGGTCTTGTCGAGATTGCGGTACGCGGTGGGGGACAGCTCGAAGCGTTTTCGGAAGATCTTGGCCAGGCGGTCGCCGTTGCCCATGCCGCAGCGGCGGGCGATCTTGTCCACCGGCAGGTCGGTTTCCTTGAGCAGCCGGCAGATCATCTCCAGCCGGGCGCGGATCAGGTATTCGGACGGCGTCATGCCCAGCGCGCACTTGAAGCGGCGCAGGTAGTTGCGCTCGCTCATGGCGGCGATGCGGGCGGCGTCGGCCACGGAGATCTCTTCCGCGTAGTGCGCGGTGATCCAGCGGGCCGAGGCGCGCACTTTCTCCAGCGCTTCGGAGGAGGCGGCGATGTCGGGGACGTCGTCGGGTTCGGGGGTTTCCTGGCGGGCCAGGGGGGTGTCGCGCTGCGGGGCCAGGCGGCGGGCCACTTCGGTCGCCATCACGAAACCGAGGTCGAACTCGATCTGTGCCAGCGCCATGTCGGCGGCCGAGGGCATCACGTCCGGCGCGGAGACGGCGCCATCGCGGCACCAGAACACGGACGAGGTGACGTGGCTGATCCCGGCTACCTCGTCCACCTCGACAATCTTCTGGGGAACGGCGCGCGATACGCGGGGCTGGGCGGGCTGGGTGCGCTGGCCGCTCCGGGGGCTGCGCTCCAGTACCGAGGCGCTCACCTCGATCATGGCGTTCATCAGGCGGGCATCGCGCTCGCCGGACGGCTCGCGCTCGCTGCAGCCGATGAAGATGGCGTTGAAGCCACGCTGGCCCAGCACGTCCAGCCCCTGCGTCCAGACCCGCACCGAGGATGAGCAGGCGACGATGCCGCCCCGGTGGGACAGCAGGGACAACTGGTAGGCGGGTCGGCCGGTGCGCTGCAGGGCGATTTCGTTCGCCATGCGGAACGCCTCGGCAATGATGCCGGCGGTCAGCAGGGAGCAGCCATCGAACAGCATCAGGCCGATGCGCAGGATCTCGCGCTGGCCGGTCATCGGGATCGGGCCGATGGTGCGCATCGGCGTTGGCGACTCGACAAGGTATTCCATAGCCACTTGCTCCCCTGATGTCGAATAAGAAAACCGCATCTGCTGCGTTGCATCATAACGAATATAACCTGGCGGGAAAATCCGGCTGGCCGATAACTGCGCGATGTTGGCGGAACATGACGTGTACGCCGTCGCATAAAGGAGAATAAGCGGCGCCGCCGCCATCCGCTGTTTCCAAGGTGAATCACTATTTTCATTTGAATGCGCGGAAACGCACGAAGCGCTGTCGCCGAATAGCCGCAATCCCTTGTGTGCACGGGCTTAGGGCATTGCGATGAACTAAATACATGCATCGCCGCATATTGGTGCGGGATATTGTAAATATGCCGTGCCGATTCATCATTTTGATATTCGGCCAGTGTTTTGTCTGATCAAAGTGGAGGCTTAATTACTTTCAAAAGTGTTACGCCTTCATTATTCGGACAAAGATTCTGCATTTTCCGCCGCGCGGTCAAATCTGCTTTTTCGGGCATCTATGCTTCGCTGCAACAAACGGCCTTTCGCCAGTTGCAGCCCCCCGGACAGGAGCAGACATGCGTACTACGGACACCACGATCGAATCCACGGACCTCATCACGGACACCGCGGATATCGCGATAGCGGCGCCCGCCGTACGCACGCGGCTCGCCGCAGTGGTGCTCGCCGGCGGCTCGGGCACCCGGCTCTGGCCCCTCTCGCGCAAGCACTTTCCCAAGCAACTGATCGACGTCCTTGGCGGTGACACGCTGCTCCAGACCACTGCGCGCCGGCTGGCCGGGCTGGTGGAGGGGGGCGGTGCGATGGGTGAGATGGCGCCGATCATCGTCTGTGGCGAAGCGCACCGCTTCATGACCGCCCAGCAGCTGACCGAAGCCGGCGTGGTGGCGCGCATCGTGGTGGAGCCGACCGGGCGCAACACCGCTCCGGCCCTGACCCTGGCCGCGCTGCTTGCCTGCGCGGAGGGCGACGACTGCATTCTCGTGGCCATGCCGGCCGACCATGTGATTGCCGACAACGGCGCCTTCCAGCAGGCCGTGCTGCGCGCAGCGGGGTTTGCCGAGCAGGGCGCGATGGTCACGCTCGGCGTGCCGCCGACGCGCGCCGATACCGGGTTTGGCTACATCCGACTGGGCGCGTCGCTCGACGATGCCGCGCGCCGGATCGACGCCTTCGTGGAAAAGCCCGCCGCCGAACTGGCGGCGCAGTACGTGGCCTCGGGCGAGTACTGGTGGAACAGCGGCATCTTCGTGGTGCGCGCCAGCACCTGGCTGCGCACGCTGCAACAGCTCCAGCCGGCCATGCACGCGGCCTGCGCGGATGCCTTCGCCACCGGCCGCAGCGACGGCGCGGTGTTCCATCCCCATGCAGCGGCGTTCGCGGCGGTGCCGTCGGACTCCATCGACTACGCGGTGATGGAGCAACTGGCCCGCGCCGATGGCGTGCCGGGCGTGGTGGTGCCGCTGGATGCCGGCTGGTCCGACCTCGGCTCCTGGGACGCCGTGTGGGACGCCATCGACAAGGATGGCGAAGGCAACGCCGCCCGGGGCCGCGTGCTGTTCGAGGGCGCCACCTCCTGCTACGCCCATTCCGAGGGCCGCTTGGTCGCGTGCGTGGGCACCACCAACGTGATCGTGGTGGAGACCGCCGACGCCGTGCTCGTGGTGGACCGCTCCCATGTGCAGGGCGTGAAGGGGCTGGTCGAGCGGATCGCGCGCCAGCGGGGCACCGAGGCGGACTCCCACCGCAAGGTGCAGCGGCCCTGGGGCTGCTACGACTCGCTCGACACCGGCGAGCGCTTCCAGGTCAAGCACATCGTCGTGCGCCCGGGCGCCAAGCTCTCGCTGCAACTGCACCACCATCGCGCCGAACACTGGACCGTGGTGCGCGGCACCGCGCTCGTCACCCGTGGCGAAGAGCAGTTCCTGCTCAGCGAAAACGAATCCACCTACATCCCGATCGGCACCACGCATCGGCTCGAGAACCCCGGAAAGCTGCCGCTCGAGATCATCGAAGTGCAGTCCGGCGCCTATCTCGGCGAAGACGACATCGTGCGCATCGAGGACACCTACGGGCGCTGCGCCTAGACCCCCTGACCACCTGAAAACAGTCGCCGCGCGGCCGCCCAGCCGGCCGACGCGCGCCTCCTGGAGACATCGATCGCAAGTTAACCCTGGCCACGGGAGAGTCGCCATGTTCCAAGCTTTCAAATCGCTGTTCACCGAGTCCGGCGTCGCCACCCGCCGCCTGACGCCCCCCGTGCCCGGCGGCGCGGGCAGTGCCGGGAGGACGGGCGAGTTGCCCGGCGCCATGGCGACCTTTGTGCCGCCTGCGCTCGATGGCCCGGCGGACATGTCGATGCGGCTGCCGCCCGCGCTGGGGCTGGGCGTCAAGCGCGCCTTCGACACGGCGGCCGCGCTCACCCTGTTGCTGCTGCTCTCGCCGCTGATGCTGACGGTGGCGCTGATCGTGATGAAGGATGGCGGCCCCTGCCTGTTCGGCCATACGCGCATCGGCGCCAACGGCCGCAAGTTCAAGTGCCTGAAGTTCCGTTCGATGGTGATGAACGCCGACGTGGTGCTGAAGGAGCTGCTGGCCTCGGACCCCGTGGCGCGTGCCGAGTGGGAGCGCGATTTCAAGCTGCGAGACGACGTGCGCATTACCCGGCTGGGCCGCTTTATCCGCCGCACCAGCATCGACGAACTGCCGCAGCTATGGAACGTGGTGCGCGGGGACATGAGCCTGGTCGGCCCGCGCCCCGTGGTGGAGAAGGAGCTGGAGCGCTACGGCGACGCAGCGGCCTACTACCTGCGCGTGCTGCCCGGCATCACCGGCCCGTGGCAGGTCAGCGGTCGCAACGAGACCGACTACGGCACGCGCATTTCGCTCGACGTGGCCTACGTGCGCAACTGGACGTTCGTGGGGGACATCGTGATTCTGTTCAAGACCGTCGGAGTCGTCCTGCATGGCCGTGGCGCGTACTGACATACACAAAAACGACCCTCGCCCGCGCGGGCGGGGGCGATACGGGAGAACGGCATGAATTCGCCTCAGATCTTTCACGCAGGCCACGACATGCCGGGGCGGCACTTTGCCCGCTCGATGAACATCCGCACGACGATCCTGGCCTCGCGCTGGCTGATCGCCGGCACCACCGCGCTGTGCCTGCTCGGGGGCGTGGCCTACGCGCTGTTTACCCGGCCGGTGTACCGCTCGGACCTGTTGATCCAGGTGGAGCCGAGCGCCTCCGAGTCGCGCTCCCCCTCCGGCGACGTGCGGCCGATGCAGGAGCTGAAGCCGGACACCACCTCGGAAATCCAGGTGCTGAACTCGCGCATGGTCGTGTCGCGGGCGGTGGAGACGCTGAAGCTGTATATCGATGCCGCGCCGCGCTACGTGCCGGTGATCGGCTGGTGGCTGGCCGCGCGCAGGGACGGGCTGTCCCAGCCGCTGCCGGGTGGCTACGTGCATGGCGCGGAGCGCATCGACGTGGCCCGCTTCGATGTGCCGGCCGGCTGGCAGGGCAAGACCTTCGTGATGACGCTGGGGAGGAACGGGTCCTACGTGCTCACGCTGTCGCAGATGTGGGGCGAGCCGCTGCTGACGCTGCGCGGCAAGGTCGGCGTGCCGCTGCACGCGGACACCGCGCGCGGGCCGGTGGACCTGCTGGTGAAGACCGCCGACGGGGAGCCCGGCGCCACCTTCACGATCAAGCGCTACTCGGAGATCGCCACCACGGAATGGCTGCAACGCTCGCTGTCGATCTCGGAGCGCGGCAAGCAGTCGAGCATCATCGGGGTGGCGCTCGATAGCGTCGATCCGGTGCGCGCCAGCCAGATCCTGAACGTGGTGGGTACCGAGTATGTCGAGCAGAACGTGCGGCGGCGCTCCGAGGAGGCGGACAAGTCGATCCGCTTCCTGGACGAGCAGCTGCCGCAGCTCAAGCAGCAGGTGGAGGAATCGGAGAGCGCCTACAACGCCTATCGGGCCAAGGAAGGTGCCGTGGATACCAGCGAGGAGGCGCGCACGCTGCTGGAGCAGGCCGTCACCATGGAAACCCGCCAGCTCGACCTCAAGGAGAAGCGCCGGGAACTGATCACGCGCTATACGGACGAGCACCGCTACGTGCGCGCGCTGGACGCCCAGCTGCAGGAGGGTGCCGCCGCGCTGGCGATCAACCAGGCGCGCACGCGCAACCTGCCGCTGATCGAGCAGACGCTGTTGCAGCGCCAGCGCAAGATGAAGGTGGACACCGAGCTGTACACCAATCGCCTGAACGCCCGTCAGCAACTGGCGCTGGTGCGCGCCGGCAAGGTGGCGAACGTGCGGCTGATTGACCCCGCCACGCCGCCCGAGACGCCGTTCATGCCGCGCCGGGGCGTGGCCGTGGGTGGCTCGCTGCTGGCGGGCCTGTTCGCCGGGCTGGTGCTGGCCACGTTCCGGCGCCGCATGGCCGGCGCCGTGCAAGACCGCGAGGAGATCGAGATCGCCACGGGCCTGCCCGTGTACGCCACCGTGCCGCGCAGCCGGCTGACCAGCGAGACCAAGCCCGGCCGGGCCAACTGGCCGCTCCGGCTGGCCAGCCCGGCGGAGCGCGCCGTGCTGCCCGATGCCGCCATCGAAAGCCTGCGCACCATCCGCACCACGCTGCACTTCGCCCTGAGCGAAGCGCCCAACCGCGTGGTGCTGATTACCGGGCCGACCGCCGGCATCGGCAAGTCCTTCGTCGCCGCCAACCTGGCGACGCTGGCGGGGGCCTCCAAGCGCCGCGTGCTGCTGATCGATGCCGACCTGCGCAACGGCGCGCTGCACCGGCGCTTTCACGTCGACCGGGGGCCCGGCCTGTCCGAGGTGGTGGCCGGCACGCACCGGCTGGAGGACGTGGTGCGCCGCGATGTCTCGTATGGGCTGGACCTGCTGTCCACCGGCCTGCACATGGCGGGGCCGAGCGAGCTGCTGCTCCAGCCGGAGCTGGCCGCGCTGATCGAGCGCGTGGCGGCCCAGTACGACATGGTGGTGCTGGACGGCCCGCCGCTGCTGCCCGTGGCGGACGCGCTGGTGCTGGGCCGCTTGGCCGGCACCGTGCTGATGGTGGCGCGCCACCGCGTGACCACGGTCGACCAGATCGACGAAAGCACGCGCCGGCTGGCCCAGGCCAATGTCGCCGTGCAGGGCGTGATCTTCAACGACTTCACCGGCACCCTGCATCGCTACAGCTATGCCTATGGCACCAACGCAGAGCCCCAAGCGCCCCGCCCGGCCACGCCGGGCTCCTCCCCAAGCGAGCCGTCATGACTTTCTCCCACAACAAGCGCATCACACTGGTCACTGTCACCTACGGGGACCGGCTCCACTACTGCGTGGAACTGCTGCGCCGCGCCTTCGACGAAGAGGGCGTGCGGCACGCCGTGGTGGTCAGCAACAACTCGGCATCGGACCTGAGCCTGCTCGAAGCGCGCTGGGGGCGCCGCATCACCGTGGTGCACCTGCCGACCAACACCGGCTCGGCCAACGGCTACGCGGTCGGCATCGAGACCGCGCTGCGCGGCGATACCGACTACCTCTGGCTGATGGATGACGACAACGCGCCGTGCCCCGGCGCGCTGGGCGTGCTCTGCCATCAGCTGGACGTGCTGACCCGCGAAACCGGCCGGGGCCGCGCGGCGGTGCTCGGCTTCCGGCCCGACCATCAGGGCGACATCGCCATGGGCGTGCCGGGCGCGCTGGCCTCGCCGCCGCGTTCGAGCTACTTCGGCTTCCACGTCGCCCGCATCCCCTACAAGATCTGGCGCCGCACGCCGTGGGGAAAACCGCGTCCGCGCGCGCTGCCTGCGGTGGTGTCGATGCCGTTCGCGCCGTATGGCGGCTTCCTGGCTCACCGGGACGTCTACACCGACCTCGGCCTGCCGGACCCGAATCTGGTGCTCTACGCGGACGACATCGAATACACCTGGCGGCTGACCGCCCGGGGCGGGCGCATCGCGCTGGTCACCGGCGCGCAGCTGGAGGATCTGGAGGGCTCCTGGAACGTCAAGCGCAACTGGAAGAACCACTTCGAGTGCCTGCTGCTGAGCGGCTCGGACTTCCGCGCGTACTACAGCAGCCGCAACCAGGCGTGGTTCGACAAGAACTACTGGTCCACGTCCGGTTTCACCTATCGGCTGAACCGGCTGGTGTTCCTGATCCTGCTGCGGTTCTACGGCAAGCGCCGCAGCGCGGCGGCGCGCCTCAGCCTGCTCGAACGCGCCATTGCCGATGGCGAGGCGAACCGCCTGGGCTTTCATGCCGATTATTCCCTGTAGTCGCTCCCCCACCGAGACCCCCATGCCGTCCCACCCGGAATCCGCGAGCCTGACCATCGTCATCTGCAACTACAACTACGCGCGGTTTCTGAGGGGGGCGATCGACTCGGCGCTGGCCCAGACCCAGACCGCGCCGGCGGTGAAGGTCATGGTCATCGACGATGGCTCGACGGACGGCTCGCGCGAGATCCTGCCCGGCTACGGCGACCGCATCGAGGCCATCTGCCAGGCGAACGGCGGACAGGTTTCGGCCTACAACCACGCGCTGCGCCGCGTGACCACGCCCTACGTGATCTTTCTCGACGCCGACGATCTGCTGGAGCCGGACGCCGCCGCGACGGTGCTGGCCGCCTTCGCCGCCGGCGACTACGCCAAGGTGCAGTTCCGGCTGGAAGTGATGACCGGCGATGGCAAGCTGACCGGCGTGCAGGTGCCGCAATCGAACGCCGTGGCCGACTGTGGCGCGCTGCTGCGGCAGGGCTGGCTCTACCCGTCGCCGCCGGGTTCCGGCAACGCCTATCGCGTGGAAGCTCTGCGCCGCATCTTTCCTGTGCCGGTGACCGCCGACAACATCCACGGCGCCGATTTCTATGCGATCTATGGCACCGCGCTGGTCGGCGACGTGTTCGCCATCGATCGGCCGCTTGGCCGCTACCGGGTGCACCGGCAGGACAACGGCGGGCTGTCGCTGGCCAATGCGGAAGACGCGCTGGCGGGCGCCCGGCAGTCCACCCGGCGCTGGGTGCTGCTGCGCGAGATTGCGCGCCAGCGGCTCGGCATCACGCTGCCGGCCGCGCCGCTCGACTTCGCGCTGGAGAAGGCGCTGTTCGCCACCGCGCTGTACGGGGCGCCGCTCGGGCAGCGCTGGCGCTGGTTCCTGCGCGAGTCCGGCCGCTACTTCCATACCGTCACCGCGAACCCGTACTGGAGCCTGCGCAAGAAGCTGGCGGTGTCCGGCCTGACGGCGCTCGCGCTGGTGCCGGTGGCGGCGGTTGGCGACCGCGCGATCCGCTATATCGCCAACCCGCTCGCGCGCAGCGGGGCGCCGGTGCGGCCGGTGGCGCCAGCGGGCGGTGACCCGACCATCGTGTCGATCAATGGCCGCTATCTGGGCCGGCGCCCGACCGGGGTGGACCGCTTTGCGAACGAGGTGATCCGCAGCATCGACGAACTGGTCGCCACGCAGGCACCCGCCGTGGCGGGGCTGTCGTTCGAGTTGCTGATCCCGCCGTCGGTGCAGGTCGAGCCGGAACGCTTTCCCAACCTCCGCATCCGCACCGTGCCGGGCGGCAACGGCCAGTACTGGGAGCAGGTCTGCCTGCCGCTGGCGGCGCGCGGCACCTTGCTGCTGAACCTGTGCAACGCCGGACCGCTGCTCTATCGGAATCAGGTGACGGTCATGCACGACGCCGCGCCGATGCGCGTGCCGCAGGCGTACACGCGGGCCTTCCGGGCCTGGTATCGGATGATGGCGCCGTGGATCGGCCGCATCGCCCGGCGCGTGCTGACGGTGTCCGAGTTCTCGCGCGGCGAGCTGATCCAGGCGTATCACATCCCGGGCCGCAAGATCGGCGTGCTGCCGATGAGCGGCGACCACATGCTGCGGCTGCCGGAGGAGGCGGACGTCCGCGAGAAGTTCCACCTGTCTGGCCGGCCGTACATCCTCGCCGTCAGCAGTGCCAGCCATCACAAGAATTTCCGGCTCGTGGTGGAGGCCATCGAGCTGCTCAAGGCCACCGACTACGACGTGGTGATCGTCGGCGGCGGCATGCCGATGCTGAAGGCGGTGCAACAGGTGTCGCCAGACTTCGTGAAACGGGTGGGCTATGTCGACGATGGCGATCTCAAGGCCCTGTTCCGCCAGGCCGCCTGCTTCGTGTTTCCGTCGCTGTACGAGGGCTTCGGGCTGCCGCCGGTGGAGGCGATGACGCTGGGCTGCCCGGTCATCGCGTCCAACCTGCCCTCGGTGCGCGAGGCCTGCGGCGATGCGGCGATCTACTTCCGCCCGACCAGTGCGGCGGAGTGCGGCGAAGCCATGATGCACGTGATGCACGACAGCGCCCTGCGTGACCGCCTGCGCACGCAGGGCTTCGCCAACGTGCAGCGCCGCTCGTGGCGCCTGACCGCCGACCGGCTTCTCACCGAGATTTCCCCATGGCTGCCCCAGCGATGACCCCCGCCCCGAATTTCGCCCCGAATTTCGTCCCGACTCCCTTTCCCGGCGAGTTCGGCAGGGTGGCCGTGGTGCACGACTGGCTGACCACCTATGCCGGCTCCGAGCGCGTGCTGGAGCAGATTCTCAAGATCTGGCCCGACGCCGACCTGTTCAGCGTGGTCGATTTCTTCCCGGACGACCAGCGCCACGTGCTGCAGGGCAAGCACGCCAAGACGTCGTTCATCCAGCGCCTGCCGCGCGCCCGGAAGTCGTTCCGCAACTACCTGCCGCTGATGCCGCTGGCAGTGGAACAGTTCGACCTCTCCGACTACGACCTCGTGATCTCGTCCAGCCATGCCGTGGCGAAGGGGGTCATCACCGGGCCGGAGCAACTCCACGTCAGCTACATCCATTCGCCGATCCGCTATGCGTGGGACCTCCAGCACCAGTACCTCGACGAATCGCGCCTGACGCGCGGGCTCAAGAGCTGGATCGCGCGGGCCATCCTCCATTACATGCGGATCTGGGACCATCGCACCGCCCATGGCGTAGACCTGCTCGTGGCCAACTCGGCCTACGTGGCGCGGCGCATCCGCAAGGTCTACGGCTGCCCGGCCACGGTGGTGTTCCCGCCGGTCGATGTGGAGCGTTTCGGCCTCGGCCAGTGCCGCGAGGACTTCTACCTGACCGCCTCCCGGCTGGTGCCGTACAAGAAGGTCGCGCTGATCGTGGAAGCCTTCGCGGCCATGCCGGACAAGCGGTTGGTCGTGATTGGCGATGGGCCGGACTTCGCGCGCATCCAGGCCATGTTGCCCCCCAACGTGAAGATGCTGGGCTACCAGTCGACCGAGATACTGATCGACCACATGCAGCGCGCACGCGCCTTCGTGTTCGCCGCCGAGGAGGATTTCGGCATTGTGGCCGTGGAGGCGCAGGCTTGCGGCACGCCGGTGATCGCGCTGGGGCGGGGCGGTGCCAGCGAGACGGTGGTCGACGCCGGCAACGCCGGCACCCGCACCGGCGTGTTCTTCCCGCGCCAGACCGTGGAGGACATCGTGCGCGCGGTCTGCCGCTTCGAGGACAGCGGCTGGTTCGACCCGGCCGTCTGCCGTGAGAACGCGCTGCGCTTCACGCCGGAGCGTTTCCGCAGCGAGTTCCTGGCCGTGGTGCGGCAGGCCATGGCCGGGCAGGGCGGCCGGCCCCGCACCGCGTCGCCCGAGCCGGAACCCCCGGTGCCCACGGAACCGTTCCACACCGATGACCTCGCGGTCGTCCCCAGATAGATGCCGATGCCACATCCGACCCCGCCCCGCGACTTCCATGACGGCTACTGGTGGGAAGACCCCACCCGGCTGCTGCTGTATTTCATCCTGCCGCTCTATGTGCTGATCTCGGTGTCGCTGCTGGGCGACCAGAAGGCCATCGAGCGGGTCTATTTCACCAGCTTCTACGCGCTGGCCGGCGGGCTGTTCCTGGTGGTGCTGACGGTGGCGTCCTACGCGGGCGATTCGCTGGCCCCGCTGGCGCCCCGGCCGCGCGCCGAGATGCCCGTGCACATCCTCGACGCGCTGTTCTGGCTCGCCCTGATCGGCTATCTGGTGATGATGGGCGGCGTGATTGCCCGGCCCGCCGTGCTGATCTCCTTCCTGACCGGCTCCGCCAGCACCTACGACGTCCTCGAACTGAAGGGCCGCATCGCCGGCATCAGCACGCTCACGCAGGCCGGCGTGGCCTATGTGCCGCTCTACTTCTACATCTTCCGCCAGCCGGTGCGCGGCCTGAACCGCTACAAGGTCTTCCTGGCCGTGCTGCTGGTGCTGACGGTGCTGCGCAGCTTCATCTTCGCCGAGCGGCTGGCGCTGGTGGAACTGGTGCTGCCGTGGGTGCTGATGGTGATGCGGTTCCGCAACGTGCCCCGGCGCAACTGGCTGCTGCGGCTCGGGCCGTTCGCGGCCATCGGCCCGCTGATCGGCTTCTTTATCGCCAACGAGTACAACCGGTCTTGGGAGACGCACTACGTCAATCTCTACGACAACATCTTCGAGTTCGCGCTGGAACGGCTCGGCATGTACTACTCCACCTCGCTGAACAACGGCGCCGGGCTGCTGGCGATCATGGGCTGGGGCGCCGGCGACGCGGTGTTCACCTTCGACTGGCTGGTCAAGTTCCCGGTGGTGGGCGAGTTCATGCGCCCGCTGGTCGGCAATGGCGACAGCTACACGATGTTCCTGAGCGACTTCGGCGACCCGGAGTTCAACAATCCGTCCGGTATCTACGTGCACTTCCACGAGTGGGGATGGTTCGCGCTGCTGCTGGCGGCGGGCATGGGCTGGCTGCTGTCCCGCAGCTACGCGGGCTGGCGCGCGGGCGATGGCTTCTGGTGCTGCGCGCACGCTGTGCTGCTGGTGTCGCTGCTGGAGATCCTGCGCGTGCCCAACCTGTTCAGCGGGCGCAACTTCGTGCCGCTGGCGCTGCTGTGGCTGATCTTCCAGATGGCCGGCCAGCCGGTGCGACGACGGTTGCCGCCGGTGCCGCGTGGTGTGATCCGTCCCGGTCCCCGCTGACGCTACGCCGCCATGCCGACCTCCATCCGCGCCACCGCGACCTATCTCCTGCTGATACAGGCCGGCAACTACCTGTTCCCGCTGCTCCTGCTGCCGCTGCTCGGAAGGGTGCTCGGGGTGAAGGAGTTCGGCGTGCTGGCCTACTGCCAGGCGCTGGCGCAGTACCTGATCCTGCTGACCGACTACGGCCACAATCTCACCGCCACGCGGCTGGTGTCGTTGGGGCGGGACGACCGCACGGTGGTCGACCGCGTGTTCTCGGCCACGATGGCCGCCAAGCTGACCCTGACGCTGGCCGCCGCGCTGCTGATGGCCGGCACGCTCGGGCTGGTGCCGAGCCTGCGCGAGCACTGGACCATCCTCGCGGCGGCCTTCGTCGGCGTGGTGGCCAACGCCTTCACGCCGATCTGGCTGTACCAGGGGCTGGAGCGCATGAAGGTGCTGGTGGTGCCGAATTGCATCGCCCGCGCGGTCAGCCTGGGGTGCGTGCTGATGTGGGTGCGCGGGCCGGGGGACGCCGCACTGGCGGCACTGGGCATTAGCGTTGGCACGGTGCTGCTGGCGGTGGCGGCGCTGTGGGGCATCCACCGGCAGCGGCTGGCGTCGCTGGTGGCCGTGTCGGTGCGCGAGGTGGCCATCTCGTTCCGCGAAGGCTTCCCGGTGTTTCTCTCGCTGGTGCTGGTGAGCTTCTACGTCACCTTCAACGCCATCCTGCTCAACTACTTCCACGGGCCGGTGGCGGTGGGGCAGTTCTCCATGGCGGACAAGATCCGCGTGGCGGCCCAGACCATCTTCACGGTGGTGGGCACGGCCTTCTTCCCGCGCATCAGCCAGTACAACGTCACGGACCCGGAGGCGGCGCGCGCCCTGCTGCGCAAGGCGACGCTGGCGGTGTTTGCCTGCGCCGGCGCGCTGGCCATCGGCATCGAGCTGTTTGCCGATGTCGGCATCCGCATGTGGCTGGGCGAGCCGTTCCACGACGCCATCCTGCTGCTGCGCCTGGAGGGCGTGCTGCTGCCGGTGACCAGCGTGGCCTTCGTCTTCGGCAACCTGGGCCTGCTGGCGCTGGGCCGCCACCGGCTGGTGCAGAACATCTACGCCGCCGTGACCGTGCTCCACCTGCTCTACGTGGTGCCGCTGGTGATGCTGATGGGCGCCCGGGGCACGGTGATCTCGATCATCCTGACCGAGGTGTTCGGCGCGCTGGCCTTCTTCATCTGCTACCGGCGCGAGGCGACTGCCCGCGCCACGGCCCGGGGCGTGGACCCTGTGGCGCCCATTCCCGCACCGCTTGAAAGAGCGACCTGAACAGACTTCACCACCATCGACCTGGGAGATTCAGACATGAACCGCAAAGGCATCATCCTGGCCGGTGGGTCCGGCACGCGGCTGTACCCGATCACGCAGTGCGTGTCCAAGCAACTGCTGCCGGTCTATGACAAGCCGATGATCTACTACCCGCTCTCCACGCTGATGACGGCGGGCATCCGCGAGATCCTGGTCATCTCCACGCCGCAGGACCTGCCGCGCTTCGCCACCATGCTGGGCGACGGCAGCCAGTGGGGGCTGGACATCCAGTACGCGGAGCAGCCCTCGCCGGACGGGCTGGCGCAGGCCTTCATCATTGGCCGGGACTTCGTCGGCAAGCACCCTTCGGCGCTGATCCTCGGGGACAACATCTTCCACGGCAACGACCTCGCCCGGCTGCTGGCGCGCACCAACCGGCGCGAGGAAGGCGCCACCGTGTTCGCCTATCACGTGGACGACCCGGAGCGCTACGGCGTGGTGGAGTTCGACGAGGACTTCCGCGCGCTGTCGATCGAGGAAAAGCCGGCCGTCCCGCGCTCCAGCTACGCGGTGACCGGGCTGTACTTCTATGACAACGCGGTGTGCGACATCGCGGCGGACATCCGGCCCTCGGCGCGCGGCGAGCTGGAGATCACCGATGTCAACTCGCGCTACCTGGAAGCCGGGAAGCTCGCCGTGGACATCATGGGGCGCGGCTACGCGTGGCTGGACACCGGCACGCACGACTCGCTGGTGGAGGCGGCGCTGCTGGTCTCGACGCTTCAGAAGCGGCAGGGCCTGATGGTGGCCTGCCCGGAGGAAATCGCCTACCGGCGCCGCTGGATCGATGCCGAGCAGCTCGGCCGGCTGGCCAAGCCGCTAGGCAAGAGCCACTATGGCAAGTACCTCCAACGGCTGATCGCCGAGACGCCGCGCGTGCGGTGAGTCCGCTACGTCCGAGGAGGGCTCATTGCTGCCGCAGCGCCGTGCGCACCTGCGGCATCCGGGTCCGGTCCGCGCCCGACACCTGCGGCGCGCCGGTCCCGTTGCAGCCGGTCAGGGCGATGCCAGTGCCGTCCAGCGTGTTGCCGTCGCAGGTCCAGGCGTCCGTCGGGCAGTTGCGCACCTGGAGGGACAGCGCCGCGCCGCCAATCGTCACGAACCGGTTGCGCGAGACCCGCACGTTGCAGACATTGCCGACCGCCCGGAAGCCATCGTAAGTGGCGCGCGTGACCTGGTTGCCCGCCACCAGCACCCGCGCGACGCTGCCCGTCCCCGTATTGATGTCGATGGCCGCATGGCCCGCCGCCAGCCGGTTGTTGCCCGGCTGCGTGGCGTTCTCGATATCCGAGATCATGTTGTCCGTCACCTGCACATTGGTCACGCCTGCCGTGCGGTAGCCGTCCTCCTGCGCGATGAGCACCGCCGCCGCCTTCTGCACCCCTTCGATCCAGTTGTTGGCCAGGGTCACGTCGGTGCCGCCGACGATGGACGCACCGCGCCCCCAGGCGTTGCCGGCCAGGTAGTTGGCGCTGACGAGGATGTTCTGGTTGATCGTGCCGTCGCGCTGGTAGCTGACGATGCCGATCATGTCGTCGCCGGTGGCGGTGACGGAGTTGTCCTGCACGAGCACGTCGCGCGAGCCGCCGGTGATGTGGATGCCATCGGCCAGCGTGCCGTTGACCTTGTTGCCGACCAGCGCGATGCTGTTGCCGCGCGAGACGAAGATGCCGGCGCTCGCCCCGCCACGGATGGTGACGTCGAGCACCTGGATGCCGTAGCCGTCCACGGAGACCTTGGCGGAGGTGGACGATTCGAGCCGCTGCGTGCCGGTGCCGACCAGCGTGACGCCGACCAGCGTGGCGTTGCGGCCGGTGATCTCCACCGCCTGCGCGTCCGGGCTGGTGGCGGTGAGCGTGGCGCCGTAGCCGGACACCACGACCTGCTCGCCACGGATGGCCAGCACGTTCCCCACGCGATAGTTGCCCGGCGCCAGCACGAGGCGCTGGCCCGGCTGCAGGCTATCCAGGGCCGCCTGCAGGGCAGCGGCCTGGTCGGCCCCGCCGGCTATCGGCTGGACCGCCACATCGGTTGTGGCGCCGACCGCGTCGATCGAGCCGCCCGGCGCCTTGCGGCTGCCAAGCCACAGCACGAGCGCCGCCAGCGCCACCGCTGTCAGTACGCTGGCCGCAGCGCCCTTGCGCTGGCGCCCCGTCATGTCGCCCGGCCTGCCGGGGCATCAGGCGAGACCTCCAACTCGATTGCGATAGTGCCCATGGCTTTGGTTCTCCGTCCACTCTCCGTCCAGACCGCTGGTTCGCCGTTGCATCATAGGCGCTGCGCTGGCCCGGGCCGGCCGCTTTGTCCGCCAGGACCGGGAACTTGGCGGATTTGGACGGAGAATCTGTTGCGTGGGCGTTGGGTGTGCGCTATCCGGCTGCCGTTGCCGCCGTCGCCATGGCCCGCTCCAGCACCCGCGCCACGTGCAGCGCCTCCCGGCCTGCACCATCGTGGATCTGATGTCGGCAACTCGTCCCATCGGCCACCACGAGAGTGTCGCCATCGGCCTTGCGCACCGCCGGCAGCAGCGACAGCTCGGCCATCTTCATCGAGGCCTCGTGATGCTCGGCCTCGTAGCCGAAGCTGCCGGCCATGCCGCAGCACGACGACTCCACCAGCTCGGTCTTCAGGCCCGGAATCCAGCCGAGCACCTGTTCCACGGGGCGTACGGCATCGAACGCCTTCTGGTGGCAGTGGCCGTGCAGCAGGGCCCGGGCCGTGCCGATGGGCTGGAGCGATGGGGCGAAGCGGCCGGCGGCGTGCTCGCGGACCAGGAATTCCTCGAACAGGAACGCGTTGTCCGCCAGTTGGCGCGCGGCGTCACCGTAGCCGTACTGGAGGAATTCGTCGCGCATCGACAGTAAACAAGACGGTTCGAGCCCCACCACGGCCACGCCGCGCGCGACGAAGGGCAGCAGCGCGTCGAGCGCGCGCCGGGCCTCGGCCTTGGCTTCATCGACCAGACCTGCCGCCAGGAAGGTCCGGCCACAGCACAGCGGGCGCTCGCCCGGCACCGC
The DNA here is from genome assembly GCF_056395225.1 of Cupriavidus sp. 10L45. Taxonomy (NCBI): domain Bacteria; kingdom Pseudomonadati; phylum Pseudomonadota; class Betaproteobacteria; order Burkholderiales; family Burkholderiaceae; genus Cupriavidus; species Cupriavidus sp. 10L45. The sequence continues at coordinate 297,835 of NZ_JBFTJC010000002.1, forward strand.
CGACAGGTGCACGGTGTAGCCGGCACCTTCGAGCACGCGCTGGGCCGCGCGGGCGTTCTCGGGCTCCATATGGTTGTTGAAGGTATCGACGAACAGCACCACCTCCTTGCCGCCCGCCGCCTTCGGCGTGTAGTCGCCCCCAAGGAAAGCCGCCTGCCAGCGCGGCAGCGAGCGCCGGGCGGACAGGCCGAACAGGCGCTCGCTCAGCGCCGGCAGTCCCGGCACGCGGTCACGCAGGTTGAACAGCCACGGCAGGCGGCTGGCCAGCCCGGCGTAGCGCGGCAGGAAGGCGACCATGCGGTCGCGCGCGCGCAGCTTGCCGGCCTTGGCGTGGGCGGCGCGGACTTCGATCTTCATCTTGGCCATGTCGATGCCGGTGGGGCAGTCGCGCTTGCAGCCCTTGCAGGAGACGCACAGGTCGAGGGCCTCCTTGACCGCTGGCTCCAGCAGCCCCTCCGGGCCGAGCTGGCCAGACAGCGCCAGCCGCAGCGTGTTGGCGCGGCCACGGGTCAGGTGCTGCTCGTCTCGCGTGACGCGGTAGCTCGGGCACATCGTGCCGGCGTCGAACTTGCGGCAGTGGCCGTTGTTGTTGCACATCTCCACGGCCGCCGCCAGCCCGCGCGCGGGGTCCAGCCCGGTGCCGGGCGTGCTTTCGGCCTCGGTCACCGGGTCGCGTGTGACGTTCCACGCCGACCAGTCGAGCGCCGGGGTGATCGGCTTCACCGTATAGCTGGGCGGGAAGCGGAACAGCACGGTGTCGTCCATCTTCGGCGTGCCGACGATCTTGCCGGGGTTGCAGCGGTTTTCGGGGTCGAACAGCGCCTTGACCTCGGCGAAGGCCTGGTTCAGCGCGGGGCCGAACTGCCACGCCACCCATTCGCCCCGGCAGATGCCGTCGCCATGCTCGCCCGAATAGGCGCCCTTGTATTCGCGGACCATCGCGGCGGCTTCCTCGGCAATCGCCCGCATCTTGGTGGCGCCGTCGCGGCGCATGTCGAGGATGGGGCGCACATGCAGCGTGCCGACGCTGGCGTGGGCGTACCACGTGCCGCGCGTGCCGTGCTTGTGGAAGACCTCGGTCAGCCGGGAGGTGTACGCGGCCAGATGCTCCAGCGGCACTGCGCAGTCCTCGATGAAGGACACCGGCTTGCCGTCGCCCTTCATGCTCATCATGATGTTCAGGCCGGCCTTGCGCACTTCCCACAGCGCCTTTTGCGGGCCGGCATCCGGCATCTCCACCACCGAGCCGGGCAGCCCCAGGTCGGCCATCAGCTCCACCAGCCGGGCCAGGCCGCGCACCGTGGTCTCGCGGTCTTCGCCAGCGAATTCCACCAGCAGGATGGCCTCGGGCTCGCCCACCAGCGCGCGCTCGATCACCGGGCGGAAGGCCGGGTTGTGGCGCGCGAGGTCGATCATGGTCCGGTCGACCAGCTCCACCGCCGCCGGCTGCAGGCCGACGATATGGCGGGTGAGGTCCATCGACTGGTAGAAGGTCGGGAAATTCACCACGCCGAGCGTCTTGTGCGTGGGCAGCGGCGCCAGTTGCAGCGTCAGGTGCCGGAAATAGGCCAGCGTGCCCTCCGAGCCGACCAGCAGGTGGGCGAGGTTGACGCTGCCGTCGGCAGTGTAGGGGCGTTCGTTCTGGGGATGGAACAGGTCGAGGTTGTAGCCGCCCACGCGCCGCAGTACGTGCGGGTACATCTCGGCGATGGCGTCGCGCTCCCGCTCGGCGATGCGCCGCACGCCATCGGCGATGGCGCGGTGCGGGGCGCCGTCCGCCGGCCAGCCGACGTCGAAGCGCACGTCCTCGCCGCCGGCCAGGATCGCCTGGATGCCCAGCACGTTGTGCACCATGTTGCCGTACTGGATCGAGCGTGACCCGCACGAGTTGTTGCCGGCCATGCCGCCGATCGTGCACTGCGCCGCCGTGGAGACGTCCACCGGGAACCAGAGCCCGTGCGGCTTGAGCCAGGCGTTGAGGTGGTCGAGCACGATGCCGGGCTGCACAGTCACCGTGCGCGCCACCGGGTCGAAGTCGATCACCTGGTTCAGGAACTTGCTGTTGTCGATGACCAGCGCCTCGCCCACGGTTTGGCCGCACTGGCTGGTGCCGCCGCCACGCGGCAGCAGGGGCGCCTTGAAGTCGCGGGCGATGTCCAGCGCCAGCCGGGCGTCGGCTTCGTCGCGCGGCACGACTACGCCAATCGGCATGACCTGATAGATCGAGGCGTCTGTGGCGTAGCGGCCACGGCTGGCGGTGTCGAACAGCACGTCGCCGCGCAGCTCGGCGGCGAGCCGCCGGTACAGCGGCGACTGCGTGGCGGGTGACGATGCGGCGCCGGGCATGAAGCGCAGCGGCTGCACGCCGGGCGGCGTGGGGGTGGTAGGCAGGGCCATGAGCGGGGATGTCTCCGTGTGCATGCACTGGAGACGCCGTCGCCCTGGCCCGTGGCGCGCCGGCCTGCCGTCCGGAGACGGCGCGGCGCGCGCGGGGGTCAGGCGGCGGCGTCCTGTGCGCGTTCTAGTTCGGCGATCAGCGCGTCGTGCTTGTGTTGCAGGTGCGCGCGCAGGATGTCTCGCAGGGCGGCGCCGTCGCGCTTCGCCAGGGCATCGAGCATGGCGCCGTGCTCGCGCACGGCCAGATCCCATTTGTCCTGGTCGAAGTTGGAGCGGAAGCGCAGCGCCTGGATACGCAGGTTGATGCGTCGATAGGTCTCCTCGAGGATCGGATTGCGCGCCGCGGCGTTGATGGCGTCGTGGATGCGCCGGTTCAGCGCGTAGTAATTAGGGAGGTCCCGGCGCGCGTGGCACGCCAGCATCTCGTAGTGCATGGCACGGATCTCCACCAGCTCGGCGTCGGTGATGCGCTGGCAGGCCAGCTCGCCGCTGGTGGCTTCCAGCGCGCCCATCATCTCGAACAGGTGGTCGATCGCTTCCTTGGACAGCACCACCACCTCGGCGCCCCGGTTTGGCAGCAGAGTGACCAGACCGTCACCCGCGAGCACCTTGAAGGCTTCCCGCAGCGGCGTGCGCGAAACCTGGAGCAGGTCGCACAGCACGCGCTCATTGAGCCGGGTGCCCGGCGCCAGCTCGCCTTCCATGATCATGGTGCGCAGGCGCTGGGCCACCGCCACATGCAGGATCTGGCGGTCTACGGCTTGCGAGGGAGTGGTCGGATTGGCGGTCATCAGGGATCGTGTGGCTTGACAGTATTGTATTCAAAACCTACTCTGGGGCAAGCACGAACTGCATTCCGGTGTCGTTGGCCACGCCCGGAACAGCGCGACGAACGGTCTGAAATCCTGATAAGTACTGATTTATAAGGACTTTTTGCGGAATGCGAGGCGCTTGCGCCGGGCAACATTATCCCGCATGCCGGGCGCGCAGTGCATCCCCGATTTTTGAATACAAAATTCAAACCGAAGAACACGAGGCGACATGATCCGACTGAACTCCCATCCCAGCGGCCGGCACTTCCTGCAGATCCCGGGTCCGACCAACGTGCCCGACCGCGTGCTGCGCGCAATGGACTACCCGACCATCGACCACCGCGGCCCCGAGTTCCAGCAACTCGGCAAGAAGGTGCTGGCGGACATCCGCAAGATCTTCCAGACCGCCCAGCCGGTTGTGATCTATCCGGCATCCGGTACGGGCGCATGGGAAGCGGCGCTGGTGAATACGCTCTCCGCCGGCGACCGCGTGCTGATGTTCGAGACCGGCCACTTCGCCTCGCTGTGGAAGAAGATGGCCGACAAGCTCGGCCTGAATCCGGAATTCCTGGTGGGCGACTGGCGCCACGGCGTGGACGCCGCCGCCATCGGCGCGCGGCTGGCCGAGGACCGCAGCCACGAGATCAAGGCGGTCTGCGTGGTCCATAACGAGACCTCCACCGGCGTGACCTCCGACATCGCCGCCGTGCGCCGTGCGATCGATGCGGCCGGCCACCCCGCGCTGCTGCTGGTGGACACCATCTCCTCGCTGGGCTCGATCGACTATCGCCACGACGAGTGGGGCGTGGACGTGACCGTCTCCGGCTCGCAGAAGGGGCTGATGCTGCCGCCGGGCCTGTCGTTCAACGCGGTCAGCGCCAAGGCCGTGGCGGCGTCGGCCAGGTCCAAGCTGCCGAAGGCGTTCTGGGGCTGGGAAGAGATCATCGAAGCCAACAAGAATGGCTTCTGGCCGTACACCCCGGCCACGAACCTGCTCTACGGGCTGTCCGAGGCGTGCGACATGCTCCAGGAAGAGGGCCTGCAGAACGTGTTCGCGCGCCATCGCCGCCATGCCGAGGCCACGCGCGCCTGCGTGAACGCCTGGGGGCTGGAGATCCTGTGCCAGAACCCGGCCGAGTACAGCCCGGCGCTGACCGCCGTGGTCATGCCGGACGGCCACAACGCCGACGCGCTGCGCAAGGTGGTGCTGGAGAACTTCAATATGTCGCTGGGGCAGGGGCTGTCCAAGCTCTCCGGCAAGGTCTTCCGCATCGGCCATCTGGGCGATTTCAACGACCTGACGCTGATGGGCACCCTCGCCGGCGTGGAGATGGGTCTGGCGCTGGCCGGCGTGCCGCACCATGCGGGCGGCGTGCTGGCGGCGATGGAAAGCCTGCGCGCGGCCGCGCTGAAGCCGGCGCTGCGCGCCGCCTGATCCGGTCACCATCGACGTAGAAGAAAAAGACGGACCGCCCGGGATTCCCGGGACGGCCCGGCCGTACCGCCGATGCGCCAGCAGAGCGCACGGATCACACCAAAGGAGACAGACCATGACGTTGCGTTCCCCCGCACGCGCCGCCGCGCGTGCTTCGCTGCTCGGTATTGCCCTCAGTGTTTCATTTGCCGCTCCCGCGTTTGCCTGGGAGCCCACCAAGCCCGTCGAAATCGTGGTGCCGTTCAGTGCCGGCGGCGCCTCCGACCAGATGGCGCGCTCGATCCAGGGCATCATCGCCAAGCACAAGCTGATGGGCCAGCCGGTCATCGTGGTGAACAAGGCTGGCGCCAGCGGCGCCGAGGGCCTGATGGACACCAAGGCGTCCAAGGGCGACCCGCACAAGCTGCTGGTGACCTCGTCCGCGCTCTATACCGTGCCGATGGTCAGCCAGTTGCCGTTCAACTGGCGCGATCTGACCCCGGTGGCCATGGTGGCGATGGACGAATTCGTGCTGTGGACCAACGCCGAAGCGCCCTACAAGACCCCGACCGACTACATCGCCGAAGCCAAGAAGCAGCCCGGCAAGCTCAAGATGGGCGGCACCAGTTCCAAGCGCGAGGACCAGATCATCACCGCGCAGATGGAGCGCAAGGCCGGCGTGCGCTTCATCTACATCCCGTACAAGGGCGGCGGCGAGGCCGCTACGCAGCTTTCGGGCAAGCACATCGACTCCAACGTGAACAACCCGTCCGAATCGATCGGCCAGTGGCGCGCCGGCGAGCACCGCGCGCTGTGCGTGTTCGCGCCGTCGCGCATGCAGTACACGGGCAAGGTGACGGCCACGCAGAGCTGGGGCGATATCCCCACGTGCAAGGAAGCCGGGCTGGACGTGCAATACCAGATGCTGCGCGTGTTCATGCTGCCGGGCGGCGTCACGCCGGACCAGCAGAAGTACTACGTCGAGCTGATGCAGAAGGTGGCCGCCACGCCCGAGTGGAAGGAGTACCTCGAAAAGAACGCGCTCAAGAACGAGTTCCTGACCGGCACCAAGCTGACCGAGTTCCTCCAGGCGGACGAGACCCGCCACAAGGACATCATCAAGGAAGCGGGCTTCGTGGCAGCACGGTGATGGTTTGCTCCCCTCTCCCGCGAGAAAGTGCGGTTCGGGGGGGCGGGTTGCTCCCCTCTCCCGCTTGCGGGAGAGGGGCCGGGGGAGAGGGGCGGCGCTGGCCGGAGCTGTAGCGCTGGAGCGCACCGACGGCTTCATCGATTGTGGCTCGGTGCTAGACCACCCCTCTCCCCGGCCCTCTCCCACTGAGGGGAGAGGGAGAAACCGCGGCACGGAATGATCCACTTGGGCGTCGCTGGTGGCGTCGCCCTTTCAATTGGGAGGTTCTAATGAGCGAGCATACCGACGCCACGGCCGCGSCGGCGGCCATCACGGTGCGCACGGCGGAGATCGCCGTGGCGCTGCTGATCGCCGCCGGCGCGGTCGTAGTCATGGTCAGCAATTATCAGATCGGCGCGGGCTGGGCGCCGGACGGCCCGCAGGCCGGCTACTTCCCGCTGCGCATCGGGGCCATCATCTTCGTGGCCTGCCTGGCCGTGTTGTGGCAGGCGTGGCGCACCGCGTCCGACGCCACCTTCGTCACCTGGCCGCAGCTGCGCCAGGTGGCGGTGATCCTGGTGCCGCTGACGATCTACATCGCGCTGATCAAGTTCCTCGGCATCTATGTGGCCAGCGCCATCTTCATCGCCGGCTTCATGCGGGTCATCGGCAAGTTTGCCTGGTGGCGTGCCGTGCTGACCGGCGTTGCCATCAACGCCGCGCTGTTCTGGATCTTCGAGATGCAGTTCCGCGTGCCACTGCCGAAGGGCCCGCTCGAAGCGGCGTTCGGTTTCTGAGGGGGCGGGCGTGGAAGAACTCAATTCACTGATGGGCGGCTTCGCGGTCGCCATGTCGTGGCACAACGTCGGGCTGATGCTGGTCGGCATCCTGCTCGGCATCGTCGTGGGCGTGTTGCCGGGGCTGGGCGGCCCCAACGGCGTGGCGATCCTGCTGCCGCTGACGTTCTCGATGGAGCCGACCTCGGCCATCATCATGCTGTCCTGCATCTACTGGGGCGCGCTGTTCGGCGGGGCGATCACCTCGATCCTGTTCAACATCCCCGGCGAAGCCTGGTCCGTGGCGACCACCTTCGACGGCTACCCCATGGCCCAGCAGGGCGAGGCCGGGCGGGCGCTGACCTCGGCCTTCACGGGGTCGTTCCTCGGCGCGCTGGCCGGCGTCCTGTTGATCACCTTCCTGGCGCCGCTGGTGGCGAAGTTCGCGCTGCGCTTCGGGCCGCCGGAATTCTTCGCGGTGTACTTCCTCACGTTCTGCAGCTTCGTCGGCATGGGCAAGGAAGCCAAGGCCAAGATCGTGATCGCGATGTGCATGGGCTTTGCGCTGGCGGCGGTGGGCATGGATACCGTCTCGGGCACGCTGCGCATGACCTTCGGCTCCACCGAGCTGCTGCGCGGGTTCGACTTCCTGGTCGCCGTGATCGGCCTGTTCGGCATCAGCGAGATCCTGATCACGATGGAGGAGGGCGTGGCCTTCCGCGGCAAGCGCGCCAGCATCGACCTCAAGGTGGTGCTCAAGACCTGGGCCGAGCTGCCGCGTTACTGGATGACGCTGATCCGCTCGTCGGTGATTGGCTGCTGGCTGGGCGTGACGCCGGGCGGCGCCACGGCGGCGTCATTCATGGGCTACGGCGTGGCCAAGCGCTTCTCGCGCAACCGCGAGAGCTTCGGGCGCGGCAATGTGGAAGGGGTGATCGCGCCGGAGTGCGCCGCGCACGCGGCTGGCACCAGCGCGCTGCTGCCGATGCTGGCGCTGGGCATTCCCGGCTCCGCCACGGCCGCCGTGCTGCTGGGCGGCCTGATGATCTGGGGCCTGCAGCCGGGGCCGCTGCTGTTCACCGAGCAGAAGACCTTCGTCTGGGGGCTGATCGCCAGCATGTACCTGGGCAACATCGCCGGGCTGATCGTGGTGCTTTCCACGGTGCCGCTGTTCGCCGCCATCCTGCGCATTCCGTTCGCGATCATCGCGCCGCTGATCCTCGTGGTGTGCGCCATCGGCGCCTTCACGGTGCACAACGCCATGTTCGACGTCTGGCTGATGCTGATTTTCGGCGTGATCGGCTACGTGCTGAAGAAGCTCGACTACCCGCTGGCGCCGCTGGTGCTGGCGCTGGTACTGGGCGACCGCGCCGAGGATTCGTTCCGGCAGACCATGCTGATGTCCCAGGGCCAGATGGACGTGTTCTGGTCCAACGGCCTGGTCGGCACGATCATGGCGCTGGCCGTGGCGGTGCTGGTGTGGCCGGTGATCGGCGGGCTGGTGGAAAAGGGCCGGCGCCGGAAGGTGCAGCCGACTTGATCGGCCAACATCGTCAGCCGACGTAGTAGAGGATGCTGACGAACTGGCAGAAGCTGCCCGCCAGGACGAAAAGGTGCCAGATGCCGTGGAAGTGGCGCACGCGTTCGTCGAACAGGAAGAAGCCGATGCCGGCGGTATAGGTGGCGCCGCCGGCCACCAGCCAGTACAGGCCGGCGCGCGGCAGGGCGGCGGTGAGCGGGTCGAACGCGAAGACTACCAGCCAGCCCATGATCACGTAGATCGACAGGGACAGGATGCGCGTGCGGTGGCCGATCCACAGTTCCTGGATGATGCCGATGACCGCGAGGCCCCAGTTGACGCCGAACAGCGTCCAGCCCCAGGGGCCGCGCAGCGTGACCAGCGCGAACGGTGTGTAGCTGCCGGCGATGAGCAGGTAGATGGCGCAGTAGTCGAGCCGGCGGAAGATGTCCTTCGCCGGGCCGCGGATGCTGTGGTAGACCGTGGAGATGGTGTAGAGCAGGACCAGCGTGGTGCCGTAGACCACCGAGCTGACCACCTTCCAGGCATCGTGGTGCAGGGCCGAGGAAGTGACGAGCACTGCCATGCCGGCGGCCGCCAGGACCGCCCCCGCGAGGTGGCTGTAGCCGTTGAACCGTTCGCCGCGATACATCCCCGAAGCTCCGTTTCCGCGTTGGACCAGCCGGCATTTTGGCATGGATCAAGCGGGGGGATGTTGCGTCGCCGCAAATCGGACTAGTACGAAACGCCCTTTTTTCTCCCCGCTCCGGCTGGCGGCTGCGGGGAGAAACCCATCCCGTTACTTCATCGCCTGGAAGAATTTCAGCGTCCGGGCGTTGGCCTCCTGTGCTGCATCCGCCACGTAGTGCACGCCGTCATTGCGGGCGAAGGCATGCTGGCAGCCCGGGTAGGTGTGGATCTCCACGTGCGGGCTGTCTTCCAGCGTCTCGATGATCTTGGCGCGGGCCTCGGCCGGCACGAATTCGTCTTCCTCGGCGATATGCATCAGCAGCGGCTTGGCGATGCGGGGCGCCTCGTCCAGGTGCTTGTCGATGCCGACGCCGTAGTACGACACCGCCGCATCGGCCCCGGTGCGCGCGGCCGTCAGGTAGGCCAGCAGCCCGCCCAGGCAGAAGCCGACCGTGCCCACGCCGCCGGTCACGCCCGGCTGCTGGCGCACGGCCTGGATGGCCGCGTCGATGTCCGCCACGCCCTTGTCCACGTTGAAGCCGTTGTACAACTCCAGCGCGCGCTTCCACTCGGCCTCGGTCTTGTCGGTCAGCTCGACATTGGGTTCCTGGCGCCAGTACAGGTCGGGGCAGATCGCCACGAAGCCTTCGCGCGCGAAGTTGTCGCAGGTCTCGCGCATGTCGGCGTTGATGCCGAAGATTTCCTGGATGACCACGATGGCCGTGCCGCGCGCGTTGGCGGCGTCCGGCGTGGCGAGGTAGGCGGCGAAACTGCCGTCCGGTACGGAAAGGGTGATGCGCTGGCCCATGGTTGTCTCCGGTGGTCGTGGGGGGATAGGTCCGCGAAGCTTAGCAAACGCTCATCGTTCATGTGGCGTGAAATGTTGTGAAGCGCGCGTCCCACGGCTTGCGTTTGCCGCCGCCATCGCCTTTGATGAAACGTTCCCGCCTGGCAGTTCACGCTCACCCCCCCTGTCCCACCCCCTTCAAGGAGCACGCATCATGGCTTTCGCAATCGCGCAGGACGGCACGGAGATCTATTACAAGGACTGGGGGCACGGCCGCCCCATCGTGTTCTCGCACGGCTGGCCGCTCTGCGGCGACGCCTGGGACGCCCAGATGCTGTTCTTCGTGCAGCAGGGCTTCCGCGTGATCGCCCATGACCGCCGGGGCCATGGCCGCTCCGGGCAGCCGTCCGGTGGCAACGACATGGACACCTATGCCGACGACCTGGCGGCCGTGCTGGAGAAGGCCGATGTCGGACAGGCCACGCTGGTCGGCCATTCCACGGGCGGCGGCGAGGTGGCGCACTACATCGGCCGCCACGGCACGCGGCGCGTGGCGCAGGCGGTGCTGATCGGGGCGGTGCCGCCGATCATGCTGAAGACCGCCGCCAACCCGGGCGGGCTGCCCATCGACGTGTTCGACGGCATCCGCAAGGGCGTGGCCGATAACCGCTCGCAGTTCTACAAGGACCTGGCGGTGCCGTTCCACGGGTACAACCGGGAGGGCGCCAAGCCGTCGCAGGGCACCATCGACAGTTTCTGGGCGCAGGGCATGGCGGGCGGCATCAAGGGCCAGTACGAGTGCATCAAGCAGTTCTCGGAGGTGGACTACACCGAGGACCTGAAGAAGTTCGACGTGCCCACGCTGATCCTGCACGGCGAGGACGACCAGATCGTGCCGATCGACGCCGCCGGGCGGCTGTCGGCCAAGATCGTCAAGGGGGCGGTGCTGAAGACGTATCCCGGCTTCTCGCACGGCATGTGCGTGGTCAATGCCGATGTGATCAACGCCGACCTGCTGGCCTTCGTCAAACAGTCGACCTGACCGCAGGCCCGGGGGGCAGACCGGTCGAACCATAAGAATTTTTGCGTTCATCGGTCTGAAAAGCGCTTTTTTCTGCTTTCGACAGCCGCCAGACTGTCGGCAGCAGCGCGTCCCCCGCCGTATTGCCCGAGGCCTCGCCCCTCCGCGCTGTCCCCTACCTATATAAGAAGACACCGGAGACAACATGACCCCCACCTACCGCGCCGTCCGGCGCCGCCTGCTGCTGGCCGGCCTTGCCGCGCCGCTGGCCGTCTCGATGCGTAGCGCGCTGGCTGCGTGGCCGGACAAGCCGATCCGCCTGGTGGTGCCCTATCCGCCGGGTGGGGCGACCGATGTGATCGGCCGCATCATCGCCAGCAAGCTCACCGAGGCGCTGGGCCAGCAGGTGGTGGTGGACAACCGGGGCGGGGCAGGCGGCAATATCGGCGCCGAGGCCGTCGCCAAGGCCGCGCCCGATGGCTACACCCTGCTGATGGGCGCGCTGACCTCGCACTCGACCATGGCCACGCTCGAAAAGGGCCGGCTGCGCTACGATCTCGTGAAGGATTTCGCACCGGTGATGGTGGTGGGCTCGGTGCCGCTGGTGGTGGTGGTGAACCCCAAGCTGCCGGTGCACACGCTGCAGGAACTGATCCAGTACGGCAAGGCGCATCCGGGCAAGCTGAACTATGCGTCGTCGGGCGCCGGCGCGCCGCAGCGCATGGCCGCCGAGATCTTCCGCAAGGAGGCCGGGATCGACATGGTGCACGTGCCGTATAAGGGCAGCGGCCCGGCGATGACCGACCTCGTGGCGGGGCAGGTGAACATGATGGTGGAAACCGCGCCGGCCTCGCTGCCGTTCATCAAGTCCGGACAATTGCGCGCACTGGCCGTGGCCGCGCCGGCTCGCATCTCCATGCTGCCGGACGTGCCCTCGGCCACCGAGGCCGGCATGCCCGCGCTGGACGTCAGTTCCACGTTCGGCGTGCTGGCGCCCACCGGCACCCCGCCGGCCGTGGTCGATCGGCTCAACGCCGCGCTGGCCAAGATGCTCGAGGCGCCGGACGTCAAGGAGCAGTTCCTGAAACAGGGCGTCTACGCGCTGGCGCCGACCTCCCCGGACAAGGCCGCCGACCGCCTGCGCACCGAGGTATCGCGCTGGGAGAAGGTGATTACCGATGCCCAGATCAAATCCGATGGTTGACCGCCATCGCCGATTTCCGAATTCTTTTTGATTGTTGTTCGCACACGCCGCAGCCATGACTCAGAAACCCAAGGACTCCTCCTCCCCCGAATCGACGGAATCGACCCCATCGACGGATTCGACCCAGGGCCAGCCCGGCGCCACCGGCTTGCGCAAGGGCCTGACCAACTATGGCGACCAGGGCTTCTCGCTGTTCCTGCGCAAGGCGTTTATCAAGGGCTCGGGCTATACGGACAGCGCGCTTGATCGACCGGTCATCGGCATTGCCGACACCGGGAGCGCGTACAACCCGTGCCACGGCAACATGCCGCAGCTGCTGGAGGCCGTGAAGCGCGGGATCATGCTCGCGGGCGGGCTGCCGATGGCCTTCCCGACCATCTCCGTGCACGAGAGCTTTGCCGCGCCGACCAGCATGTACCTGCGCAACCTGATGTCGATGGACACCGAGGAGATGATCCGCGCCCAGCCGATGGACGCGGTGGTGCTGATCGGCGGCTGCGACAAGACCGTGCCGGCCCAGCTGATGGGCGCCGCCTCGGCCGGCGTGCCGGCCATCCAGCTAGTGACCGGGGCGATGCTGACCGGCTCGCACCGCAGCGAGCGCGTGGGCGCGTGCACGGACTGCCGCCGCTACTGGGGCAAGTTCCGCGCGGGCGAGATCGACGCCGAGGAGACCGCCGACGTCAACAACCAGCTCGTGGCCAGCGTCGGCACCTGCTCAGTGATGGGCACGGCCAGCACCATGGCCTGCCTGACCGAGGCGATGGGCATGAGCCTGCCCGGCGCGGCCACGCCGCCCGCCGTGACGGCAGACCGCATCCGCATTGCCGAGCTGACCGGCGCGCGCGCGGTGCAGATGGCGCGCGAGCGGCTGACCATCGACCGCATCCTGACCCCGGCGGCATTCGAGAACGCGATGCGGGTGCTGCTGGCCATCGGCGGGTCGACCAACGGCATCGTCCATCTGGCGGCCATCGCCGGGCGCGTGGGGCTGGACATCGACATGCAGGCGCTGGACCGCATGGGCCGCGAGACCCCGGTGCTGCTCGACCTGAAGCCGAGCGGCCAGCACTATATGGAGGACTTCCACAAGGCCGGCGGCATGGCCACGCTGCTGCGCGAGCTGAAGCCGCTGCTGCGGCTGGACGCGCTGACAGTCACCGGCCGCACGCTGGGCGAGGAGATCGAGGCCGCCGGCCCCGGCTTCGCCCAGGACGTGGTGCGCACGATGGCCGCGCCGATCTATCCACAGGGCGGCATCGCCGTGCTGGCCGGCAACCTGGCGCCGGGCGGCGCCATCATCAAGCAGTCGGCCGCCGATGCCCGCTTGATGGAGCACGAGGGCCGTGTGGTGGTGTTCCAGGACTCGCAGGACCTCGTCGAGCGGATCGACTCGGATGACCTCGACGTGACGGCCGACGACATCCTCGTCCTGCGCAACATCGGCCCGAAAGGCGCGCCCGGCATGCCCGAGGCCGGCTATATCCCGATTCCGCGCAAGCTGGCCCGCGCCGGCGTGAAGGACATGGTGCGGATTTCGGACGGCCGCATGAGCGGCACCGCGTTCGGCACGGTGGTGCTCCATGTGACGCCCGAGGCTGCCGTGGGCGGCCCGCTGGCGCTGGTGCGCACCGGCGATCGTATCCGCCTGAGCGTGAGCCGGCGTGAGCTGAGCCTGCTGGTATCGGACGAGGAACTGGCGCAGCGGCGCGCGGCATCGGACTGGATCGAACCGAGCGCGCCGCGCGGCTACCTGAAGCTGTTCCTGCAGACGGTGACGCAGGCCGACCAGGGGGTGGATTTCGACTTCCTGCGCGCGGCGGAGACCCGTGGCAAGACGCCGGAGTAGGGGGGTGTCCGGGGGGTGTCAGGTCCGGGTGGTCCGGAACAGCGCGCGGGCCTCGTCGAGCAGGGCTTCGGCCAGCGAGGCGCGGGGCCCGTGCGTGGCCCATATCAGGCCTACGCGGCGCACCGGCGCGCGGTCCGGCAGCGGCAGGCGGGCGATCTTGAGCGGGCCGTCCCACATCGGCGCCCAGTCCGGCACCAGCGCCACGCCGAGCCCTTCGCTCACCAGCGCGGCGATGACCATCAGGCCATCGACCTCGAGCCGCTGGTGCGGCCGGATATCGTGGTCGCGCAGGTAGCGGTCCGCGAGCTGCCCGCCCAGTACGGAGCGGTCGTAGCGGATGAACGGCTGCGTGGCCAGCAGCGCGTGCGGGTCCTGCCCGGCCAGCGCGGCGGGTGCGACGACCACCAGCGGTTCGGCGATGAATTCGGCCCACTGGTAGCCCTTGGCCACCGCGAACTGCGGCTCCACCACGATGGCGGCATCGAGTTCGCCGCGCACGAGGCTTTCGCACAATTCGATCGACCGGCCCGGCTTGACGAACAGGTTGACGTCCGGATGCCGCCGGTAGAGCTGGCCCAGCAGCGGCGGCACGATGCTGCCCATCGCCGTCACGAACGAGCCGAGCCGGAATTCGCCGAGCGAGGCGTCGCCGCTGGCCACGGTGCTCATGTCGCGCACATCGCGGATCACCTGCCGCGCGCGCTCCAGAATGCGGATGCCGGCCTCGGTCGGCACCACCGAGCGGCCAGCGCGCCGCACCAGGGGGACGCCAATCTCCTCCTCGAGCGCATGCAGCCGGGCCGCGATGGCGGCCGGCGTGAGGTCGAGCCGGCGCGCCGCTTCCGCGAGCGAGCCGACATCCACCACCGTCACGAAGCTTTGGAGAAATCTGACATCCATGCCGTGATGCTAACAAATCCCATGACCTTGAAGGGGACGCCGCTTGGGGCTACCCTGACGCTCGCTTTCCCTGACTACCCCCCCAGGAGCCACCATGCCTTCCCCCGCTTTCACCGCGCTGACCGCTGACGCACGCGGCGTCTTCCCCATCGCCCCGACGCCGTTCTTCGACGATGGCACGATCGACATCGCCTCGATCGACCGCCTGACCGACTTCTACCTGGCCTGCGGCGCCACCGGCATCACCGTGCTGGGCCAGCTGGGCGAGGCGCCCAAGCTGGAGCACGCGGAATCCGTGGAGGTGGCCGCGCAGATGATCCGCCGGGCGGGCCGGCTGCCGGTGGTGGTGGGGGTGTCGGCGCCCGGGTTTGCCGCCATGCGCGCGCTGACCCGCGAGGTGATGGAGCGCGGCGCGGCCGGCGTGATGATCGCCCCGCCCAACACGCTGCGCACCGATGACCAGATCGTCGGCTATTACCGCCAGGCCGTGGAGGCCATCGGCGCCGACGTGCCGTTCGTGATCCAGGACTACCCGCTGACCTTCTCGGTGCAGATGACGCCCGGCGTGATCCGCCGCATCGTGCAGGAACTGCCTTCGTGCGTGATGCTCAAGCACGAGGACTGGCCCGGGCTGGAGAAGATCTCGACGCTGCGCGGCTTCGAGAAAGACGGTTCGATGCGCCATATCTCCATCCTCTGCGGCAACAACGGCCTGTTCCTCGACTACGAGATGGAGCGGGGCGCCGACGGCGCCAACACGGGCTACTGCTTCCCGGACATGCTCTGCGACGTGGTGCGCCTCTCCGCAGCCGGCCAGCGCGAGGCCGCGCACGACCTGTTCGATGCCCACCTGCCGCTGCTGCGCTACGAGCAGCAGCCCGGCGCGGGGCTGGCGGTGCGCAAGTACGTGATGATGCGGCGCGGCTTGCTGACCTCGGCCGCCCAGCGCAAGCCGGCGGCGGCGATGACGCCTACCGCCAGGTCGGAGGTCGACCATCTGCTGGTGCGTCTGGCACGGCACGACGCGCGCGCGGCTGCGGCGCTCGGCTGAAGCAGGCTTTCCCCAAGGATTCTCGGACTCGTCCTATATCGCTAAGCCGCATTGGTTGGTAATGTGACGCGATACGTGCCTGCCAGGCATGCCATTCGCATTTGCTCGTCGCAATCAATATGAAGCAGGATGGATTTACTTTGGGGATTCGGCAATGGGAGACAGGGCTAACCTGATGCGCACGCTCGTATCGTTCGCACTCCTGCGTGAGGCAGAGCGCAAGGTCTTCATCTCGCAGATGAACGAATTCCTGCTGGCCTCCCCGAAGATCCGGCAGCGCATCGTGGAAGAATGGCGCGAGCATGCCGAGGGCCACAGGAAGCCCACCGCCGGCCCAGCGGGGGATTGCAATACATCAGGCCTGTTATGAGTCGCTACGGTATCCGGGTCATCTTTGCCGATGACCATCCTGTGCTCACGCTTGCAAACCGCCATGTCGTCGCCGCCGTTCCCACCATTGCCTGTGTGGGCGACGCGCGCAATTCGACCGAACTCGTCGATCTGCTACAGCGTACGCCCTGCGACGTGCTGGTCACGGACTACGCCATGCCCGGCGGCGAATACGGCGACGGGCGAACGCTGATCTCGTTCCTCACGCGCCGCTATCCGGCGCTCAAGCTCGTGGTCATGACCATGATGGACAACCCGATGGTGCTGCGCTCGCTGTTCAGCCAGCGCATCCACTGCGTCGTCAGCAAGTCCGACGACCCGGGCCACGTGGTGCCGGCCATCCATGCCGCATTCCGTGGGGATCGCTATGCCTCGCCGCGCGTGGAATCGCTGCTGGAGGCCTGGCCGGTCACCGAAGGCAGCGGCGACGACGCACGGCTGCGGGCACTCAGCCAGCGGGAACTCGAGGTGGTGCGCCTGTTCGTCTCCGGCATGACCGTCTCCGAGATCGCGGCCGTCCTGCGGCGGACCAAGCAGACCATCAGCACGCAAAAGCTCAACGCGATGCGCAAGCTCGGCATCGACCGTGACGGCGACCTGTACCGATACGCGAACGAGGTCGGGCTGGTGGCGAGCGTGTCGGGCGCGGCCTAGTGGCTAACGTCGTCAAGCAACGCGAGCGAGGCGGCACAGCGGATCAACTCCATGTCGTTCCGGAGCCCCAGTTTCTGCATGGCGCGGTTCTTCTGGGTGCTCACCGTCTGCTTCGCCTTGTGCGTCCTGGCGGCGATCTCGCTGATCGTCATCCCGGACACATAGAGCCGCACCACCTCCATCTCCCGCGCCGATAGCCCGCCGCCCGGCGCAGCGAGCAACCGGCCGATGGCTGGCGAAAGGTACGCCACACCGCGCCGGGCTTCGCGTATCGCCGTGACGATATGCCCCACTTCGTCGAACTTGCTGACGATGCCCGTCATGCCGCGCGCAAGAATGGCGCGGACTAGCACCGGGTTCTCCTGCGCCAGCAGCACGACGGCGGCAATGCTCGGATACGTGCGCCGCAGGTATCGCAATAACGCCATGCCATCCATGTCATCCCGGCCGCGCATCGAGTAATCGACGAGCACCACGTCGCATTCGAATGCACGCGACGACCGTTCGAACTCCTCGGCAGTCGCGTGAATGCCCACGAGTTCCAGCTGCGGAGACGTGCTGGTGATGTGCTCCACGCCGAGTCTGGCCAAGGGCCGGTCGCCCGCAAACACGACCCGGATGCGCTGACCTGACGCGAAGTTCAGTTGATGCATGGCGATGTGTGTCCGATATGGAAGGTCTGAAACGGCCGGATTGTAGAGGGCCGCGACGCGCTCGCACATCGGAATTCTCCGAGAAATGCGACCACTTCTCCTGATACGCCCCATGCGTCACTGGCGTGGCGTCGAAAGGCGCGCGAACGCATTGGAAAAATCGGACTAGTTCAATAGATTGCCCGGCGCCGGCTTGCTAGTCTTCGTTCTCTGGAAAACTCTTTCCAGCCTCGAACGGCGCCATGAACGAAACAGATGCAGCACGCGAGGAGGGCGCGGTGTCCATGTCCTCCGATTACAGCGACTTGGTCGCGTTGGCCATGGGCGGCGCGCAGGATGTGCCGCCGCTGCCGGATACCGCGCTGGTACGGCACGCTTCCGACGCCAGCCTGCCACTCGCCGACCTCGACGCCTCCGACGTGCTCGGGCAGCTTGCTGTCGAGTACCGCGAGGCGCTGATGTCCGTTGGGCAGGTGCCGAAGCGGCTCAAGCGCCTGGGAGCCGGGTGCGCGTCCGGTCCGCTTCCCCCCGATCCGCTTCGTCTGAATACGAAGGCGACCTCCGCCGTCTGCCTGTTCGACGATCTGCTTGGGCCGCGCCGCATCGACCGCGTGCTGGACAGCCTCGACAGCTTCGGCGCGCAGCAACTGTTTTCGCCGCCGCCCCGGCACGAGATCCTGAGACTCTTCGCTGCCCGCCATCAACAGACACGCCGCACAGGCCAGTTCGCGCTGCTGGCACGCCAGGAGCACCATGCATCGAGCATGGATAGCTGCCTCGCCATGCCGGATATCGCGGCCGACACGTCCGACGACACGGGAGAACGCCATGCCACCACGTGATGGCGGGTTCCGCAACGCGTACCTCCCCTCCCTGCTGGATCGCCTGCAGGACGATGCCCCGCAGCAACGCAGCGAGCCGGCCGAGGCCTACGCCCCGGACGAGCGCGGCATGCGTCGCATCATCCAGCGCGATCTGGGCCTGTTGCTGAATACCACCAACCTGAACGAGGAACTCGACGCCGAGGCCTACCCCGAGGTGGCGAACTCGGTCGTCAACTACGGCATTCCGCCGCTCTCCGGCGGGTTCGCCACGGAAATGACCTGGGAGCGGCTTGAGGAGCGGGTGCGTACCGCGATCGCCCGCTTCGAGCCCCGGCTGATTCCGGACACGGTACGGCTACGCCCGCTGCGCGACACTTCCGCACGGCGCTACAACAAGATGATGTTTGAAATCGAGGCGCTGATGCAGTGGACGCCCTATCCGCTCGAATTCCGCATCCAGAGCGTGTTCGACCTGGAACTGAGCAAGGTCTCGCTCCAGTCGGGCCATACCCCGGGATCGGCAGGCTGACATGGATCCGAAGTTTCTCGAGTACTACAACCGCGAGCTGACCTACCTGCGCGAATCGGCAGGCGAGTTCGCCGCACAGCATCCGAAGATTGCGCGCCGGCTGGGCATGGAGGGCATCGAAGTCGCCGACCCCTATGTCGAGCGGATGATCGAGGCGTTCTGCTTCATGTCCGCCCGCACGCACCTGAAACTGGATGCGGAATTCCCGCGCTTCACCCAGCGGCTGCTTGAAGTCGTCTACCCGAACTACGTGGCGCCCACGCCTTCGATGGCGGTGGCGCGGCTGCATCCGAGCCTGCGCGAGGGCGAGTTCAGCCAGGGATTCAAGGTGGCACGCCATAGCGTCATGCGCTCCGCAGTCCCGCCCGGCGAGCAGACTGCGTGCGAGTTCCGCACCGGGCAGGACGTCACGCTCTGGCCGATCGAGATCGTCGATGCGCGGCTGACCGCCGTACCGCCAGATCTCCCGGAAACGGGGCATCTGCTCCGGCACCGCCAGTTGCGCGGCGCGCTGCGACTGCGGTTGCGTACGGTTGGCGACATTCGATTCAACGAGATCAAGGGGCTGGATCGGCTTCCGCTCTATATCGACGGCGACGAACGCATTGCTTCGCACTTGTTCGAGCTGATCCATGCGGGCGCGGTCGCGTCCGTGGTGCGGCCGGAGGGCGTCACCGATCATGTGCGATGCCATGTCGTGTCCAGGGCACCGGTCGCGTTCGAAGGCTTCGAGCCGGACCAGAGCCTGCTGCCGCTGCGCTGGAACAAGTTCAGCGGGCATAACCTGCTCCAGGAATACTTCTCTTGCCGGCAACGCTTCTACTTCTTCGTGCTGACGGATCTGGCGAAGGGCCTGTCGCGCGTGGACGGCAAGGAAGCGGAGATCGTGCTGCTGCTGGACCGTATGCCGGACGAACTGGGCGTGCATGTCGATGGCAGCCGCTTCCTGCTGTTCTGTACGCCAATCGTCAACTTGTTCCCCCGACGCACGGACCGTGTGGAGGTCGACCGCAGCCTGACGGATTTCCATCTAGTGGTCGATCGCGCACGTCCGCGTGACTACGAGGTCTACTCGGTCTCGCGCGTGTTTGGGCAGAGGGCGGAGACCTCGACGGAGATCCAGTTCAATCCGCTGTACCAGACCCTCCACAGCGACCTTGGCAACTATGGCCGGTACTTCTCGGTGCGGCGAGAGCAGCGCATGCTGTCCGGCGATGCCCGCAAGTACGGCACGCGCACGGCCTATATCGGCACGGAGGTGTTCCTGTCGCTGGTGGACCAGGCCGAAGCGCCA
Source organism: Cupriavidus sp. 10L45 (assembly GCF_056395225.1). NCBI lineage: Bacteria > Pseudomonadati > Pseudomonadota > Betaproteobacteria > Burkholderiales > Burkholderiaceae > Cupriavidus > Cupriavidus sp. 10L45. The sequence continues at coordinate 317,728 of NZ_JBFTJC010000002.1, forward strand.
TATGCCGACGATATCCGCTACCTGTCCGTGGAGGCGTGGGTGACTAACCGCGACCTGCCGCGCCTGATGCCGCGCGGCGTGGGCGGCCATCTGACCATGCCTGATGCGGTGCCGCTCGAGGCCGTCAGCCTCGTCCATGCGCCGAGCGCTCCGCGCGCACCCTACGCGAGCGACGAAGCCGCGTGGCGGCTGATCCGCCAGCTCAGCTTCAACTACATGCCGCTGTCGGAACTCGATCATGGCGAAGGCGCGCAGGCGCTGCGCAACATGTTGCGCCTCTTCGTGACCAGCAGCGAGCGCGAGCAGATCGCGCAAGTCGAGAGTCTGGTCGGCGCGAAGACCCAACCCGTGGTGAGCCGCCTGCCGGGCCATGGCCTGCTGGTGTACGGGCGCGGCGTACGCTGCGAGCTGACGGTGGACGAGAACGGCTTCTCCGGCGCCAGCCCGTACCTGTTCGGCCTGATCCTGGAGCACTATCTCGCGCGCCACGTGGCGATCAACGTCTTTTCGGAAACCGAACTGCACTCGATGCAGCGGGGCCTGATCACGCGCTGGGCGCCCCGGATGGGAGGTCGCGGTGCGGTATAGGGCCGTGGAAGCGTCCACGAATGCGGCGTTGCAGCCGGATGCCCTGCGCGCATGGTTCGACCACGGCCGTCCGTGGAAGTCGGGCTTCATGAGCCTGATGCGCGCGATTGCCGCGCGCGACCGGAACCGTCCTGCGCCGGGGTCTGCCGACCTGCCGTCTCAGGAGACCTACCGCATCGGCCAGCGCCCGGTGCTCGCCTTCCCGCCACGGGAAGTCGCGTCGCTCGACACGCGGCACGGACGGCTCGACATCCGCCTATTCGGCCTGGGCATCTGGGGCCCGCAGGGTCCGCTGCCGCTGCATGTCACCGAGTTGGCGTATCACCGGTCCGTCGCGCTCCAGGACCGGACTCTCGAGCACTTCGCCGACCTGTTCCACCATCGCGCACTGTCGCTGTTCTATCGCGCCTGGGCTGCGGGCCAGTCCACCGCCGCACTCGACCGGCCTGACGAGGAGCGGTTCTCGTTCTACGTCGCCAGCCTGATGGGAACGGATCAGGACGAAGCGCGCCAGAGCTGCCTGCCTACCCACGCCCGTTACGGCGCGTCGGCGCACATTGTGCGCGAGGCCCGGAACCCTGAGGGCATCGCGGCCACGCTGTCGCAGTACTTCGATGTGCCGATTGCGGTCGAGGAGTACGTGCCGCACTGGATTCGCGTCGACGCGTCCGGCCATTGCCGGTTGGGGCTCCCGGGCGCTTCGTCCTTCATGGGCGAGGCGGCGATGCTCGGCGAGCAGATTGCTGACCGGCAGCACAAGTTCCGGCTTGTGATCGGGCCGCTCGACTTCCTCCACTACCAGCGGCTTGCGCCGCGTGGCGAAGACTTGCGCACACTGGTCGAATGGGTGCGTGCCTTCATCGGCTACGAGTACGACTGGGAGATCCAGTTGCTGATCAAGCCAGAAGAGGTGCCAGCGCCGCACGTGGACGGGCGTCAGCGGCTTGGGCACTCGATCTGGCTGGGCGAGTGCGACCCGGCGCAACCCGTGTCCGGCATGGTCTTCGAGCCGGAGGCCTACGCGGCATGACCGAGAACCTCCCCATGACAATGCAGAACCTGGCATCCGCCGCGACGTCGCGCTACGACGACCTGCTCGAACCGGTTTCGGACGCAGCCGCCTGTGGTGATGACCTGGAATACGATCCGGCCTTCATCATGCTACAGGCCGCTGTGGCGCCGTCGGCGCCCGTGCAATACGGTGACTTCGTCGAGACGCCAGCGTCGGTCAACTGGGCCGAGGCCGAGCGCGAGTGCGAAGCGCTGCTGGCCCGAACCAAGGATCTCCGCGTGGCCATCATCCTGCTGCGCGCCGCCGTGCGGCTGCGCGGCGCGGCAGGTCTGCGCGATGGGATGGTCTTCCTCCAGGCCCTGCTGGAACGATATGGCAGCCGTCTGCATCCGTTACCGTACTTCGACGGCGAGTGGGATCCCGTCACGTTCGCCAATGCGCTCGCCGCGCTGGCGGACGCGGAAGGTGCGCTGGCCGATGTGCGGGAGATTCCGCTACCCAAGGCGGCCGGCGCGCAGTTGCAGCTGCGCGATATCGAGAAAGCACTGGCGATGCCGCGCCAGAAGGACGCACTGGCGCCCGAAAGCGTGACGCGCATGCTCAAGGAGCTGGCCGCACGCGGCGAAGCGGTCGTGCTGGCGCTTGGCGAAGCCCACGGCCGGTTGGCGCAGATTGCTGCATGGGCCACGAGCGGACTGAAGGCCGACGCGCCCAACCTCGCCCCGCTTTCCCGACTGCTGCAGCCATTCAGCGAGATCGATCGGCTGGTCGAGCCCGCGCCAGCGGCACAGCCGCCGGCACCCGTGGCTGAGATGCAGGCTGGGCGAGCGAGCGCGCCCGACCTTCCCAACCCCGTTCCGCGTGCCACGACGCCGCCGCCACACGCCGCACCCACCGCCACCACCGTCCCCACCGCCCCGGCAATGGACCGATGGACCGCACTCGCCACCATACGGCAAGTGCGGGAGTGGTTCGAAGACAACGAGCCAAGCAGCCCCGTGACCGTGATGCTGCGCGAGGCGGAGCGCATGGTCGGCAAGCGGTTCTCCGAACTCGCTCAAAGCATTCCCCTCGACCTGCTGTCGAAGTGGGACGCCGTGGACAACTGAAATGGCCCCAACGGGCACTCCCATTAACGCATCGGACGACAAGCCGGTCAGCCGGCGGTGTCGCCCGCAATCTCGACAGGTACTGTGATGAAAGGCTATACCAAGGGCTTCGCCGCGTTGCTGGGGCTTGGGCTCCTGCTGCCGGCGGGTGGCGCAATGGCGGCATGTAGTCAGGTGACACAGGCGGACATCGATGAGTGGACCGCAAAGGGACTGCCGAACATCGATGTCATCCAGAGGGAAGTCAGCTTCCATGTGACGTTTCCCTCGGCGATTGAGGTCAGGCCAGATCTTGCAGTTGGCGAGACGTTCGGCAGCGGGGCGTCCGAGAGCTTGGGACGCAGCACGGCGCTATTGAATTGCGATTGGCGCTCGGGCGGACAGGTTCGCTATGCATTCGTGAGCGCGAAGCAGCAAACCGCCTTTCCGGGGGTGGTGGAATCCGGTCTCAAGGGGATCGGCATTCGCCTCAGCTACGTCCGAAGCTCGGGGACAGTCAGCACCTTTCCCTTCATCGTGAACTTTGGGCCGGCGGAACCCAATCAGCCGTACTTCCCGGGCTTCCGTTCAGGGCTGCGGATGGTGGTCGATTTTGTGAAGACAGGAGAGATGGACGCCTCGTCGACGTTCAGCGCCGCGAACATCGCCACGGTCGCCGGCGATGGTTCGGGCGGGCCGGTTATCCGGGTATCCAACGGTAGTACGCGGATCAACGTGTTGCCCAGTTGCAGCCCAAGTACACCCAGCCGAAATGTCGATTTCGGTACATTTGGTGCCAACAGTGTCTCGCAGATAACGGGGCCCACACGACCGATCAACTTTGAAGTGACATGCATCGGCCCCGCGTCGCCCAGATCGATCACGGCCAAGCTCACCGGCACCCCGGACACGGAAAATCATTCGCTGCTCAGGAATACCGGCGCGCAGCACCTCGGCATCCGGATCAAGGATCGCGATAGCGATACCGTGCTCAGGCCCAACGACAACGCCAGCGTCATCAACAAGCCAGGTAACACGAAGCTCTTCACATACAACCTCGATGCCACCGTGCTGCGAACCGGGACGCAGACGCCAACCGCTGGTCTGATCAATGCCACTGCCGTGTTCACCATGGCGGTCAACTGAAGGCGACGGTGAGGGCGGCAACGTGATGGAGGAGAGCATTTTCGTGCAGGTGGCGAGCTATCGGGATCCGCAACTGATCCCGACCTTGCACAGCCTGATCAGGCAGGCGTCGCGGCCGGAACGCCTGCGCGTGGTGGTGTGCTGGCAGCACGGCCTCGACGAGATGATCGGCAAGTTCTTCGCGCATGGCTTCTCGCATTGGCAAGTGGTGATGCATGAAGGGCTCACCGTGCATCGGCTTGTGCTGGCGGAGGCGACGGTTGAACTGATCGATGTGCCCGCCATGGAAAGCCAGGGCGCCTGCTGGGCGCGGAACCTGATCCAGCAGCAGTACGCCGGCGAAGCCTATACCTTGCAGATCGACTCTCACCATCGTTTCGTCCAGGGATGGGACAGGATGGCCATCGACATGCTCGAGTCGCTGCGCGATGAAAGCGAGAAACCGGTGCTGACTGCCTATCTGCCAGCTTTCGAGCCGGCGGACGATGACCCGTCGCGCCGCGGCCAGCATCCCACCTCCCTCATTTTCGACCGCTTCGTCGCGGCCGGGGCGCTGCTTGTGGCGTCGCGCCGGATGCCGGACTGGCAGGCGCAGACCAAACCGCTCAAGGCTCGCTTCTATAGCGCGCACTTTGCCTTTGCCGACGGGAATTTCTCGACGACTGTCCAGCATGATCCCGAGTACTTTTTTCACGGCGAGGAGATCTCGATTGCCGCGCGGGCCTTCACCCATGGGTATGACCTGTATCACCCGCATCGTGTGCTCGCCTGGCATGAGTACACGCGCGACTATCGCGCCAAGATGTGGGATGACCACACGCCCGAGAACCAGGCGCTTGGGCTGGTGAAGACTGCGTGGTTCGAGCGTGACAGACTCTCACAGGCGCGCAATCGCGCCCTGCTCGGCGTGGACGGCGCGAGCGCTGAGGGCACCGATTTCGGTCCGTATGGATTCGGACAAGTACGAACACTGGCTGAGTACGAGGCCTATGTGGGCGTCAGCTTCGATCGGCGCGCCGCCACGCCGGAAGCGTTGCGTGGCGATCCTCCCTCGCCCGGTGCGGCACATCCTGAAACTGACCTCGCACTCCTGCGCTGCTCCCATGACGTGGCCGTCGAACTCTATCTCGGCGACCTCGACAGCCTGTCTGGCTTGAAGCACATCGCGTTCACGGTGCTCGCGGCGGATGGCGGAACGCTCCACGACGACCTCCAGCCCGCCACGGGATTACCGCAGCTCCTCGCCGAGCACAACGGCTGGCTGTCCCGGCGACTCCTCTTCCAGTCCGGCGCCGACGGCACCCCGGTCCGCTACATCGCCAGATTCGTCAATGCAGACGACGTCACCGTGCACGAGCTGGCGCGCGACGTGCCGCCCTACGGCGCCCCCGCCTCGACCTGAACACCGCCCATCGGCGGACCCATTCCCTTCCCGGCATCTGCCGTTAGACCATGACCCCATCCAGAAAGACCCTGTTCGGCAAGCTCGGCGAAACGATGTTTCGCGGCATCGAGTCGGCCACAACGTTTTGCAAGCTCCGCGGCAACCCTTACGTCGAACTGGCGCATTGGCTGCACCAGATCCTCGCGCTGCCGGACAGTGACATGCACCGCATCTGCCGCCATGGCGGCGTGGACCGCGAGAAGCTCGACGCGGATCTGGTCCGAACACTCGCCGGCTTGCCTTCCGGCGCCAGCTCGATCAGCGATTTCTCGAACCATATCGACATCGCCATCGAGCGCGCGTGGGTGGTTGCGACACTCGAGTTCCGTGACCTGCGCGTGCGCGGCGCCTGGCTCATGGCGGCGCTACTGAAGTCGCCGGAGTTGCGGCGCGTACTGCTGTCGATTTCCCCCGAGTTCGCGAAGATCGGTGTGACCGATCTGAATGCCATGCTGCCGGCCTGGATCATCGACTCGCCAGAGGAAGGGGACTCGGCCTACGAAAGCTCCGACTTCCCGGCGGCGATGCCTGGCGTCGCGTCCGGCGCCATCGGAGACGCCTCGGTGGCCGGCTCCCCCCTGGAGCAGTACTGCGTGGACCTGACTGCCCGCGCGCGCGCCGGGGAGGTGGATCCGGTGATCGGGCGGGAACTGGAGATCCGCACGATGATCGACGTGTTGGTCCGCCGCCGGCAGAACAATCCGCTGTTGACGGGCGAGGCCGGTGTCGGCAAGACCGCTGTCGTGGAGGGGCTGGCGCTGGCCATCGTTAGGGCTGATGTGCCGTCGAAGCTGGCCGACGCGCGGGTCCTGAGCCTGGATGTGGGCGCACTGCTGGCTGGCGCGAGCATGAAGGGCGAGTTCGAGGCACGCCTCAAAGGCGTACTGGCCGCGGCGGAGACGAGTGCCGGGACCGTGATCCTGTTTGTGGACGAGATCCACACGCTGATCGGCGCGGGCGGGCAGGCTGGCACTGGCGATGCCGCGAACTTGCTCAAGCCGGCACTCGCGCGCGGCACGATCCGGACGATTGGGGCGACGACGTGGGCCGAGTACAAGCGCCATATCGAGAAAGACCCAGCGCTGACGCGGCGTTTCCAGGTGCTGCAGGTCCACGAGCCGCAGGAGCCGGCGGCCATCGACATGGTGCGCGGGCTGGTGAAGACGTTCTCGCGGCACCACGGCGTGGTGGTACTCGATGCCGCGATCCGCGCCGCGGTGGCGTTGTCGCACCGCTACATTCCGTCCCGCCAACTGCCCGACAAGGCCATCAGCCTGCTCGACACGGCGTGTGCGCGGGTTGGTCTTTCCCAACAAACGCGACCACGGGAGTTGCAGGACGTGCAGCAGCAGTTGCTGGCTGCGCGCGCCGAACTTGACCTGCTGGAGAGCGAAGCGCGCATCGGGCTCGAAGTCGACGGGAATCTGGACGACGTACGGACTCGCATTGGCGGATTGGAAACCGAGGAAGCCGCCATTACTGCAAGGTGGGATGCACAGCGGGAGGCCGCGCAGGCGTTGCTGTCCGCGCGCGAACGGATCGAACGCGGCGCGGAAGCGGAGGCAGGCACCGATGGCGAGTGGGAGCCGCTGCCTTCGATGGAGGTGCTGCGCGAACGCGAAGCAACCATGGCAGCACTCCAGGGCGAGGCGCCACTCGTGTTTGCCGAGGTCAACGAGGCGATTGTCGCCGAGGTCGTCTCCGACTGGACCGGCATCCCCGCCGGACGCATGGTGACTAACCAGGTCGCCGCCGTACAGGCCCTCCCGGCCACACTCGCCAATCGGGTGATGGGGCAGGAGAGCGCATTGCATCGGATCAGCGAACGGGTGCAGACCGCACGCGCCGGGCTGACCGACCCCGGCAAGCCGCTCGGCGTGTTCCTGCTGGTGGGCCCGTCCGGCGTCGGCAAGACCGAAACGGCGCTGGCGCTGGCGGAAGCGCTCTACGGCGGCGAGCAAAACCTGATCACGATCAATATGAGCGAGTACCAGGAGGCGCACACCGTCTCCGGGCTCAAGGGTGCGCCGCCTGGATATGTCGGCTATGGCGAGGGTGGCGTGCTGACCGAGGCGGTGCGGCGGCGGCCTTACGCGGTGGTCCTGCTTGATGAAGTGGAGAAGGCGCATCGCGACGTCCACGAAATGTTCTTCCAGGTTTTCGACAAGGGATACATGGAGGATGGCGATGGCCGCTACATCGACTTCAAGAACACGGCGATCCTGCTGACAAGCAATGTCGGCGCCGAACTGATCTCGCATCTTCATGCCGATGCCTCTGACGTGCCCGAACCCGATGCGCTGCGCGACGCGCTGATGCCGGCGCTGCTGAGCGCCTTCCCGGCCGCCTTCCTGGGCCGCGTGACCGTGGTGCCGTATCGCCCGCTGGCGCATGCGTCGCTGTCGAACATCGTCCGCCTGCACCTCGACCGCGTCGTGCAGCGCATGCAGGACCATCACGACATCGCGGTGCTCTACAGCCAGGCGGTGGTCGACTACGTGATCGGGCGTTGCCTTGTGCAGGAGACGGGCGCGCGTGCGCTGATCGGTTTCATCGACCAGCACATCCTGCCGAGATTGTCGGCGCTCTGGCTGGAATCGGTCGCGTCGCGATCCGTGCTGACGCATATCGAGGTCGATATTGGCGATGCCGAGCTGGCTCCTGCGGCGGCGCTCTGCCTGCACGCGCGGCAAGCGGAAGTCATGTCGCAGAACTGACAGGAACTTTCGTACGAGTCATATATGCGCCGGAAATGCCGGCTTGTACGATGCGTTCGTCGTGAAGTGAGGCGGGATCCGAGGTTGGTCAACGCCGTTTTGCAGCAACAGCGGAAGGACTGAATCCGCATCTCAATTGGAAGGACGTTTCATGAATAAGCAAGTACTCCAGGTTGCCGTCGCAGCATTGCTCGCGATGGGCGCCGCATCGAGCGCTGTCGCGCAGGCCGTTGTCGCGCAGGGTCAGGTGAATTTCGCTGGCCGGCTGACGGGGCAGACCTGCTCGATCACTGCCGGTGATCGCAACAAGACCGTGACGTTGCCAGCCATCTCGATTGCCAGCTTGACAACAAAGGGTCATACCGCCGGCTCGAGGCCGTTCAGCATCAATGTCGAGAACTGCCCGGTCGGGGTGAACAGCGTATCTGCGCACTGGGAGATCACGAACCTCAATCCTGAAACCGGGAACGCCCGCAATCTCGCCACCGCCACGCCCGCAGGCAACGTTGAAGTGCAGTTGCTCGATCACGACGGCGCGGTGCTGCGTCTGGGCGACAGCGGCAAGCCCATTCAGGTCGCGCGGACGGCCGCAGACGCCGTCGGTACCGCAACGCTGCACTACGGCGGCCGCTACTACGCGACCGGTGCAACGTCTGCGGGCATGGTTTCGACCACTGCGAACTTTACCCTGGCTTACAACTAAGGCATGCGGCAGATTGGCTGGCCCGCTCGCGGGCCAGCCGCTCAAGCGCGTGGAGATCAATGATGCATGTCTGGCGATGGCTCTCCTTCCTGATTGCGGCCACAGTGGGACTGGTGTCGATACCGGCCCAAGCCGCGATTGTCATTACCGGTACCCGGGTGATCTACCCGGAAAAGAGTCGCCAAGTCTCCGTGCGGCTCAACAATGTCGAGGACACGCCGGTACTGGTGCAGGCATGGATCGACGATGGCGATACGTCCGTTCCAGTTGAGAAGCTCGACGTACCGTTCATCATCACGCCGCCGGTATTCCGTGCAGAAGGCGGCAAGGGCCAGACGCTGCGGGTGAAGTTCACGGGCAAGGCGATGCCCGCGGACCGTGAGACGGTCTACTGGCTCAACATCCTCGAAATTCCGCCCAAGCCGGTGGATGCCGATAGCAGGAACATGCTCCAGCTTGCGTTTGGCACGCGCATCAAGCTCTTCTATCGACCTGCCGCGTTGCGCGACGACCCATCCGCCGGGCGTGCTGGGTTGACCTGGACGGCCGCGCGCAATGCCGAAGGCAAGCAGGTGCTGCGGGTTGGGAATCCAACCGGCTACCACGTGTCACTCGACAGCGTGTCGGCCAAAGCCGGCACCGCCGACATCAGCTACCAGCCCCAGATGGTCCCTCCATTTGGCAGTGTCGAGCTTTCCCAAGTCGGGGACCGCAATGTCTCCCCACCAAGCGGTACGGCAATCACCTATTCCCTAATCAACGACTTCGGCGCGACGGTAGAAGACGTCGCCGCGGTCCAGTAACGCCAGCAGGCAACCCAGGGCGCTTCTCGTAGTCGCCGTCAGCCGCTGATGCTGCCGCTGAGTAGGCGTGATCACATCAAAGCAAGGCGAAATGTTTCTATGAGCACCAGGCATCGTTTGGCTGTGCGTCCGTTGGCACGGACGATGATGGTCCTTGGCGCATTTGTGTGCTACGGGCTGGATGCAGAAGCAGTGCAATCGAAGCCAGGTGGCGTACCGATCGAGGAAATTGAAACGCTCAAGACGGGACCGCGGGAGCGAAGCAAGCGGCGTCATCGGCCCAAGCTCGCCTCGGTGCAGTTCAATCCAGCGTTCCTGAACGGCCAGGTCGTGAGCATTTCCCGCTTCACGAATGGCAACCCCGTGCCGCCCGGCGTATACGACGTGGATCTGTCGCTCAATGGAAAATCGCAGGGGCAGCGCGAAGTTCAGTTTGTCGCCGTGGCAGACAGTGACGTGGCGGAGCCTTGCTTCACCATCGCGGCGCTGCGCGGTCTTGGCGTCGATGTTGACAAGGCGCTTCGATCTAGCGCGGACGACGCCGGCGCCCAATCCCGTCACGCAGCAGAAGACGCTGCCTTCAGCGAAGCGGACCAATGCATCCGACTGACGGACCTTGTGCCTGACGCACAGGTCGAACTCGACATCGCGGAACTGCAACTCGGTATCACCGTGCCCCAGGCGAGCATGGTGCAGACGCCATACGGGTACGTGAGCCCCGCCCTGTGGGACGCCGGCATCAAGGCGGGGCTTCTCCAGTACAACTTCAGTACATACAGCGCCAATCAATCTGGCGCCGACATGAGCAGTGCGTATCTTGGCCTGCAACTGGGCTTGAATCTGGGCCAATGGCGCTTTCGCCAGCGCTCCACGCTTGACTGGAACAGCAGCCAGGGCGGCATGCGCTGGAATAACCTGGCGACCTACGTCGAGCGAGACATCACGTCCTGGCGCAGCCGCCTGACGCTCGGCGACAGCTTCACGACCGGTGAAGTTTTCGATTCGTTCAGTGTGCGGGGCGTTCAGGTATCCAGTGAAGACCGGATGCTGCCCGACTCGATGCGTGCCTACGCGCCCATCGTACGCGGCGTGGCGGAAAGCAATGCGCGCGTGGTCGTCCGCCAGAACAACGACATTCTCTACGAGACGAGCGTCCCGCCAGGGCCGTTCGAACTCGCCGACCTACCGGCGATCGGCTACGGCGGAGATCTGCGCGTTACGGTGGAAGAAGCGGATGGGCGGCGCCAGACCTTTCTGGTGCCCTTTGCCGCCGTCCCTAACCTGCTGCGCCCCGGTTTCACGAAGTTCAACGTGTCCGCAGGCCAGTACCGCGACCAGCTCGTTCAGGATGAGCCATGGGTGGTGCAAGCAACCATCCAGCGCGGCCTGAACAATATGCTGACCGGCTATACGGGTGTCCTGGGCTCCGAGGGTTACAACTCAGGCTTGCTCGGCCTCGCCGTCAACACGCCGATCGGGGCAGTCTCAGCGGATGTGACGATGGCGCGTACGGAACTACCGAGCAGTTCGCATACGGGCAGCAGCTGGCGCGTCAGCTACAGCAAACGCATTCCCGGCATTGATACGAATGTCTTGCTAGGTGCCTATCGATATTCGACAAATGGCTTCTACAGCCTGCGCGACGCCATCTACGCGCGGAACGTGCGGAATCCCGCCGGCAACCTGATGAGCTATCGCACGCGCAACCGGTTGCAGCTCAGCATCAATCAGCCGCTCGGCACGATGGGCTCCGTGTATCTCTCAGGCAGCACGCAGGACTACTGGGATGGCCGTCGCGGACGAGATACCCAGTATCAGGCTGGGTTCAGCGGCGGACGCGGCCGGGTTGGATACACGATCTACGCGCAGCAGTCGTTCGACCAAAACCGCGCCAGACATACCCTGTTCGGCGTGAACCTGACGATCTCCCTCGGCCGCAACTCCGCGGTGGATCGCGGTCCGTTCGATTCCGTGTCGACGAATTTGACAGTGGACACCAACGGCGACAGCGCCTTCCAGACCAGCCTCAATGGGTCCACTGCAGGGGAAGCGCCCATTTCGTACGGCATCAACGCCCAACGGACATCGAGCGCTGGCGACAAAACAAATCTGCTCGGTGGCAACGCCACCTATCGCTCGCGCTATGGCACATACGCCGCGAACGCCTCCATCGGGAACCAGGGCCGCCAGTTCGGCCTGAACGCGGACGGCAGCATGGTCGCGCACGCTGGCGGCGTCACATTGGGGCCGCCGCTTGGCCAGGCTGCCGCACTGGTCGAAGCCAAGGGCGCGGAAGGCGGGCGGATTGTCAACGGTCAAGGCGCGCGCATAGACGGCAATGGCTATGCCTTGCTGCCGTCCTTGACGCCCTACCGCGTGAACCGGGTGGCGATCGACCCGACTGACCTGCCGGATGACGTGGAACTGGAGACTTCCAGTGACGAGGTCGTACCGCGCCTCAACGCCCTTGTGCTCGTGAAGATGCCAACCGTCACAGGCAAAGCGGCGCTGGTGGCCATGCATGACGCGGCCGGCAAGGCCCTGCCGCTGGGCACCGCCTTGTTCGCCGCCGACGGAAAGTCGATGGGGATCGTGGGTCAGGGTGGTTTGGCGTTCCTGCGCGGTCTGGCGGGCAGGGGCGCACTGCGTGCGCGGTGGGGCGAATTGACGAACGAGTCATGCGACCTCCCGTACGAGATGCCTGCTGGCGCGGGTGCGGGCGGGGGCGGTGACTCGGCCACGCGCCTGACACTGCGCTGCGTGGCAGCGGCGAGCTGAAGCGGAATCGATGTGAGTGGAGATCCCCGAGAATGAAGATGCACGCGAAGTTGCCCGTCACACAGCAGACGCTGAGGTGCTCACCACGGAAGCTGCGGACGTCGTTGGCTGCGAGCCTGACCGTGCTGTGTTTCCCTGCCTTCGCGGATGGCACAAAACCATCGGTCGCGTTGAATTTCACGGGGAAGTACGTTACGCAAACCTGCCGCCACACAGGGGCAGTGCGGCAAAGCGTCACGCTGCCAAGCATCCCCACCGCTGCTTTAAAAAAAGCCGGAGACACAGCGGGCGACACCGCGTTCACGATCAACCTGGTATGCGAGGGCGGCCAAGAGCCCGTGGCAGTCTCGTTCGTCACCTTTAGGAAGATCGATGGGCGACTGATATCCAGTGGCACCGCGCAGAACGTCCAGGTGCAACTGCTCAAGGCGGACGGGACGCCGATCGCGGTAGGCGATGACTCCACGACTCCGATGTTTCCGATGTCCTCGACAGGGTTGATGTCGCTCTCATTCATTGCGCGGTACTACGCGACGGGAGCCACAACTCCGGGGTCGGTGACGGCCGGCACCTGGTACTTCATTGAGGTGCGCTGACGCTAGCTCAGAAACTTCTGACAAGACTCGGAACTTTCGAACGTTTCCTATATCCCGCGCCTGCCCCGAGACCTAACATGCTTCTCGCAGGCCCTGTGGCCGGAAAGGGGGCCGCGGTTCTCACGGCAAGTCCCACATCATCACGCATTCGACGGAGTATTCCATGTCAGCATCCAACAGTTCACAGAAGTTCATTGCGAGGAACCGCGCGCCGCGCGTGCAGATCGAGTACGACGTCGAGATCTACGGCTCGGAAAAGAAGATCGAGTTGCCATTCGTGATGGGCGTGCTTGCCGATTTGTCCGGCACGCAGGTGGATCCACTGCCGCCAGTGGCGGACCGCAAGTTCTTCAACATCGATGTCGACAACTTCGACGAGCGCATGAAGGCGATGAAGCCGCGTGTGGCCTTCCCGGTGGCGAACACGCTGTCGGATCAGGGCCAGTTGATGGTGGACATGACCTTCGAGAGCATCGATGACTTCTCGCCTGCTGCCATCGCCCGCAAGGTCGATGTCCTGGCCAAGCTGCTCGAGGCTCGCACGCAGCTTGCCAACCTCCAGACCTACATGGACGGCAAGTCCGGCGCCGAGGGCCTGGTTGCACAGGTGCTCAAGGATCCCGCGCTGCTGAACGCGCTGGCCAAGGCACCGCGCCCCGAAGCGGCGAACGAGGCCGACGACAAGGCCCAGGCGCAGTAAGGACCGCAACCGCAACCGAGTACAAGACATGGCAACACGTGACACGCAATACAAGGCCGCGACGGCGCAGACGCTCGACCGGCAATCCGACTTCAATGCGCTGCTGACGAAGGAATTCAAGCCGAAGACCGAGCAGGCGCGCGAGGCCGTCGAGAACGCGGTCAAGACCCTTGCGGAGCAGGCGCTGGCCAATGCCGTGACGATGTCTGACGATGCTTACAAGAGCATCGAGGCCATCATCGGCGAGATTGACCGCAAGCTGTCCGAGCAGATCAACCTCATCCTGCACCACGAGGACTTCCAGAAGCTGGAAAGCGCCTGGCGCGGGCTCCACCACCTGGTTACCAATACCGAGACCGACGAGAAGCTCCGCATCCGCTTCATGGATATCTCGAAGGAAGAGCTGCGCCGCACGATGAAGCGGTTCAAGGGCGTGGCGTGGGATCAGAGCTCCCTGTTCAAGCAGATTTACGAGGAAGAGTACGGGCAGCTCGGCGGCGAGCCTTACGGCTGCCTGGTGGCTGACTACTACTTCGACCACACGCCAGCCGACGTCGACCTGCTCGGCTCGATGGCAAAGGTGGCTGCGGCCGCGCATGCGCCGTTCATCAGCGGTGCCTCGCCGTCAGTGCTCCAAATGGATTCGTGGCAGGAACTCGCCAACCCGCGCGACCTGACCAAGATCTTCACGCAAAACCTCGAATATGCACCGTGGAATTCGCTGCGGTCCTCGGAGGATTCGCGCTACATCGGCCTGGCCATGCCGCGCTTCCTGTCCCGTCTGCCGTACGGTGTGCGCACCAATCCGGTAGATGAATTCAATTTCGAGGAAGAAACCGACGGTTCCGATCACCAGAAGTACGCGTGGTCGAACGCCGCCTACGCGATGGCAGTGAATATCAACCGCTCGTTCAAGCGCTACGGTTGGTGCACCCTGATTCGCGGCGTGGAAAGCGGTGGCGTGGTCGAGAACCTGCCCTGCCATACCTTCCCGACCGACGATGGCGGCGTGGACATGAAGTGCCCGACCGAGATCGCTATTTCGGATCGCCGCGAAGCCGAGTTGTCGAAGAACGGCTTCATGCCGCTGATTCACCGCAAGAATACCGATTACGCGGCGTTCATCGGCGCGCAGTCGCTGCAGAAGCCTGCCGAGTACTACGACCCGGACGCCACGGCCAACGCCAACCTGTCGGCGCGCCTGCCCTACCTGTTCGCTTGCTCGCGCTTTGCCCATTACCTCAAGTGCATCGTGCGCGACAAGGTCGGCTCGTTCAAGGAGCGCGAGGAAATGGAGCAATGGCTCAACGAATGGATCATGAACTACGTTGACGCCGACCCGACAAATTCGAGCCAGGAAACCAAGGCGCGCCGTCCGCTGGCCGCTGCGGAGGTGGTGGTCGAGGATGTCGAGGGCAATCCCGGTTACTACCAGGCCAAGTTCTTCCTGCGTCCGCATTTCCAGCTCGAGGGCCTGACGGTATCGCTGCGACTCGTCGCGAAACTGCCGCTGGTGAAGGCTGCCGCCTGAGCATCGTGGCGCGGCGTACGTCGCGCCTGCGAACGCTACTCCGAGTCAGGGCGGGGGCTCGTCAAACAAGCCCGCCATGGGTAAGTCATATCTACTGAACAAGGAAATTCTCACTATGGCACAAGACATCTTCCTGAAGATCAACGGCATCGATGGCGAGTCCGAGGATAGCGTCCACAAGAGCGAGATCGAGGTGTTGAGCTGGTCGTGGAGCGTCAGCCAGCAATCGAACATGCACGCCGGCTCTGGCGGCGGCGCTGGCAAGGCCACTGTCGATGACCTGCAGTTCGAACACTATATCGACCGTGCCAGCCCGAATCTCGTGCAGTACTGCCTGCTGGGCAAGCATATCGACGAGGCTCGTCTGGTGGTGCGCAAGGCCGGCGGTAGCCCGCTCGAGTACATCAAGTTCACGATGAACGACCTGCTGGTGACGCAGGTGAGCCCTTCTGGCCTTAGCTCCGACGAAGCTCGTCCGCGCGAGATCGTGCGTCTGTCGTTCTCCCGCCTGAAGCAGGAATACGTGGTGCAGAACGCGCAGGGCGGCAGCGGCGGCGTGATCACCGCAACGTTCGACGTCAAGAAGAACACGGCCTGACCCTCCTGGTTGTCGTGCAATCCGGTTGCGATTCGGCGGCCGGATTGCACTGCGTGCAGCCAAACCGAATCGAACATGTCCATGCGCTTTGATCTGACTCCCACCGGAATGGCCGGCACCCGCGCCACTCGGTGGATGGCGATCGGGTGGTTGTTGCTGATGGTATGCCTGGTCTTGCAAGGATGCAGCACTGCACCGACGCGGAAAGAGCCGTTGCAGTTGAAGCTCCTGATCGAGACGAGCGGGAACCTGAATAGCGATGAAAAAGGCCGCGCTGCGCCGGTGATGGTGCGCGTCTACGAACTGAAGTCCGCTGCGGCGTTCGATAGCGCCGACTTCTTTACGCTTCAGAACGAAGACAAGAATGTGCTTGCCGCCGACCTGCTTGCTGTCGACGAGTTCATCATGCGGCCCGGCACCGACGAGCGTATCGAACGCAAATCCAATCCGGCCACAACAGCGATCGGCGTGCTGGTTGGTTACCGCGAACTAGGCAAGTCCGTATGGCGCGCCACGTGGCGCCTGCCCGAGGCACCCGATGCAGCCTGGTACCGCGCGGTGGTGCCCGACAGGACTGTCGCCCTGAAGATCGAGGCACGCGATCAAGCTGTTTCGATTACTGAGGTCAACTGATTGCCATGAGCTATCACAATAAGATCGTCTGGAGTGAAGGACTATTCCTGCGCCCTCAGCTGTTTCAGCAGCAAGAGCGCTATCTCGAGTATGTCGCACAGCGGTGTGTGACAACGCTTAGTCCGTTCTCATGGGGATTCAGCCAGTATGAGATCGATCAGAGTGCATTGTCCTTCGGCAAGCTGGCGATCAAACGCGGATCGGGAATCTTTCCCGATGGCACACCGTTCGACACGCCAACGGAGGCGCCACCGCCACCGCCGCTGACGATCACTCCCGAGCATCTCGGCCAGTTGATCTACCTCGCCGTGCCGCTACGCCTTGCCAACACCGAGGAGACGATCTTCGAGGAGCAGGCGGGGTCGCTGGCGCGGTATCTTGCCTTTGACGAAGCGCTACGCGATGCAAATGCGATCGGCCAAGGTCCGAAGCCGGTCCAGATGGCTAACCTGCGGCTGCGGCTGTTGCCTGAGAAGGAACTGAGCCAGTCCTGGATCGGCATCGCCGTAGCGCGCATCCAGAGCTTGCAGCCCGACGGTTCGGTCATCCTCCATGAGCGCGACCATATCCCGCCCGTTGTGCACTTCGGCGCCAACGCCTTGTTGCGGGAATGGGTGACGCAGCTGCATGGCCTGGCGAAGCTACGCGCCGATGCGTTGGCGAACCGGCTGTCAGGCAGCCATGGGCGCACGGGTGCCGTAGCCGAAGTCGCCGACTATCTGCTGTTGCAGGTGCTCAACCGCCATGAGCCGTTGCTCGAACACATCGGGCAGATCGGCGAGACCTCGCCCGTCGAGCTCTACCGCGCGCTGCTCTTGCTGTCCGGCGACCTCGCGACCTTTGTGCGTCCGCAGACGCGGCGGCCCGAGCTTGCGCCGGGCTACGACCATGCGCGACTCTTTGAGAGCCTGTATCCGCTAGTAACCGAGGTCCATCACCTGCTGAACCAGGTGCTGATACGTGGCGCGCAACCGATTCCGCTCGTGGAGCAGCCGCATGGCATTCGCCTTGCGACAATGCTGCCCGCTGAGTTGGCCAGTTTCGAGACGCTTGTGCTTGCCGTGGGTGCGCAGATGTCGCCAGACGTCCTGCAACAACAGTTCGCCGCACAGGCCAAGATCAGCCAGCCTCAGCGCCTGCCGGAACTGATCCGTTCGCACCTGCCGGGGCTCCAGATGCTGGCGCTTCCCGTGCCGCCGCGCCAGATTCCGTTCAATGCGAATTACGTCTACTTCGAGCTGTCCCGGACCGGCGTGTTCTGGGACCAGATCGCTCAGCAGGGTGCCCTGGCGATGCATATCGCCGGCAGTTTCCCCGAGCTGAAGCTGGAACTGTGGGGA
Source organism: Cupriavidus sp. 10L45 (assembly GCF_056395225.1). Taxonomy (NCBI): domain Bacteria; kingdom Pseudomonadati; phylum Pseudomonadota; class Betaproteobacteria; order Burkholderiales; family Burkholderiaceae; genus Cupriavidus; species Cupriavidus sp. 10L45. The sequence goes on from NZ_JBFTJC010000002.1 coordinate 335,405, forward strand.
GTGCGTCATAAGTGAGCGCCGGAAATCTTGAATCGTCGGACGACTTCGCGTTTCTCACGGAGGGTGGCGTGACTGACGTGCAGACGGCATCGGGCGCAAAAGTGGCGGTGCCGCGCGATGGTACGTCGCCGGTGGAGGCCGAAGTGCTGTTCGCGTTCGATCCGCCGGTGGACGCCGAACGGCGGCTCGAGACGGTGCAGCTAGCCAGGAATCCGCTCATGGAAGCGGCGAGCCCGTTACTGCGGTTGCTGGCCGACATGCCAGCGACGATGGCATCGCAGGAAGAGATCCGCGCGCTGCGCCTGCTGCTCGCGCGCGAAGTGGACCATTTCCAGACCCTCTGTGAGCGTGCCAACCTCCACTGGACGCATATGGCGGCGGTGCGCTACTGCCTGTGCACGGCGCTCGACGAAGCCGCAAACCGTACACGATGGGGCGGCGGCGGTGCCTGGGCGCGTAACAGCCTGCTGATTGCGTTCGAAGGCGAGAACGACGGTGGTGAGAAGGTATTCCTGCTGATCGGCCGGATGGCTGCTGATCCGCAAACCTACATTGACGTGCTGGAGATCCTGTACCGCATCCTTGGCCTGGGTTTCGAGGGCCGGTATAGCGTGATCGAGGATGGCCGGCGTCATCTGGAGCAGGTGCGGCATCGCCTTGCTGCGCTGGTCGCCGGCGCCCGCGACGCAGTGCCGGTCGAACTCTCCCCACGCTGGAAGCCCGCCGAGGCGGGGCGCCTGCGCGCGTTGCGCGGCGTGCCGCCATGGAGCCTGGCCGCAGTGGCCGCGGTGATCGTGTTCGGCTTGTTCGCCTGGTACAAATATCAGTTGCTCACGGCCGGCAGCGCGCTAAATGCGCGCATCCATAGCATTCCGCGTGGATCAGTGCAGGCTCCGGCGCGGCTCCGCCTCTCGATCCTGCTCAAGGACGAGGTCACGCGCGGCCTCGTGAGCGTGGATGAGGACGAGCGACGCAGCCTGGTCATCTTCAAGGGCGATTCGATGTTTGCCTCCGGCAAGAACGAAGTTCGTGCAGACATGTACCCGACCCTCGAGAAGGTGGCGAAAGAGGTGGCCCGCGTGGGCGGCCAGGTCGTCGTCACCGGCCATACCGACAGCCTGCCGATCCGTTCGCGGGACTTTGCGAGCAACGAGCAGTTGTCCGAGAAGCGCGCGGCCTTTGTCGCGAAGATTCTGGAGTCGGGCGGTACGCCCGCGAATCGTATCGCGGTGCATGGCCGTGGCGATGCGCAACCCGTGGCCAGCAATGGCACGGCGGAAGGACGTTCCCGCAACCGGCGCGTGGAAGTCATGGTGACGCAGTAGCGCGGAAGCAGCATGCATAACTTGAAGACCTTCTTCTCTCCCCTGTTCTCGAAGGCGATGCTGGCATTCCTCGCCATCGTGGCGCTGGGGCTCGCCGTCTGGTTCCTCGGCCCCTGGCTCGCCTTCGGTGCCCATCATCCTCTTGGCGATCTGTCATTACGGGTGACGGCCATCGTAATGCTGGTCGCGCTGTACGTATGCTGGCTGCGTAGCTGGCCGTATAGCCCGCTCGCCGTGGCCGCCCTGTGCGTGCTGCTGTGGCATCTCGGCCCGCTCCTCGCATTCGGCGAGGTTCGTCCACTGGCCTCCTACGGCACGCGCACGATCTGCATCGTGCTGATCGTCATTGCCTATGGGGTTTACGGCGCTTGGCGTCTGTGGGGCGCATTGCGCAACAACGAGGCCCTAGTCAAGCGCATCTTCGGCTCGTCCGATGACGCGGCCGCGCGGCCGCGCGAGGAACTGCACGTGCTTGGCGCCATTGTCGGCAAGGCTGTCCAGCATATCCGGCGTATTCACGGGCACGGGCTTGGCCTGAAGCGGTACTTCGAAAGTGACCGCCAGCTCTACGACCTGCCGTGGTTCATGATGCTGGGCACGCCGGAGGCGGGCAAGACCATTGCCGCCCTGAATTCCGGGCTCGAGTTCCCGGAGGCGGACCAGATGAATGCCGTCTCGCTGAAGGCGCCGGAGGGGACGACCTATTGCGACTGGTGGTTTACCAATGAGGCGGTCCTGATTGATACGGCCGGCCGCTATGCCGATCATCGCGCCGGCGAGACGGAGGACCCCGAGCGCAACAAGACGGAGTGGATGGGCTTCCTGGGCCTGCTGCGCAAGCACCGGCCGCGCGCGCCCGTCAATGGCGTGGTGCTGGCACTCAGCGCCTCGGAGTTGTTGGGTAAGTCGGCCGATGAGCGGATCGCTCTCGCGGCCACGCTGCGCACCCGGCTGACCGAGCTACGCAAGGAACTCGGGATTCGCTTCCCGGTGTATGTGCTCGTGACCAAGGTCGATGTGCTGCCAGGCTTCAGCGAGTACTTCCAGTCACTGACGGCGGAAGGGCGTGCCCAGGTATGGGGCATCGCGGTCTCCGCTCCGGAAGACGGTGCGGCACGTCGTGTCAATGATCTGCGCGAACGGTGCGTCGAGGAAGTCGGGGTGCTTGTCGACCGCCTGGAGGCGGGCGTCAACAATCGGCTGATCGAGGAGTACGAGACCGAACGTCGCAAGCGTCTCTACGCGCTGCCGGCGGAATTCGGCTGCCTGGCCGGTGTGGTGCTCGATGTGGTGTCGCTCGTATTCATGGACTCACGCTACGACAGCACGCAGATCGACAGTGCCCTGCGCGGCGTGTACTTCTCGAGCGCAATGCAGTCGGACGTAACGATTGCCGCCGATAAGACCACGCTGCTCCAGCGGCTGCGCGGCGGCGGGGTCCGCTCGGTGCCCAGTGAAACCGGAGCGGAGGCGGAGGCCTCGCGTGCCGCGGGCGCCGAGATGTCCGGCTATCGCAGCTACTTCCTGCACAACCTGTTCCAGCAGGTGATCGTGCCGGAAGCACACCTGGTTCGGCCGAACCAGCGCTGGGAACTCCGCTTCCGGGCGATGCGCGCAGCGAGCTATCTGGCGTCAGTCGTGGTGTGTGGCTGGCTGGTCTATGCGCTCACCACGAGTTTTGAGAACAATCACGCTTATCTGACAGCCATCGAGGCGAAGGTGACCGCGCTTGACGAACGGGTCAAGGGCTATCGCAAGCGGCGCGAGCCGACGGCCTTGCCCGGCATGCTGAATGCGTCGGCAGATTTGCCGCACCTCGGGCAGCTCGATCTCGCCAATCCTGGCTTCGACTATCGGTACGGGCTCTACGCCGCACCCCCCGTCATGGATGCCTCGGGGAGCACCTACGCCATCCTGTTGCGCCAGATGCTGCTGCCGCATGTCGTACGGCGTCTGGAGGATTCGCTCGATGCGCGAATGGAGGCTGGTGACCCCGATGGCGTCTATAGCGCCCTGACGGCCTACCTGATGCTGTACGACAGGAAGCACTTCGACGCCGCAGTGTTCAAGGCGTGGGTGCTCAAGGACTGGGAGCAGTCGGACAGCAGCGCGGCGTTCGGCGAGCCCCATCGGATGCGCCAGCACCTTCAGGCGCTGTTCGATGGCGACGACCTGTCGCCGAGCACGCCACAAAACGCGTTGCTCGTGGACCGCGCGCGTCGCTACCTGAGCAGCAACCCGGCGCCGCGACGGCTCTATGAACGAGCCATGGCGGAGATGGCCAAGGAGGCGCCCGAGCCGATCACCCTGGCGCGCGCTGCGGGGTTGCAGGCCGGTTCGGTGCTGACGCTCGCGGACAGCGCGCTGCTCGAGCAGGGCGTGCCCGGCCTCTACACATACGATGGTTACCACAAGGTATTCGCGCGGCGGCTGGCGCACTTCCTTGTCAAGGCTCAGCCTGCGGATGCCTGGATCATGGGGCGTACGGAGTTGCAGGCGAAGGCTGGCTACGGCCAGGACGTCGCCACGCTGATGGCCAGTTCGCCGCTGGCGGAGGACATCCGCCGTCAATACCTGATCGACTACGCCAACTACTGGCAGCGTTTCCTGGAAAGCGTGCGGCCCGCGATGCCGGACGCGGCGGAGCAGGGTGGTTCAACTGTGCTCGATCTTCAGATCCTGCGCATTCTGTCTTCAGCGGATTCCCCGCTGGCACGACTGGCCCGTACGGCAATACGCGAGACATCGCTGTCGGTCGCGGATGACGAGGATGATGGCGTCAATACCGCGCAGAAGGTCGTCACGGCCTCTGGCATGTCCGCGCGGCTCCATACGGTGACACGGGCTGCCAGTGCTGCATCCGCGCTTGGCGGCACGAACCGGCTGCGCCGCGTGGAGCGCGATCTGGTCGACAACCGTTTTGCAGCGCTGCGCGAAGTGGTGACCGGGCACGCCGATTCGGGTGCCGGCACGACACCCGCCAGCGCGCCGGTGGCGGCGGCCGGTTCCGGGGGCAATGCGCTCCAGCTGGGCGGCATCATGGCGCTGCTGGGTGAGCAGTACACCCGGCTTTCCGTGGCGGGCGCCGCGCTTGCGGCGAACAGTATGCCGCCGGCGGTCGACATCGGCACGATGCTGCAACTGGAAGCCGAGAAGCTCCCCGCGCCATTCCGCGCCGTGCTGGCCGGCATATCGGTCCAGGTGACGCAGAAGGTCAACGCGGGCGTTGGCACGCTGCTGGCATCCCAACTCGAATCATCGGTCGGTGCGGCGTGCCGCCGGGCGATCGCGGGCAAGTATCCGTTCGTGGCAGGGGCGAGCCAGGATGTGGACATTGAAGACTTCCACCACATCTTCGCGGCCGATGGCCTGCTGGATGCTTTCTTCACCCGGACGCTCGCGCCGAACGTGGATACCAGTTCGCGGCCCTGGCGCTACAAGGCGCTCAGCCCGGGCATGCCGCCCGTCCACGGGCCGAGCCTGGAGCCGTTCGAACGGGCTGCGGCCATCCGCGAGACGTTCTTCCGCGAATCGGGCGGGAAGCGCATGGCGTGGAAGGTCGACGCCCGGGTGGCCAATCTCGACCCCGAGATTCTGGAACTCTCGCTCGACATCGACGGCCAGCAGATTCGCTATGCACATGGCCCGGTCGTGACATTCCAGCTCGGATGGCCGGGCCCACGCGGCGGGGCGGTGGCCGGCATGTCGGCCAGCCCGAAGATCCGGCCCGACACGTCGACGATCGTGACATCGGGTCCGTGGGCGCTGTTCCGCCTGATCGACCGAGGGCGGCCAGTTGGCACGGCCTCGGCCAGCCGCATGGTCGTGGATTTTACATTCGACGATCGCCATGCCGCACTGGAACTCGTGACGGGCGGGCACGCGAATGCGTTGTCCGGCCAGCTTCTCAGGGGTTTCGCCTGCCCGAAAGGCGCGTAGCGCCGGCCGTGCCGACGACGATGGAAACAGACTGGTGATTGCAATAGGGAAGAAATGGCTACTGAATTCTTGAACGGCGTTGCCTCGCAGAATCGTACCGTGGCGATCCGCAGCGCCGCCATGCCCAAGGTGGCCGGCTTGCCGGCCCTTGAGTTCCTGCAGGTCCATGGCACGGAGCGGCTTGGCCGATTGTTTGAGTACGAGGTGCAGTTGCGCACGCCGGACGACTACCAGCTGCCGCTGGCGGCGAGCGCGAACCTTGACCTGAAGGCGTTGGTCGGCAAGGAGATGACGCTCTCGATCCAGATCGACGGAAGCGGGAAGGCGCCCAGCGAGCAGGTGGGGCGCGGCACGCGCGAGATCAGCGGGCTTGTGGTCTCTGCCGGCTACCTGCACCAGGAGGGGCGGTACAACGTTTATCGCGTGGTGTTGCGGCCCTGGCTGTGGCTGGCCACGCTGACCAACGACTTCAAGATATACCAGGACAAGACCGTACTCGAGATCATCGACGACGTTCTGGCTGACTATCCCTACCCGGTGGAGAAGCGGCTCGACGTGGGCAAGTACGCGCTGACGAGCGAATCCGAGCGCAACGACCCGCGCAAGTTCCAGGTCCAGTATGGCGAGACGGACTTCAACTTCATCCAGCGGCTGATGGAGGAATGGGGCATCTACTGGTTCTTCGAGCATTCGGACGGCAAACACCGGCTCGTGCTGTGCGACCACATCGGTGCGCACCGCCGCGTGCGCAGCGAGTCTTATCACCAGATCGAATACCACCCGAACGACGACAAGATCGACATCGAACACATCGCGGCGTTCTCCGTGCATGAGGCGCTGCGTACCGGCCGCGTGGAAGTGGACGACTACGACTTCACACGTTCGCGGGCGAGGCTGCTGCAAGCCAATCAGCAGCCTCGCCGCACGACATGGGCCGACCGGGACGTGTTCGAATGGCCGAGTGACTTTACTGACGCGCGTCATGGCGACATGATCAGTCGTGTCCGCATGGAAGAGGCCCGCGCGGAAGGTGTGCGCGCGTTCGGCCATGGGAACGTCCGTGGCGTGGCTTGTGGCGAGACCTTCGTGCTCGCCCGTCATGCGCACCGTGGGGCGAACCGCGAGTATCTCGTGGTGGAATCGACACTGATGCTGACGGAGGTTGCCGACGAATCGGGAGCCGGTTATCAGTACCAATGCCGGAACGAGCTTGAGGTGCAGCCCACCAGCGAGGTGTTCCGCATGCCCCGCACGACGGCCAAGCCCAATACCCACGGTCCGCAATCGGCCATCGTGGTCGGCCCGCCGGGCTCCACGGTCTGGACTGACGAATTCGGCCGCATCAAGGTGCGTTTCCTTTGGGACCGCTACGCGCGCAACGACGAGTCGGACTCATGCTGGGTGCGCGTGGTGCAGGCCTGGGCCGGCGCCAAGTTCGGCAGCATCTATATCCCGCGCGTCGGCCATGAGGTGATTATCAACTTCATGAATGGCGACCCGGATCGGCCGCTGGTCACTGGCAGTCTCTATAACAATGCGACGCAGCCGCCCTGGGACCTGCCCGCCAGCGCCACCAAGAGCGGCTTCAAAAGCCAGACGCCAGGTGGCGGGCCGGACAACTACAACGGCGTCCGGTTCGAGGACAAGGCCGGCATGGAGGAGTTCTACCAGCAGGCCGAGCGCGACATGGTCAGCCTGACGAAGCGGAACGAGACGAAAACCGTCGGTATGGACCTGGCGATGGGCGTGGGTGCCAACTTCAACCTTGGCGTTGGCGCACTGTATGCCACCAACGTGGCGGGCGGATCGGTCCATACCGTCGGCGCTGCCTATTCCATGAGCATCGGTGGCATATCGGCGGTCAACGTGGCCTTGGCATCGACCTATTCGGTGGGCGGCGCCTATCTGGTGAGCATCGGCAAGGCGATGGCCGTCAGTGCCGGTTCGGCCTTGTCGCTGACCTGCGGGGAATCGTCGCTGTCGATGGCCAGCGACGGAACGATCAAGCTCGTGGGCAACAAGATTGTCATCCAGGGCACGCAACTGGACTTGAACCCGGGCGACGGCAAGAAGAAGAGCGGCGGCGGAGGCGGTGGCGGTGGCTTCTTCGCGATCGGCCTGGCCGCACCGTCGGTACCGATTGTGGTGCCCATGCTCGGCCTCGGCTCCCGCGCCAATGCCAAGCAGATACCGGGACCGCCGGGGCCGAGTGGCGCAACGGGGGCGACTGGAGCAACGGGGGGAACTGGCGCAACCGGCGTAACTGGGGCAACCGGCGTAACCGGGGCAACAGGGCCAACCGGGCCAACCGGGCCAACCGGGCCAACAGGGCCAACAGGGCCAACAGGGCCAACGGGGTCGACAGGGCCAACGGGGTCGACAGGGCCAACCGGGTCGACAGGGCCAACCGGGTCGACAGGGCCAACCGGGTCGACAGGGCCAACTGGCGCGACTGGACCAACCGGATCGACAGGGCCAACCGGACCGACTGGGCCAACCGGACCGACGCCACCGTCGCCGACGCCCACCCCGCCCCCACCGACGCCGACGCCGCCGATTCCGACGCCGACGCCAACGACGCCAGAGCCATAACGGCGGAAGGCGCGAATCTGCTCGCCCCGGTGACATCCGTCACCGGGCCATCACTCGATTCTGAAAGGAAGCACATATGGGAACGCCAGCTGCGCGATTGGGTGACGCGATCGGCCACGGAGGGTCGATCACGTCGGGATCCGGCAATGTCTTTATCAACGGGGTGCCCGCCGCTATCGCGTGCGGGAGCAGTTGTTCGTGCTCGCTGCACGGAGGCGGATCATTGGCGAAAGGCTCGTCCACGGTATTCATCAATAACATGCCGGCCTCCATGGTCGGCGGCGTGTCCGGCTGCGGCGCGCCAGTCGCGAATGGCTCCCCTAACGTATTCGTCGGGGGTTGAGGGCGGACATGTCGGCCATCAGTGAACTGGGCAGCCTGCTCGACCTGCTCCGGGCGAAGGAACTCGATGCCGTGGCAACGCGTCCTTTTGCCGGGCGATTCCATGGTCACGAAGCGGAGATGGCGGCGCGGTACGGTGTTCGTCGCGCGCTGTCCGGCCTGCTGTGGGGCGAGATCGATGTCCTGTCTGGCGACAAGATCTGCCTCCCGGCGCACGAGACGGATTTCACGCTGCCGGCGCGCCTGCCGCTGCGCTGGTCGCGCTTCTATTCCGGCGCACTGGCCGCGGAAGGGGCGCTGGGCGTCGGCTGGCGCGTGCGTTGGGAGGTGACGCTGCACCGGCAGGGCGATCGACTGATCTACGCCGATGAGCACGGGCGCATGATCGACGTGCCCGATCCGCAGCCTGGCACGCGCGTGACAGTGCTGTCCGAACGGCTGCACCTGGCGTGCCTGTCGGACGGCACGATGGTCGTGGCCGATTTCACGCCGTGCTATCGCGTCTTCGAGAAGTTCGACGCGCAAGGCATCGCGCGGCTGAAGTACATCGAGGACTATGCCGGCGAACGCATCGGCTGCATCCGGGATGCCTCGGGACGCTTGGACCGGCTTGGCAGCACGTGCGGTGACGTCTTGCAGATGCACTATGCCGGCGACAGCCGGCGCCTGTCCGCCATCGAGCGTGTAGGGACAGGGCCTGCCGGCATGCTCGTGCACTATCACTACGATGATGACGAACGGCTCGCGCGGGTCGAGGACCGCACGGGTGCCACGACCCGGCGTTACGGCTACCGCGGCGGGCGCATGGTCGAGCAAGCCGGCGCTCTCGGCGGCGTGACACGCTACGTATGGGAGGCCGATGGAGACCGCGCGCGTGTGGTCGAGCGCAGCACCGATGCCGGGGCACGCGAACAGTTCACATACGACACTGCATCGCGCACCTGCGACGTCACCGATGTGTTCGGGCACACGGCGCGCTGGCGCTACGACGCGCGCGGTTGCGTGGTCGGCTTCCGTGACTTCGATCGCCGGCAGTATGCGTTCCAGTACAGCCGCTCGCACTGGCCAGTCGCGCTGGAACTGCCGGGTGAGCGTCGGATCGTGCTCACACTGGACAACCTCTCGCGCGTGGTCAAGGAGACCGATTCCGCCGGCCGATGGCGCCAGACCCACTACACCTTCAGCACGCTCGAGCCGCTGATGGTGAAAGATTCCGCCGGCCAGAACTGGTCGTGGATTCGCGATGACAGCCTCCAGCCGACGCAGCACAATACGCCGGAAGGCAAAGTGGCCACGGTGTACGACGCGCACGGCTGGATCATCCGTCGCACCGGCGCCGACGGTGCAACGGTTCAATTCGAGCGGGACGCCGCCGGTCGGGTGATCCGGCAGACCGATGCGGAGGGCCGTACCTTCGACCTGACCTATGGCGCGGACAACCGAGTCACCGCGCTGTGCGACGCGGCGGGCGGCATCACACGCTTCGAATGCAACGGCCACGGTTGGCCGCTCCAGCTGACGCGCGCCGATGGCAGCGATGAGCGTCATGACTGGAATGCGCTCGGTCAGCGCACCCAGTATGTCGGCGCCGACGGCCAGGGCCGGGCGTGGGAGCGAGATGGGCGCGGTCGTGTCCTGCGCGAGATCAACGAAGAGGGGCACGCAATCGCGCATGCCTACGACGCGCACGGCCGGCGCGTGCGCACCACGAGCGGCAATGGGGCGGTCCAGACGTTCGAATGGGATGCTGTGGGCCGTCCGAGCCGGTCGACCGACGAGAACGGCGTAACGCAGGACTTCACCTACACGGACAGCGGCGCGCTCGCCACGCTGACAGCGAGTGCCGGCGGGCAGGTGCGGCGCGAGGTGTACTCGTACGATCCCCTTGGCCGTCTCGTGGGGCGCGACACCACGCACAGTCGGTATCGGTTCGACTATGCCGCCGATGGTCATCTCCAGGCCGTGTCGCGCACGCCCACCGCTGAGGGCGAGGCGCTGGGGATCGTCGAGGCAGCCGTCCGCTACACGCATGACGAGATGGGCAAGCCCTTGTCCGAGGAAGGCCCGCACAGCAAGCTCCGCTTTGGCTACGATGACGCCGGTCGCCTGATTGGGGTGCTGCTGCCCCAACAGCAGACCGTGCAGATCACGCGCGACGACACGGGGGTGGTGACGTTAATCGGGATCGACGGCCAGCACGTCACGGAGTTTGCTTTCGACCCCATGCAGCGCGAAGTGGTTCGCATGCAGGGCGACCTGCTGACCTATACGGGCTACGACGCCATCGGCGCGCCGCTGTGGTGGCGCGCGGTGCTGCACAGCGAGACCGCCGAGCGCGAGATCGTGCCGGAAGATCTTCGGCTCTGGCGCGCGGTCAGTTACGGCGCTGGCGGCAAGGTAGTACAGACCGTCGATCACCGATATGGCACCACCCACCTCGACTATGACCGCAGCGGCAACCTGCTGCGGCGCGTGACCGACGATCTCGGCATTGAACGCTTCAGCTGGGACGGCGCGGGCACGCAGTTAGACCCATCGCGGAGCCTGGTGGGTCCGGTGCGGCGTGACAATCACCGGCTGACCGAATTTGCGGGCTGGCGGTATGAGTACGACGCGTGGGGGCAGGTCATAGCGAAGTCAGGCAATCGCGACGCAATGGCACTGGAATGGGACGCCGAAGGCCACCTGATTGCCGTGCGCGTGCGCGACCGGCTCGTGCGCTACCAGTACGACGCGCTGGGCCGTTGCATCGAGCGGACTGTGACGGTCCGGCAGGCGCCGGGCCGCGCGTTGCCAGCCACGCCGCCGCGCATCACGCGCTTCGTCTGGCACGACGACACCTTGCGGCAGATACTCGAGGCAGACCGCGTACGGACCTATCTCTATGTGCCGGCGGGGCAAGGCTCTGGCGGCGACGTGCCCTTGACCTGCATCGACCAGCCGCTCGATGCTGCCGGCCAGCCCGGGGCCATGCGGTTCCTGCATTACCAGACCGACGTCGCCGGCACCGCCGTGGCGTTGACCGACGAGGCGGGCGCGGAGGTCTGGTCTGGCCGCTACACGGCGCTGGGCCGGCTGCTGGCCCAAGATGGCCCGGCAGTCGCCGGCGGGCAGCCGCTGCGGCTCGCGGGCCAGTTCGCCGATGACGAAACCGGGCTGCATTGGCACGGCCGGCGTGTCTATGACCCCGACATCGGCCGCTACCTGAGCCCGGACCGTCGCGGCGGCGATGGCGTCAACCCCTATGCGTACCGGGCACCCACGGCGAAGCCGGCGCCATCGCCGCACGCGCAAGGGCCGGCCATGGCGGACGACTACTGGACCGTGGCGGATACCGCGCGGCGGCACGCCATGATCGCCTCCGGCGCAGAGAAGGACTGGGGATGACCCACTATTGGGGAGGCAATCTCCTGCTCCATCTCGCCCAGCCGCTGTTTCGCATCCTCGATGAACTGTCGCCGGAGCTGAAGTCGATGGCGCGGATGGAATGGCTCAAGCGCGAATCCCGCAAACAGCTCGTCCACCTGCGGCGGGCGGGCAACGCGGTGAACCTGCCGGTCGACGCCGTGCAGGCGGTGCACTACTGCTTCTGCACCGCGCTGGATCAGGCGGGCAGTCGTGTGCAGGGCGCGTCGGGCAGTTGCCGGGGCGTATGGCTGCAGGACAGCCTGCTGCGCGAGTACTACGGCAGCGCCGATACCGGGCAGCAATGCCGGACGTGGATCCTGCGCTTGCGTGAAGCGCCGGACATGGGCACGCACGCACTGGCGGTGATCGCGGCGCTGGTCGCCCGGGGGCTGCGGGACGAGCACGGCGCACCATTGCCAGACACCGCGCCGCGCGTCCGGCCGGCGCTCGTACCGGCAGAGGCGGAGGAGACGATGCCAGCTTCGGTCGCCAACCCGGAGCGGCGCCGCCGCACGATGCCATGGCGAGGAATTGCCGTGGTGCTGGTTGCGCTGGCGCTGTCGCTCTCGCTCGCGTACTTCATCGTCGGGCTGTTCGTGGTCGGATGATGCCTCGGGTACACTGCCGGCTGGCCTCGCGCGCGCTGCCGGCGCCAATTTCCAAACACACTGACACGACAGATTCCCATGAAGACTCTTTCCCTGATTCTTGCCGCCGTCACGCTCGCTGGCGCAGGCGTTGCCCAGGCCGCCGCACCGGCTTCCGAGACGCTGCCGTCCGGCGTGGTGATCCAGCACGTGACCAAGGGCACGGGCGCCTCGCCCAAGGCTTCCGATACCGTCAAGGTCCACTACCGTGGCACGCTGACCGATGGCACGGAATTCGACAGCTCGTACAAGCGCGGCCAGCCGATCTCGTTCCCGCTGAATCGCGTGATTCCGTGCTGGACCGAGGGCGTGCAGAAGATGCAAGTGGGCGGCAAGGCCAAGCTGACCTGCCCGTCGGCCAGCGCCTACGGTGCACGCGGCGTGCCGGGTACGATCCCGCCGAACGCCACGCTGAACTTCGAAGTGGAACTGCTCGGCATCGGCGGCTGATCAGGTCGCCTGATCAGGTCACCGAAGCCGGCTTCAGCGCCGCGAGCTTCTTGTAGAACGCGGCGCGGCTGATGCCGATCCGCGTGGCGGCGTCGGCCACCCGGCCGCCGCAGGCGTCCAGCGCCTGTTGCAGGAAGGCGGCCTCGAAGCCGGCCATCGCCGCCGCGTAGGTTTGCGGCGGGGGTTCGGGTGCCGTCGGCACAACCGTCGTCACCTTCGCCGGCGCGACGGGGGCTTCCAGGCTCGCTGGTACGCTTGACGGCAGGGTCGCCGGCAAGCGGCGGTCCAGCAGCGGGGCGAGAGTGGTCGCGTCGATCGAATCCTCGTCGCACAGCATCACGACACGCTCCAGCACGTTGTGCAACTCGCGCACGTTGCCGGGCCAGTCATATTCCCCAAGCAGTTGCAACGCGTCCTGGCGCAGCCCGGGCGGGTTGCGATCGGCCTTGATGCACAGTTCCTCGATGATCGCGTTGGCCAGCAGCAGCAGGTCGGCCCGCCGCTCGCGCAGTGGCGGCAGTTCGATCGTCAGGACGTTGAGCCGGTAGTAGAGATCGGCGCGGAACTTGCCCGCCGCGACCAGCGCCGGCAGGTCGGCCGACGTGGCCGCGATGATCCGCACATCGGCGCGCACGATGCGGTTGGAGCCGAGGGGCTCGAATTCCTTGTCCTGCAACGCCCGGAGCAGCTTGCTCTGGAGCATCAGCGGCATGTCCCCCACCTCGTCGAGCAGCAGCGTGCCGCCGTCCGCCAGTTCGAACTTGCCGATGCGGCCCTTGCGGTCCACGCCCGTGTAGGCGCCCGGCGCCGCGCCGAAGAACTCGACCTCCAGCAGCGTCTCGGGAATGGCCGCCACGTTCACGGTGACAAGAGGCTGCTCGGCGCGCGTAGAGCCGGCGTGGATACCATGCGCGAGCAACTCCTTGCCAGTGCCCGTCTCGCCAAGCAGCAGCACCGGCGACTCCACGCGCGCCGCGCGCCGGGCCTGGCGCTTGACCTCCTGCGCCGCCGGGCTGGTGCCGATGAAGCTGGCGAAGGTGTACTTCGCGCGGCGGGCCTGGTCGAGCGAGCGGCGCGCTGCGGCCAGCTCGGCCTGTACGCGCGAGTAGTGCGCGAACAGCGGCGTCAGCGACTTCAGTTCGTCGAACAGCGCGAAGCCCACCGCGCCGATCGTGCGCCCATCGTCGTCCTTGATCGGCAGGCGCGTGACGATCATCGTGTCGCTGTCCGTCTCCAGGATGTCGAGCAGGATCGGCTTGCCGGTGGTCACCACCTCGCGCATCAGGCTGTTGGGAATCACCTGCTCGCAGTCGCGGCCGATGGCCTCCTGCGGGTTCGAAAACCCGAAGCGCGCCGCGTAGCGCTTGTTGATCCAGACCACGCGCGCGTGGTCGTCCACGACGAACGTGCCTTCGCTGAAATTCTCGAACGTGCGGAACAGCGAGGCCATGGCGCGACGCGCCACGTAGTCGTAGTCCAGCAGCAGGGCACCGCCCGGCTCCGCTATTTTCTGCATGCTGCCGATCTCGTTGTCTCGATGGGGAGACGGCGAGTGTCTCACAAGCGAGATTTGCATGCGTCGATAGCAGGTTTGAATCCATGAATCGAGACAAAAACGTCAATAAGTGATGCATTCGCCTCGTATGGCGTATGGCACACATCCTGCGAACTCAAGCCGCCCCCGATGCCTGACAAGCCAGGGGCAATCCGCGCGCGACGGCTCTTCCATGGCCGCTCAGCAGCGTCGGTTCAAGAACAAATTCTGGAGACCTCATGTCTTTTGTCGTGGTGATCGCCGCCCTGGCGTTCCTGATGTTTGCCGCCTATCGCGGCTACAGCGTCATCCTGTTTGCACCCCTGGCGGCGCTTGGCGCCGTACTGTTGACCGATCCGTCCGCCGTGGCGCCGGTGTTCACGGGCATCTTCATGGAGAAGATGGTCGGGTTCGTGAAGCTCTATTTCCCGGTGTTCCTGCTCGGCGCGGTGTTCGGCAAGGTGATCGAACTGTCCGGCTTTTCCGAGTCCATCGTCGCCGCGGCCATCCGCTATATCGGGCGCTCGCGGGCCAATGCAGTGATCGTGGCGGTCTGCGCGTTGCTGACCTATGGCGGCGTGTCGCTGTTCGTGGTGGTCTTCGCCGTCTACCCGTTCGCGGCCGAACTCTATCGCCAGAGCAACATCCCCAAGCGGCTGATGCCGGGGGCGATCGCGCTGGGCGCGTTCTCGTTCACGATGGATTCGCTGCCGGGCACGCCGCAGATCCAGAACATCATCCCGTCGAACTTCTTCAACACCACGGCGTGGGCCGCCCCGATCCTCGGCGTGATCGGCTCGCTGTTCATCATCGCGGTGGGCCTGAGCTACCTCGAGTGGCGCCGCCGTTCGGCTGCTGCGCGGGGGGAGGGCTACGGCACCAACCTGCTCAACGAGCCGCAGCGCGTGGAAGGCGGCAAGCTGCCGCCGCCGCTGCTGGCCATCCTGCCGCTGCTCGTGGTGGGTGTGTCGAATTTCTGGCTGACGCGGATGATCCCGCTCTGGTATGGGCCGGCCAACAGCGTGTCGCTGCCGGGCCTGGCCAAGCCGATCGAGACCAAGGTGGCGAGCGTCACGGCCATCTGGGCGGTCGAGGGCGCGCTGCTGCTGGGCATCGTGGTGGTGCTCGTCACCGCGTTCGGCGCCGTGCGGGAGCGTTTTGCCGAAGGCACCAAGGGCGCCGTCGGGGGCGCGCTGCTGGCATCGATGAACACGGCATCGGAGTACGGCTTCGGCGGTGTGATCGCCGCGCTGCCGGGTTTCCTCGTGGTTAGCGATGCGCTGCGCAGCATTCCCAACCCGCTGGTCAACGCGGCCATCTCGGTCAGCACACTGGCCGGTATCACCGGCTCGGCCTCGGGCGGCATGAGCATCGCGCTGGCTGCAATGTCCGACGCCTTCATCCATGGTGCGCAGGCCGCCCAGATTCCGCTGGAAGTGCTGCACCGCGTGGTGTCGATGGCCAGCGGCGGCATGGACACGCTGCCGCACAACGGCGCCGTGATCACGCTGCTGGCGGTTACGGGCCTCACGCACCGCGAGTCGTACCGCGATATCTTCGCCATCACCGTGATCAAGACGCTGGCGGTGTTCTTCGTCATCGCGGTGTACTACATGACCGGCCTGGTCTGAGCGAGGCGCGATCATGAACAATCTGACCCATTTGCAAGGCAAGACCGCCCTGGTGACCGGCTCGACGAGCGGCATCGGGCTGGGCATTGCACAGGCGCTGGCCGAGGCTGGCGCCAATATCGTCCTGAACGGTTTCGGCGATGTGGACGCCGCGCTGGCCAGCCTCGCGGCAACCGGCGTGCAGGCCATCCACCATCCGGCCGACATGCGCAAGCCCGACGAGATCGCGGCGATGGTGGCCGCGGCGCAGGCGCGCTTTGGCGGCGTGGATGTGCTGGTGAACAACGCTGGCATCCAGCACGTGGCACCAGTGGAGGCGTTCCCGGCGGAGAAGTGGGACGACATCCTCGCCATCAACCTGACCTCCAGCTTCCATACGATCCGCCACGCGCTGCCCGGCATGCGTGCACGGAACTGGGGTCGCATCGTCAATATCGCGTCCGTGCACGGGCTGGTGGGCTCGGCGGGCAAGTCGGCCTACGTGGCGGCCAAGCACGGGCTGGTGGGCCTGACCAAGGTCACCGCGCTCGAGACGGCCGGTACCGGCGTCACGTGCAATGCGATCTGCCCGGGCTTCGTGCTGACGCCGCTGGTGGCGCAGCAGATCGCGGACATCGCGGCGCGGGATGGCATCTCGGCCGAGGCGGCGCAGGCCCGGCTGCTGGCGGACAAGCAGCCGTCCGGGCAGTTCGTCACGCCGCGCCAGTTGGGCGGGATCGTGGCGATGCTGTGCTCGCCGCTGGGCGACGAAGTGCGTGGCGCCGCCTGGGCGGCGGACGGCGGCTGGACTGCCCAATAAGGGGGCAAAAAGCGGTCAAAAAGCGGGCGGCGGTGGCCGTGAGGGCGCTCGCGCCCTTGCTGCGCCGCGCCAGTGCTTTACAACAATTCACGTGCGAATGCCATGGCGCTTTGGCGTCCATCGGGATAGGCTTAACCTTGGCACGTGCGTCCTGGACGCGCGATCTTCCACATTCCGTCAGGAGGCATCGATGAAGTCGATCACCATGGTATTGGCCATTGCAACGTTGGTTCCGGGCGTCGTGCTCGCGGCAGGTCCGGCGAATCCCGCCGATCGCTACGACTACAACATGCGGACCACGAACAAGGACGGCTATGTGCCGGATCCGGCTCGTGCCACCAACAAGGATGGCTACGTACCTGATACCGCGCGCGCTGGCGACAAGTTCGATCCGTACACCCAGGGTGCCAAGAGCACGGGGTCGGCGCTGACCGACACCAAGAGCACCACGAAGAAGTCCACCAAGGCGCCCAAGAAGGCGCCGGCCGAAGCCGCGAAGTAACGGCTTGCACGTCAGATGAAAACGGCCCGCCGAGTGCGGGCCGTTTGTTTTTTGGCGGGACGTCGACCCTCAGGCCAGACGAGCCTCGATGCGCGAGACCAGCCCTTCCATCCAGCCCCGCAGCGCAGTATCGATCATCACGCACGGAAGACTGCCCGCCAGCACCTGGTAGACCTTGCCGCGCGGGACTTTGGAGACGCGCGCCGGATCGAGCCAGGCGTCGTTGTCCACCAGCAACAGCAGCGTTTCCAGCCCGATCAGGATCGGCCAGATGCAGGCCAGCCGCAGCCGCACGGCCGTGCGCGGGATGGCCAGCGTGTAGGCGATGGCTTCGCGGAAATGGTCGAGCGCTACGCGCACGCCCTCCGCCAGCATCGGCCGGGCACGGCGGCTGTTGGCCGGGTCCAGCAGATCCGCCGACGACAGCCCGTGCCGGTCCAGCAACTCAGTCGGCAGGTAGCAGCGCCCGATGCGCAGGTCCTTGCCGCAGTCGCGCAGCACGTTGACCATCTGCAGCGCCTTGCCGAAGCGCACGCCCCGGCGCAGCATCAGTTCGGCCGGCGCCTGCAGCGTGCCCGGCTGATGCCGGTAGGTCATCGTGGTCCAGAACTCGCCCACGCAGCCGGCCACCAGATAGGTATACCGGTCGAGATCGGTCATGGTGGCCAGTGCCGCGACCTGCCGGGAGCCTTCGTCCGGGAAGGTGCGCAGGTCGAATTCCATGCCTTCGGTCAGCGTGGTCACGATGCCGCGCACGGCGGTGCGGTCGGCCTCGGGCAACTGGTCGAGCACGTCTAGCGCCGGGCCGATCGACTCCAGCAGCACCTTTTCGTCCGACAGGCTTTGCTGGCCGGCGACCTCGGCGGCCAGCCGGCGGACCAGTTCGCCCCCGTCATCGGCACCGTTCACGCGGGCGCGCAGCCCCAGCAGCAGGTCCAGCCGCTGCGGCGGGGGAATCAGCGCGGTATCGGCGATGGTGTCCGCCGCGCGGGCCAGCAGGTAGGCGAGCCCCACGGGGTCGCGCATGCCGGCGGGCAGGATGCGCAGCGTCAGGTAGAACGAGCGGGACACCCCCTTCAGCAGCGGGCCGAGCAGGAAAACCCGGTCAGGAATTGGCATAAAACGGCATAAAGCGGTGGAGGCGGGATGAGCGGGCCGAATGGGCCCGGATGCGGCGCAGGCGCATTGTAGCCGCCCGGGCCACACCAGGATGGCGTCGGCGTGGCGCGCGCACCACGTCAACACGGCGCCACACCACCCGCAAAGCCAGCGCCGGCGCGGCAGTCCCCACCAATGGGGCGTGCACCATACATGTGCGCGTGGCTGTCATCACGTGGTCATGGCAATGTCACGCCGATCCGCGCATAATTTTCGGCATCTGGGCTCTAGGAACTGCGTTGATGCAAGTCACGATTCGAACCACGACGATTCCCGGATCGCCCGACAGGGCGGCGGTGCACCGGGCGGCCGTCTACCCTAACACCGAGGAAGACGCCTCGCCGCTGATGGTCAGCGCCTGGACACAACGTGAGCCGGAAGCCTTTCTGGCCGCGCAACGCTGGGCGATCAGCCAGGCGTACCATATCTCCAATCCGCGCACGGGAACGTTCTACGGCGGCCGCTCGGCCCGCTGATGTCCAGGGCGCCGAGGCCTTAGGCTGCTCTCCAGGTTTCGCCAGGCGGAATGGCGTGCCGTAGTTCGCACGATTTATTGCATTCCTGCGAATACCGAGCGAACCGCGCGCGTAAAATGGCCGGCTGCCCCCCGACAGCCACGAGTCATCGCGTTGCATCGCCCTCATATTTCGACTTTCCCCGAGGAAAGCCCCAACACGACCCCCGACGCCACGACCCGGCGCGGCATCACGTTTCTCACGTTCGCCTTCATCCTGAGCCAGTTCTATCGCAGCTGCCTCGCGGTGATCGCGCCTGAACTCCAGCACGACTTCCAACTGTCGCCCGCGGGCTACGGGGCCCTGTCGTCGTGCTTTTTCCTGGCTTTCGCGGTGGCGCAGATTCCGGTCGGGCTGGCGTTCGACCGTTTCGGCGTGGGCCGCCCCACGGCGTGGCTGCTCGGCGTGGGCGCGGTGTCCGGCGTCGCGTTCGCGGCGGCGCCCAACGCCACGGTCGCCATGCTCGCCCAGATGGGCCTCGGTCTGGCCTGCGCGCCGGTCTTCATGGGGTTGCTCCACTACGCGTCCGAGCAACTCTCGGAAAAACAGTACATGCGCGTGGTCAGCCGATCCAACGCGCTGGGGATGGTTGGCGCGCTGTGCGCCACGGCCCCGCTGGGCTGGGCCTCGCAGCATGTGGGCTGGCGGCCGGCGATGGGGCTCTCGGCCATTTGCATGGCGGCCGTCTGCTACGGCGTCTGGCGCGTGGTGCGCGACGAAGGCCACGCCGAGGCACGCAATGTGCCGATGGGCGCGATGCTGACCGATAGCGCGCGGCTGCTCGGCATGGGCTCGCTGTGGCTGCTGATTCCGATGTGCGTGGCGATGGCCGCCGGCACGGCGTTCCGGAATGCCTGGAGCGGGCCGTATCTGGCCGATGTCTACCATCTCAACGCGGGCACGCGCGGCGTGGCGCTGACGCTGTTGAGCCTGGCGGGCTTCCTGACCGCCTTCCTGCTGCCGGTGCTGGTGCGCGGCACGTCCCTGAAGGCGACCATCTTCGGCTGGGGCGCCCTGTCGATGGTGGGCGGGCTGCTGCTGTGGGCCTGGCCGGACAGCGGGATCGTGTCCGGCGTGGGCCTGATGGCGCTGGTGTCGACCATCGGCATGTTGCATCCGCTGGTCATGGCCCAGGGCCGCGCGCTGATTCCGGCGCCGTCGCGCGGGCGCGGGCTGGGCGTGCTCAATACCTTTGTCTTCCTTGGTTCCGCGCTGACCTCTTGGGGCTTCGGGCTGATCGCCAATGTCGGCCACACGCGCCAATGGGCGGAAGGCGATACCTACGGCGCGATTTTTCTCACGGCGGCCGTACTGGTAGCGCTGGCGCTGGTGCCGTACGCCTTCAGCCGGACCTCGGTCGCGGCCCAGCCGCGCTAGAACCCGACAGGACCGCGCTGCGTTCCGCGATGTGGGATGTCCTCTGCCCACGGGCGGGCAACGTCCGCAATGCGCGTTTTCCCTGAGAAATTTCTCAAGCTTCTGCTACCCGATGCCGTTAAGCCATCCAATGTCCGGTCGTGCGTTCATTCGCGCGACGGGGCACCGGAGAGAGAGCGGCCGGGCGCCATGCGGGCGCGCACGGTCACCCACCAGTGTGCAATCAGGTAGAAGAAATGAAGAATCTTGGTATTGGTGTTCGCCTTGGCATTGGCTTTGGCGTGGTCTTGATGCTATCCACCCTCATGACCGTGGTGGGCGTGCTGCGCCTCCAGGAAGTGGCCGGCCGCACGCACGAAATGATGCAGCAGCCGCTGGCCAAGGAACGGCTGGTCAGTGACTGGTACCGGCT
This sequence comes from Cupriavidus sp. 10L45, assembly GCF_056395225.1. Taxonomy (NCBI): domain Bacteria; kingdom Pseudomonadati; phylum Pseudomonadota; class Betaproteobacteria; order Burkholderiales; family Burkholderiaceae; genus Cupriavidus; species Cupriavidus sp. 10L45. The sequence continues at coordinate 356,036 of NZ_JBFTJC010000002.1, forward strand.
GATGTACGCGAGCGTGCGCCGCACGACCGCCGTGGCGCGTAGCGCCGACCCCTCGCTCGGCACCTTCTTCGCGGCCGAGACCAAGTATTCGGTCGAGGCGATCGCCAAGCTGCGCGAGAAGCTCGACCCGGTCATGACGTCCGAGGCCGAGAAGGCGGCGTTCCAGCGCATTCTTGTTGTGCGCAACCCGTACAACGACTCGCGCGACAAGATCACCAAGCTCAAGAAGGACGGGCAGACCGACGAGGCGAACAAGGTCCTCGAGACCGAATTCGTGCCGGCCGGCGATGCCTACCTGGGTGAGATTCAGAAGTTGCTGGACATCCAGCGCGCGGCCATCGACAGCACGGCCGAGGAAATCAACGGCATCTACCGCAGCGCGCGTAACGGCCTGATCACGCTGGGCGTGGTGGCGCTGGGTATTGGCGTGGCGTTTGCGTGGTGGCTGACCATCGGCATCACGCGCCCGCTGCACCGTGCGGTGGGCTTTGCGCGCACCGTGGCGGCGGGCGACCTGACCAGCCAGATCGAGGTGGATAGCCACGACGAGACCGGCCAGCTGCTCGAAGCGCTGCGCGAGATGAACGACAACATCCTCGGCATCGTCACCGAAGTGCGCTACGGCACCGAGGCGATTGCCACGGGCACGAGCCAGATCGCGGCCGGCAACACGGACCTCTCGCAGCGTACCGAAGAGCAGGCGTCGTCGCTGCAGGAAACGGCCTCCAGCATGGAGGAGCTGACCAGCATCGTCCGCCAGAACGCCGACAGCGCCAAGCAGGCCAGCGCGCTGGCCGTGAATGCGTCGGAAGTGGCGACGCAGGGTGGCGACGTGGTGGGGCAGGTGGTCCACACGATGGACGAGATCAACGTGTCCTCGCGCAAGGTGGTGGACATCATCTCGGTCATCGAGGGCATCGCCTTCCAGACCAACATCCTGGCGCTGAACGCGGCCGTGGAAGCGGCCCGTGCCGGCGAGCAGGGCCGCGGCTTCGCGGTGGTGGCGGGCGAGGTGCGCAGCCTGGCGCAGCGTTCGGCCACGGCGGCCAAGGAAATCAAGTCGCTGATCGGGGATTCGGCGGATCGTGTGGAGCGCGGCTCGCAACTGGTGGCGCGCGCCGGCGAGACCATGGAGCAGATCGTCAGCGCCGTGAAGCGTGTGACGGACATCATGGGGGAAATCAGCGCGGCCTCGGCCGAGCAGAGCGCCGGTATCGAGCAGGTGAACCTGGCGGTCACGCAGATGGACACCGTGACGCAGCAGAACGCGGCGCTGGTGGAGCAGGCCGCTGCGGCGGCGGGCTCGCTCGAAGAGCAGGCCCAGCGCCTGAAGGAAGCCGTGTCTACCTTCCGCCTGGCCGCCTAAGTGGACACCTGAGCGGCAGCAGGAGTATCAGAAGTATCAAGGGGCCTTGGGCGGCGTGATGCCGCCCGGGCCCGGCAGCTTCTCCGAATGCTGCATCGACGGCATCATGTTGCTGTTCAGGTGGAACATCACCCAGAGCGAGCCGGTGAGCGTGATGACCACGAGCACCAGCGTGAAGATCAGGGACAGCATGTTCCAGCCGCCTTCCGAGTGCGCGTTCATGTGCAGGAAGAAAATCATGTGGACGACGATCTGCACTGCGCCGAGCAGCAGGATCACCACGGCCGTGGTCGAAGTGTTGTCGAACACGTCGCCCATCACCAGCCAGAACGGAATCGCGGTCAGGAAGACCGACAGCACGAAGCCGGTCAGGTAGCCGCCCAGCGTGGCGTGCGGCCCGATCTCTTCTTCGTGACCATGACCATGCGCGTCCGCGTGGTCGCCGAGGGTGTTGTCGTGCACGCTCATTGCAGCGTTCCCATCAGGTAGACGAAGGTAAAGACGCCGATCCACACGACGTCCAGAAAGTGCCAGAACATCGACAGGCACATCAGCCGACGCTTGTTGGCGGTGATCAGCCCGTGCCGGCTGACCTGGAACATCAGCACGACCAGCCAGATGATGCCGAACGTCACGTGCAGCCCGTGCGTGCCGACCAGTGCGAAGAACGACGTCAGGAAAGCGCTGCGCTGCGGCCCCGCGCCTTCGTGGATCAGGTGCGCGAACTCGTACAGCTCCACGAACAGGAAGGCCAGGCCGAATACGCCCGTGATGGCCAGCCAGATCAGCGTGCCGGCCTTGCGCCGCACCTGCATCTGCAGCATGGCGAAGCCGTAGGTGATCGACGACAGCAGCAGGAAGGTGGTGTTCAGGGCCACCAGCGGCAGCTCGAACAGCTCCGCCCCGGTGGGGCCGCCCGCGTATTCCCGCCCGAGCACGCCGTAGCAGGCGAACAGGCACGCGAAGACCAGGCAGTCGCTCATCAGGTAGAGCCAGAACCCGAGCAGCGTGCCGTTCTCCGCGTGGACCTCTTCCTTGACGTAGAACTGGTAGTTGTGGTCGAGCGGCGCGGCCGGGTGGGTGCCCGGGCCGCCGTGCGAGAGGGGCATCGTCGATTCAACCATGGGTCGCGAGCAGTTGGGTGCGCGTCGCTTCGGTCCGGACCACGTCATCGGCCGGAATGTAGTAATCGCGCTTGTAGTTGAAGGTATGGACGATGGCGGAGATGATCGTCGCCGCGAAGGACACCACCACGAGCCACCAGATGTGCCAGATCAGGGCGAAGCCGCACAGGGTGCTCAGGCCCGCCAGCACGATCCCGGCGGCGGTGTTCTTCGGCATGTGAATGGGGATGAAGCCCTGGTCGGGGCGCTGGTAGCCCAGCTGCTTCATCTGCCACCAGGCGTCGGCGTCGTGGACCATCGGCGTGAACGCGAAGTTGTACTGCGGCGGCGGCGACGAAGTGGACCATTCGAGCGTGCGGCCGTTCCACGGGTCGCCCGTGGTGTCGCGCAGCTGCTCGCGGCGCATGAAGCTGACCACCAGCTGGATGATGAAGCAGCCGATGCCGAGCGCGATCAGCAGCGCACCCAGCGCGGCGATCTGGAACCACGGCTGCAGCGACGGATCGTCGAAATGGTTCATGCGGCGCGTCACGCCGAGGAAGCCCAGCCAGTACAGCGGCATGAACGCCACGTAGAACCCGACCAGCCAGAACCAGAACGAGCACTTGCCCCAGAACGGGTCGAGCTTGTAGCCAAAGGCCTTCGGGAACCAGTAGGTGATGCCGGCCATCAGCCCGAACAGCACGCCGCCGATGATCACGTTGTGGAAGTGGGCAATCAGGAACAGGCTGTTGTGGAGCAGGAAGTCAGCGGGCGGCACCGCCAGCAGCACGCCGGTCATGCCGCCGATCACGAAGGTGACCATGAAGCCGACGGTCCACAGCATCGGCACCTCGAACTTGATGCGCCCGTGGTACATCGTGAACAGCCAGTTGAAGATCTTGGCGCCGGTTGGGATCGAGATGATCATCGTCGTGATCCCGAAGAACGAATTGACGCTGGCGCCCGATCCCATCGTGAAGAAGTGGTGCAGCCACACCAGGTAGGAGAGCACCGTGATCACCACCGTGGCGTACACCATCGACGCATAGCCGAACAGCCGCTTGCGCGCGAAGGTGGCTACCACCTCGGAATACACGCCGAACACGGGCAGGACCAGGATGTAGACCTCGGGGTGGCCCCAGATCCAGATCAGGTTCACGTACATCATGGCGCTGCCGCCCTGGTCCGCCGTGAAGAAGTTCGTGCCGACGTAGCGGTCCAGCGCCAGCATGGTGATGGCGGCGGTCAGCACGGGGAACGCGGCGATGATCAGCACGTTGGTGCACAGCGAGGTCCAGGTGAAGATCGGCATGCGCATCAGCGTCATGCCCGGCGCGCGCATCTTGACGATGGTGACGAGCAGGTTGATCCCCGATAACAATGTGCCGACCCCGGCCACCTCCAGGGACCATATGTAGTAGTCCACGCCCACGTCCGGACTGTGCAGGATGCCGGACAGCGGTGGATAGGCCAGCCAGCCGGTGCGCGCGAACTCGCCCACGAACAGCGACATCATCACCAGTATCGCGCCGCCCACGGTCATCCAGAAGCTGAAGTTGTTCAGGAACGGGAACGCCACGTCGCGCGCGCCGATCTGCAGCGGCACGACGAAGTTCATCAGCCCGGTGACCAGTGGCATCGCCACGAAGAAGATCATGATCACGCCGTGCGCGGTGAAGATCTGGTCGTAGTGGTGCGGGGGCAGGTAGCCGAGGTTGTCGCCGAACGCGACGGCCTGCTGGATGCGCATCATGATCGCGTCGGCAAAGCCGCGCAGCAGCATCACGATGCCCAGGATCACGTACATGATGCCGATCTTCTTGTGGTCGATGCTGGTGAACCACTCGCGCCACAGGTAGCCCCAGACCCGGTAGTAGGTCAGCGCGCCGACGAGGGCGAGGCCCCCGAGCGCCACCACGGCGAACGTCGCCAGCAGGATCGGTTCATGGAGCGGAATGGCCTCCCAGGAGAGGCGGCCAAAGATCGGCGAGGCGAGATCGGAACGCTCGGGCATGTTGTGTCACCTGGGCCAGCAGGCCGCTGAGTATTGGCGAAAGATTACGAGTCCGGCGGCGCTTCGTCTACCGCAGCAAGCGCCTGCCGTCGTTCAGCGCGGGTTCCGAGGCGAACATGGACGCCTCGCCCGCCGCGCCGCCAGCCGTATTGCCGGCCGTGCAGACATAGGTGGACGGGTCGAACTTGCCGCGGCTGCGGTCCAGCGCCATCGTGTCCGCCATGCAGGTTCCCCCTAGCACGCAGCGGTTCAGGATCTGCTTGTACAAATCGGGCTCGACGCTGGCATAGCGCTGCACCGGCACGCGCTCGCTCGGCTCGGCCAGCTTCGCGTAGGCATCTTTGGAGAGCGCGGTGCCGCCCGATTTCACCTGCTGCACCCATTTGTCGAAATCGCCGTCTGACAGCCCGTGGAACTTGAAGCGCATGTGCGAGAACCCTTCGCCGCTGTAGTTGCCCGAGAGTCCATCATAGACGCCGGCCTTGTTGATGACGGCGTGCAGCTTGGTCTCCATGCCGGGCATCGCATAGACCATGCCCGCCAGCGAGGGCACGAAGAACGTGTTCATCACCGAGGTGGCCGTGATCTTGAACGCGATGGGCCGGTCCACCGGCGCGGCCATCTCGTTGACCGTGGCGATGCCCTGCTCGGGGTAGAGGAACAGCCATTTCCAGTCCATCGCCACCACTTCCACGACCAGCGGCTTGGTGTCAGGCGTGACGGCGCGTTTGCCGTCGATGAAGGTGAGGGGGCGGTAGGGATCGAGCTGGTGGGTACTCACCCAGGTCACGGCGCCCAGCGCGATGATGATCAGCAGCGGCGCGGCCCAGATGGCCAGCTCCAGCACGGTGGAGTGGTCCCAGTCAGGGTTGTAGTGGGGATTGTTGGCGTTCTCCCGGTACCGCCAGGCGAACAGCAGCGTCAGGATGATCACCGGAACGATGATCAGCAGCATCAGCAGGGTGGCGATGATGATGAGGTCGCGCTGGCGCACGGCCAACTCGCCAGATGGCGAAAAAAGCACTGCGTTGCAACCGGCGAGCGCGGCCAGCAGGCCGAACGCACCAACACGCAAAAGCAGTCTTCCCGTCACTTTGAGCGGCCGAGCCGCAGAATCGAAGGGTCGCATGGTTGCGGAAGTGGCGTTTGAGGAACGTCGAGCGCCGCTCGACGCAATCATCTTTTCGATTTCCTATGGCAGTTTAGGCGCTATTCTTGTCAGTGGATGACTTTGAGTGCAGTTTGACATGCCTCTCGCTCGCGAAGGAGATCTCAAGGATGGCCAGCCTGACCCATCAGCACCGCGCGTCGCCGACTGCACCTCCGGCGGAAGGTCACCATCAGGTGGCGCCCGCCGAAATCGCCACCGGCGTCGTGATCGGCCGCGCGTCGGAGTACTTCGACTTCTTTGTCTACGGCATCGCCTCGGTGCTGGTCTTCCCATCGGTCTACTTCCCCTTCGCCAGTGAGCTGGCGGGGCTGCTCTACAGCTTCACGATCTTTTCCTTCGCGTTCATCGGGCGGCCGTTCGGCACGGCGCTGTTCATGCGCATTCAGCGCCGATGGGGGCGCGGCGTCAAGCTGACGGCCTCGCTGTTCCTGCTCGGCACGGCAACGGTGGGCATCGCCTTCCTGCCGTCCTATGCCACGCTCGGCAGCGCCGCCATCTACCTGCTCGCGTTTTTCCGCTTCCTGCAGGGCATTGCCTTCGGCGGCTCGTGGGATGGCCTGCCGTCGCTGCTGGCCATCAACTCGCCCCCGCACAAGCGCGGCTGGTACGCGATGGTGGGGCAACTGGGCGCGCCCACGGGCTTCATCATCGCCGGCGCGCTGTTCCTGTTCCTCTACGCGAGCCTGACACCGGCTGAATTCATCGACTGGGGCTGGCGCTATCCGTTCTTCGTGGCCTTCGCCATCAACGTGGTGGCGCTGTTCGCGCGGCTGCGGCTGGTGGTGACGCACGAGTACACGCAACTGCTCGACGAAGGCGAGCTGGAGCCGATCAGCACGTTGCAGATGGTGAACGCGCAAGGCTTCAACATCTTCCTCGGCGCCTTCGCGGCGTTGGCGAGCTACGCGCTGTTCCACCTGGTGACGGTGTTCCCGCTGTCCTGGGTGCTCCTGCACAAGGCGCAGGGCGTGACGGACATGCTGGCGATCCAGATCGTGGGCGGCTTCATCGCCTTCATCGGCACGCTGCTGTCGGGCTGGATCGCGGACCGTATCGGCCGCCGCACCACGCTGGCGGTGATGGCGGTGCTGATCGGCATCTTCAGCCTGTTCGCCCCATGGCTGCTCGACGGCGGGCAGACCGGGCAGGACGTGTTCATCCTGGTCGGGTTTGCGCTGCTGGGGCTGTCCTACGGGCAGGCGGCGGGCGTGGTGACGTCGAATTTCGACCGCCGCTACCGCTACACGGGCGCCGCACTGACCACGGACTTCGGCTGGCTGTTCGGCGCGGCCTTCGCGCCGCTGGTGGCGCTGGGCCTGTCGTCCCTGTTCGGGCTGGCGGCAGTGAGCCTGTACCTGCTGTCCGGTGCCGTCGGCACGCTCGTGGCGCTGCGGATCAACAAGGCGCTGGGCACGCACGACGAGGTGTAGCACCGATGGGGCACGACCTGCCCCATCGCCACCCGTTGCGCCACGCCGACACCCCACTAACCACTGAGGCGTGGCGGCCGGCGCGCTGATACCCTTCGGCTCGCGATCCATCCTCAGTCTCGTTCCATGTCTTCCAAGTCCCTGTGCGCAGTGTCCCTGGGCGCGCTGCTGTGCGCGCCTGCCCTGGCCGCCAACACTCAAGTCCTGCTGGAAACCCCCGTTACCTATGCGCCCGGCGCCGGCGTGGTCGACAAGGTCCGCGAGGAATGCCAGATCGAGTCGATGCTGGCCACGCGTGTGTCGGACGTCCTGCGCCGCCGCAACAAGGGCGGTGACGGCAAGCTGGCCGCCGGCGCGGAGGCCGGCGAGGCCCAGGTGATGCGGCTCCAGATCACGCACGTCCTGGGCGTGGGCGGCGGGGCCTGGACCGGCCCGAAGGCCATCACGGTGAATGCCGAGCTGATCGAAGGCGGCAAGGTGGCGCGCCACGTCAAGCTGAACCGCTGGTCCATCGGCGGATTCTGGGGCGGGTTCAAGGGCACCTGTTCGATCCTGAACCGCAGCGCGGTGGCGCTGGCCAAGGACCTGAACCGCTGGGCGCGCGATCCGTCCTACGTGCCGAAGGATGAGGTCGAGCCGCCGGCGCAGGCCGCCGAGGGACCGGCAGAAGGGCAGGCTGAGCCGGCAGCAGAAGTCCCGGCCGATGCCGCGGACGCGCCGCAGGCCAAGGGCACGGCGCTCGAATAGCGCGAGGCGGGCGGCGTATCATGGTGGCGTCATCGACCCCCTGACCCTCCCGTCGCCCCCGCCGCCATGCCCCTGCGCATCAGTGAAGAGATCACGTTCCGCAAGCTCGAGGCCCTGCTGGCCTTCATGGAGACCGGCAACCTGGCCAAGGCCGCGGAGGCGCTCGATATCAGCCCGGTAAGCGTGCACCGGGCGCTCCATTCGCTCGAGGACGGCATGCGCTGCGCGCTGTTCCGCCACGAGGGCCGCAACCTGTTGCCGACCGAGGCCGCGCACGTGCTGGCCGATGTGGCGCGAGATGTCCTCAAGACGATGTCCGACGGCATCCGCGTCACGCGCGAGGCCGCCGGCTACTCCGCCGACCAGCTCAAGATCGGCTCGCTCTATTCGCTGACCATCAAGACCGTGCCGCAGGTGGTCATCGGCATCAAGATGCGCCGCCCGGAGCTGCAGACCGAACTCGTGCTCGGCTCCAACGCCGACCTGCTCCAGAAGCTGCGCCAGGGCTCCATCGACGCCACGCTGATGGCCCTGCCCGAGCCCGACGCCGAAATCGAGTCGATTCCGATGTTCGAGGACGACATCTTCTTCGCCGCCCCGGCCGATTCCCACTACGCCACGCTGCCCGAGATCGACCTGCGGGTCTGCCGGGACGAGCCGTTCGTGTCGCTGGGCGAGGGCTTTGTGACATCGAGCGGCTTCATGGAGGCGTTCCGCATCGCAGATTTCACGCCCAACGTGGTGATGAAGGTCGGGGACATCTTCTCGCTGATGAACCTCGTGGGCGGCGGCATCGGTTATTCCCTGCTGCCCGGGCGCGTGCGGGACGTGTTCGCGAAGAACGTCGCCTTTGTCCCCCTGACCGCCGAATACGACATGAAGCAGTCCATCGGCCTGAGTTTCCTGCGCCGCCGGGAGCGCGATCCGAACCTGCTCGGCCTGGCCGCCGTGTGCCGGATGCTAATGAAAGCCTAGGGTTTCCGGGAGGCAATACCCCTTGTGAGGGGGCCGCACCGCCGTCAATAAATACGGGAGAATGCCGTTGTACTGGCGTGTCAATCCCTTGGTGCCCATGGAAATCATGCTGTCTGCGCGACGAATCGCCGTAATGGCGCCATTGGTGCTGGGGATCTGGCACGCGCAGGCCGCCGCCCAGGCCCGCGCCGCGCCGCCTGCAGCGCCCACCCAGGCGCAGACCACCATCGTTCTGTACTCGGAGGCCGGCCAGCGACCCCAGTCCTACGAGGAAAACGGGATTCCCAAGGGCGCCTATATCGACAACATCAATCGCGTCCTGAAGCGGATTCCCGAATTCAAGGTGCAGGTCCGCTTTGCCCCCTGGGCGCGGGTGGTGGAGGAGGCCCGGAACGGCAACAGCGCCGGCGTGCTCGGCGTCTATTACCGGCCCAGGGAGCGGCCGTTCCTGAATCACTCCAAGCCGTTCTATAGCGAGGAAGTGGCGGTGCACTGCAACCGCGATTCGATCGAGGGCCGCACCTTCCATCGCTATCCGGACGACTTCGCGGGGCTGAAGTTCGGCAACCAGCGCGGCTACCTCGCCCCCGGCCCGCGCTTTTTCCAGCTGGCGCGGGAGGGCAAGATCCAGCTCGTGGAGGGGCATGAGTTCCACGACCTGGTCAAGAAGATGCTGGTGCAGGAGATCGACTGCGTGGTGAATCCCACCGTGGTCATCAACGAGGCGCTGGTCACGCTGGAAGCGCAGGGCATTCCGGAGCGCATGCGCTACAAGTCCCGACGGGCGATGACCATCAAGACCGAGACCGTGCACGTCGGATTCAGCAAGAAGTACGAGGAATCGCACCCGGAACTCGCCAGGTTCCGGCAATTGTTCGACCAGGCGGCGGACCAATAGCCCGCGCCGCGACCCCTCAGGATTGCGCATTCCATGCCACTGCTGCCACCGGTTCGTTCGATCCGGAACAGGATGATCGTGCTGTTCATCGTTGCCACCACGACAACGCTGGGCGCGTTCGCCATGCATCGGCAATGGCTGCTGCACCAGGACCTGGAGCAGCGCTTCGAGCGGACCCGTGGCGAGGTGTTGGACGGCCTCAAGCAGAGCCTGGCCGCGCCCACCTGGGCGCTGAACGTGGGGACCCTGCGCACGCAGCTGGAATCCACGCTGATCCATCCCGAGGTCACCGAGGCCTGCGTCTTCTCCCCGGACCGGGAGGAGGTGTACGCGGCGGTGCAGCGCACGGCCACCGCCGCCCCGGCCGGGCCATTCTGCGCGGCCAGCGGGCATGACGTGCTGGCGGAAGTCACGCTCTATCCCCCGGATGACATCGACGCCGAGCGGCGCAGCCAGGCCATCGGCACGGCCGTGGTCCGCTTCACGCGCGACACGATGCAGAAGACCCAGCGCGCGGCCATGATCCAGGGGATCACCGAGGTCGCCGTGATCGACGTAGCGCTGGTCATCCTGCTGACCTTCGGCCTGCGGATGGTGTTCCGGCCGCTCGAGCATCTGCGGGAGGCGCTGTTCGAACTGTCCTCCAGCCATGGCGACCATCTCGACGAACTTGCCCGGCTGGGTCGCACCGAGTTCGATAGCGTGATCGACGGCTTCAACTCGGTCCTGCGCCGGCTCCGGCTGATCATTGCCCTGCGCACGGAGGCGGAACTGGAATTGATGGAGAAAAACCGCCTGCTTGAGGCGCTCTCCAAGACCGACCAGCTCACCGGGGTGTTCAACCGGCGGCATCTCGACGATGCACTGGCCGGCGCGCTGGCGCGCAGCCGTGTCGAAGGCAAGCCGTTCTCGATCCTGCTGATCGACGTGGACCGCTTCAAGTCGGTCAACGACACCTACGGCCATCAGGTGGGCGACCGCGTGCTGGTCGAGATCGCCGACCTGATCATGGCGGTCAAGCGGCCGACGGACACCCTCGGGCGCTGGGGCGGCGAAGAATTCCTGCTGATCTGCGCCGATACTGCCCTGCAGGACGCCGTGTACTTCGCCCACCGGCTGCGTAATGCGCTGGCCGAGCAGGACTTCGCGGTGACGGGCCGGATGACCGCGAGCCTGGGCGTGGCCTGCGTGCAGCCGGGCGACACCATCCACGGCATGATCGCCCGCGCCGACACGGCCCTGTACCGCAGCAAGGAGCGCGGCCGGAATCGGGTCGAGTTCGCCGACGATGGCGTGACCACGCCGTAACAGCGGAAAGCCGCCGCCGGGCCGGTCAGGGCGGTAACAGACCGGTCCGGGCGGCGGCCATCACTTCCCGGCTCAGGCCGTCGATCAAGGCCGATGCCGCGCGGGCGTAGTGCCAGTGCAGGGGCACGTCCAGCGGGGTGTCTGGCACGAGTTCGACCAGCGCGCCGTCTGCGAGATGTTGGGCGATCAGGCTCTGCGGATGCAGGCCCCAGCCCATGCCGGCCACGGCCGCCGTGACAAACGCCTGCGATGAGGGCAGCGTGTGCCGGGGCAGTTCCACATGCCGATGGCACAGGCGCCGCACCCAGGTCGCCTGCAACGCATCCTTGTTGTTGAACACCAGACTCGGCGCCGCCGCCAGACTGCCGGCACCCACGCCGGCGGCGAAATGGCGTTGCACGAAGGCCGGGCTGGCAGCCGCCAGATAGCGCATGGCGCCCAGCGGACGGCTTTCGCAGCCAGCGGCAGGGCGGGCGGCGGCGGTCACGGCAGCCAGCACGGCGCCGCTGCGCAGCCATTCGGTGGTGTGGTCCTGATCGTCCACCGCCACCTCCATCAGGACGGGATGTTGCGCGGCAAACGTCGCAATCGCCGGCGCGGCCCACGTCGCCAGACTGTCGGCATTGATCGCGACGGGCAGCGCCACCCGCGCCAGCCCCTCCGCCGCGAGTGACGGCAACGTCCCCTGCAATTCATGTTCGAGCATCCGCACGCGGTCCACGTGCTGGCACAGCCGGCGCCCGGTTTCCGTGGCCCGGCAGGGCTGGTCGCGGATCACCAGCGCGCAGCCCACGCGCTCCTCCAGCAGGCGAATGCGTTGGGAAATGGCCGATGGGGTCACGTGCAGCGCGCGGGCCGCACGCTCGAAGCTGCCTTCGCGCACCACGGCGGCCAAGGCGGACAGGGCGGCGTAATCGAGCATGAGATTAGTGAAACTACATCGAATGAAGAAAAGATAGTTTGTCTACATTTTCCAGAGCAGGCAAGCTGCGCGCATGATTTCCGCACTGCCCACTCCTTCGCTCCCTTTATCCGTCGCCCTGCAGGGCCTGGCCCTGAGCTTCGGCCTGATCGTCGCCATCGGCGCGCAGAACGCGTTCGTGCTGCGTCAGGGCCTGCGCCGGGAGCATGTGGGCAGCGTGGTCCTGCTCTGCGCGGTGGCGGATGCCTTGCTGATTGCCGCCGGCGTCATGGGCATGGCCCAGGCGCTGGGCGAGCGCCCGGGCCTTGCGCGCTTACTGGCGCTGGCCGGCGCGATCTTTCTGGCCGTCTATGGCTGGCGGGCGCTGCGGCGCGCGGGGCAGGCGCACCGGCTGCAGGCGTCGGAGGGGGAGAAGGGTGCGAAGAGTCTTAGCCGAGGCGCGATATTGGCGCAGGCGGCGGCCTTCACGCTGCTCAATCCACACGTCTATCTGGACACCGTGCTGCTGGTGGGCAGCATCGGCGCCCAGCAGCCGGCCGCGCTACGTGGCTGGTTCGTGGCGGGCGCCAGTTCCGCCAGCCTGTGCTGGTTCGGGCTGCTCGGGTTTGGCGCGCGCTTTCTCGCCCCGTGGTTCGCCCGGCCGAAGGCCTGGCGCGTGCTCGACGGGCTGGTCGGTATCACCATGTTCGTTCTGTCGGCGCTGCTGGTGCGCCATGCCTGGGCGGGCTGAGCCCGCCCGCCATGACAGCGCCCCTGACTACACCGGCACGTTCAGCACCGCCTTGGTCTCCAGGAACGCTTCCAGCCCATAGACGCCGTACTCGCGCCCAATGCCCGACTGCTTCAGGCCGCCGAACGGCGCCGCCGGGTCGTGGGCGAGCGTGTTGACGAGGACCCGCCCGGCCTCGATGCGCGACGCCACCGCGTGCGCCCGCTGGACATCCGCCGACAGCACGTAGGCCTGCAAGCCGTAGCTGGTGTCGTTGGCGATGGCGATGGCCTCCTCCTCGTCCCGGTAGGTAATGATCGACAGTACCGGTCCGAAGATCTCCTCGCGCGCAATCGTCATGTCGTTGGTCACATCGCTGAAGACGGTCGGGCGCACGAACCAGCCTGCGTCCAGCCCCTCCGGCCGGCCTTCGCCGCCCGCAACCAGCCGCGCGCCTTCGTCAATGCCGATGCGGATATAGCGCTGCACGCGCTCCCACTGCTTCTGGCTGACCATCGGCCCGACCGTCGTCTGCGGATCGCGCGGATCGCCGGCTTGCGTGGCCGCCACGATGTCGCGCACGTGCGCCTCGAACTCGGCAAGCCGGTGTTCCGGCACCAGAATCCGCGTGCCGGCGATGCACGCCTGCCCGCTGTTCATAAAGCCGGCGTCCATGGCCATCGGCACGGCTTCGTCGAAGTTCGCATCGTCGAGCACGACCACGGGCGACTTGCCACCCAACTCCAGCGTCACCCGCTTCAGCGTGTCCGCCGCCACACGCAGGATGGTCTTGCCGACCGCCGTGGAGCCCGTGAACGACACCTTGGTCACATCGGGATGCGTGCTGATCTCGGCGCCGACCACATCGCCGCGCCCTGTGACGATATTGAACACGCCGGGCGGCACGTCCGCCGCGTGCAGCGCCTCGGTGACGATGCGGGTCTGCATCGCGCTCATCTCGCTCGGCTTGATGACGGCGGTGCAGCCGGCGGCCACGGCGGCAGCCAGCTTGCCGCAGATAAAGCCCGCGTCGCTGTTCCACGGCGTGATCAGCCCGGCCACGCCCATCGGCTGCATCACCACCTCGGCGCCGCCCACGCGGCGCGTGAACGTGTACTGCTCGAGCACATTGGCCGCGTCGATCAGCACGTTGCTCGCATGCCGGGCCATCCAGCGGCCCCGGGACACCGGCGCGCCGTACTCCTCGGTGATCGCCTCGTACAGTTCGTCTTCCTTCGCCAGCACGGCGGCGTGCATGCGCTTCAGCAGGTCCACGCGCGCGCGCTGGCTGGTGCGGGAGAAGGCCGGGAACGCCCGTTTGGCGGCGGCGATGGCGTCCCGGGCGTCCTGCGCGTCGGCCAGGCGCACCTGGCCGATCACCTGTTCGGTGGCCGGGTTGAACAGGTCGAACATCTCGTCGCCGTGCGGGGTGACGAAGGCACCGTCGATATAAATCTTGTCGATGATCTGCATGGTGGGTCTCCGGGGTAGCGGAAAAGCATCTTAAGCAAAGCGCGAAAAACGCGGGCTGAAGCACAAGATAGCTCTGCGCCATTGTGTTGACTAGCCATACAATGCGGGATGTGATGATGAAGAAATCAGGATAATGAAATCCTCTGGCCTCGGTGAACTGGAGGCGGTGCTGGCGGTGGCGCGGCATCGCAGCTTTCGGGCGGCAGCGGCGGAGCTGGGCGTCTCCACGTCCGCGCTCAGCCACGCGGTGGCGGCGCTGGAGTCGCGCATCGGCGTGCGGCTGTTCCATCGCACCACCCGCAGCGTGTCGCTGACGGCGGCCGGCGCGCAGTTCGTGGACAGCATCGCGCCGGCGCTGTCCACGATCCGGGGCGCGATCGAGCAGGCGGGGAGCCTGCGCGACACCGTGTCGGGCCAGTTGCGCATCAACACCTCGGCGGGCGCCGCGCGGCAGGTGATGCCGCTGTTCATCGCCTTCCTGCAGCGCTATCCGGCCATGACGCTCGATATCGTCACGGAAGGGCGGCTGATCGACATCGTCGCCGACGGCTTCGATGCCGGCATCCGCCTCGCCGAAACCCTGCCGCAGGACATGATCGCCGTGCCCTTCGGCGATACCCAGCGCTTCGCCGTGGTCGGCAGCCCGGACTACTTCGCCCGGCACAAGCCGCCGCGCACGCCCGCCGACCTGCACGCGCACGCCTGCATCCGCACGCGCATGCCGAGCGGGGCGATCTACCAGTGGGAATTCGCGCGGCATGGCGAGGCGGTGCGCGTCGACGTCAAAGGCGCGCTGACCCTCGACGAGCCCGGCCTGACGCAGCAGGCCGCCCGCGCCGGGCTGGGGCTGGCCTACCTGAGCGAGTGGAACGTGGCCGCCGACCTGCAGGCCGGCACGCTGGTGCGCGTGCTGGAAGGCTGGACGCCGCCGCTCGATGGCCTGTGCCTGTACTACCCGGGCCGCCGCCACGTGCCGGCCGGCCTGCGCGCGCTCATCGACCTGATCCGCGAGTAGGCACCGAACAGGCACCGAACAGGCACCGAACAGGCACCGAATAGACACCAATCACCGGCGTATCAAGCACCATCCCGCGGGCGGGTTTCCACGTAAAATTCGGCAGCCGGCGCGATGCGTCGGCGCAATGTCTTTACATTTGGGATGTACGTAGACCTCCTCACCCTTTATCTCCTCGCCATCGGGACGCTTCTGGCCAGTGCCGGCATGACGTTCTGGGAGCATCGGACCAATCCCCGCCGCAGCCGCACGCTGCGGATTCTCGCGGCCGGTTTCACGACGCTCGCCATCGGCTGCGCGCTGGTGCTGGTCCGGCGCAGCGTGCCCGGGGCGATGGGCTCCGCCGTCAGCAATCTCGTCATCCTTACCGGGTACCTGCTGGTCCTCGGCGGCATCGCTTCGCTGAGCGGGCGGCAGTATCGCGCGGCGTCGGTGGGGATACTGATCGTGGACGCGCTGGTGTGGGCCGGCTGGGGCGCGCAGCGGCTGGACCTCATGTGGAACTACGTCAGCGCCCTGCCGATCGCGCTGATCAGCGCCATGACAGCGCGCGAGATGCTGCGTTGCGAGGCGATGAAGGCGCTCCGTTCGCGCCACATCATCGTGGTCGTGGCGGGCATCCATGCCGTGGTCTATTTCGCGCGGGCCCTGATCCTGCCGTGGCTGGTTTCTGCCTACGGGCCGGCGATGCAGGCCGCCGCCAGCAAGCTCACGGTCTACGAAGGGGTGCTGTACTCGGTCCTCCTGCCGATGGCGCTGCTCAAGCTGATCCGTGACGAGGCCCACGGCCAGCTCCTGCAGGAAGCCCAGACCGACTACCTGACCCGGCTGGGCAACCGCCGCTGGTTCTTCGAGCAGGGCGCCCGCCTCTTCGGTGGCGAAGGGAGCCGGCCGGTGGCCGTGCTGGCGTTCGACCTCGACCGCTTCAAGGCCGTCAACGACGTGTACGGTCACCAGACTGGCGACCAGGTGCTGAAGTCGTTCGCGGAAATCGCCCGGCGTGTGCTGGGGCCGCACGCGCTGCTCGGGCGCATCGGCGGCGAGGAGTTCGCCGCCCTGCTGACCGGCGACGACGCGCGCCGCGCCCGGGCGCTCGGCGAGGCCGTGGCCACGCGCTTCGCCGACACCATCCCGCACCAGATCCACGGCCTCGGTCTCGGCATTCCGGCCACGGTCAGCATCGGGCTGGCCCACTTCGAGACCGAGGTGCCGCCGCTGGCCGACGCGCTGGCCGCCGCCGACCAGGCGCTGTATCGCGCCAAATCGCTCGGCGGCAACCGGCTCGAAGTGGCGCGGACCGCCGAGGGCTCCGCCGTGCGCTGAGCCGGGCCCTAGAAGCTGGCCGCCAGCCCGAACGACAGGCCGTGCACGTTGTTGCCGAAGACGTAGCGGAACACGCCCCGGATGCGGGTGACGAATACTTCATGTGCGCTGGTGTCGAGTTCCAGCCCGGTGCCGACCGTGGTCAGCTGGCTGAAGCCCAGCGCGCCGGCCTGGTTGCCGAAGTAGTGCGAGTGGGACAGTTCGAGCACATAGCGCACCGGCCGGTCCAGCGCACGCAGGCCGGTGGGCGCGCGCCAGCGGGCGTAGAGGCTGGCGGTCTGGGCGGCGGCGGAGGCGTTCATGCCCCCCGTGGTGCCAAAGCTGCGCAGGTAGATGTTGGTGTAGCGCAGCTCCACATCGACATCGCGCTCGTTGCGGTGGCTTTCCCAGTCCAGCATCACCGACCCGCCCAGCCCGTAGGCGTTCATGGCGCCGTTGTCCAGGAAGGCGATCTCCTGGTCGGTCACATGTTCCACCGCGAACTTGGCGACGGAGAGGTCGCTGGCCACGCGGCCGATCGAGGCATTGAAGATCGGCCGGAACACCAGTTCCTTGCTGTCGATGAGCGGGAAATCCCAGCCGACGCCGACCGTGCCCGCGAAGGTATTCCACTTGGTCGGCAGCTTGCGGGTCTCCTGGCCGTTGGAGGCCACGAAGGTCGGGTCGTAGCGGTTGTAGGCAATCGACCCCTCCAGGTAGAGCGGGAACGACTGGCTCAAGGTGAAACCGCCGCCGAGCTGCCAGAGCGTCAGGGCGGGGTTGTCGGTGCTGGTGTTGCTGATGGAGAGCGAACTGGAGGCGAGGTCAGGCACCACGGCGAACGACATCAGCGTCAGCACCGCATTGGCCTGCTTCTGGACGTTGGCGCCCACGATGCCGAACGTGGGGCCGGTCTGGGCGTGGGCCGGCGCCGGGGCGAGGCCCACCATCCCCATCATCGCCAACATCACCAACATCACCAACATCACCACACATCGCGCGGAATTCAGGATGCCATGGGCGCGCATCGCCTACCTCTTCCTGGCCGGATTCAAGGACGCGGTCATGATCGCCGCAACGCCCAGTCGGCGGAAGTAAAACTTCTTGCGCGGCCATTAAGAAAGTTCGGTGCTTGATGTGGCGCAAACGGCGCGACGCTGCGCAACGTTCATTCCGGACAAATCCGACCGCCTGTTCAATGCCGCGCGGCGGATTGGCGTGACGATGGCGCCTGCACACCGGAGGACAAACCATGAAAAAAATCGTAGGGATGGCGCTGGCCGTGACGGCGTTGGCTGGCGCGGGCGTTGGGCTGGCGGAGACGGCGAAGGAAGCCGCCGGGAAAGACAGCATGCAGGCGGCCAAGCCGGTCGCCAAGATAGCCAATCAGGACCTCAGCAAGGTAGCCGTGCCGGACAAGATCCCGCCCGGCTACCGCGCGTGGACGCTGATCTCGGTGGCCCGCGAGGAAGGCGCCACCGACGACCTGCGCGCCATCCTCGGCAACGAGGCGGCGGTCGTGGCCCTGCGCAGCGGCAAGTACCCGCTGCCCGACGGCGCCATCATCGCCCGGCTCGCCTGGAGCTACGACGCGCTGGCGGAGAGCGCGGAAGCCTTCGGCAAGGCCCAGTCCCACGTGGCCGGGCACCCGAAGAACGGCCTCCAGTTCATGGTGCGGGATTCGACCAAGTACGCCGCCACCGGCGGCTGGGGCTACGTGCAGTTCGATGACGGCAAGCCCTCGGACGCCACCAAGCAACAGGCCTGCTTCGCCTGCCACACGGTCGTCAAGAACCGCGACTATGTGTTCAACCGCTTCGCCCCGGATCCGCCTAACAGCAACTAGCCGAGCCCGGACAGAGGGAAGTGGCGGTCCCGTCATTTCTCTCACCGTAACGATCCGCCGCCGGGTGTCATTGTTTGACCATGGCCCCCGGCGTATCGTGGCCCACATCGACAGTCATGCCGCATGTCCGGAGCCGCGATGCCAGATTCCCCCACTCCCCGCCAATGGGACACCCGCCGCGTTGAGAAGCGCCGCCGCCAGGGCCTTGGCGCCCGGCTGGCCGATGGCAAGGTGGTTGCCACCGACAACATCGTCCCCTTCCTCGAAGCCGTGACCGCCCCGGGCGACCGCGTGGTGCTCGAGGGCAACAACCAGAAGCAGGCGGACTTCCTGTCCCGTGCGCTGGCCGAGGTAGACCCGGCCACCGTGCACGACCTGCACATGATCATTCCGAGCGTCAGCCGCGTCGAACATCTGGACCTGTTCGAGCGCGGCATCGCGCGCAAGCTCGACTTCGCCTATGCCGGCACGCAGAGCGTGCGGATCTCGCAGTTCCTTGAGGATGGGCTGCTCGAAGTCGGCGCCATCCACACCTATATCGAGCTGTACGCCCGGCTGTATGTGGATCTGACACCACAGATCGTGCTGATTGCCGGCTACAAGGCCGACCGCGCCGGCAACCTCTACACCGGCGCCAGCACCGAGGACACGCCCGCGCTGGTGGAAGCCGCCGCGTTCCGCGACGGTCTGGTGATCGCCCAGGTCAACGAGATCGTGGACGACCCGGCCGACCTGCCGCGCGTGGACATCCCCGGCTCGTGGATCGACTACGTGGTGCAGGCCGACAAGCCGTTCTTCTGCGAGCCGCTGTTCACGCGCGACCCGCGCCTGATCAAGCCGGTGCACGTGCTGATGGCGATGATGGCCATCCGTGGCATCTACGAGCGGCACAAGGTGCAGTCGCTGAACCACGGCATCGGCTTCAACACGGCCGCCATCGAACTGATCCTGCCGACCTACGGCGAATCGCTCGGGCTCAAGGGCAAGATCTGCAAGCACTGGACGCTGAATCCGCACCCCACGCTGATCCCGGCGATCGAATCGGGCTGGGTCGAGAGCGTGCACAGCTTCGGCAGCGAACTGGGCATGGAGAACTACGTGTCGGCCCGGCCGGACGTCTTCTTCACCGGCGCGGACGGCGCGATGCGCTCCAACCGGGCCTTCTGCCAGCTCGCCGGCCAGTATGCGGTGGACCTGTTTATCGGCTCCACGCTCCAGATCGATGGCGACGGGCATTCGTCGACGGTCACGCGCGGCCGGCTTTCGGGCTTCGGTGGCGCGCCGAACATGGGCCACCAGCCGGGCGGACGTCGCCACGCCACCCCGGCCTGGCTCGACCTGATCGAGACTGACGACCCGCTCGCGCGGGGCCGCAAGCTGGTGGTGCAGATGGTCGAGACCTTCCAGGCGGGCGGCAAGCCGACCTTCGTGGAGTCCATGGACGCTGTGCAGGTGGCCAAGGATGCCGGCATGCCGCTGGCGCCGGTGATGATTTATGGCGATGACGTCACGCACGTGCTGACCGAGGAAGGCATCGCCTATTTATATAAGGCGACGTCGATCGAGCAGCGCCGCCGGATGATCGCGGCGGTGGCCGGCGTCACGCCGATTGGCATGCGCCACGATCCGGCCACCACGCGCCAGATGCGCAGCGACGGGTTGATCGCACTGCCGGAAGACCTCGGCGTGCATCGCGCCGATGCCACGCGCTCGCTGCTGGCGGCCAAGAGCATGGCCGATCTGGTCGAGTGGTCGGGCGGGCTGTACGAGCCGCCGGCACGTTTCCGGAGCTGGTAATGGCCGTCCCAATCCATGTGGTAGCGCTCACCGAAGACCGCGCCGGCGCCATCGGCGCACTGGCCGAAGCGGTGTTGATCGACGAGGCGATGTTGTCGCCCAAGCCCGGGCTGGTGGATGCGCGCGGCAGCGGCGCCCACCGCGACCTGACGCTGGCGCTGATGGTGGCGTCCGCGCGCAGCCTGCGCGGCGGCTTCGCCGCGATGGCGGAGGCGGGGCGGGAATCCTCCGGCGTCGATCGACCCCTGCGCGAACAACTCGGCGCGCTGGGCCGCGCGGCGGAGGCGACGATGCTGCGCGCCACCGGCGGCGTCAACACCCATCGCGGCGCGATCTGGTGCCTGGGCCTGCTGGCCGGCGCCGCCGGGCTGCTGCCGGAGGGTGCGGATGCCCACGCCGTGGCCGACGCGGCCGGGGCCATCGCCCAGCTGCCAGACCGGCATCGCCCCGCGCACACCGGCAACAAGGGCGAACTGGCGCGGCAGGCGTATCAGGTAGGTGGCGCGCGCGGGCAGGCCGAGGCCGGCTTCCCGCATGTCGTGCAACGGGGTTTGCCGACGCTGCGCGCCAGCCGCGCGCGCGGCGATGCGGAGCCCACCGCGCGCGTTAATGCGCTGCTGGCGATCATGGCCGGGCTCGACGATACCTGCGTGCTGGCCCGCGCCGGCCGCGAAGGGCTGGCCACGATGCAGGCCGGCGCCGCTGCCGTGCTGGCGGCGGGCGGCATCGGCACGCTGCCGGGCCGGCGGCTGCTGCATCGGCTCGAAGCCGGCATGCTGGCGCGCAACGCCTCCCCCGGCGGCGCCGCCGACCTGCTCGCCGCCACGTTATTTCTCGATCGCCTGCCCACCGGGCCGGCGCTCCCCCACGGAGACCGATGATGGAACAACTCCAGTTCGAATATCCCGCCGGCGCACCGGCCAGCCAGCGCGTACTGGTGGGCGTGGTCGGTTCCGGCGACCTTGAAGTGATGATCGAACCCGGCGACGCCGGCAAGACCTCGATCCAGGTGACCACCTCGGTGGACGGCTACGGCCGCGTCTGGGACGCCCAACTCACGCGCGTCTTCAGCGCCGAGCCGCGCGCCGCCATGCGTATCCGCATCCACGACTTCGGCGCCACGCCGGGCGTGGTGGGCATGCGGCTGGCCGAGGCGTTCGAGGCATTGGATGACAGCAAGGGGCAGCCATGAGCCAGCCCGCACTGCTGTCGCGCGAGAGTTTTGTCGAACTGGGCGCCCGCGCGCGCGCCCATGCGCTGCTGGACCCCGGCACCTTCCGCGAACTGGCGGGGCCGTTCGACGGCCTGACTTCGACCTGGCTCGCGCGTCAGGGCGTTGTGCCGCAGGCCGATGACGGCGTGATCGTCGCCAAGGGCACCATCGACGGGCATCCCACCGTCGTGCTGGCCATCGAAGGCGCCTTTCAGGGCGGCAGCCTGGGCGAAGTGGGCGGCGCCAAGATTGCCGGCGCGCTGGAACTGGCCGCGCAGGACAACCGACAGGGCACCCCGACGCGCGCGGTGATCCTGTTCGAGACCGGCGGCGTGCGGCTGCAGGAGGCCAACCTCGGCCTCGCCGCCATCGCCGAGATCCACGCGGGCATCGTCGATCTGCGCCGCTACCAGCCGGTGATCGGCGTGATTGCGGGGCAGGTGGGGTGTTTCGGCGGGATGTCGATTGCGGCCGGACTGTGCAGCACGCTGGTGGTCACGCGTGAGGCGCGGCTGGGCCTGAACGGGCCGGCCGTGATCGAGCAGGAGGCCGGCATTGCCGAGTACGACTCGCGCGACCGGCCGCTGATCTGGAGCCTGACCGGCGGCGAGCAGCGCATCGCTACCGGGCTGGCGGACCGCTATGTCGAGGATGACAGCGCGGCGATCCGCGCCACCGTGGCGGCCCTCGTCGCCGAGCCGCCCAATCAGCCACCCACCCCGCCGCGCAGTGCCGCGTATGCGTCCTATCTGCAGCGGCTGGCCGACTATGACCCCGCGCGGCAGGCCGATGCGGCCACCGTGCGCGCCGTGTTTGGAGAACCGTCATGACGACCGAATCGACTGAATCGAACTCCCGGGGCGCCATTTGGCTCGCCGCCTTGAGCCAGGGCGCATCGCGCCTGACCGACTATCCGGCCTCGATCCAGGTGGCCGATGGCGAACTGGCGGGCCGGCCCGTGCGCTGGATCGCGGTGGTGCCCGATGCCGCCAGCCCGTTCCCGCGCGCCCGCCATGGCGAGGTGGGGCTGCGCGAGGGCTGGACGCTCGCGCGCGCCGTCCATGACGCCGTGCAGGCGGACCGCGACGCGCCGGTCAAGCGCGCCATCGTCGCCGTGGTGGATACCCCGAGCCAGGCCTACGGCCGGCGCGAGGAAGCGTTCGGCATTCACCAGTCGCTGGCCAGCGCGGCGGATGCCTACGCCACCGCGCGCCTGCAGGGGCATCCGGTGATCGCGCTGCTGGTGGGCAAGGCCATGTCGGGCGCCTTCCTCGCGCACGGCTATCAGGCCAACCGCATCGTCGCGCTGGCGGACCCCGGCGTGCAGGTGCATGCGATGGGCAAGGAAGCGGCGGCGCGCATCACCATGCGCAGCGTGGAGGACCTCGAAGCCTTCGCGGCCACCGTACCGCCGATGGCCTACGACATCGACAACTACGCCACGCTGGGCCTGCTGTGGCGGCGCGTGCCGGTCGCCCGGGCCGAGGCGCCCGAAGCCGGTGACGTCGCCACGGTGCGCACGGCGCTGGAAGCTGCGCTGGCCGATATCGACGCCGACCCCGAGCGCGACCTGCGCAGCCGGCTGGGCGGCGAGAACCGGCAGGCATCGGCGCGCGTGCGCGAGGTGCTCGCCCGGCAGTGGCAGGGATGACACCGTGCCGGACGCTGCGCTCCCCCGCCCACTCCAGCCGCACGACCTGATCTGGCTGCGCGACGCCCCGGCGTTCGCGGCCAGCCAGCCGCTGCCGGCGTGGGTCGATGCCACGTGGCTGGCGGTGGCGCCCGGAGTGGTGCGGCGCGATCTGCTGCGCGATAGCTGCATCCCGGTGGGGCTGCGCGGCCGGCGGCGCGAGGAGCGCCACGCCACGTGGATCGATGCGTCCCAGTGCGATCGGGTGATGTCGCCGTTCGCCATCGCCGGGGCGGCGCGCTGGCAGGATCACCCGCGCCGACTGGCGCTCCCGGCGCTGCGCACGCTGGCGCGGATCGCCCCGCTGCTCGATGCGCGCGGCCTGCACTGGGGCGTGACCGGCGCGGCCGGGTTCACGCTCGCGTCCGGGCTCGATGTGCTCCATCCCGGCAGCGATGTGGACCTGCTGATTGACGCCGCCGCGCCGCTGGCTCAGGCCGACGAACAATGGCTGGCGGCGCTGATCGACGATTGCAAGGAGACGCGGCTCGATATCCAGATCGCCACGCCTCACGGCGGCTTTGCCCTGCTGGAGCGCCTGCGCACCGGCGGCCGCGTGCTGCTGAAGACCGCCACCGGCCCGGTGCGCTGCACGGACCCGTGGCAGGCGGCATGAGCACGCTGCTGACCTTCCCCGGACAAGGCGCACAGCGCCCCGGCATGCTCCACAGCCTGCGCGACCATCGCGCCGTGCACGAAACCCTCGCCCAGACCAGCGACGCGCTGGGCCATGACGTGATGGCGCTCGACACCGCCGACAGCCTGGAATCCACCGTATCGGTCCAGCTCTGCCTGCTGGCGGCGGGCGTGGCCACGGCGCGCGCGCTGATGGCGGACGGCGCCCGGCCGGAGGCCGTGGCCGGGCTGTCGATCGGCGCCTACGCGGCGGCCGTGGTGGCCGGCGCGCTGGCCTATGACGACGCGGTGCGGCTGGTGGCGCTGCGGGGCCGGCTGATGGCGGACGCCTACCCGCAGGGCTTCGGCATGACCGCCATCCTCGGGCTCGAAGCCCCGGCGCTGGAAGCCATCGTGACGCGGGTCCGGGCGACCGGTCTGCCGGTCTACGTCGCCAATTTCAACGCGCCGACGCAGTTGGTCATCGCCGGGGCGGACGTGGCGATGGCCCGCGTGGCGGCGCTGGCGCAGGAGGCCGGTGCGCATGGCGCCAAGCGGGTGGCGATCGCCGTGCCGTCCCACTGCCCGCTGCTGGACGATGCCGCCGCGAGCCTCGCACAGGCGTTCGCGCCGGTCACGCTGCGCCGGCCCACGCTGCGGCTGTTCAGCGCCAGCGCCGCGCGCGAGCTACGCGACCCGGCACGCATCGCGGCGGATCTCGCCGCCAACATGGCGCTGCCGGTGCGCTGGCACGAGACCATGCTGCTGGCGCGCGCCTGCGGTGTGCGGCTGGCGGTGGAGATGCCGCCCGGCAACGTGCTGACGCGGCTCGCCGGCATGGTGCTGCCGGAGGCGGTGGCCTGTGCCGAGACGCGGGCGGACAGTGTGCGCGTGTTGATGGACCGGGCCAGCCGGGGCGAATAGAAGGTGCTCCCGACCTCGCAAAAAATTGAAACAATCGGTGTGCACGTGGGCGGCAAGCCTGCAGGCGGCGTACGATTTGGCCGTTAACACAGGCACGATCCCTAGCCGCCGGGACCCGCCCGGCGCGCGCTCAGGAACCGCCCATGCAGCCGCCCCCGATTCCGCCCGATGAAACCCTGCGTCTCGCCACGCTGAGATCGCTCAACATCCTCGACACCCCGGCCGAGGAACGGTTCGACCGCCTGACCCGGCTCGCCAAACGGCTGTTTGACGTGCCGATCGCGGTGGTCAGCCTGGTCGATGCCAACCGTCAGTGGTTCAAGGCCTGCGAGGGCCTGGACCAGACCGAGGCGCCGCGCAACACCTCGTTCTGCGGCCACGCGATTGCCGGCGACGGCATCCTGCTGATTCCCGACGCCCGCCTGGACCCGCGCTTCCACGACAACCCGCTGGTCACCGGCGATCCGCATATCCGCTTCTACGCCGGCTGCCCGCTGGTGGCGCACAACGGCACCAAGCTCGGCACGCTCTGCCTGATCGACCGCCAGCCGCGCACCTTCGACGACGACGACCGCGCGCTGCTGCACGACCTGGCCCGCATGGCCGAGCAGGAGCTGGCCGCCGTGCACCTGGCCAGCATGGACGAGCTGACCGCGCTCTCCAACCGGCGCGGCTTCACGGTGCTGAGCCAGCATGCCATCGAGTTGTGCCGCCGGCTGGACCGGCCGGCCACGCTGGTGTTCTTCGACATGGACGGCTTCAAGCCGATCAACGACCAGTTCGGCCATGCCGAGGGCGACCGCGCGCTGACCGCGTTCGGCGCGGCGCTGCGGATGGCGTTCCGGGATTCGGATGTGGTGGGGCGGCTCGGCGGCGACGAATTCGCCGCGCTGCTGACCAATACCGATGCCGCCGGCTGTGGCGAGGCGCTGGCGCGCCTGCATCGAAACGTGGATGCGTGGAATGCGCAGAACGCGCGTGGCTACCGCCTGCGTTTCAGCGTGGGGCTGACCGAGTTCGATCCGTCCCGCCACGCCACGGTGCATGAGCTGCTGGCGCAGGCCGATGCGGCGATGTACGCCGACAAGGCCCAGCGCAAGGCCACGCGGCACTGATTCAGGCTGGTTAGGGCTCCGCGCGCTGCGGCGCGGCGCGCAGCACGCCGGCGGCGATCTCGCGCATCAACTCGTCCACGGCATTGAGTTCGGGCTCGCCGAGTTCCCAGGCGCAGCGCGTGGCGCCCCAGTCGCCATAGATCAGCGCGATGCAGCGGTTGCGCATGCGCACCGGCGCCAGCAGGATCGACTTCGCGTCCGGCAAGGCGTCGCGGTACCAGCGCGGAATCCGGTGGGCGATGCTCGGGTCGAACGCATCCTCGATCAGCAGCGGCTTGTCGGCCAGCCCGGCGAAGTGGAACACGTCGGGCACGAAGCCTTCCTCGAAGGACAGGGCCGTCAGCTTGTCACGCATGCCCTCGCCAAAGCCCAGCCGCGCGTGGAAGCGCTTGGTGGCCGGGTTCAGCATCATCAGGAAGCAGCGCGAGAAGTTCATCGCGCGCATCGTGGTTTCCAGCACCATCGGCGCCAGCTGGGACACCGACAGCCCGGCGCCCTCGCGCCGCACCTCGTCCAGCCCCTGGCGCAGCCGCCGCAGCATGTCTTCCGGATCGCTGCTGGCGCCGGCGGGCGCCGCCGCCTCGGCCGGGGCCTCGGCGCGGGTGATCGAGGTATTGAGCGAATCGGCCTGGCGCACGGCAATCGCCACGTCGCCGGTGGTCAGGCCCAGCATCTTGGCGTGGGCGGTGAGCAGGTCCTGCACCGACTCTTGCGTGCCGTCGCGCACCATGGCAGCGGCGGCCTGGGCCGAGACATGGGCGATGGCGGCCAGCCAGTCGGCATGGGTTTCCAGCACCGTGTCCGGCGACATCAGGCGCGGCTTCATGGCATGGGCGATGATCCCCGGCAGGCGCCACTTGCGCGCGGCGGCCTCGGCGATCTCCTCCATCGAGACGCCCAGCACCTCCTGGCAGGCCTCGTTCTCGGTCATCGGGTGCGTGGCGCACATCGCCTCCACGCGCTCCCACTCGTCCGGGAAGTAGAACACCACCAGCAGCCGGCTCATGTGGTGCATCAACGTGCAGACGACCGCTTCCTCGCCCTCGTTGATGCCGCGCGCATGCGACAGCGCCCGGGTGATCTCGCCCGCCACCAGCGCGCGCTGGAGCCCCTTGGTGGCTTGCGGGCGCTGCGACGCCACGCCGTGGAAGTAGTCGAGCAGCTGGATGCCCAGCGTCAGGTGGCTGATGGCCTCCACGCCGAGCACCAGGATGGCGCGGGACACCGTGGTGACCTCGCCGCCGAACGAGCGGTACATCGCCGAGTTGGCCAGCCGGATCACCTTCTGCGACAGGCTGAAGTCGGACAGCACGCTGGTGGCCATCTCGCCCACGGTGAGATC
The DNA here is from genome assembly GCF_056395225.1 of Cupriavidus sp. 10L45. NCBI lineage: Bacteria > Pseudomonadati > Pseudomonadota > Betaproteobacteria > Burkholderiales > Burkholderiaceae > Cupriavidus > Cupriavidus sp. 10L45. The sequence continues at coordinate 383,014 of NZ_JBFTJC010000002.1, forward strand.
GCCGTTGAGCGTCTGGAAGATGTTGTCGACACAGTACTGCAGGGTCGGGAAGTCCCCCTGCTGCGCCATGCGGTTCCACAGCGACTCGAAGAATTGTTCCTTGGACAGCATGGTCATCCAGCCACCTGCCGCGAGAACACTTCGTCGCGGCCCAGCATCAGGCGGCCGTCCGCGAGGGCCTGCTCGAAGTCGAGCGGGCTCAGCGCGCGCGCGTAGCGCCAGCCTTGCACGAGGTTGCAGCCCTGGGCGGCCAGCAGCTCGCCCTGCGCGTCGGTTTCCACGCCCTCGGCGATGGCGACCAGACCCAGCTCGCGCGCCAGCGACAGCACCGCCGAGACGATGGTGCGCGCATGCGGGGAATCGACCATGTCCGCGACGAAGCTGCGGTCCACCTTGAGCGCGGACAGCGGGAAGCGGCGCAGGTAGGAGAGGCTGGAATAGCCGGTGCCGAAGTCATCCACGGCAAAGCGCAGGCCCAGCGCGCGCAGGGACATCAGCAGGTCCTCGGCGGCCTTGGGGTCGGTCATCAGCGCGCTTTCGGTGATCTCCAGCACCAGGCGGTCGGCGCTGATGCCGGCGTCCTGGATGGCGTTGCGCACGCTCTCGAAGAACCCCGGGTGCAGGAACTGCACGGCGGAGACGTTGACCGACATATGGCCGACCTGGAGCCCCTGGGCATCCCACGCGGCCAACTGGGCGCAGGCGCAGCGCAGCGCCCAGGCGCCCAGATGCTTGATCAGGCCGTTCTTCTCGGCCACGGGAATGAAGACGTCGGGGCGGATGAACTCGCCCGCGTGGTCCCAGCGCATCAGCGCCTCCACGGCGCAGACCTCGCCCGTGGCGGGCCAGACGATGGGCTGGTAGTGGAGCAGGAATTCGCCGTTCTGCACCGCCTCGAACATGCTCTGCTCGATGCGGAACTGCTCGTCCAGCCGGCGGTCCAGCTCGGGCGAGTAGACGCAATAGCGGTTCTTGCCCAGCGCCTTGGCCTCGTACATGGCCAGGTCGGCGCGGCGCAGCCAGTGCGACTCCGACTCCGGCTGGACGTTGCCGGACGCGGCCGACGAGAAGGCCAGCCCGATGCTGGTGGTGATCCGCACATGGCAGCCGCCCAGCAGGAAGGGCTGGCGGCAGACGTGGATCACGCGCTCGAGAATGCGGATGGCCTCGGCCTCGGACTCCAGGCCATCGAGCATCAGCACGAATTCATCGCCACCCAGGCGCGCCACGCTCTGCTGGGAGCGCACGGTGTCCTGCAGGCGGGCGCCGACTTCCTTGAGCAGCGCGTCGCCGAACTCGTGGCCGAGCGAATCGTTGATGTTCTTGAAGCCGTCCAGGTCCATCAGCGCCACGGCGAACGGCACGCGCGCGCTGGCGGCGCCGGCCATGTACTGCCCGATGCGCCGACGGATGAAGGCCCGGTTGCCGACGCCGGTCAGCGGGTCCAGGAAGGCGCGGGCGTTGAGCTGGCGCTCGTTCTCGACCCAGTCCGTGACGTCATGGCCGAACAGCAGCAGGCTCGCCGGGGTGTTGCCCTCGCCGGGCTGGTGCGCGATGCGCAGGTCCAGCCAGCCGCCGCCGATGCCGCCGGCAAAGCGCACGCGCTCGCGGCGGGCGGCGCGGTCGCGCGCGCAGGCCTGGAGCAGGGCGGCCACGCTATCGCGCGATTCCGGGGCGATGACGTCGAGCACCGACGTGCGCAGCAGGTATTCGTGGGGGTATACGAGCAGGTCAGCCGTGGCTTCGGTGGCCTGGAGGATGCGACCCTGGACATCGACCCGCATGGCCAGCGCGCCGGAAGCTTCCAGCAGCGCCCAGGCCTCGCGCCCGGCAGGGCGGTCGCCGGCAGTCCCGCTTTCCGCGGGCTCCGGCGCCAGGGCAACATCATATGCAAACGAGGTCATGTCTTCCTCAGCCCGGAATCCCCTTGGACGCTGGCCTGATAACTGTTGAGTGGGTCTCGATGGGTAACGCGTGTTCTGGCAGGCAGATCGGAACCAGTCCGGGGCCTTCCCGCACCCGGAACATGACCACTGGTTCTGTTGCATGCCGAACGGATCGACACCGGCGATTCTAATACGAGCCGGCATCAGGCTGAACGCCGCGCGGGGCAAGGAATGCGCGGCGTCGGCGCCGCTACAACAGGCGCGCGGCGCCCGGGGGTGGGCGCCGGTGGGGGGATTGACATCGCAACGAAAATGGCGCTTTGTGCGCCGCGGGCTTTCAGCCCCGTTTGTCAGCCCTTCCGTGGCCGGCGCACGGCGCGCAGCTTGCCGCTCGTGCCGCCGCCGCAGAAGAACTGGTCGGCGCCATCGGACTCCAGCCCGGACACGCCCACGCCGGCCGGCATATCCAGCCGCTCCAGCACCTCGCCCGAGGCCGGATCGACGCGCCGCAGATCGCTTTCCTCGCTTTCCCAGGTGCCATGCCACAGCTCGCCGTCCACCCATGTCACGCCCGTGACAAAGCGGTTGGACTCGATGGTGCGCAGGACCTTGCCGGTCTCCGGGTCGATCTGGTGGATCTTGCGCGCCTGCCACTGGCCCACCCACAGCGTGCCTTCGGCCCAGGCCATGCCCGAGTCGTTGCCGTCGCCCGGGGCGGGGATGGTGGCCACCACCTCCCCGGTCTGCGGGTCGATTTTCTGGATCTGGCGCTCGGCGATCTGGTACAGGTGCTTGCCGTCGAAGGCGGTGCCGGCATTGGCGGTCACGTCGAGGGTGCGCAGCGTCTGGCCGGTGGCCGGGTCGAGCACGTGGAGCGCGTCGCCCGAGGCGAACCAGACGCGCTTGCCGTCGTAGGTGACGCCGTGGACGGCCTCGACGCCGGGGAAGGGGCCGTATTCACGGAGGATTTCAGCGGGCTGTCGTTTCATGGGTGGATTCCCTCGTTGGTTGAAACATGCCTTCATCCTAGTGATTCGGCAGCGGGGTGGGGAGTAACAAGGTCGTCGTGAATCCGGGCACGGGGGTGCTCAGCCAGCGCCGGGCGCGGCCCCGGCCGAACGCCTCAACCTTGCCGTCGGCGGCCAGCGCGTCCAGCGCGCGCTGGGCGGTGCGCTGGCTGGCGCCCAGCGCCAGGGCGAGGGCGGAACTGGACCACGACTCGCCATCGCCCAGCAAGGCCAGCACGGCACCGTGCTTTTCCTCGACCGGCCGCGCCAGCACCACCACCTGCCGGGCGGGCGGTGGCTCCAGTGGCACCAGCGCGAAGCCGTCCGGGGTGGCCTCTACCCGCGCCAGCGCGCCCAGCATCGCGCGCAGCCGGCCGATTTCCACGCGCAGCCGCGCGCGGTGGGAGCCGTCGATATGGCGGGTACGGAAGGCCCGGGCGATCAGGGCGTCCCGGGGCACATCGGCCGGCCAGGCTTCGCCGAGCGCCCGCGCCAGCGTCAGCAGCACCGGCCGCCGCGCCAGCGAGATGGCCGTGCCGTCGGCCTGCACGACATGACGGCAGCCATCGATCACCAGCGCCTTGGAGGCTAGCAGCGCCTCCACCTCGTCGAGCCGCAGCGGCCAGTCGCCGTCCGGCGTGATCTGCCGCGCGGCGGGGGCGTCGAGCAGCCGGACGGCCTGCTCGACCTCGGCCGAGAGCCCGGGAATGGCGGCCTGGCGCGCCGCCTGACTGGCCCGGGCGAGGGCCTCGCGCGCGGTCTGGGTGCGCAGCCGGCGCAGGGCGATGCCGGCCACGATCAGTTCGTGCGCGGCGCGCGAGGCGGGTGGGAAGGGGGTGGGGTCGAGCGTGGCGAGCGCGGCCTCGGCGGCATCGAGCCGGCCAATCAGCAGCAGATGGCGGATTTCGAGTTGCCGGGCGTGGGCGGCATTGGCGAGGTCGCCGTGCGCCGCCAGCGTGGCCTGCGCGGCGCCGAGCGATTTGGCTGGCCAGCCGAGATCGCGGGAAACCAGCGCGATCTCGGCTTCGGCCACCACGCAGCGCGCCCGGGCCACGGCCTCCTTCTGGCCGAAGGCGCGGGCGGCGCGGCGCACCAGCAGCCGGGCACGCGCGAGATCGCCAAGCTGGGCCATGGCGATGCCGCGCAACGCCAGCGCCGGCGCGTCCTCGCGCAGGGCCACGCGGTTCAGCGCGCCGAGCGGGTCACCCGCCGCCAGCGCCCGCGCGGCGGCGGTAATCAGTGCGTCCATCCAGTTCCGCCAGGAAATGGGTCATGGACGGCACACTATCACGCAAGTTACGCAAGCCGCTGGCGCAGGCGGGGGGCAGTCAAGCCAGCGCGCCATCCGTGTAGACGTCGAACTGGCGTGACGGCTCGGCGGACACCCCACGCCGGTCCATGCCCGACAGGAAACGCGAGCTGTCCTGGTCGCGCGAGGGCGGTGTCACGTCGCGGGCGCCGTCGGTGTAGACGTCGAAGCGGCCACGGGCGCCGTCGCTGTAGACATCGCGCGAATCGACGCGGAAGTTGTAGCCGTATTTGTCGCCGGCGAACAGGCTGTCACGCGGGCTGGCGGCCTGGGCAAGCTGGGCGGCAAGGGCGGTGGCGATGGCGACGCCGATGAGGAAGGGAAGAAAGCGGTAGTACATGGGTCGAACTCCGATTGGGACAGGGTAGGAAGGGCAAGGAACGCAATCGCGCGTTCCTCCCTTCCTACGCAGGGGCCGTGCCAATCGAAAATCTCGCCCGAATGTGCCGTGGCTGGCGCAAAACCGCGCTATCGGGCGCCTGGCTGGCGGGTGCCAGCCAACAGGTGCGGCGCGTGCCGATGGCCGTGCGCCAACACCCGTTGGGGGTAGGTTCAGCGCGAGTGCGTCCGGAAGCCTTCGCCCTGCATGCCGGCCCGATCCACGGCGGCGATGCGGTTCCGGCCATTGTCCTTCGCGTGATACAACTGCGCGTCCACGAGGTTGATGAAGGCAGTGGGCTCCGCGCCCGGCACCGGCAGCGTGGTGCCCACGCCGAAGCTGGCCGTTACGCGCTGTTCGTAGGGGGAGCGCAGGTGGGGGATGGCCGCGTCGGCGATCATCGTGCGGCAGCGCTCGGCAATCGTCACGGCTGTGTCCGCGTCGGTGCCCGGCAGCACGGCCACGAACTCCTCGCCGCCAAAGCGGCCCACGAAGTGCTCGGCGCCCACCGCATCGGCCAGCAGCGCCGCCACCTTGCGCAGGCAGTCATCGCCCTGCAGGTGGCCGTAGTAGTCGTTGTAGGCCTTGAAGAAATCCACATCCATCAGGATCAGCGACAGCGGCTTGCCGGCGTCCTGCAGGGCGGCCCATTCGCGTTCGACCACGGTGTCGAACATGCGGCGGTTGCCCACGCCGGTCAGCCCGTCCGTGAACGAGAGCCGCTCCAGCTCCTTCTGCAACTGGGCGAGCTGTTCCTCGGTGCGCTTGCGTTCGCTGATGTCGAACATGAAGCCGATCAGCGACTCCACCTCGCCGCTGGGCTTGCGCACCACGTGGACCACATCCCGCAGCCAGACATAGCCGCCGTCGCGCGTGAGCGCCCGGTAGTCGGCCTCGTGGTCGGTGCCCGCCTGCGACTGCGCCACGCAGAAGTTCACCACGGCCTCGCGGTCGTCCGGGTGCATGCGGTCGGCCCAGTCGTTGACGGTCTTCCAGGACGACGGCGCCCAGCCGAGCAGCGCCTCGATCTGCGGGCCGATATAGGCGAATGCCATGGTCGCCCAGTCGATCTTCCACGGAATGGCCTTGGTGGACTCCAGCAGCGTGCGGTACACGGCGCTGTCGTCCTCGCCGACCATGCGCCCGGCCGGCGCCAGCGATTGTTCGTGCCGCAGGAAGGCGGCCTGGAGCGGGTGTTCGGGGTGATCGGGCTGGTCGGGCTGGCTCATGGAGAGGGAAAAGGGCGGTGGCGGAAGCCGGGAATTATGTGGGGAATCGATTAAGGCCGATAGCAACTGGCGATAGCGTCAGGGCTGCCGGGGCGGCGCCACGCCCGCCCCTTCGATGCGGTGCCGTTGCAGCGCCGCCGCCACGAAGCCGCTGGCCTTCATCTCCTCGATATAGCTGCTCAGCCACGCCCGCGCGGCGGTGCGGCCCTTGGGCACGCCCATGGCCTGCTCGATGACCATGAAGCGGCCCGGCAGCAGCCGCACGCCGCCCACGCGCCGTGCGTCGGCTTCCAGCTGCTGCTTTACGCCGGCCGCCACGTCGAGCCGCTCGGCCAGGAACATGTCCGTCACGGCGGGGGAGGTCGGCGCGCGCACCAGCGTGGCCGCCTTGATCTCGCGCGTGAGGAACAGGTCGTAGGCGCTGCCCCGACCCACCACGATGCGCGTGCCGGGGCGGTCCACGTCCTCGTTGCGCTGCAGCGCGGCGTCGTTGCGCACGAGGTAGGCGCCTTCGATGATCACGTAGGGCGCGGTGTATTCCATGTCCGCCGCGCGCACCGGGTCGATGGCGACGAAGGCCAGATCGACCTGCCGCCCCTTCACCGCCTCCACCACGCTGCCTGCCGACTGGAACGCCACCAGTTCCAGCGGCAGGTTCAGCCGGCGCGCGGCCTCGCGGGCCAGGTCGACGGACACGCCCTGAAGCTCGCCGTTGGCCGCCCGGCCCGCCAGGATCGGGTTGCCGAGGTTGATGGCGGCGCGTAGCTTGCCAGTGCCGCCGAGTTCCGTGGCGGCGGCGCGTGCGTCCGGGTTGCCGGCGGCTGCCGGTCCGCCCGGCGTGGCACAGCCGGACAGCGCCAGCGCGATGGCTGCGGCGCCGGCGGTGCCGATCAGGCGTCGCGTCCGGTTCATCAGAAGTCCACCTTCTGGCCCGGCTCCGGCACGATCACCTGCGTGCCGGTGGCCCCCAGCGCGGCCGTGAACTGAGCCGGCGTGCCGGCCAGCTGCGGCGTGGTCAGGTAGTGCATCGGGATGGCGTACCTGGGCTTGATCATGTCGCGCACGGCCACGGCGGCCTCTTTCGGCCCCATCGTGAAGTGCCCGCCAATCGGAATCAGCACGAGGTCCGGCTTGATCATCTCGCCGATCATGCGCATGTCGCCGTACAGGCCGGTATCGCCCATGTGCCAGACCTTGAAGCCGTTCTCCATCTCGATGATGTACCCGACCGGTTCACCGCCGTAGTGCACTTCATCCTTGTTCGTGGCCGGGTTCTTCCAGACCAGTTCGGACGAGTGCTCGGCGTGGACGGCGGTGATTTTCGGCCCCTGCGGCCCGAACGGTGCCACCGTGCCGCTCTTGTTGAAGCGCTGCGACATCGCCGCCGGCACCATGCCCAGCGCGACCAGGGTCTGGCCCATGCCGCCGCCGTTCCAGATCGGCGCGTTGTTGAGCTGCGACAGCGCCGCGGCGTCGCCGAGGTGGTCGCCGTGGGCGTGGGTGACCAGGATCAGGTCGATCTTGCCGAGCGCGCCCAGCTGCTTGAAGTTGGCCGGCGTCTTGGGATTTCCGGTCAGCCAGGGGTCGATCATGATGACCTTGCCGCCCGGCGTGGTGATGCGCATGGCGGCCTGGCCGAGCCAGAGCACTTCGGTCTTGCCGGCGGTGATCTGCCCCGGCGCGGTGGGCTTGGGCGCGTCGGCGCCCGTGCCGGAGAGGGTCGATGCGCAACCGGCGAGTCCCGCCACCACGGCGGCACAGAGGAGCGTGCGGAGTCTTTTCATGGTCGTCCTTGCTTGGATGTGTGACAGCGGTGAATGACGTCTCTAACCCTGCCACCCATGAGCATGGACATGATCGGGGCGCGGGCTGGCGATGTGGAGTATTCGCAGGCCGCCGGTCCGTGTCAACTCAGGGTGCACCATGACGACTCCCCATTGATGCACACCATGCATCAATCGAGAGGAAATTTGCAATTCACAGACGCGCGGCGGGCGTCCATGATGCGTTCAGCCAAAGCCAGGGCCCCGCCGGCCCAGCCGGCCATCGGCCCCATCCCGAAAAAAAGGCACCCGGTACGCTTCCCGCGGTGTCATGCAAGTGGAGGAGACATGAATGCCACCCGCCGCAGCCTGCTCAAGGCTGGCGCGATGCTGCTCGCCATGCCCGGCTTTGCCGAGGCGCAAGACCCGTTTCCCAACAAGCCGCTGCGCTACGTGGTGCCGGTATCGGCCGGCGGCGGCTCGGACCTGATCGGCCGCACCGTGGCGGACCGCTGGGGCCGCGTGCTCGGCCAGTCCATCGTGGTCGAGAACCAGGCCGGCGGCGGCGGGGTGATTGCCTGCCAGATGACCGCCAAGGCCGCCCCGGACGGCTACAGCCTGATGCAGGGCTACGTCGCCACGCACGGCACCAATCCCGCCACCCGCAAGGTGCCCTACGACCCGCTCAAGGACTTCACCGCCATCGGCATGATCGGCGGCACGCCCAATGTGCTGGTGGTGAGCGCCGGCGTGCCGGCGTCCACGTTGGCCGAGTTCATCGCCTATGCGAAGAAGTCCGGCGCGGTGGCGTACGGCTCGTCCGGGCCGGGGTCGCTGACGCATCTGTCGATGGAGTTGTTCGCCCAGCAGGTCAACGTGAAGATGACCCACGCGGCGTACCGGGGCATTGCCCCGGCGTTCAACGACCTGATTGGCGGCCAGACGCAGGCGATGTTCCCGGGGCTTTCCGCCGCGCTGCCGCATATCCGCTCGGGCCGCGTGAGGCCGCTGGCCGTGACCGGCCACGCGCGCCACCCGCTGCTCAAGGACGTGCCGACGCTGGAGGAAGCCGGGCTCAAGGGCTTCGACGCCCAGCAGTGGTACGGCGTGGTCGGCCCGGCCGGCATGCCCGCCGATATCGTCGCCAAGCTCAACAGCTCGCTCAACACGGTGCTCAAGAGCCCGGACCTGGCTGACAAGCTGTCCTCGGAGGCGCTCCAGCCCACGCCGATGACGCCCGACCAGTTCCGCCGCTATATCGCCGACGAGGTGAACCGCTGGAGCAAGCTCGCCAAGGACCGCGGCATCCATCTCGATACCTGACCGGCTCGGCTGCCTGCAAGCCAGCCCCCATTTTTCGATTCACTGAACAAGGACCCCTATCCCATGGCACGCAATACCCATGTCGCCGCCGACCACAACGCCCCGCCGGTCACGCGCATCCTCGGAAAATTCGTGGCCACGCATCCGTCGCAAGGCTGGAGCCGCGAGGTGGACCACGAAGCCCATCGTACCTTCATGAACTGGCTGGGCTGCGCCGTGGGCGCCGCCGGGCATGAGTCCGCCGTGGCCGCGCTGGCCGCCGTGGCGGAACTGCAGCCGGCGCCGCAAGCCACCGTGCTGGGCCGCCGCGACAAGGTGGACATGGCCAGCGCCGCGCTGGTGAATGGCATTACCTCGCATACGTTCGATTTCGACGATACGCACCTGAAGACCATCATCCACCCGGCCGGCCCGGTGGCATCCGCCGTGCTGGCGCTGGCCGAGCACACTGGCGCCAGCGGCCGTGCCGTGACCGATGCCGTGGTGCTGGGCATCGACGTGGCCTGCCGCGTGGGCAACGCCATGTACCCGGACCACTACGACCGTGGCTGGCACATCACCGGCTCCACCGGCATGCTGGGCGCGGCGGCAGCCTGCTCGCGCCTGCTTGGGCTGGACGAGGACCGTACGACGATGGCGCTGGGCATCGCCGCTTCCCAGCCGGTGGGTCTGCGCGAGCAGTTCGGCACCATGACCAAGCCGTTCCACCCGGGCGGCGCGGCGCGCGCCGGGCTGATGTCGGCGCTGATGGCGCGGCACGGCTACACGTCGAGCGCGAAGGCGCTGGAGGCACCGCGCGGCTTCATGCAGGTGATTTCGGCCAAGACCGACTGGAACGAGATTACCGACGAGCTGGGCAGCCGCTTCGAGATCTCGTTCAATACCTACAAGCCGTTTGCCTGCGGCATCGTGATCCACCCGAGCATCGACGCCTGCGTGCAGCTGCGCGAGCAGGGCGTGAAGGCCGAGGACGTGGAGCGCATCGAACTGCGCGTGCACCCGCTGGTGCTGGAGCTGACCGGCAAGAAGGAGCCGACCGATGGCCTGCTCGCCAAGTTCAGCGTCTACCACGGCTGCGCGGCGGGCCTGATCTTCGGTCGCGCCGCCGAGGAGGAGTTCTCGGACCACATCGTCACCCGTGAGGACGTGGTGGCGCTGCGCCGCAAGGTGGTGGCGACGGCCGACGCGAACGTCGACGAGGCCGCTTCCATCGTCAAGGCCGTGCTCAAGAACGGCCGCGAGATCGCGGTGACCGTGGAGCACGCCATCGGCTCGCTGCAACGCCCGATGACCGATGCCAACCTGGACGCCAAGTTCCACGCGCTGGCCGACCCGGTGCTCGGCGCGGCGCAGGTAGCCAAGCTGATCGATGCCTGCTGGAAGCTGGGCGAGACCGCCAACGTCGGCACCATTACCGCGCTGGCGCGTCCGTAACATGGCGCGCCCCCGGATTGCGGTACTGGGCGACTACGAGCGCGCCCTGACCCGGCTGGCGGACTGGTCGGCCATCCAGGCGCAGGCGGACGTGGCCTTCCACCACGCCCCGCTGCGCGGGGAGGCGCTGGCCGCCGTGCTGCGCGAGGTGGAAGTGCTGGTGCTGGTGCGGGACCGCACCCCGCTGGATGCCGCCACGCTGCGGATGGCCGAGCGGCTGCGCTACGTGGTCTTCACCGGCACGCGTAACACCACGCTCGACGTGGAGGCGCTGCGCGCGCGCGGCATCCCCGTCGCCAATACGGAATGGGGGCCGTCCAAGGAGTCCACCTGCGAGATGACGTGGGCGCTGATTTTGGCGGCCACGCGCCAACTGGAGATGCAGATGGCGACGATGCGGCTCGGCGGCTGGCGGCCGGCGGAGGCGCTGCCGCTGCCCGGCGTGCTGCACGGCGAGCGGCTGGGCCTGATCGGCCTGGGCGAGATCGGCAAGCGCGTGGCGCGTGTCGGCAAGGCGCTCGGCATGGAAGTGGTGACGTGGAGCCCGCGCATGACGCCCGAGCGCGCGGCGGCAGAGGGGGTGACGGCGGTGAGCCTGGAGGCGCTGCTCTCCACCTCGCGCGTGGTCAGCCTGCATCTGGTGCCGACGGCGGAAACCACGCGGCTGATCAACGCCGAGCGGCTGGCGCTGATGCGGGCCGACGCGCTGCTGGTCAACACCTCCCGCTCGGCCCTGATCGACATGGAAGCCCTGCCGCGCGCGCTGGACCGCCATCGCCCTGCCATGGCGGCGCTGGATGTCTTCGACGTGGAGCCGGTGCCCGCCGATCATCCGCTGCGCGGGCGTACGGATGTGGTTGTTACGCCACACACGGGGTTTGTCAGCGAGCCGGTGTTCACGATGTTCGCCAAGGGCGTGGTCGGGACGCTGGCATCGTGGCTGGAGGCGCAGGCCGGTTCGTAGAGCGCGCCAAACCTTGGTCAGGCCGCCTTCGGCCGCTTGGGCTTGCTGTCCCCCTGCTCGGCCGCGCCACGCCGCCGTTCGTTGGCGTACTTGACCGCGAGGCGCTTCATTTCTGCTTCCGCAAAGCGGCGCAGCGCCTCGCGCATGAGCGGCTGGTAGCCCATGCCGTGCTCTTCGGCGAGGAACTTGAAATCGCTGATCAGCGATTTTTGCAGGCGGATCGACACTGCCTGCAGGCCAAGCGCCCGGTCCAGTGCCGCGGATTCGTCGGGTGCGACGACGGCGTGTGCCTCGTCCTCCCCGAGGTCACCCTGCTCCCACGCTTCGACGGTTCCCGGAATTTTCTTGGCGTTGCTCATGTGCTACTCCTGTTGCAAAGGTTGATTCATGACCGCCCGGCCAGGCACATGCGCCGGTAGAACGCCACGGTGGGCAGTGCCGGTTCATACGCGGTCTTGAGAAAAATAGTGTCGTCCCTTCTGACGTAGACGATCTTGAGCATGCGGCCAGTGTCCGTCTTCGCGCAGAACCAGTGCGTGGGCGGGTCCGAGGCGTGTTCCTCGCGGTCATCCACGAGGATCTGCCCCACCCGGTTTGCAAAGGCTTGCCGGATCTCCACATCGCGAATGCCGCCGTGCTTCGCCACAAGCTTCTTTGCGATGGCTGGTGAGATGACGATCTTCAAATGCTACCCCCTATTTGTATATACGGCAATACGCTTGTTGGGCGAGTTAACCGTGTGGTCAGGGGGCGCGGCGTCGCGTTTTACGCGATTTCTTGGGAATGATCTGGTTTGAAGTGATGCTGTGTTGGCATCTTGTCGTATATACAGAATATGGGCAATGGCCACTATGCCCACTGTCGGCAACACCCCACGGTGTGTGTCCAAAATGTAAAAACCCCACGCTCTCTCAAGCGTGGGGTTTCTTTTTGGCGCAGACCTGTGGGGAACCTACCGGCTCCCCATCGGCGGGCGGATCGGCAAATCAGAAGTCTTCGGCGTCCACGTCGTAGTTGGCCGGCTCCCAGCGGATGGCCAGCAGGGCGACCAGGCCGGCCAGCGGGGCCAGGGCGATGACCCAGAACACCTTGGTGCTCAGCGCGGCGGCCAGCACCGGGAACAGGAACAGCGATGCCGTGGAGCTGGCGCGCATCAGCGTCTGGTTGAAGCCGACGCCCACGCCGCGCAGCGACGTCGGGTAGCTCAGCGAGGCGTAGGTCATGGTGTGCGCGCCCGGGCCGAAGCCCTGGCCCAGCAGGAACACGGCCAGGAAGGCGATGGCGGCGACCACTTCGGGGGCGCCGTGGGGCTTGCCGACCAGCGCCAGGCCGATCAGCGCGGCGAGCTGGAAGGCGTAGCCGGTCACGGTCAGCTTCCAGGCGCCGGTCTTCGGCACCAGGTGCACGCCGATCAGGCCGCCGACGAAGGCGAACAGCAGGTTCAGCGCCAGCGAGACCAGGATCGTGGTCAGCATCGACTGCGCCAGGAAGCTGGCGATGATCACCGGCAGGCCGAACGCCACGGCGTTATAGGCGAACGACGAGGCAATCGACATCACCGTGGCCAGCACCGTGCGCCGCGCGTACACGCCCTTGAGCAGCAGCCCGTAGTTGCGCCAGGAGGCGGGGCGCTTGGGCGGCTCGGCCACGGCGTCCGGGGCCACTACGGCGTCGATGCCGTAGGACTGGCGCAGGATCTTGGCGGCGCCTTCCAGGTCGCCCTGGTTGGCGGCCCACACCGGCGATTCGCTCATGTAGCGGCTGCGCACGGCGATGATGACCAGCGCCGGCACGGCGCCGAAGCCGAGGATGATGCGCCAGAGCAGGTTGCTGTGCGATTCCGGCAGCACCGAGTAGCAGAGCAGCACCAACAGATAGGACACGCAGATGGCCGCGTACCAGGTCGGGCACCACATCGCCACCCGGGACGCCTTGTTGCCCTTGCCCTGGAGCTTGGAGAACTCGGCCAGGAAGGCCATGGCGACAGGGAGGTCGATGCCGACCCCCAGTCCCATGACGAAGCGCGCGCCGGCCAGCACGTATTCGTTGGGGGCAAACGCGCAGGCGATGGCGGCCACGACGAAGAACACCATGTCGGCCATGAACACGCGGTAGCGGCCGATGCGGTCGGTGAAATAGCCGCCCAGGAAGGCGCCGACGATGGCGCCGAACGTGATGGCCGATGCCACCATGCCGGTGCCGGCGGGCGACAGGTTGAATTCGCGGGTGACGTCCTTCAGGCCGAAGGCCAGGGCGCCGAGGTCATAGGCATCGAGGAAGATGCCGCCCAGCGCGATGGCCACGACGATGCGGGCATTGCTGACGGCGGCGCCGCCCTGGTTGACCAGCTTGGCCACATCGGCGGCGGAACGGATGGTCGCACGGGCGGGCGCGGCCGCCTGGGCGGCGGCCTGCGTCGCGGCGGGCGACAGGGCAAGATCGGCAGACATTGATTGGGGGCGATTGAAAGAAAATTGCGCGTGGACCGGGCGCAATCGGCCCTGTCCGCAAGAAAAGACTGCCGCATGCTACGGGAAGGCGCCCCGCCGGCCAAATGCTTTGTTGTTATATCTTTAGATCATCACGAAAATGCGACGCCGGGAATGGCTCCCAAGGCATTTTCAGGCGCGTCGGACTATCATCGGCAGCTACGAAAACAGGAGACAAGGCATGACGCAAGGAAGCAAAGTCGCACTGGTCACGGGCGCGGCCCGGGGTATCGGCAAGGCCGTGGCGCATGCGCTGCTGGCCGACGGCTACCAGGTGGTGCTGGCCGGCCGGACCGCCGCCACACTCGAGGCGCTGGCGGCCGAAGCCGCCGCCGCTGGCCAGACCGCGCTGGCCGTGCAGTGCGATGTGAGCGACCCGGCCTCGGTCGACCAGCTCTACGCCCGGGTGCGCGAGCGCTTCGGCCGGCTGGACGTGCTGTTCAATAACGCCGGCATCAACGCCCCGGCCATTTCCATCGATGAACTGTCGGTCGAGCAGTGGAAGGCCGTGGTCGATACCAATCTGACCGGCGCCTTCCTGTGCGCGCGCGGCGCGTTCGCGCTGATGAAGTCGCAGGACCCGCGCGGCGGGCGGATCATCAATAACGGGTCGATTTCGGCCCACGCCCCGCGCCCGAACACGGTGCCCTACACGGCCACCAAGCATGCCATCACGGGGCTGACCAAGAGCCTGTCGCTCGATGGCCGCGCCTGGGACATCGCCTGTGGACAGATCGACATCGGCAACGCCGGCACCGACATGGCCAACCGCATGGCGCGCGGCGTGCCGCAGGCCAATGGCGAGATTCGCCCGGAACCGCTGATGGATGTGGCGCACATCGCCAGTTCGGTCCTGCACATGGCGAACCTGCCGCTGGAGGCCAATGTGCAGTTCATGACCGTGATGGCCACCAAGATGCCGTTCGTCGGCCGTGGCTGAGCCAGATTGACCGATAAGACCTAGTGGTGCGGCCCGCCCAGCTGGGTGGCCGCGCGGCCGGCGCCCATGACGGCGGCGGCATCGGCGGCGGAGAGGCCGCGGTGGTCGCGCGCGTCCGGGTTGGCGCCGTGCGCGATCAGCAGATCGACGATTTCGGTGCGATTGAACATCGCCGCCGTCATCAGCGCGGTGCGGCCGTCCGGCGAGGCTCCTTCCACATCGGCGCCATGCGCAAGTAGTGCTTCGATCACTTCCCTGAAACCCTTGAACGCAGCGCCTGCCAGCGGCGTCTGCCCGGCCGCATTGCGCAGGTCCGGCGAGGCGCCGGCCTGGAGCAGCGCCAGCACGGTGTCCACATGACCGTGGTAGGCGGCCAGCATCAGCAGGCTGTCGCCCTTTTCGTTGCGCAGGTTGGCCGGCATGCCGCGCGCGATCAGCGCGGACAGCGCCGCTGCGTCGCCCTGGCGCGCGAGGTCGAATACTTCGCCCAGCGCGGCCACCATGCGGGATTCCTCTTCCGCCGTCATGGTGCCGGTGGGTGGGGTCGATGTCTGGTCCATGGCATTGTCCTGTTGTCCTGTCCTGCGGTGTCCGGGGAGCCCGGGGCCGCAGCCCCGGAGTGCCCGATCGTCCGGTAGCCCGGTTAGCGCTTACTTCTGGCCTTCGATCCGCTCGATCGCAGCCGCCACGCCATGGCCGTAGGCCGGGTCGGCCTTGGTGCAGTGCTCGATATGGCGCTGCTGGATATGGCGCGACACGCCCTTGATGGCGCGGGCCGTGTTATCGAACAGCACCTGCTGCTGGGCCGGCGTCATCAGTCGGAACAGGTCGCCCGGCTGCGAGAAGTAGTCGTCGTCCACACGATGGTTCCAGTGGTCGGCGGTGCCTTCCAGCGTCAGCGGCGGCTCGCGGAAGTCCGGCTGCTCCACCCACTCGCCGCGCGTGTTCGGCTCGTAGGAGGTCTTGCCGCCCTGGTTGTCGTCGATGCGCATGCGGCCGTCGCGGTGATAGCTGTTCACGAACTTGGCGGCCTTCGGCGAGTTGACCGGGATCATCGAATGGTTCACGCCCAGGCGGTAGCGCTGGGTGTCGCCATACGAGAACAGGCGGCCCTGCAGCATCTTGTCCGGCGAGAAGCCGATCCCCGGCACGATGGTCGACGGCGCGAACGCGGCCTGCTCCACCTCGGCGAAATGGTTCTCGGGGTTGCGGTTCAGCTCCATCACGCCCACTTCGATCAGCGGGAAGTCCTTCTTCGACCAGATCTTGGTCAGGTCGAACGGGTTGACGCGGTACTTGCCCGCCTCGGCTTCCGTCATGATCTGGATGTACAGCTTCCAGCGCGGGAACTCGCCACGCTCGATGGATTCGTACAGGTCGCGCTGGTGGTGCTCGCGGTCGCGGCCAGTCACCTCGGCGGCTTCGGCGTCGGTCAGGTTCTGGATGCCCTGCTCCGTCCGGAAGTGGAACTTCACCCAGTGGCGCTCATAGTTGGCGTTGATGAAGCTGTAGGTATGGCTGCCGAAGCCATGCATGTGGCGCCACGAACTGGGGATGCCGCGATCGCTCATGACGATGGTGACCTGGTGCAGCGCCTCGGGCAGGCCGGTCCAGAAGTCCCAGTTGTTGTCGGCGCTGCGCAGGCCGGTGCGCGGGTCGCGCTTGACGGCGTGGTTCAGGTCGGGGAACTTCAGCGGGTCACGCAGGAAGAAGACCGGGGTGTTGTTGCCCACCAGATCCCAGTTGCCTTCCTCGGTATAGAACTTCATCGCGAAACCACGGATATCCCGCTCGGCATCGGCCGCGCCGCGCTCGCCAGCCACCGACGAGAAGCGCAGGAACAGCTCGGTTTTCTTGCCGATTTCGGAGAACAGCTTGGCGCGCGTGTACTGGGTGATGTCATGCGTGACCGTGAACGTGCCATAGGCGCCCGAGCCCTTGGCGTGCATGCGGCGCTCGGGGATGACCTCGCGGTCGAAGTGGGCCAGCTTTTCCAGGAACCATACGTCCTGCAACAGGGCCGGTCCGCGCGGACCAGCGGTCTGAATGTTCTGGTTATCGACGACGGGCGCGCCGAAAGCGGTCGTAAGCTTGTTCATGACAATTCCTTTGTGGGCAGGGGGTGTTGAAAGCACTATCGCAGAACGACTACGACAAGTCATATCGTATTGATCAATAAAGGCGATAGGTGTCAGTCTTTTCGATCCGCGATTTCAGCAAATTAGGAGAACGCCTATGGTGCAGAGAAAGGGTCGATACCCGCCATAACACCTTGGGATAGGCCGTCTGAACCCAAGGATCATGGGCGTCACATGGGCCGGCCATGTCCTATAGTTCAAGCCCGCAGTCCACCGGAGGCGAATCATGGCCACCTGGAAGCCCGACCCGAGCTTTTACCCGTCTCCGCGGCTGGCCGCCAAGGCGCCGCCCGAGACCCTGGCCTACGTGGCGATGTTCGACCCCGGGCGCCAGCAGCCGGACGGCATCGCCGTGGTGGACGTGGACCCCGACTCGGCCACGTACGCGCAGATCGTCGGGCAGGTGACCATGACCCATGCCGGCGACGAACTGCATCATTTCGGGTGGAATGCCTGCTCGTCCTGCCTGTGTCCCAACGCGCCGCATCCTCATATGGAACGGCGCTACCTCGTGGTGCCGGGCCTGCGCTCCTCCCGTATCTATATCCTCGATACCGGCCCGGACCCGCGCCAGCCCGTCATCAGCCGGGTGATCGAGCCCGAGGAACTGGCCGAGCGCACCGGCTACAGCCGCCCCCACACGGTGCATTGCGGCCCGGGCGGCATCTATGTGACGGCGCTGGGCAATGCCGAGGGCAAGGGGCCGGGCGGCATCGCCATGCTGGACGCCCAGAGCTTCGACCCGCTCGGCCAATGGGAGGTGGAGCGCGGTCCCCAGCATTTCGCCTATGACGGATGGTGGCACCTGGGCTATGACACGCTCGTGACAAGCGAGTGGGGCACGCCGGACATGATCGAGGACGGCCTGGTCGCCGACATCCTGCTCGGCGCGCGCTACGGCCGGAAGCTCCATTTCTGGGATTTCACGGGGCGCAAGCATCTTCAGGAGATCGATTTCGGCCCGGACTACCAGCTGGTCTTCGAACTGCGCCCCGCGCACGACCCGACCAAGGCGTACGGCTTCGTCAACTGCGTGCTGTGCCTGAAGGACCTGTCCTCGTCGATCTGGACCTGGTACCGCGATGGCGACAAATGGGCGGTGAAGAAGATCATCGACATCCCCGCCGAGCCGGCCGACCCGGACCAGCTTCCGCCGATGCTCAAGGGGTTTGGCGCGGTGCCGCCGCTGGTCACGGACATCGACCTGTCGATGGACGACCGTTTCCTCTACGTGTCCTGCTGGGGCACAGGGGATTTGCTCCAGTACGACGTCTCCGACCCCTTCGCCCCGAAGCTGACCGGCAAGGTGCGGATCGGCGGCATCGTCTCGCGGGCCGGGCATCCGGGCGCGCCGGGCCGCAGCCTGAACGGCGGCCCGCAGATGGTGGAGGTCAGCCGGGACGGCCGGCGCGTCTATTTCACCAATTCTCTCTATGGCGCGGTCGATCCGCAGTTCTACCCCGAGGGGCTGGACGGCTGGATGGTCAAGCTCGATGCCGCGCCCGACGGGGGCATCGCCTTCGATCCGCGCTTCTTCCTCGATTGGCCCAAGAGCCATCGTCCGCACCAGGTGCGCCTGCAGGGCGGCGACTGCTCCTCGGATTCCTACTGCTTTCCCTAGCCTTCGCGGGGGCCGCGCATGCTGACGTGGACGCCAACCTGGGCGGCGACATGGACTGCCTGGTGGCCCTGGCTGACGATTGCCGCGCTGGGCCTGTTCCACGGCCTGAACCCGGCCATGGGATGGCTGTTCGCCGTGGCGCTGGGCCTGCATCGGGGCCAGCGCCGCGTGGTGCTGTGGTCGCTGGTGCCGATTGCGCTCGGCCACGCGGCGGCGGTGGCGCTGGCCGTGGGCGTGGCACTCTGGCTGGGCAGCGTGCTGCCGCACACCGGCTTCGCGCGGGTGGCCGGGGCGGTGCTGCTGGGTTGGGCGATCTGGCACATGGTGCGCGGGCACCGCATGCGGCCGCGCGTGGGCATGCGGGCTGGCATGCTGGGGCTGGCGGCGTGGTCGTTCCTGATGGCCGGCATGCACGGGGCCGGGCTGATGCTGGTGCCGGCGCTGATGCCGATCTGCGCCACGCCGGGCGCCACCCAGTTCGACGCCGCCGACGCGCTCGGCCCGGCCATGCTGGCGCTGGGCCTGCACACGGCAACGATGCTCGCCGCCATCTGCGCCGTGGCGCTGCTGGTCTACGACCGCGTCGGCGTGGCCTTCCTGCGGACCGGCTGGGTCAATCTCGACTGGATCTGGACGGCGGCGCTGGGTATCTGCGGGGTGGTGCTGCTGGTGATGTGACTAATTCCGATTCCCGAAGCGCGCCAGGCAGTGCCAGACCTTCTTCAGCAACTGGGGATCGTGGCGGCCCGCGCGGGCGGCTGCGCCGATCCGGGCCGGGGTGAGCGGCTCACTCCCGGCCAGCGTCGTGGCCAGTTCGGCGATGTGGGCGCCGCGATAGTCGCGATAGTCGCGTTCGGCCCGCAAGTCATCGGCATTCGCCGAGAATCCCGCGTGCCATTCGACGGCGCAGGGCAGGGCGCGGGCCAGCGTCTCGGTCTCGGTGCCCCGGAACGACGGATCGAGCACGAGCGCCTCCACGTCGCGCGCCAGCCGCAGCGGGCCGTGCACATGCGCTTCTATATAGTGGTCGAGCGGATCGTCCGGCGGCGCGGCATGTAGCCGGTCTACCAGATCCAGCCGTCCGGCCACGCCGAAATGCACCGGATCGAACACGCTGTCCGGGTAACAGAAGGTGGTCCGCGCCAGCACGTCCGCCGCCAGCCGCAGGTGGCAGGCGCCGAAGCGCGGCGAGCCCCCTTCGGGCCGATGGCGATGGTTGAGCGCGCCGTACTTGGGGCGGTCGGCTGGCGGCGCGGCGTCGTAGGCCTGGCCGAACATCCGGCTTTCCCAGTGCCAGCGGTCCCCGCCGGGGTGGGCGGTCAGCCCGCCGTTGCTGGTGCCGGTCTCGAACTGGGAGCGATAGACGCCGTCGGCGGCCATGGCCGCGAGCAGCGGCACGCCGGCGTGGAGCCGGTCCGGGTGGAAATTGAGCGTGACGCGCCAGTCTGGGTGCAGCGGCGCGCCGTGGCTGCGCGCGGCCACATGGGCCAAGGCGTGGGCGGCGGGGTCGTCCGGGAACATTGGCGGATCCGGGGGTGCCGGCAAGGCGGCGATCGGCCGATTGTAGCGGCGCTGCGGTGCAGCAATTGTCGGCGCGACACCGACAGCCACGGCGCCCGTCGCAAGGTACGATAAGGCGCCCTGGCCGGCATCCATGCTGGCGGGGGGCCGGGACGCCTGCCGCCGCGCCCGCCCGCTTTCATCCCATCGATCCTGCCGGTATGCAACCGACTTCCCTGCAACGCTTCCTGTTTGGCACGATCCTGGTGCCCGTCTCGCTTGCCGTGGTCTTCGCGGCGGATGCGTTCACGCCGCTCGGCCTGGCCGCGTGGCTGTTCTATCTGATCCCGATTTGCCTGTCGATCTACGCGGACAACCCGCGCCTGCCGCTGATCGTGGCGGCGGTCAGTTCGCTGCTGCTGGCGGTGGGCTACGTGGTCTCGCCGCCCGGCGCCGCGCCCATCATCGCCATCACCAACCGGTCCATCGGCTTCCTGGTGAACTGGTTCCTGGCCGTGGTGATCTACCGCTACCTGGTGGGCCAGGGCGCCATCCAGCGGCTGATGTGGGTGCAGCAGGCCCAGGTGAAGATTCACCAGGAGGTGCGCTCGGCGCAATCGGCCGGCAATGTCGGCGATGCGCTGGTGCGTGCGCTGGCGTCGGCGCTCGACGCCCGCGTAGGCGTGGTCTATCAGTGCGACGACGGCCGCCTGCACCGGCTGGCCACCTGGGCATTGGCCGATGCTGACCGCGCGCCGGCCACCCTCGCCCCCGGCGAGACGCTGGCCGGCCAGGCCGTGACCGAGAACCGGGTGATCGCCGTGGGCGGGCTGCCGCCCGACTACCTGCCGGTGGCCTCCGCGCTGGGCCGCACGACTCCCACCGAGATCGTGGCCGCGCCGCTGACCGCCGAGGGCGAGGTCGTCGGGGTGATCGAACTGGGCTTTATCACGTCCCGGCGCGGGACTGCCGATGTGGTGGAACTGCTTGAGCGCATCGGTGAGCCAGTCGGCATGACGCTGCGCGCCGCGAGCTACCGGGGCCGGCTGGAGCACCTGCTCGGCGAAACCCAGCGCCAGAGCGAGGAATTGCAGGTCCAGCAGGAGGAGCTGCGCGTCTCCAACGAGGAACTGGAGGAGCGCGGCCGTGCGCTGATGGACTCCCAGGCGCGGCTGGAAACCCAGCAGGCGGAACTCGAACAGACCAACGTCCAGCTGGAGGAGCACACCCAGCGGCTGGAGACGCAGAAGCGCGAGATGCTCGCCTTCCAGGCCGAACTGGCCGCCAACGCCCGGGCGCTGGAGCGCTCGAACCAGTACAAGAGCGAGTTCCTGGCGAATATGTCGCACGAGCTGCGCACGCCGCTGAACAGCGCGCTGATCCTGGCGAAGCTGCTGCAGGAGAACAAGGACGGCACGCTGACCGGCGAGCAGGTCCGCTACGCGGCCACCATCCACGCGGCCAATACCGACCTGCTGAACCTGATCAACGACATCCTCGACCTCTCCAAGATCGAGGCCGGCCACCTGACCATCGAGCCGGAGCCGGTGGAACTGGACGCCTTCACCGCCCGGATTTCGCAGATGTTCGACCATGTGGGCGAGCAGAAGGGCGTGGCCTTCCGCGTGGAGCGGATGCCGGGCCTGCCTGACGCCATCGTCACGGACAGCCAGCGCCTGCAGCAAATCCTCAAGAATCTGCTATCCAATGCCTTCAAGTTCACGGAGAAGGGCTCGGTCACGCTGGCGCTGGTCGCGCAGGGCGACGATGCGATGCGATTCGAGGTGCGCGACACCGGCATCGGCATTCCGCGTGACAAGCAGCAGGTCATTTTCGAGGCCTTCCAGCAGGCCGACGGCACCACCAGCCGCCGCTACGGCGGTACCGGGCTGGGCTTGTCGATCTCGCGCGAGCTGGCGCGGCTGCTGGGTGGCGTGATTGCCGTGGCGAGCGAGCCGGGCCAGGGCAGCGTGTTCTCGCTGACCGTACCGCGCACGCTGGTGGCGGATGCCGCCACGCAGGCCGGGCTGGTCACGCCGCCGGCCGCCCCCGAGCAGGTGCAGGCCCCGCCGTCACAGGCCATGCCGCTCTCGCCCGCCGCCCGGGCAGCGCCGGTGCCGGCCCCGGAGGCGTCCGAAGGCGGGCCGGGCCCATCGCCGTCCGGCTATCCGCAGCCGATTGCCGACGACCGCGACCACCGCACGCGCGGCAACCGCCTGATCCTGGTCGTGGAAGACGATATCGACTTCGCCGGCATCCTCTACGACCTGGCCCACGAGCTGGATTTCGACTGCATCCACGCCACCACGTCGAGCCACGGGCTGGAACTGGCGCGCCACCACCAGCCCTGCGGCATCCTGCTCGACGTGGCGCTGCCGGACCAGTCGGGCCTGACGCTGCTGGACTGGCTCAAGCACGACCCGGCCACGCGCCACATCCCCACGCACCTGATCTCGGTCAGCGACCACGCCGAGGCCGCGCTGCATCGCGGCGCCATCGGCTACACCTTCAAGCCGAGCGAGCGCAACAAGCTGGCCGAGGTGATGCGGGGGCTGGAGGCGCGCATGGCGCCGGGCCAGCGCCGCGTGCTGGTGATCGAGGATGACCCGGCGCTGCGCGAGAGCATCCGCGCGTTGCTGCAATCGGTCCAGGCCGAGATCGTCACCGCCGGCACCGTGGCCGGCGCGCGCGAGGCGCTGGCCGGCGCCGCGTTCGACTGCGTGGTGATGGACATGGTGCTGCCGGACGGCACCGGCCACGACCTGCTCGCCCACATGGCCAGCGATGGCGCCGCGCAGATGCCGCCGGTCATCGTCTACACCGGGCGGCAGCTATCGGCCGAGGACGAGCAGCGCCTGCGCCGCTATTCGAAGTCGATCATCATCAAGGGCGCGCGCTCGCCGGACCGGCTGCTGGACGAAGTGACGCTGTTCCTGCACAGCGTGGAGTCCCAGTTGCCACCCGAGCAGCAGCGCATGCTGCGCGCCGCGCGCAGCCGCGACGACGCCTTCGACGGCCGCAAGCTGCTGCTGGTGGAGGACGACGCGCGCAACATCTTCGCGCTGTCCAAGGTGATCGAGCCGCTCGGGGCCACCGTGGAGATCGCCCGCAGCGGGCGCGAGGCGCTGGACATGCTGGCGCGCCACAAGGACGTGGACCTCGTCCTGATGGACATCATGATGCCGGAGATGGACGGCATCACGGCCATGCGCCATATCCGCCAGATGCCCGAGTACGGGCGGCTGCCGATCATCGCGCTGACCGCCAAGGCGATGCCGTCCGACCGCGAGGCGTGCCTGCGCGCCGGGGCGAACGACTACATCGCCAAGCCGATTGATGTGGATCAACTGCTGTCCCTGTGCCGCGTATGGCTCCACGAAAGTTGAAGACCCCGGACACCGCGCCGCTGCCGCCGCTGTCGTTACCGCTGCCCGTGCCGGTGGTGGATCACGGCGAGACGGCGCTGCCCGACGCCAATTTCGAGATCGAACTGGAACTGCTGCTGGAGGCGATCTTCCGCAAGTACCAGCACGATTTCCGGCACTACGCGCGGGCCTCGGTGCGGCGGCGGTTGCAGCAGGCGCTGCACGACCTGGGCTTTGCGACGCTGTCGCAACTCCAGGACCGCATGCTGCGCGACCCGGCACTGTTCGCGCGCATGCTGCAGTACCTGACGGTGCAGGTCAGCGAGATGTTCCGGGACCCGTCCTACTTCCGCGCCATCCGCGAGCATGTGGTGCCGGTGCTCCAGACCTATCCGTCGATCAATGTCTGGGTGGCCGGGTGCAGCAGCGGCGAGGAATTGTGGTCGCTGGCCATCCTGTTCGAGGAGGAGGGGCTGGCCGAGCGCACGGTGTTCTACGCCACGGACATCAACCCCGACGCGCTGGCCATCGCCCGGGCGGGTGTGTACGATGCGGGGCGCCTGCGGGCGTTCGGCGCCAACTACCTGGCGGCGGGCGGGCGGCGCTCGCTCTCGGACTACTATCATGCAGCCTATGGCAAGGCCAAGTTCAGCGCCGGGCTGATCCGCCAGTCGGTGTTTGCCGACCACAGCCTGGCCACCGACAGCGTGTTCCAGGAGGCCCAGCTGATTTCGTGCCGCAATGTGCTGATCTATTTCGACCGCGCGCTGCAGGACCGCGCCATCGGCCTGTTCCACGACGCGCTGGCGCGGCGCGGCTTCCTGGGGCTGGGGAGCAAGGAGAGCCTGCACTTCAGCGCCCACGCCGGGGATTTCGAGCCACTGGTGCCGCGCGAGCGGCTGTACCGCAAGCTGTGAAGGAGGCGCGATGGCAGGGCTGATGGATACGCAAGGGTGCGACGCCGTGGTGATCGGCGCGTCGGCCGGTGGCGTCGAGGCGTTGTCCGTGCTGCTGCCGATGGTGCCGGCGGGCTTCCGGCCGGCGCTGCTGATCGTGATGCACCAGCATCCGAACCAGCCCAGCCTGCTGCCCGAGCTGTTCGGCGCGCGCTGCGCGCTGCCCGTGTGCGAGGCCGAGGACAAGATGCCGGTGCGGCCGGGCCACGTCTACCTGGCGCCGCCGGACTACCACCTGCTCGTGGAGCGGGTGCCGGAGGCGCCGGAGGATGTCGAACTGGCGCTCTCCGTAGAGCCGCCGGTGCGTTTCTCGCGGCCTTCCATCGACGTGCTGTTCGAGTCGGCGGCGGTGGCGTGGCGCGCCCGGGTGCTCGGCGTGCTGCTCTCGGGCGCCAACGACGATGGCGCGCGCGGCCTGGCGATGATCCGCGCGGCGGGTGGCCGGGCGTGGGTGCAGTCGCCCGGCAGTGCCGCCGTGGAAACCATGCCGCAGGAGGCCATCGACCGTGGCGCGGCAGACCGCGTGCTGACACTGGAACAAATCGGCCAACGCCTGGCCCAGTTTTCTGAATGACCCTGACCATGCAAGCTCCGATCAAGATCCTCGCCGTCGACGACATCGCCGCCAACCTCACGGCCCTCGATGCCGTGCTGGCCAAGCCCGATGTACAGATCGTCCACGCCAATTCCGGCGCGCAGGCGCTGGAACTGCTGCTCGAGCACGACTTCGGGCTGGCCATCCTCGATGTGCACATGCCCGAGATGGACGGCTTCGAACTGGCCGAACTGATGCGCGGCAGCAAGCGCACCAGCCATATCCCCATCCTGTTCCTGACGGCGGCCGGGGAGGACAGCGCGCGGGCGTTCCGCGGCTACGCCACCGGCGCGGTCGACTTCCTGTTCAAGCCGATCGACGCGCGCGTGCTGGCGGCCAAGGTCGATGTATTCGTGCAATTGGCCCAGCAGAAGCAGCAACTGGCCGAGCAACTCGAAACCGCCCAGCAACTGCTCAAGACCAACGAGATGCTGATGGCGGTGCTCGCGCACGACCTGCGTACGCCGCTGTCGGCGATCATCGCGTCGGCGTCGTTCCTGGGGCGGTTCGGGGGCGAGGAGAAGCTCAAGCCGGCCACCGACCGCATCTCGCGCAGCAGCCAGCGCATGGCACGCATGGTGGACCAGCTGCTGCACGTGGCGCGGCTGCACGGCGGGCGCGTCAAGCTGGAGCCGCGCCAGGAAGACCTGCGCGCGATCTGCGCGGCCATCGTCGATGAATGCGAGGCGTCTCATGGCAAGGAGCGCGTGGTACTGGAAACCGTGGGAGATACGCTGGCGACCATCGATCCGGACCTGATCTCGCAGGTGCTGTCGAACCTCGTCAGCAACGCCCTGCATCATGGGGACCCGGCGGTGCCGGTGGTGGTGGCCGTGGACGGCACGGCCGCCGAGCGCCTGACGGTGACGGTGACCAATGGCGGCGTGATCGATGGGGCGACCCTGCCGCATGTCTTCGAAGCGTTCCGCTCGGGCGGCGGAGACAGCGCCGAGGGGCTGGGCCTGGGGCTCTATATCTCGCGGGAGCTGGCCGCGTTGCACGGCGGAAGCGTCGAGGCCGCCTCGTCGGCGGCCTCGGGCACCACGGTCTTCACCGTGACGCTGCCCCGGGCATGCTGCGGGACGCAGGGGGTCATCCAGCCCACCTAGCCAGCCACCTCCCTCGGATCATGGCCGTAGCTGTCGCGTTCGCGGATCTTGCCGTCGACGCCATGGATCAGCAACTCCACTTTCTGGCGCCGGGCCAGTCCGGTGCCGGCCTGGATGGCCTCATCCTGCGTGGCATGGTGCGACTCGGCGTAGCGGGCGCCCTCATGGATCACGTCCCAACCGGTGCCGTGCGGCACGACATGGAGGTTGGTCTGCATGATGGTTCTCCTGGATCGTATGATCCTTCCATTATGGATGCCATGGCGCAGGGCACAATCCGGCGCCGTCTGACACGCCACCTGAGAGGCGCCGGGAAGGCGCCGGGCACCCGCCGGGGGGCGGCGTCCGCATCGCTTATGTCCGGCGCGGGACGGTTTACCGTGCCTTTTCGGGACACGCCTATATATTCTTGTAGGGAAAACAACGCGCAGGAGAGACAGCCATGCAAGCGAGGTTTGCGCGCGGCATTGCGCAGATGCCACTGACGGTGGCGGCCCGGGAATCCCTGCTGGCGGAGAAGGCCGCCATGCCCGAGGTCGGCGACCTGGTGACGGTTTGCAGCCAGGATATGGAAACCGAGTTCAGCGTCCGCCTGACGGCGGTGGCCGGACCGGAGCTGTGGTACGGCGTGATTCATGCCATCACGCGCGGTGCCGAAATGCTGGTCGTGGCCGAAGGCCTGGAGCTGGACGACGTGGTCAGCGTGCGGCGCCAGGAGATCGCGTCGGTGGTCAAGGCCAGTCAGCACCATTGATCGTTCCCGGCGGGACCGGGTATGCTGCGGATGCACATCCATCCGTCGCCCCCGCTTTATGTCTTCCGCCTACACCACGTCCGCTTCCACCTCCCTATTCATTGCCGGCCCCGCCGGCCAGATCGAAACCCTGCTGGACACTCCCGCCGGCCCGCCCGTTGGCATTGCCGTGGTCGCGCACCCCCACCCGGGGCAGGGCGGCACCGCCGAGCACAAGATTCCCCAACTGCTGGCGCGCACGCTCCAGGCCCATGGTTTCGTGACGATGCGGCCGAACTACCGGGGCGTGGGGCGGAGCGAAGGGGCCTACGATGGCGGCCCCGGCGAGTCCACCGATGTGGAAGCCGTGCTGCGCCATCTGCAGGCCGAATATCCGGGCCTGCCAGTGGCGCTGGCCGGGTTCTCGTTCGGCGCTTTCGTGCAGACGCTGATGGTGGCGCGCCTGACCGAGGCGGGAGATTCGGCTGTGGAATCGATCCAGCATCTGATCCTGACCGGCATGCCGGCTGGCGCGCTGTCCGAGACGCTCCGCTACGACACCCCGCCCGTGCCGGCCCACACGCTGGTGGTGCATGGCGAGCGCGACGAGCGCGTGCCGCTGATCAATGTCTTCGACTGGGCCCGGCCGCAGGAACTGCCGGTGGTGGTCCTGCCGGCCGCCGGGCATTTCTTCACCGGCAAGCTGCCGGGCCTGCGCAGTGTGGTGGAGGGCTACCTGCGCCGGGCGGGCTGACTTCGTCTGACGCGCTGCCCCTCTCCCCCGGCCCCTCTCCCGCAGGCGGGAGAGGGGAGCAAACCCACGTATCCAGCAGGCGGGAGTGGGGAGCAAACCGAGGGTGTTCCTCCCCTCTCCCCCCGGGAGAGGGGCCGGGGGAGAGGGCAGGCGCCTCCCCTCGCTCAGAACTGATAAACCACCGAAATATCCCCGGTCAGGTTGGTCGTGCGCTGCACGATCGGGCTGTTCTTCGCATCGCCGACCAGCGCCGATACCCCGAAGTCCGCCGTGGCGAACCAGTGCTTGTTGATGAACCAGATGGCCGAGACGCCGCCGCCATAGGACTTGATCCCGCCGCTGGCACGGTATTCCGGGTGGCCGGAGCGTGCCGCCTGCTCGGGCGTCACGCCGAACCAGCGGCCCATGTAGGCCGAGTCGGCCACGGTCATGGTCGGGCCGGCGAACCAGAAGAATTTCTCGGAGCTGCCCGGCAGCGGCATATAGGCGCCCAGGTCGCCAATCCAGCCGTTGGCGCCGCCGAACTGGCGCCGCGCGTTGGCCCGGATCACCAGCGGGAACGACTTCGACACCACGTAGTCGACAAACATCTTGGTCTCCGCCGCCATGCCGATATTGCCCATGCCGGCCAGGTTGTCGTGGTCCTTCTTCTCGCGGCGGCCCAGGTCGTAGGTCAGGGCGATGCCCGCGCGCCAGTGGTCATTGGAGACGATGTTCCAGCCCAGCCCTTCGCCGGTGGAGGCGAAAAACTTGTCGGCGTAGCGGATGTCGATGGTCGGCCCGCCGAAGACGTAGTAGTCGTGCGCGCCGTCGTAGCGCGGCCGCACGGTCATGGCCGCGCCGAGCCGGAATTTCCAGCCCTCGGGCTGGCCCTGGAACATCTCCACCAGCGGCACCCCCACCGAGTACTGCCATTCGGCCAGCGGCGCGGGCGTCTGCGCCCGGGCGGCCGGCGCGTGCAGCAGGGCCAGCGCGAGCAGCAGCGCGGCGAGCCACCCGGCCAGCGGTGGTGTGTGGGCTTCCGGATGTCTGGACACGTCAGGGTCCTCCCGTTGATTGTTGTGGTTCGCATGACGGCAAATCATCTTTTCACCGGTGCGCCGCCCGCGCAACTTCCTCGAATCCCACAAGCGTGTAGGAAGGACGCCGATTTCACCGGCGGCCCCCGTTGCCTACCATCCAGTCACCGTGGCCGCATCTTAGTCGCGGTCAGCCAGTTCGTCCGTACGCCAGTCGCGCCGCATCACCAGGAACGTAAAGGAGGTGGACCAGCCGATCAGCATCAGCCCCACCAGCGGCTGCACCGACGCCAGCAGCCGCAACTGGCCCATCGGGATGACGTCGCCGATACTCTGCGTGGTGAAGGTTTCCAGCGAGAAATAGACATAGGCCGCTGCCCCATGATCGTGCAGGCCCTTGAGTTCGCCGATACCGAACACGTCCGCCCCGAGCCAGTAGCCGGTGCTGAACAGCACGGCTTCCAGCACGTGGGCCAGGATGATGAGCAGGATCATGACGCCGATGTTGACCTTGCCGCTCCAGTGGCGCGGGTGCATGGCCGAGATCAGGCGCAGGGCTTCGTAGTGCACGGCCACGCAGATAATGGTCAGCATGGCGGTGATCAGGATGGCGATCAGGTATGGGGAGGCCGTGGCTTCCATAGTCGGCAAGGGTGGTTTTCTGACGCAGTGTTTCCCGGCAGACTATAGAAGCGCCCGCACGCTGACAATGCACCATGCGGCGCATGCCGAGAAAGTGAAGAAAAAGATACATGCCGGAATCCGGAGGTTCCATGAAGAACACGGTGGGCAATGTGCCGCCGCTGCATGCCGAGGGCATCGCCCCTGCCTTCCTCGCGGGTGGCGGGGAGATGGGCGCACTGATCCGCGACTTCGACTGGTCGCGCACGCCGCTGGGCACGCCCGAGACGTGGCCGCAAAGCCTGAAGACGGCCATCCGCATCATGCTGACGTCCCGCCAGCCGATCTGGGTGGGCTGGGGCGCCGATCTGCGCTTCTTCTATAACGACCCGTACAAGGCGATCATCGGCGGCAAGCATCCGGCGTCGCTGGGCGAGCCGACCGAGCGCGTCTGGAGCGAGATCTGGCACGAGATCGGGCCGATGCTGACCACGGCCATGGAGGGCAGCGAGGGCAGCTTCGTCGAGCAGAAGCTGCTCATCATGGAGCGCAACGGCTACCCGGAGGAGACCTACTACACCTTCTCCTACAGCCCTGTGCCCGACGACCACGGCGGCACGGGCGGCATCATCTGCGCCAACAGCGACGACACCGAGCGCGTGGTGGCCGAGCGCCAGCTGAAGCTGCTGCGCGAACTGGCCTCGTCGGCCACCAATGCCCGTTCCTGGGACGAAGCCTGCGCGCTGAGCCTGCGCGCGCTGGGCGCCAATCCCTATGACATTCCCTTCGCGCTGCTCTATCTGGGCGAGCGCGGCGCCGGCACGGCCACGCTGTGCGGCCACCATGGCATCGAGGTGGGCCATCCGGCCGCGCCGGCCGAGATCCGCACCGGCGGCGGCCCCTGGCCGTTTGCCGAGGTGCTGGCGCAGGGCGAGGTGATGCTGGTGGAAGACCTGTCCACGCGCTTCGGGGGGGCGACGCTGCCCGGCGGCGCCTGGCAGTTCACGCCGCGCCACGCGGCCGTGGTGCCGGTCACGCCTTCGGGCGAGACCACGCGCAGCGGCGTGCTGGTGGTGGGCCTGAACCCGTGCCGGCTGTTTGGCGACCGCTACCGCGCCTTCCTCGACCTCGTGGCGGGCCAGATCGGCCAGGCCATCAGCTACGCGCACGCCTACGAGGAAGAGCGCCGCCGCGCCGAGGCGCTGGCCGAGATCGACCGCGCCAAGACCACCTTCTTCTCGAATATCAGCCATGAGTTCCGCACGCCGCTGACGCTGATGCTCGGGCCGCTCGAGGAACTGCTGAACCGTGCGGACGAGACCGCCGGCCCTGACGACGCCGATCGCCAGTTGGTGGAGATCACCCACCGCAACGGCCTGCGGCTGCTGAAGCTGGTCAATGCACTGCTCGATTTCTCGCGGATCGAGGCCGGCCGGGTGCAGAAGCATCCCCAGCCCACCGACCTGCCCGCGTTCACGGCCGAACTGGCCTCGCTGTTCCGCTCGGCCATCGAGGGCGCCGGCCTGCAGCTGGTGGTGGAATGCGCGCCGCTGGGCTTCCCGGTGGCGGTGGACCGCGACATGTGGGAGACCATCGTCCTGAACCTGCTCTCCAACGCGTTCAAGTTCACCTACACCGGGGCGATTGCGGTGGCGGTGCGCGAGGCGGAGGACGGCGGCGTGGAACTGAGCATCCGCGACACCGGCATCGGCATTGCGGGGGATGAACTGCCCCGGCTGTTCGAGCGTTTCCACCGGGTGTCCGGCGCCGTGGGCCGGTCGATCGAGGGCAGCGGCATCGGCCTGGCGCTGGTACTGGAACTGGTGCGCCTGCACGACGGCGTGATCCGCGTGGAAAGCGAGGTGGGCGAAGGCACGCGCTTCGTGGTCACCCTGCCGCGCACGGCCCGGGCGGCCGCGCCGCAGCCCGCCGCGCCCGGGGCTGCGTCAAACCTGTCGACCCACGCCAGCCAGCAGGCGCTGGCCTACGTGGAAGCCGCGCGGCGCTGGACCCCCGAGGCGGAGGTGATGCCGGCTGCGGCGCTCGCCATGCTCACCCCCCCGCAGGAAGCGGTGCCCGGCGCGGTGCGCGGACATGTGATGATCGTCGATGACAACGCCGACCTGCGCGAATACATGCGCCGCATCCTGGGCGGGGCCGGCCACACGGTGGAGGTGGCCGCCGATGGCCAGGAGGCGCTGGACATGGCCCGCACGCGCGCGCCGGATCTGATCGTCTCGGACGTGATGATGCCGCGCCTGGACGGCTTCGGCCTGGTGCAGGCCGTGCGCGCCGACGCGGCGCTGCGCGAGACCCCCGTGGTGCTGCTCTCCGCCCGCGCGGGCGAGGAAGCGCGCGTCAGCGGCCTGGCCACCGGCGCGGACGACTACCTGACCAAGCCGTTCACCTCGCGCGAGTTGCTGGCGCGTGTGGCCAGCAATCTCCAGTTGTCGCACCTGCGCCGCACCACCGAACGCCGCCTGCGCGAGGAAATCGCCATGCGCACCCGGGCGCAGGAGGCGCTGCGCGAGCTGAACGACTCGCTCGAACGCCGCGTAGCGGAGACCGTGGCAGACCGGGACCGCCTCTGGGAACTGAGCGAAGACCTGTTGATGGTGGCCAGCTTCGACGGCGTGCTGGAGCGCTTCAGCCCGTCCTGGCGGCGCACGCTCGGCTATGCGGACAGCGCGCTGCTGGGCCGCTCGTGCATGGCTTTCGTCCACCCGGACGACCTCGTGGCCGTGACCGAGCAGATGATAGCGCTGCGCCACGATGGCACGGCGGTGCGCTACGAATGCCGCATGGCGCGGGCCGATGGCGGGCTGCGCTGGGTGGCGTGGACGCTCACGGTGGACCCCGCCACGGGCCGCATCCACGGCGTGGGCCGCGACGTCACCAGCGACAAGGAAGCGGCCGAGGCGCTGCGCCATGCCGACGAGGCGCTGCGCATGGCGCAGAAGATGGAAGCCATCGGCAAGCTGACCGGCGGCGTGGCGCACGACTTCAACAACCTGCTCCAGGTGATTGGCGGCAACCTGCAACTGCTGGCGCGCGATGTGTCCGGCAACGAGCGCCCCGAGGCACGCGTGCGCAACGCGCTGGCCGGGGTGGCGCGCGGGGCCAAGCTGGCGTCCCAACTGCTGGCCTTCGGCCGGCGCCAGCCGCTGGCGCCGAAGGTGGTGAACCTGGGCCGCTTTATCCGCGGGCTGGACGACATGCTGCGGCGGGCGCTCGGCGATGGCATCGAGATCGAGACCGTGGTGGCGGGCGGCCTGTGGAATACGCTGGTGGACCCGTTCCAGGTGGAAAACGCGCTGCTGAACCTGGCGATCAACGCGCGGGACGCGATGAGCGGCCACGGCCGGCTGACCATCGAGGCCGGCAACGCGGTGCTTGACGATGACTACGCGCGCCGCAATGCCGACGTGGCGCGCGGCCAGTATGTGATGGTGGCGGTGACCGATACCGGCACGGGCATGTCGCCCGAGATCCAGGCGCAGGTGTTCGAGCCGTTCTTCACCACCAAGCCCGAGGGGCAGGGCACCGGGCTGGGCCTGAGCATGGTGTACGGCTTCGTCAGGCAGTCCGGCGGGCATGTGAAGATCTACAGCGAGTCGGGGCAGGGCACCACGGTGCGGCTTTACCTGCCGCGCGTGCGCGAGGAGGAAGACCTCGAGACCGATGTCGAGGCCGGCCCGGCGGGCGGCGGCACGGAGACCGTGCTGGTGGTGGAGGATGACGAGGACGTCCGCGCGACCGTGGTGGAGATGCTGGCCAGCCTGGGCTACCGCGTGCTGAAGGCGCGCGACGCGCTGAGCGCGCTGGCCATCGTCGAAAGCGGCGTGCCGGTGGACCTGCTGTTCAGCGACGTGGTCATGCCCGGCCCGCTGCGCAGCACGGAAATGGCGCGCAAGGTGCGCGAGCGGCTGCCCGGCATCGCGGTGCTGTTCACCTCGGGCTATACGGACAACGCCATCGTCCACAGCGGGCGGCTCGACGAGGGCATCGAACTGCTCAGCAAGCCGTACACGCGCGAAGCGCTCGCGCGCAAGGTGCGCCACGTGCTGGTGAGCGGCGGGGCCGAACTGGGGCCGGCGCCGGCGGAGGCACTGGGTTCGCCGGAACTGGCGATGCCGGAGATGCCACCCGTGGTGCAACTGGCACCGCAACGCATCCTCTTCGTCGAGGACGACGCGCTGGTGCGCGCCAGCACCGCGGAGCTGATGCGGACGTTCGGACTAAGTGTGGTGGAAGCGAGCACCGATGCCGAAGCGATGGCCGTGCTGCGCGAAGGGCCGGTCGATGTGCTGCTGACCGATGTGGGCCTGTCCGGCGCCTCGGGCGTGGACCTGGCGATGGATGCCTGCCGGCTGCAACCGGCGCTGCGGGTGATCTTCGTGAGCGGCTACGACGTGGTGCTCACGCCCGTGCAGCGTGCCGCCTTGCCAAACGCGGTCACGCTGCGCAAGCCCTACGCGCTGCCGGCGTTTCTCGGCGTCTTGCAGGGCTGATGCCTTTTTCCCCTCTCCCGCGCGCGGGAGAGGGGTTGGGGGAGAGGGGCGGAATGTCTCGATGCGACACCGCATCTTGAACCGCCTTCCCTCTCCCCCGGCCCCTCTCCCAAAGGGAGAGGGGAGCAAATCACGCTGGCGCTCAGATCAGCGTCTGCGCGACCACGGCGGCGGCGGAACCGCTCGCCACGACGACGGCCACCCAGCCGCCTACGAGTACTGCACTGTTACGGAAAGTCATGATGGACTCCAGGAATGACAACCCGGAGCCCGCCTCGGGGAGCCCCGAGGCTACTGCTCCGTTTGTCTGACGTACTTCCAATCCGCCGTCATCGGGCGGGACTCAGGCGTTGGCGCCTTCGGTGAACGGGTCGAACTTGCCTTGGCGGGCACCATCCAGGTACGGATCAGCGGTGCGGGCCGGGCTGGCCGAGACACCGGTACGATCCAGGCCGGCTACCGTGCGGGCGCCTTCGCTGAACGTGTCGAACTTGCCTTGGCGGGCGCCGTCCAGGTACGGGTCGGCGGTGCGGGCCGGGCTGGCCGAGACACCGGTACGATCCAGGCCGGCAACGGTGCGGGCACCGTCGGTGAACGGGTCAGCCTTGCCAACGCGGGCACCATCGACATACGGGTTACGCGGTTCGTTCACGCCGCTGGCGCGGGCGCCATCGGTGAAGGCGTTGCGGGCGTCGTTCACGCGGTAGCTGTAACCGTAGACTTCGCCGGTCTTGTTGGCGGGAGCGGCTTGCGCAGCGCCAGTGACGAAGGCGGCGGCGAGGGCGGCGGCGGTAAGGATGGTCTTGGCGTTCATGGTGTGGCTCCTTGTCTTCGTTTGGGCCGGGCGATCTCGGTTGGAGGTGGATCGCGGGGCCGTCGGTGCTGCGTTGTTTTGCTGCGTTGTGGCGGGGCTTTTTCTTTGCTGCTATCTACTGGTAGGTAGAGGATCAGGGCTAAAAAAAAGACCGCCTTCCGGTACTGATTGACTACTTGTACTGCGTGGACCGGGACTGCATCGCGGGGCTTGTTTCTGTTTGCCGGGTGATGCAGCGCTGTCCATGGCTCGAATATTATCTACTACTAGATAGACAAGCAAGGACTTTTTGCGCCGCGCCATCGTATTTCCTTCGAAAAGTGGGCGATTTGCCCCGGCAGGCTGGATGGTGTGACGACCTAAGTCATTGATTTTTATACATAACCATAAAGGTTCCGTCCTGCCACGTCGAGGATTAGAGTAAACGCTCTAGCCTCGTAGATCCTTTGCATTGCGCTGCGCAACGAGCGCTTCGAGCAACGTTTGCGTCTGCTCGCGGATCACTTCCTGCACCCGGGCGGTCTCGGCTTCACCAAAGGACTCCCAGTGCAGCGCCTTGAGCACGTGGCGGCGCATGACCTTGAAGGCCGCCACCTGGCTGTCGATGGCGATGGTGCGGATGCGCGTCGCCTCGTCCGTGGCCGGCTGACCGGTCAGGCGCCCGATCACCTGCGACGTCACCGCGAAAATGCGGCGGTTGATGCCCGCGTCGATGCGCTCGAACGCGGCCGGCGGCCCGAGCCCGGCGCGCTCGCGCGCCATGAACTGGCGCCAGTGGTCGGTGTCCGGGCATTCAAGCAGGAAGGTGGTGAAGCGCAGTTGCAGGCCCAGGTAGGCATCGATCAACTCGGCGTCGGTGGCGTCCGGACGGGCCACGACGGCCTCGGCGGCGATCACCACATCGGCCAGCAGGCCCCAGGCGCGGTCCACGAAGTAGTCGATGCACGCCAGGTACACGCCTTCCTTATTGTCGAAGTAGTACTGGAGCGCGGGCGCGTTGACCCCGGCCTCGCGGGCGATGTCGCGCGTGGAGGCCCCGTCGAAACCGTGCGCGCCAAAGAGCCGCAGCGCGGCGTCGATGATCCGCGCGCGCGTTTCCTCGCCGCGCTGGTAGCCGCCTTCGGTTGCGGGCTTGTGTCGGGCCATGTTGCGTTTTCCTCAGTCCGTGGGCAGGCAGAAATATATCAGTTGACACATTTATTCCAAGTGGAATAATTGCGCGATCGCCCTCAATAGTGCTGTCGAAGCCCCGCGCCCCCATGTCCGCCCCCCAATCTTCTGCCGCCGCCCATCCGGCTGCCGGCCTCCCTGCATCCACTGGATCTTCCACGCGCAAGCCGCGTGCCGTCTCCCGCCGCACCGTGCTGCTCGCCCTGGGCGCGCTCGCGCTGCTGGCCGCCGTGGTGTTCGGTGTGCGCTGGTGGCTGGTAGGCCGCTTTATCGAAAGCACCGACGATGCCTACCTCCAGGCGGACAGCGTGACGGTGGCGCCGAAGGTGAGCGGCTACGTGGCCGAAGTCTTCGTGCGCGACAACCAGCAGGTCATCGCCGGCCAGGCGCTGGTGCGGCTGGACAATCGCCAGTACCAGGCTGCCTTCGATGAGGCGCAGGCCACCGTGGCCTCGCGCCAGGCGGACGTGGCGCGGGCCGAGGCCGACCTCGCCCAGCAGAAGGCCCGCATCGCCCAGGCCGGCGCCGAGGTGGAAGGCGCGCGCGCCAACGCCCGCTACGCCGCCTCGCAGGTGGAGCGCTACGCGCCGCTGGTGAAGTCCGGTGCCGAGACCGAGGAACGCACCGCCGAACTGCGCAACGCCCAGACCCGCGCCGGTACCACGCTGGCTGCCAACGAGGCCGCGCTGCGCGTGGAGCAGAGCCAGGTGGTGACGCTGCAGGCGCGGCTCCAGCAGGCGCAGGCGCAACTGGAGGTGGGACAGGCCAGCGCGCGGCAGGCCCGGCTCGACCTGGACGACACCGTGGTTCGCGCCACCAACGCCGGCCGCGTGGCCGACAAGGGCGTGCGCGTGGGCCAGTTCGCCCAGCCCGGCACCCGCCTGCTGACCGTGGTGCCGGTGCAGGACCTCTACCTGACCGCCAATTTCAAGGAAACGCAGGTCGGGCGCATGCGTCCCGGCCAGCGCGTGACGCTGCATGTGGATGCGCTGCCCGGTGAAGACCTCCACGGCGTGGTGGACAGCCTCTCGCCCGGCACCGGCTCGCAGTTCGCGCTGCTGCCGGCGCAGAACGCCACCGGCAACTTCACCAAGATCGTCCAGCGCGTGCCGGTGCGGATTCATGTCGATGTGACGCCGGAGGCGCGCGCGGTGCTGATGCCGGGCCTCTCCGTGGTGGTGGATGTCGATACGCGCGACATGCATCCGGTGCAAGCCCGCGCCGGCGAGGCCCGCCATGGCTGAAGCGGCGCTCCCCGCCGGGGCTGCCCCCGCCACGCCACCGAACGACAAGCCCGCCAACGCCACCGCCGCCGACTGGATCGCCGTGGCCGCCGGCTCGCTCGGCGCACTGCTGGCCACGCTCGACATCTCCATCACCAACTCGGCGCTGCCACAGATCCAGGGCCAGATCGGCGCGGCCGGCACCGAGGGCACGTGGGTCTCCACCGGCTACCTGATGGCCGAGATCGTCATCATCCCGCTCACCGCGTGGCTGACGCGGGTGTTCGGGCTGCGCCGCTTCCTGATGTGGAACGCGCTGCTGTTCACGGCGTTCTCGATGATGTGCGGCATGTCCCATTCGCTGCCGGAGATGGTCATCGGCCGGATCGGCCAGGGCTTTGCCGGCGGGGCGATGATCCCCACCGCGCAGACCATCGTCCGCACCCGGCTGCCGCGCCACCAGATGCCGATCGGCATGTCGATGTTCGGCCTGATCGTGCTGCTTGGGCCGCTGCTGGGCCCCGTGGTGGGCGGCTGGCTGGCCGAGAACGTGAACTGGCGCTGGTGTTTCTTCCTGAACCTGCCGGTGACCGCCGTGCTGGTGCCGCTGCTGTACTTCGGGCTCAAGCAGGAACGCGCGGACCTGTCGGCCTTCATCAAGGCGGACTGGCTCGGCATTATCGGGCTGGCCATCGGCCTCAGTTCGCTGACCGTGGTGCTTGAGGAGGGCCAGCGCGAGCAGTGGTTCGAGTCGGCGACTATCGTCTACCTCTCCGCGCTG
This sequence comes from Cupriavidus sp. 10L45, assembly GCF_056395225.1. Taxonomy (NCBI): domain Bacteria; kingdom Pseudomonadati; phylum Pseudomonadota; class Betaproteobacteria; order Burkholderiales; family Burkholderiaceae; genus Cupriavidus; species Cupriavidus sp. 10L45. The sequence goes on from NZ_JBFTJC010000002.1 coordinate 420,647, forward strand.
TCGGCCATCGGGCTGGGGATGATGTTCGTCGCCCAGTTCACGGCCAAGACGCCCATCGTGCGGCTGCGCCTGCTGCTGAACAAGAATTACGCGAGCGTGATTCTGATCGTCTCGGTGGTCGGGGCGGGGCTGTACGGCGTGTCCTACCTGCTGCCGCAGTTCCTGGCGACGATTGCCGGCTACAACGCCGAGCAGGCCGGCGGGATCATGCTGCTGTCCGGGCTGCCGGCGTTCCTGATGATGCCGGTGCTGCCGCGCCTGCTCGGCAAGGTGGACAGCCGCTGGCTGGTCATCACCGGGCTGGTGTGCTTCTTCGGCAGCTGCATGCTCGACATCAGCCTGACGACGGACAGCGTGGGGCATGACTTCACGCTGTCGCAGATCCTGCGCGGCTTCGGGCAGATTTTGGCGATGATGCCGCTGAATCAGGCGTCGATGGCGGCCGTGGCCACCCATGAGGCTGGCGATGCCGCCGGGCTCTACAACATGGCCCGCAACCTGGGCGGCTCGATCGGGCTGGCGCTGCTCGGCACGCTGATCGACCGCCGCAACGCCTACCACGACGGGGTGATCCGCGAATCGGTCACGGCCAATAGTTCGATCGGGCAGGAGCATATGTCCGCCAGCATCGCCAGCTTCGTGGCGCAGGGCGGCGACTACGCCCACGCCAGCCTGCAGGCCGTGGCGCAGTTGTCCGGCGAGATCGCCCGGCAGGCTGCGGTGATGACGTTCTCGGAAACCTTCTACGCCCTCGGGCTGGCGCTGCTGTGCTGCGTGCCGCTGGCGCTGCTGCTGAAGGCGCCTCGTCCGGGCGCAGCCCCGGTCGAAGCCGGTCACTAAATCGATAAATAAAGCGGTACCTAATATGTACGCACCCCTTCGCGCCGCCCGGCCGGCGCTGATTCTCCTTGTTGCCGCCCTGGCCGCCGCCGGCTGCACCGTGGGCCCCGACTACCGCACCGCCCCGGAAGTGGCCGGCAATGCGGTGGCGGCCGGCACCTTCCCGCACGCACCGAAACTGGCCGAGGCTCGCCAGCCTGACGTGGCCGACTGGTGGCGCGCGCTGGGCGACCCGCTGCTGGCCAACCTGATCGAAACCGCGCTGCGTGACAGCCCGGACATCCGCGCCTCGCGCGCCCGCGTGCGGCAAGCCCGCGCCGGGCTGGCCGGCAATCGCGCCAACCTGATGCCGAAGGTGAACGCCAGCGCCGCCATGCTGCGCACGCGCGAGCCGGACCTCGCCTCGTTCGGCGGGGAAGGTGGGGGTGGCGGCGGCCGGGGGCCGCTGTCGCTCTATATTGCCGGGTTCGATGCCAGTTGGGAACTCGACCTGTTCGGCGGCACGCGCCGCGCCATCGAAGCGGCATCCGCCGAGGCCGAGGCCGCCGATGCCGAACTGGCCGACGCCCACGTGCAACTGGCCGCCGAAGTGGCGCAGGCCTACGTCACGCTGCGCGAGCAGCAGGCCAGCCTGGCCCATCTGCGCGCGTCCGAGACGCTCGAGGCCGACATGCTCGACCTGACCCGCCAGCGCCGCGCGCGCGGCGTGGCCTCCGAACTGGAAGTGGAACGGCTGCTGACGCAGCTGGAAAACACCCGCGCCCGCATCGCCCCGGTGGAGGCGGGTTTGATCGAATCGTTCGATCAACTTGCACTGCTGACCGGCCGCCCGCCCGGCACGCTCGACACCGCGCTGGGTCCCTCGCGCGACCTGCCGGTGCTGCCGGAGACCGTGGCCGTGGGCGATCCCGCCACGCTGCTCAAGGCCCGGCCGGACATCCGCGTGGCCGAACGCCGGCTGGCCTCGCGCACGGCGCAGATCGGCGAGCGCAAGGCGGACTGGTTCCCGAAGGTATCGCTGCTGGGCTCGCTCGGCTTCAGTGCGATGGACCCCGGCCACCTCGTCCGCAAGGAGAACGGCACGTGGCTGACGCTGCCGCGCCTGCAATGGAACATCCTCGATTTTGGCCGGGTGGCGGCGAGTGTCGATAACGCCGAGGCCGGCCGGGACGAGGCCGAGGCCAGCTACGAAAGCGTGGTGCTCAAGGCGCTGCGCGACGCCGACGTGGCGCTCTCCCGCTACGGGCACCAGCGCGACAACGTGGTGGTGCTGCGCCGCGTGGAGGCGTCCGCCGAGCGCGCCTCCACGCTCCAGCAGCAGCGCTACCGGGCGGGCACCGCCAGCATGCTCGAATGGCTGGACGTGGAGCGCACCCGCGTGGTGGCCCAGCAGGACCGGATTTCGGGCGATGCCAACCTGCTCAAGGACTACGTCTCGCTGCAGAAGGCGCTCGGACTGGGCTGGCGCACCTAAGAAAACGCCTACACGCAAACCAGACGCCGACCCCTGTCGGCGCCATCGCGCGCCCGGCACAGTGGCGTGTGGATAGAATCCGGGTGGGCGGCATCGGCATCGGATTAGCTGGCGCCGCCCCCGCGCCGCGGTTTGCAACAATGTGTTACAGACCCCATCGGCGCGTGCCCCGGACGCCCCCATGCACTTCAACGCCAACGACAGTCTCCTGATCAACGTGGTTGCCAGCATGGTGGTGGTCCTGGCCGGCACGCTGGTGGTCAAGCTGATCAACCGCTTCTTCTCGGGGCGGCTGCAGGCGGACAACCGGGGCGCCTATCGCGCCTGGACCGTGGCGTCGCGCAACGTGGTGGCGGCGGTGATGTTCCTGCTGTTGCTCGGCATCTGGGTGTCGGAGCTGAAGAGCGTGGCCATTTCGCTGGCGGCGTTCGCGGCGGCCCTGATCCTGGTCGGCAAGGAACTGGTGATGTGTTTCCTGGGCGCGTTCATGCGAATGATCACGCGCCCCTACCAACTGGGCGATCTGGTCGAGATCGGGCCGTTCGGCGGGGAGGTCATCGACATGGATGTCATGTCGACCACGCTGGTGGAGGTGGCGCCCACGCGCCAGTACACGGGTTTCACGGTGCAGGTGCCGAACAGCCTGCTGATGACCACGGCCGTGCGCAACCATTCGCAGGCCGGCAAGTACACGCTGGACATGGTGCGCATTCCGCTGGCGGTGGGCATGGACCCGGACGTGGTGGAGGCGCAACTGCTGGCCGTGGCGCGCCAGGCGTGCGAGCCGTTCATGGAAGAGGCCGGCCGCACGCTGCGCCGCTACGGCGACATGCGCTTCGTGGACCTGTCGCAGTTCGAGCCGCGCGTGCTGTTCGATCCCGTGGACGCGGAGCGGGTGGACGCCATCGTACGGTTCCCGGTGCCCGTGAGCGCGCGCCTGCCGGTGGCCCAGCAGATCGTGCGCGGCTACTACCGCGCGTGCACCCTCCCGCAGGCGGAGGCGGCGGTATAAGGTGGAAGGAAGATGAAAAGGGATCGGACGCAGAGCCGATCCCGCAATGCAGCAAGATGGCCTGACGGGGATCTTCTAGGAGAGCGGACCATGGCGCCGATGCTGAGGCTCTGGATGGACGGGGTGGGCGGGCCGGACTGGACCGGCTGGCGGCGCGGCCGCTCGCTGGTGGCGCTGCTGCTGGCCTCGTTCTGCCTGGCCGTGCTGGCCGGCTGCGCGAGCCTGCCTGCCAATGCCGGCCGCACCCCCAGCTACGCGGCCAAGGACACCAGCGGCACGCTGCTGGCCCGCACCCTGGCGCCCCGGCTGGCGCAGAACCCCGGAAAGTCGGTCTTCTACCCGCTCGGCGCCGGGCCGGACGCGCTGGCCGCCCGCATGGCGCTGGCGCGCGCCGCCCAGAAGACGCTGGACATCCAGTACTACATCTTCGACATCGACCAAACCGGCAGCGTGCTGATGGGCGACCTGATCGACGCGGCCGACCGGGGCGTGCGCGTGCGCATCCTGATGGATGACATCCACACCGAGAAGCAGGACAAGACCTGGGCGGCGGTCGATTCCCATCCCAATATCGAAGTGCGCATCTTCAACCCGTTCGCCAGCCGCCGCGCGCGCTGGTTCGAACTGGCGTTTGATTTCGGCCGGCTTAACCGCCGCATGCACAACAAGCAGATGACGGTGGATAACCTCGTCACCATCGTCGGCGGGCGCAATATCGGCGACGCCTATTTCTCGGCCAAGCCGGACATGGATTTCAGCGATCTGGACGTGATGGTGGCCGGCCCCGCCGTGCCGGCCGCGAGCGCCGTGTTCGACGAATACTGGAACAGCGAGAGCGCCTACCCGGTGGCCACGCTGGTGCCCGAGGGCAAGGAGGCGCCGGACGAGTTGCGGGCCTTCCGCAAGGCCATCGAGGCGCGCGGAGACCAGGTGCGCGCCAGCGAGTTCGTGCAGGAGCTGCTCGACTCGGGGCTGGTGCGCGGCATCGAGCTGGGCCATCTGCCCGGCTACTGGGGCGGGGCGCGCGTCATCTCGGACAAGGCCGAGAAGGTGGAGGAAGACCCCGACGACCCCACCTCCCACGCCATTCCGCAGTTGCGCGCGATGATGGAAAAGGCGGAGCGCGAGCTGGTGCTGGTGTCGCCCTATTTCGTGCCCGATGACGAGAACATGGCCTGGCTGGCCGGCATCGCCAAGCGGGGGGTGAAGATCCGCGTGCTGACCAACTCGTTCGCCGCCACGGACGTGGCCGCCGTGCACGCCGGCTACGCGCCGCGGCGCAAGGCGCTGCTGCGGGCCGGCATCGACCTCTATGAACTGAAGCCCACCGCCAACGCCGAACTGGCGCGCAGCCAGGCGCGCAAGAGCCGGATGTTCGCCTCCAGCCGCGCCAGCCTGCACGCCAAGACCTATGTGGTGGACCGGCGGCTGCTGTTCATCGGCTCCCTGAACCTGGATCCGCGCTCGATCAAGCTCAATACGGAGATGGGCGTGGTGCTGGACAGCCCCGCGCTGGCCGAACGGCTGGTCAAGAGCATGGATGACGGGCTACTCGACATCGCCTACAAGGTGGAACTGCGCAAGAGCGAGGGCGGCGGGGAGTCCATGACCTGGACCACGCGCGAGAAGGGGCAGCTCTCCACCGTGGACAGCGAGCCCGGCATGAGCGTGTGGCAACACATGGGCATCGGCATCCTGCGCGTGCTGCCGGTGGAGGATCAGCTATAGGGCTAGGATGGGATCGGCGCCGGGCGGCTCGGCGGACTGGAGCAGGTGCTCCTGCAGCCGCGACAGTTCCGGGGCGATGCCGCCCGGAAAGCCTTGCCGGCCCCCGCGCTTGTCGATCAGCAGGTCGGCCAGGAAGAGCGTGACCGGGGTGGGGTAGCCCTGCTGGCCAGCCAGCGCGGCAAGCTGGTTGGCGATGCGCGGATAGGTGTGGAACAGCTCGAAGGGGCGCACCTCGCGCGGTAGCTGCGCGAGCCACTTCAGCGCGGCGGGCGTCAGCGCCTGCGTGGCCGGGTCCGGCGGCTGGCGGGCGTCGCGCCAGTCCACGGCGCCGGTAGTCGGCACCTCGCCGTCGAGAATCTTCCTGGCTTCCTCGACGGTGACAAATTCGAACGAAATCGGGTCCATGGCAATCGGTGGCAAGACGGCGCGGAATGCGCGCCGACACCGCATTCTATCGGCATCTCCAGCCGGAAGTTGACAGCCGGTGCGCGAAAGTCAGCGTAAAAGTCGGCGCGAAAGTCATGCCAGCGCGCCGCAACCCTCATGGCACCGGCCCGGCCGGTCGGCGACGATAAAAGCGTTGCCGGAGCCCATGATGACCTACACCCTGATGATCGAGAATGACTGCCTGCCCATGGCCTTGCGCGCCGGGGCCGAACTGGCCTGCGCCGGGGGCACGCTGTGGCTGACGCTGGAAGGTGCCCGGCCGCGGCGCTCGCCCGATATCGTGCTGACGGCTGGCCAGCGGCACCGCGTGACCGAGGACGCCACCTATTTCCTGACCGCGCTGGGCCATGGCGCCGTGACCGTGTGCCGGGTCATCGCCCCGCCTGCCCCGCCGCTACGGGCCCGGTGGCGCTGGCACAGCCTGCCGCTGCGCTGAGGCGGGCGCCACCCGGGCCGCCTCGGCGCGAATCCAGGCGGCCACGCGCGCCACGTCTTCGCGTGGGTGGTCGGTGGCGTGGATCAGCCAGAAGGCGTTGGGGCTGGCCAGCGCGGCGCCGGGCATATCGACGACCGCCAGTTGCCCGCCCGCGATCAGCGGCTGGATCAGTTCCAGCCGCCCGAGCGCCACGCCCTGGCCGGCCAGCGCCGCGTGAATCATCTGGTCATATTGGTTGAATCGCAGGATGCCGCGCCGGCTGGCCTGCCGGTAGCCGTGCGCGCCGAGCCAGCTGCGCCAGTGCAGCCACGGGCGCGGGTCATCGAATTCCAGCAGGGGCAGCTGGGCGAGGTCTTCCACGGCGGTCAGCCGGTGCGCGCCGAGCGAGGGATGGGCGACCGGGGCGATGGTCTCGTCGAACAGGCGGATCGCGTCCGCCGCGGCGTCGGCCTCGCGGCAATAGCGGATGGCGAGGTCGATGCCGTCCGCGCGCAGGTCGCTGATCTGGTTGCTGGCGGAGAGCCGCACGTCCAACTGCGGATGGGCGCGCTGCAGGCTGCCCAGGCGCGGCAGCAGCCACAGCCCCGCCACGCCGATGCTGGCCGTCACGGTCACCGGCTGGCGGCCATCGCGCTTGCGCAGTTCGCCGGCCACGTCCTGGAGTTGCTGCACCGCGCCATCTGCGCTGCGGAACAGCCGCTCGCCTTCGGGCGTGAAGGCCACGCCGCGATGCTGGCGCACGAACAGCCGAACCTGGAGGTGGTCTTCCAGCGCGCGGATCTGCCGGCTGACGGCGGACTGCGTCAGGCACAGGTCGTCCGCTGCCTGGGTGATGCTCATGCGCCGGCCCACGGCCACGAAGCCCCTGAGCAGATCGAGCGGGAACAGCCGGGCGAGCGGGACGGACATGGCGGGATGGGTGGGGAAGGTGTTGGGATTAAAGCACGGCTCGGCCCCCGCTGCCATGACCACCACGCATGGCAGGAGGGCGGAAATGTCGCTTGAGCCTGCGCCCCCGATCGCCTGAAATAGAGCGATCTCCCAACCCGATCGTCCCATCCTCCCGACATGACCCAACGCCCCGCCTCCCATGCCGCCGGCGCATTGCCGACCGGTTCGCCACCCTGGTGGCGCACCGCCTGGTTCCTGCTGCTGGCCGGCGGGCTGGTGATGGGGCTGGCGCTCGGTGCGCGCCACGTGCAGGGCCTGTTCATGCTGCCGATCGTCACGGACCGGGGCTGGACGCGCGAGACCTTCGCCTTCGCCATGGCCGTGCAGAACCTGACCTGGGGGCTGGCCCAGCCCTTCACGGGCATGGTGGCGGACCGCTTCGGCTCCGCCCGGGTGATGCTGGCCGGGCTGGCGCTGTACGCGGTCGGCCTGTTCCTGATGGCACAGGCGGCCACGCCGGCGGCCTTCGTCTGGTCGGCGGGGCTGTGCGTGGGCGTGGCGCTGTCCGGCACCACCTTCGGCGTGGTCTACGGCGCCTTGAGCCGGATGATCGCGCCGGCGCAGCGCAGCCGGGCGCTGGGGCTCGCCGGAGCGATGGGTGGCATCGGCCAGTTCCTGCTGGTGCCGGGCGCGCAGGTGATGATCCTCCAGGCCGGCTGGCGCGGCGCGCTGGTGATCCTGGCCGTGACCGCCGCCGCCATGCTCCCGCTGGCGCTGCCATTCCAGGATCGGACGCACCCCGCCAGCGGTGCCGGTGCCGGGGGCGCCCAGCCGCCGCTGCTCGGGGCGGTGCGCGAGGCCTTCCGCCATTCGGGCTTCTGGCTGCTCAACCTCGGCTTCCTTGCATGTGGCTTTCAGTTGGCTTTTATCGCCAATCACCTGCCGGCCTACCTGCGGGACAAGGGCATGCAGCCGTCCGAAGGCATGGCGGCGCTGGCGATCATCGCGCTGGCCAATATCGCCGGGACGTACTGGTTCGGCGTGCTGGGCGGGCGGCATTCGCGCAAGTATCTGCTGGCCGGTATCTATTTGGTACGAACGGCGGCGATGGCGCTGTTCGTGCTGCTGCCCCTCAGCGCCGCCACGCTTTACGGGTTTGCGGCGGTGATGGGCTTCCTCTGGCTCGGCACCGTGCCGCTGACCAGCGGCATCGTCTCGCAGGTCTTCGGCGTGCGCTACATCACCACGCTGTTCGGCTTCGTGTTCTTCGGCCATCAGCTTGGCTCGTTCCTCGGGGTCTGGCTGGGCGGGGTGGTGTTCGAGGCCACGCGCTCCTACGACCTGGTGTGGATGGGGGCGATGGCGCTCGGGGTGGTAGCCGCCGCGCTGCACTGGCCGATCGACGACCGGGAGATCGTCCGCGCGGGCTGGCCGCAGCCGCAACGCTGAGTTCGGCCGGCTGGGCTATGCTTGGCATGGACTCTGGAGACATGCCATGCCCAACCCGATTTCCGGGCGCGCCGTCCGCGTCGCCCTCCTTGCCGCCCTGGCCGCCGTGGTCCTCGGCGGCTGCGCCACGCTCCAGCCGGTGCAGACCGCCCAGTCGATGCTCGGCAGCCCGCAAAGCTCGGTACGCGAGACATTCGGCAACCCGACCGAGACCTACCAACTGGCCGACGGCACCCAGCGCTGGATCTATTCCAAGCAGCCCTACGGCTTCGAGGTCTACGCGGCCGACTTCGACGCCGCCGGCAAGCTGGCCGGCTTCCGCCAGACCCTGACCGAGAAGGAGATCTACGAGGCGCGCCCCGGGGTCTGGACCAAGCGCGACATCGCCGAGCGCTTCGGCCTCCCGCGCGAGCCGGTGCAGTACTTCGCCCTGATGAAGCGCGAGGCATGGAGCTATCGGATGTACATGGCCGGCAACCTGCCGGCGCACTTCAGCGTCTATTTCGATGACGCCGGCGTGCTGGACCGCACCATGATCATCATGGACTCGCGCGGCGGGGACCGCAGCCGCTCCAAGTAAGTGAGGGCGATGGGGTGGCGCCCCGGCTAGCCCCTATAATGGGGCGCCTCCGCCATGTCGGGCGCGGCGGCTATTATCAGGTTCCCCGCCGTTCTCATGCCCTCGTACCCTCTTGTCCTTTGCCTGACCATAGCCGTGGTGTGCAGCGTGGGCATGGTTATCGCCACCTGGCCGCGCCGCGACGATCCCACGATCAAGGCTTTCCTCGTGCTGGCCGGCGGCGTGGCCATCTGGAGCGGCGGCCGGCTGCTCGAAGTCAGCTCGACCGATCTGGACGGGCGCATCTTCTGGGCCAAGGCCCAGTACGCGGGCATCGTGATGGTGCCCATCGGCTGGCTGGTGGCGATGATCCACCTGAGCCGGCCGCGCTACGTGGTGCCGTGGTCGCGCCTGTGGCTGCCGGTGCTGGCCGCCGTGGCGTCGGTGGTGATGGTGCTGACCAACGAGCGGCATCACCTGATCTGGACGCGCATCGACCTGATGCCGGCCGGCGTCTCGCCGGGCGCGATCTTCCACCATGGCCCCGGCTACGTGGTGGTGGCGGCGTGGACCTACTTCATGCTGCTGCTAAGCCTGGTTTTCCTGCTCACGGCCGAGGTGCCCAATGCGGCGCTGACCCGGGGGGGCCGGGCCATCGTGGCCAGCAGCTTCACCTTGCCGCTGCTCACCCACATGGCCTACCTGCAGCGCTGGACCAGCCCGCTCGGCGGCGACCTGACCCCGGCCACGTTTTCCCTGATGACGGTGGTGGTCTGGATCTGTGCGCTGCGTACCCATCTGGACGACATCGGCCACTACGCGCGGCTGCGCGTGTTCGACACGATTGGCGACGGCTGCGTGATCGTCGACGCGAAGGGGCGGCTCGTCGAGTTCAACCCGGCCGCCCTGCGGCTGGTGCCCGACCTGCGCCGGGGGCAGCCGATGCCGGCCGTATGGGACGAGGCGCTGCGCCAGCCGCGCGAGGCGGGGGCCGACGTCGGCGCCATCCCCTACATTCCCCAGGGCGCGCACTACGAGGTGACGGCGGAGCCGGTGATGCGGCTGGACGGCAAGCGCATCGGCACGCTGGTCTTCATGCGCGACATCAGCCGCTACCAGTCGCGCGAACTGGCGCTGACGGCCCAGCTCGGCCAGACCGAGGCGAAGCTCTCGCGCGTGGAGGCGGACCTCGACATCGACGCGCTGACCGGCATCCCCAACCGGCGTTTCTTCCAGCGCGAGTCGCTGCTGGCCGTGACCCGGGCCTACGAGGCGGGCGAGCCGATCGGGCTGCTGATTCTCGACGTGGACCTTTTCAAGCAATACAACGACCTGTACGGCCACCCCTGCGGCGACGATTGCCTGCGCCGGGTGGCGACCGCGCTGACCAGCGTGCTGGTGGGCGAGCAGTTCTGCGCGCGGCTGGGCGGCGAGGAATTCGCGGTGGTGCTGCCGGACGCCTCGCAGGACGAGACGCGCAACGTGGCGCGCCGCATGGTGGCGGCGGTGCGCGACCTGGAGATCCCGCACAACGGCACGCCAGTGCAGCCCTTCGTCACGATTAGCGTGGGCGCGGCCTGTACGGTGCCGGACGCGCCACGGCTGGAGCCGCTGCTGCACCGCGCGGACAGCGCGATGTACCAGGCCAAGCGCGCCGGGCGCAATCGCTTCGTCCAGGACGGGAAGATCTACATGGGCCTGCAGGCATAGTGGCACGCGCAGGGGCTTGCAAAATCCGCAAGCTCCTGTAGAATGCGCCGCTCACCTTGCCCAGGTGGCGGAATTGGTAGACGCACTAGGTTCAGGTCCTAGCGGTGGCAACACTGTGGAGGTTCGAGTCCTCTCCTGGGCACCAAGATTGAAGAAAAAGGCCCCGCGCAAGCGGGGCCTTTTTCGTTGGCGCGATGGTTGTCTCCCCTCTCCCTCAGGGAGAGGGGCGGGGGAGAGGGCTGGCGGTTCAGGCAGCGATATCGCGTCCGGTCACGCCGGCCCTCTCCCCCAACCCCTCTCCCGCAAGCGGGAGAGGGGAGAAAGCACGCGGTACCGCCGCCTGCCGGATGACATCGCCCACCATCTCGGCCGTCACCGCCGACAACGTCCACCCCAGATGCCCGTGGCCCGTGTTGTAGAACACGTTGGCCTGCCGTCCGCGCCCCACGCGCGGCATCATGTTCGGCATCATCGGCCGCAGCCCTGCCCACGGCACCACGCTGCGCGTGCTCACGCTGGGGAAGCAGGTGTTGACCCAGTCGATCAGGGGCCGGATGCGGTCCGCGCGGATGTCGCGGTCGATGCCGTTGAACTCGGCCGTGCCGGCCACGCGGAAACGGTCCACGCCGAGCCGGCTGGTCACGAGCTTGGTCTCGTCGTCGAGCAGGCTGACCGTGGGCGCCGCAGTCTGGCTGGCGGCGTCGGGCAAGTTCACCGTGATCGAATAGCCCTTCACCGGGTAGATGTTCACGCGGTCGCCCAGTTGCGTGGCGAACTGCCGGCTGGCCACGCCGGCGCAGACCACTACGGCGTCGAAGGTTGTCGAACTTGTCTGATTACCGTCGCGGACGGTGATGGTGACCGTGCGGCCGTCCGAGTTGACCACCTGCACGTCCTGGCTGTAGCGCGTGACCACGCCCAGCCGCTGGGCCGCCGCGGCCAGGCCGGAGGTGAACTTGTGGATGTCGCCGGTGGCGTCGCTCTCGGTGTAGTAACCGCCGTAGTACTGGCCGGCCAGCGTCGGCTCGATCGCACGCATTTCCTCGGGCGTGACCGCGCGGCGCGGCAGGCCGCCTTCGGCCAACAGCGTGGAGACCTCGCCGGCATGGTCGAAGCCGGCCTTGTCCCGGTAGATATGGAGGATGCCCTGCCGCTTGAGATCGAAGTCGATGCCTTCCGCCTCGGCCCAGCCGAACAGGTGCGCGCGGGCGGCGATGGCCAGGCGGGCGGTCTCGATCGTGTTGGCCCGGTAGTGCGGCATGGCGGCGATGAACTCGGCGAACCAGCTCAGCTTGTGCCAGGTGGGGCGGGGGTCCACGAGCAGCGGCGCGTCGTTGCGGAGCATCCACTTGATGCCCTTGACCAGCGTGGAGCGGTGGGTCCAGACCTCGGCGTTCGACGCGGAGAGCTGGCCGCCATTGGCGAACGAGGTTTCCATGGCGGCGTAGCGATGGCGCTCGAGCAGTGTGACCGCGAAACCACGTTTGGCGAGGGCGTAAGCGGTCGTCACGCCGGTGATGCCACCGCCGATGACAGCGATTGTCTTCATGTTGTCAGGTCTTCCAGGACGTCGTGGATGGGGGGTACGTGGCGCACCATGCGCGACGCACGCCCCCTCTGTCCTTGACCTGAGAGATTCACGATGCGCGCGGGCGCATCGCTTGCTCCTTCGGTACCGTCGGCTGACGCGAGCCGGGGTTCTTCAGAGTGCAATGGCGTTACCGGTCCTTTGGCCTGAGAGTTTCCGGGGCGGTTGCTCCTTCGGCGCCGGCCTGCCGGGCGGCAGGCACAGTCTCTCCCGATAACGCGGGTAAAACGGGTACGACGGGGGCACTATGCCACGGGCATCGCCGCCTCAGCAACCCCCGGCTAGTCGAGGCTGCGCGGCTTGCGGCCGGTAATCATCGCGCCAATCAGGTTTTCCTTGCCGGCCACGCTGGCGATGATAGCCACCAGCGCGTGCACCACCACCAGCCCGAGCAGCGTGTTGGAGAGCCAGCGATGGATGTCGATGGGCCAGTCCTCGCCCCAGAACGCGTCGAAGCGGGAGAGCCAGCCGGTAACGGCGAGCAGCAGGATCAGGGTCCACATCGCCAGCATCATCACCGCGCCGAGCGGGGTGTGGCTGATGAAGCGCGGCGTGCGGCGCCGGGCCATGGCCCGGGCATGGGCCAGCACGCCGGCGGGGCGCGGCAGCCAGGCGCGGAAGCGCGCGTGTTCGCTGCCGATGAAGCCCCAGAGAATGCGAAACAGCACAAGTCCGGCGGCCACGTAGCCCAGCACGCGGTGCATCTGGTCGCCGGAATCGTCGATGAGGTCGTAGCAGACGATGGCCGCCACGCTCCAGTGCGTGAGCCGCACCACCACGTCCCAGACGCGGAGCGTGGTGGTATTGCGCAGCTGGCCGGCCGGCACCGACATGCTTACTTCTCGATCTCGGACTTCACGATGTCGAGCGTCTTCGTGTCGAAGTAGATCTCGGCCTTCTTGCCGTCCTTGGTGGTGCCATAGATCTCGTAGCAGTTGCCGTCCACCTTGAACTTCTTGATGTTGTAGCCCTGGGCCGCGATCTTGGCCTTGGCGTCGGCCTCGGGCATCCATTCGGACTTCGGATGCTTGTCGCACTTGGCGCCCGCGAAGGCCCCCGTGGAAAACGCACCGGCGATGAGAAGTACGGCCACTTTCAGCATTGCAGCTCCCGCAAGAAGCCCCATCCGGGGCGGATGCCGGAATCGTACGCGGTAACAAGAACAATTCCCAATCAATGTTTTCCCGCACGATGACCTGCATCAAATGCCGTGCGCGCCGCCCGGCGCGGCGGCTATCGGCGTGAACGTCGGCAGCGGGATTGTCCGGGCTGTGGGACAATTCCGCCTCGCCCACACGGCGTGGGTGACGAAGGTGTCTGCATGAAATCGATCGACTGGAAAGACTGGGAAATCTTCTGCCGCGTGGTGGAAGGGGGCGGCTTCACGCAGGGCGCCGAACTGGCGGAAGTGCCCAAGTCATCGGCCAGCGCGGCGGTTGCCCGGCTGGAAACCCAGCTTGGTGTGCGCCTGTTCGAGCGGACCACGCGGCGCGTGCGCGTGACCCAGCGCGGCCAGCAGCTCTATGACCGCGTGGCGCCCCTGTTTGGCGAGTTGCGCGAGATCAGCGCCGAGGCCGCCTCGGTGAGTGCCGAGGTCAGCGGCACGCTGCGCATCGCCACGCCTTACGAGGTGGGTTCGCAGCACCTGTCCGCCTCGCTCTCCAGGTTACTTAAGCTGCACCCGTCGCTGCATGTGGAACTGGACATGAGCTGGGACCAGCCCGACCTGATTCGCCACGGCTATGACCTCGCCTTCGTCATGACCGACACCAACCTCCACGACAGCTCGTTCGCGAGCAAGCGCGTGGTGCTGATCGAGCGTGCGTTCTATGCGGCGCCCGCGCTGATCCGCGAGCACGGTCTGCCGCGCGCGCCGCAGGACCTGAAGGGCTGGCCGACGCTCGGCAACCTCGACGATGTGCAATGGGAATTCCTGCGCGATGGGGTGGAAACCTTCGCCATGGACGTCTCGCCGCGCATCTCCACGCATAACGCTGAAGTCCGGCTCAAGGCCGCGCTGGATGGGCTGGGCGTGGCGCGCATGTCGCCCCGCTTCGTGCACGAGCATCTGGTGCACGGCCAACTGGTGCGCGTGCTGCCCGGCTATACGTCGTCGCCGCTGAAGGTGTACGTGCTGATGCCCGCGCGCAAGCTGATGCCGCCGAGCGTGCGGGCCTTCCTCACTGTGCTCGAGGAAACGCTGGGCGTGCCGGAGACCCGGCGCCCGGCACCGCGCGCCAAGGCGCTGGGGGGCACGGATGGATCGGACAGCGCCGACATCGCCGATACCCCGGACGGTGACGGCGGCGCGGTGGTGATCGGGCTCGACTGAGTTTCCAGGCGAGCCGGTCGGTCAGTAGGGCTGGTCGCCGGGACGGATGTCGAAGCCGAGCGTGTCGGCGATCTCGAGTATCTCTTCGTCGTCTTCGCTGCGCGTGATCCAGCCGCCGTAGGCGTCGCCGCCGGTATCCCAGTTCCAGAGCGTGTAGCCGGCCATGCGTAGCTGCGTGGCGACGATCTCCATGAGCTCGGGCACGCTCGTGCCCTCCAGGAAGTCTTCGTCCTCGGTGTCCTCGGTGCCCCAGTCCACCTCGAGGTCGATCCGCTCGCAAAGCTGGTTCAGGCAGCCGATAAAGGACTCGGCGTCTTTCCAGTCGACATAAAAGCCGGATTCCCAATCGATGATGTCCTTGACCTGCCACAGCAGGCCGGCGGCATCGATCTCGTCTTCCTCGGCGTCTTCCAGCGCTTCCTCGAACAGCGAAAACTGCCGGCTGGTCTGGGCGCTGTCGCCGAGGTTAATCAGCGCGAATAGCCGGCTGATGGCGTCTTGCGCGTCGTCGTCCAGTTCAATTGCCATCTGCTCCTCCTCTGGCTTCGGTATTCATATCCGTCAGGCTGCCACGTTCACGATTTCGCGCTGGCCGCGAGGCGTCACGCGCAGGGCGCGCGACGTGTCCGTACGCTCGATCCATCCGCGTGCCAGCAGGCTGTCGAGCAGCGCCGCGCCGAGCGCCCCGCCCAGATGGGGCTTGCGTTCGCTCCAGTCCGGGCAGGTGCAGGCGAACTGCCGGCGCTTGCGGCGGGTGGCGCCCAGGTCGATGCCAAGCTGCCCCATCGCCTCTGCGCCGGGGGCGCTGAGGTCGACGGCGCTGCCCGACACGATCAGCCAGCCCGCTTCGGACATTCGTTCGAAAAGACCCACCGCAAGTTCCCCAGCCAGATGGTCATAACAGGTGCGAGCCTGCCGCAGCGCCGGCGGCGCCGTGCGGGAGACCGGCACGGCACGCACGCGCGGCGGCTGGCTGGCCAGCGACGCCGACGCAAGCGCCTCGATGGCCACACCAATTTCCGGCGTGGCCAGCCGGTAATAGCGATTGCGCCCACGCGTCTCCACGGCGAGCAGGCCGCCTTCGGACATGCGGGCGAGATGGCCGCTGGTGGACGAGGCCGACAGCCCGGCAATCATCGCCAGTTCGCCGGCCGGCCGCGCGCTGCCATCCATCAACGCCCACAACATGGCCGCACGGCCGGGGTCGGCCAGCAGCCCAGCAAGCTGGCTGATGCCAGGAGCGTATTCCATAGTTCAGTGCGGAGTGAAACGACGGATGAAGTATAGAGCGAGATGCGTACAACCATATAGTGGACAAACGCAACGATATAAAATACTATGTCCACAAATATCCAGGCAGTTCTAATAAAGGAGACATGATGTTGCGCCTGATGATGTACTCGCTGTGGACGGCTGCCCTGTTGACGGTCAGCCCTGCGCAGGCGGCCTATCCGGACCGGCCGATCGTTCTGGTGGTGCCGTTCGCGGCCGGCGGGCCGGCTGACGTGATGGCGCGCACGCTCGCCAAGTCCATGACCACGCGGATCGGGCAGACGATCGTCGTGGAGAACCGGCCCGGCGCCGGGGGGCTCGTGGGTATCTCGGGCGTGACGCGTGCCACGGCAGACGGCTATACGCTGGGCATGGCCGGTACGGGCGCGATGGTCTACGCACCGTTCATTTCTCCCAAGATGCCATTCGACCCGCTCAAGGACGTGGCCTACCTGAGCACGATGGTCTCCACCCCGAACCTGCTGGTGGTCAATGCCAGCTCTCCCTTCAAATCGGTCGCGGATCTGCAGGCAGCGGCCAAGCGCGAGCCGGAGAAGTTCACCGTTGCGTCTGCGGGCGTGGGTAGCAGCACGCACGTGGTTGGCGCGCTATTCCAGCGCGAAGCGGGCATCCGCCTGCGCCACGTGCCATACAAGGGCGGCGCGCCCGCCGTGCAGGACCTGATGGGCGGACAGGTGGACATGTTCATCGCCGAAGTCCCGGCGGTCGCGCACCTGATCAAGGGCGGCAAGCTTCGCGCGCTGATGGTGACGGACACCAAGCGGCTCGCGGCGCTTCCCGATGTGCCCACGGCGGCCGAAGCCGGCTTGCCGAAGGTGCTTGCCGCAGGGGCGTACGGCATCGTCGCGCCACGTGGCCTGCCCGACGATGTGTCCCGCAAGATCGTCGATGCCGTCACCGCCGCATTGCGTACCCCCGACCTCATCGAGAAGTTTGCCGAGCAGGGCGGTATCGCACAGTCCAGCACCCCCGACGCCTACCGCGCGCTGATCAAGTCCGAGCAGGGGCGATGGGGGCCGGTGATCAAGGCAGCAGGCATCACCGCGGAGTAACCGCTTTTGCAGAGGAATCAACAGATGAGCATCAAGACGCGAATCACCGAATTGCTTGGGATCCGCTACCCCATCATCCAGGCGGGCATGAGCTGGGCGTCGTCGAGTTCTCCGCTCGTCGGGGCGGTGTCGAAGGCCGGCGGCCTGGGCGTGATCGCGGCTGGCCCGATGCGGCCCGACGACCTGCGCCGTGCGATTCGCGAAGTGCGCGAGATTATCGATGCGCCGTTCGCGGTCAACGTCGCCCTGTACAACAAACGGGCGGCCGAGCATCTGCAGATCGTGCTGGACGAAGGCGTGCCGATCCTCATCGCGTCACAAGGCAGTCCGCGCGAACACATCGACCGCTTCAAGGCCGCCGGGGTCAAGTGGCTACACGTGGTGGCGCATCCCGACCATGCGCGCAAGGCGGCGTCCGCCGGCGTCGATGGGCTGGTCGTGGTGGGCGGCGAGGCGGGTGGACATCCGCCGCCCAGCGGTACGAGCACGCTGGTGCTGGTGCGATTGATTGCGCGTGCCGTTGACTTGCCGATCGTGGCCGGCGGCGGGATTGCCGATGGCGCGGGCGTTGCGGCCATGCTTTGCCTCGGCGCGGATGCCGTGCAGATGGGGACACGCTTCCTCCTGACCCCCGAGGCCTCGCTGCACGACGCCTACAAGGAGAAGGTGCTGGCGGCCGGGGTGGGCGATACCACGCTCGTGGGCTGGCGTGGCCTGCCGATTCGTGCGGTGCGCAATGCGTTCACCGACGAGTACGAGGCGGCGGAACGGGCAGGTCAGCCGCGCGAGGCGCTCGAGGCGCTGTTCGGCAGCCGGTCGCTCAAGATGGCCGCCCTGGATGGCGATGTCGAGCAGGGCAAGGTCGAGGCGGGCCAGAGCGCCGCGCTGATCGATGGGCTAGTGCCCGCCGGCGTGTTGGTCGAACGCATTGCGGCAGAGACGCGCGAAGCGATGGCGCGTATGGCAAATCAATGGAAGTAGAGAGGTGGGGACATGAGCGAACTGCAGATTGAGGATGTCGGCCAGGTGCGCGTGCTGCGCATGAACCGCCCGGAAAAGCGCAACGCGCTGAACAATGCCCTGACGCGTGGGCTGGTGGAGGCGTTGGCGGCGGCCGAAGCCGATGATGCCGTGCACGTCGTCGTGCTCACGGGCAATGGCTCGGCCTTCTGCGCCGGTGCCGACATCGGCGAGTTCAAGGACCTGACCTCGGACCAGATGTCGCGCGTGGAAGAGCGCGCCGCGCTGACGATGCAGTTGCATCTCAGCGTCTCGCGGATGAGCAAGCCGGTGATTGCCGCCATCAACGGCTTCGCGATGGGCGGTGGTGCAGGGCTGGCCATTGCATGCGATCTGGCCCTCGCCGCGCGCTCGGCCCGCATCGGCTATCCGGAAGTGAAGCATGGCATCGTGGCCGCGATCGTCCTGCCCAATCTGACGCGGCAGATTGGCCGCAAGGCGGCATTTCACCTCGTGGCCACCGGCGAATCGATCGATGCGGAGCGCGCTGTCGCGCTGGGCATGGTCAACGCCGTGCATGACGACCACCTGCTGATGGAGGAGACCATGGCGCTGGCCAGTCGTCTGGCCGAGGTCAGTCGTGCGGCCATGGCCACCACCAAGCAGACGTTCCACCGCGTTGTGGACCTGCCGCTGGAAGCGGGTCTGGAGGTCGGGCGCGAAGCCAACAAGCGCATGCGCAGCTTCGTGCGGACGGAGCGGTAGCGCGCCATGAACAAGCCACTCGAACACATCACGATTCTCGACCTCTCGCGGGTGCTGGCCTGCCCGTTCGCCTCGATGATCCTTGCGGAACTCGGTGCCACGGTGATCAAGGTCGAGCAGCCCGGCGCCGGTGACGAGACCCGCAGTTTCGAACCGCAGGTGGAGGCCGAGGGGGGGAGCGAAAGCGCCTACTTCATGGCGTTCAATCGGAGCAAGCAGTCGATCACGATCAACCTGCGCAATGAGGCGGGGCAACAGATCGTGCGGGATCTGGCGGCCAAGGTCGATGTGGTGATCGAGAACTTCCCGGTCGGCACGCTCAAGCGCTATGGACTCGGCCCCGAGACGCTGCGCGAGATCAATCCGAAGCTGGTCTATCTTTCCTGTACCGGGTTCGGGCAGACCGGCCCCTACGCCGCGCGCAAGGGCTACGACACCGTGTTCCAGGCGATGGGCGGGCTGATGAGCCTGACCGGCGAGCGCGGCGGTGGGCCCGTGAAGCCCGGCTTGCCGATGGCAGACCTGACGTCCGGCCTGTGGGCCGCCATCGCCGTGCTCTCGGCGCTGCAAGGCCGCAGTGCGTCAGGGCAGGGCTGTCACATCGATCTTTCGATGTTCGACGCACAGGTCAGCCTGCTCACGCTGGCGGCGGCGCGTTGGTTCACGCTGCACGAAGTGCCGCCGCGCATGGGCACGGAGCACCCCGGCCGCGTGCCATCGGCGAGTTTCCAGGCTGCGTGCGGCCGCTGGCTCCATATTACGGCGAGTGACCAGCACTGGGTGCCGCTCTGCCAGGTGCTGAAACTCGAGACATGGGGCGCCGATCCGGAACTCCAGACGAACGCCGGCCGCGTGCGCCGGCGCGATGAAGTGATGCAGCGGCTGACCGAGGCCATCGCGGCGTGTGAGGGTGCCGCGCTGTGCGAGGCCATGGACAACGCGGGTGTGCCCGCCGGCCCGATCAAGTCGGTGGATGAAGTCCTGTCCGATCCCCATGTGCAAGCGCGGGGCATGGTGGCGGAATTCGATCATCCTGTCATCGGCACGTTTCAGGCGCTGCCAGTGCCGCTGCGCTTCGACGGCTGGGACAACCCCGAGGTGGGACGGCCCCCGCTGCTTGGCGAGCATACGGGCGACGTGCTGCGCGACTGGCTGGGCATGGACGCCCAACGCGTGAAGGCCCTGCGCGAAGCCAAGGCCATCTAAGGCGTAGCCAGACCGAGGCGTATCGAGATAACCATGACTGAATCGAACGAAACGGGCACAGCCCCCGCCGTGCTCTACGCGGTGGAAGGCGGCGTTGCCACCATCACGCTGAACCGGCCGGATAGCCGCAATGCGCTGAACCTGGCCATGTGCGAGGGGTTGCAGGCTGCCGCCACGGCGGCTGCCGCCGATCCGGACGTGCGCGTGGTGCTGGTGCGCGCTGCCGGTCCGGCGTTCTGCGCCGGCGCCGACCTCAAGGAGCGCAAGACGATGGATGAAGCGCAGGTGCTGGCCCGCCGCATGCGTGGATTCTTTGCCTACGACGCGCTGGAACGCCTGCCGATGCCAGTGATCGCGGTGGTAGCCGGCTCGGCGGCCGGTTCTGGCGTGGAGATTGCTGCCGCCTGCGACCTGGCTGTGGCCACGCCCGACGCTACCTTCTGGACGCCTGAGGCGCAGTGGGGCACCGTGGGTGCAACCCAGCGACTGGCGCGCATCGTCGGCAAGCGGCTGGCCAAGGACATGATGTTCACCGGACGACGCCTGACGGCGGCGGAAGCGCAGGACGTCGGCCTCGTCACGCGCGTTGTCGCGCCTGAGAGCCTGGACGCCGAAGTGGCCGCCATGGCGGCAAGCATCGCCAAGGCACCGCCGCTGGGCATGCGCCTGGCCAAACGCTGCATCGATCGCGGCATCGAGCTGGGCCCGCGCGGTGCGCTGGCGGAAGAACTTCTGGCAATCGAAGAGAACCTGGCCCGCTCCGACTGGCGGGCGGGAATTGGTGGATTTGGAGGTAGAGCATGACGTGGGAACCTCGCACATTGGCAGCAGTGCTGGCGCAGCAGGCCAGCCTGGGTGGGGCGCGGCGCGCGTTGGTCACGCCTGACGGGGCCGCCACGTGGCGCGACCTCGAAGCGCAATCGCGCCGCGTTGCCAAGGCGCTGCTGGCGCGCGGCGTGAAGCGCGGAGAATTCGTCGGCCTGCTGTGCGGTAACGATGTGAATTGGGTGGCGAGCTTCTACGGCGCTGCGCTGATCGGTGCCGTGACCGTGCCGGTCAACACCCGCTTCAAGGCTGCGGAAATCGAGTACTGCCTGCGCCAGTCCGATGTGCGGCTGCTGATCCTGGCGGACCGCTTCCTGAAGATCGATTTCATGGGTTTCCTCCGCGAGGTGGAACCCGCTGTCGACCATGAACTGCCGGGGCAGGCGCTGCCACTGCTCGGCGACGTGGTGGTGGTCGGCAACGATGTGCCGCACGCTGGGATCGGCTGGGAGGCATTTCTCGCCGCCGGCGATGCCCTGAGCGATGAAGCGCTCGCGGATGCCATGCGCGCCGTGACGCCGGATGACCTGCTGCTGATCCAGTTCACGTCGGGCACCACGGCGTACCCGAAGGGCGTGATGCTCACGCACGACAATATGCTGCGCAACGCCTCGGCTGTCGGGCAGCGGCTTGGCATCGAAGCATCGGATTGCTATTTCAACTGTCGGCCGTTCTTTCATGTGGCCGGCTCCACGCTGTCGCTCCTTTGCGCGCTGTGCGCGGGCGCGAGCATCGCCACCCTGCCGACGTTCGATGCCGGCGCCGCGCTGGCGATGATGGAGCGGGAGCGCTGCACGTTCATCTCGGGCAATGAGACGTTGTTCCAGATGCTGATCTCTCACCCGTCGTTCGACCGCTCGCGTTTGCATCTGCGCGGTGGATGGGCCGCGGCAGGCGCCGACACGATGCAGCGCATCATCGACGAGATGGGCGTCGAGACGATTTGCTGGGCGTATGGGCTGTCGGAGGCGTCGCCCAACGTCGTGATCAATGACTGGCGCGACGATGCAGCGCTGCGCGTGGGTGGGTTCGCGCTCCCGCATGAAGGCGTGGCGGTGCGGATCATCGATGAGGCGTCGGGCGTCGTCTGTGGCGTCGACGAGGTGGGCGAGATCCAGGTCAAGGGCTGGGGCGTCATGCGGGGCTACTACAAGCAGCCCGAGGCGAACGCCAAGGTATTTACCGCGGACGGCTGGCTGCGCACCGGCGATCTTGGGGCGTTGCGCACCGATGGACGCCTGCGGCTGGTCGGCCGGCTCAAGGACGTGTTCCGCGTCGGCGGTGAGAACGTGGCGCCTGCCGAAGTGGAACAGGCCCTGCTGTCCCATCCCGCCGTGGCTTCAGCCCAGGTGGTGGGGGTGCCCGACGCGAGGCTGGGCGAAGTGCCGGCCGCGTTCGTCACGCTCAAGGCCGGCGCGACGCTGGATGCCGAGACGTTGCTGGCATGGGCCAGGCCGCGCATGGCAAATTTCCGTACCCCGCGCTACGCCGCCATCGTGACGGACTTCGAGCGCATCGGCATGACCGCCAGCGGCAAGGTGCAGAAGAACAAGCTGCGCGAGCACGCCATCGCGTTGTTTCACCCGTCGAACCCATGAATCCCGCGTCGGAGACATCCATGACTGCCGAAGTCGTCCTCTGTGAGTGCTTTGCCCGCGACGGGTTGCAGCATGAGCCCGATTTTGTGTCCACCGAAACCAAGGTGGCCCTCGTCGATCGATTTGCGGCCATCGGCTTTCCCCGCGTGGAGGCCACGTCGTACTCGAATCCGAAGGTCGTGCCGCAGTTTGCGGATGCTACCGAGCTACTGCGTACGCTGCCACGCCGAGAAGGCGTGATGTACAAGGCGACATGCGCTAACGGCCACGCGGTGCAACGCGCGCTCGCGGACCTGGAGGCCGGTTTCGGGGCCACCGAGGTGAGCCTGCTGGTGTCGGCCTCGTCGTCGCACTCGGAGCGCAACCTCAAGCGCAGCCGGGACGATCAGTGGTTGAACATTCGCGCGATGGCAGATGCGGCGCGCGGGCGCTTCCGCATGTTCGGCACAATCTCGGTCGCGTTCGGCTGCCCGTTCGAGGGCCATGTCGATCCGCAGGAAGTCCTGCGCGATGTGGGGCGGTTTCGCGATGCCGGTGTCAGGTTCGTGACGCTCGGCGACACGACCGGCATGGCGACGCCCCTAACCGTGCGTGCGTTGTTCCGCGCCATGCGGAAGGCCTTCCCGGACGTTACCCCGATTGCGCATTTCCATGACACACGTGGCACTGGCCTGGTCAACTATGTTGCCGCGCTGGAAGCCGGGGTGACTCACTTCGATTGCGCGATGGGCGGCGTGGGCGGTCATCCCGCCAAGGTACAGTACGGGGGCGGACATACCGGAAACGTGTGCACCGAGGACTGGGTGGCGCTGCTTGACGCGATGGGCGTCCGAACCGGCATCGATCTGGACGGCATGCTGGCGGTTGCGCAGCAATGCGAAGCCGTGCTCGGTCGACCGTTGCACAGCCGGGTGTTGCGTAGCGGCCTGAACCCGCTACGCGCCGTATTACACGCCGCCTGAGCCACCCACGAGCCGGTTGAGGCGCGATACCAGCGAGCGGATTTCGGCGAGATCGAGGTCGGCGCCGCCACCCTGTTCCGTGGCGGCGTCAGCCGCGGGCGCCGGGGTCTCCGCTTCGTCGATGGTCTCTCCCGCGGCGGCCCGCCGCTCTTCGTCCAGCACGTCGCGCGCGCTGGTGGTGAGCATCGACAGCATTTCCATCAACTGTTTGCGCTGCTCGGCGCTGAGCGGACTCAGCAGCCGCTCGTTACGCGCGTTGGCGTCAACGATCACCTTTCGGTAGAGCGCATCGCCGGCCTTGGTCAGGCTCAGCAGCACCGCGCGGGCATCGGTATCGCTACGCTCGCTGACGATCAGTCCGCGCTCGATCAGACCCGATACGGTGCGGCTGGCATAGCTCTTGTCCAATGCGGCGCGTCGTGCGAGCTCCTTCAAGGAAAGCGGTGCGTGCGCGCCGAGCATGCCAATCGATCGCCATTCCAGCAGTGTCAGCCCGAACTTGCGCTGCACGCGCAACGATGCGCTCGCGGCGGAGAGGCCTGCCAGGTTGTGCAGACGTGAGGAGAGCAGGTCGGTAATGATCCGCGGCGCGGCACCGGCGTTGCGTTTCGTTGCGCTCATTGGCGAAGGCTCCCGTTAGTTGAATCTGTCAACGATTCTAACTGCATTGTCCACGGCAAGCGACAGATTGCCACGCCCATATAGTTGACGATGTCCATCATGTAATTTACATTGGAAACCAATTCAAGGGCGGTAAAACAAGAGGAGGAGACGGAATGGACGGCAAGGGAGCCATGACAAAGGCCAGCACGACGGGTGGGCTGACGTCATGAAGAAGATTTCCACATTTGGCATCATGCTGACGGTTGCGGGCGCCGCGCATGCTCAGACATCGGTCACGCTATACGGACTGATCGATACGGCGATTGCCTATCAATCGCATCAGGTGGCTGCGACGAACGCGGCGGGGCGCGCCACGGGCAGTGGCGGCGCTGTGGGCGTCGTGCCGGGCTTCTTCAACGGATCGCGTTGGGGGATTCTGGGCAGCGAGGACCTTGGGGGCGGTACTTCTGCGGTCTTCAGGCTGGAGTCGGGGTTTAGCCCGGATGCCGGGGTGTCGCTGCAGGGCGGGCGGTTGTTCGGCCGTCAGGCCTGGGTCGGGCTCAATGCAGACTACGGGCAGATCACGCTCGGCCGCCAGTACAGCGTGCCGTTCGATATCCTGCTCCCGTTCGACACCATTGGCTGGGGCAATACCGGCGCGAGCGACGTCTGGGTGCAGTTGCTGGAAGGCTCGCGGCTCGACAACTCGCTCAAATATCAGCAGGTCGTGGGACCGCTGAAGGTGGAGGCGGCCTACTCGGCTGGCGAACTTGCAGGCGGTGCATCGGCGGGTTCGACCTATGCGGCGGGCGTGGGCTATACCCGCGGGCCGCTCGGTCTGGGTCTGGTGGGCCAGCAGGCGCGAGATCCCGCCAGGAACAAGCAGACCAACGCCGGCGTTGGCGCGTCATACGTGATGGGTCCCGTTACGCTCCACAGCTACTACCTTTACACGCGGCGGGATGCAGCGTTCGCCCCATCCGCCAGCCAGGACTTCGCGCCGACCTACGGCACCAATGCGCAGTTCTACGCCAACCCGGGTATCACCAACATCGGCACTGGCACGGCCGCAAGAACGGACCACGTGTTCCAGTTCGGCACCACGTACCAGGTCACGCAAGCCGTGGTCGTGAAGGCGGCCGCAATCTACGATGCCGCCAACAACGTCAACGCGGCGGGAGGGAGCGGCCACAAGCTGTCCGCATTCCTCGTTGGCGACTACTTCTTCTCCAAACGGACCGACACCTACCTCGCGGCGACCTACAACAAGGTCAGCGCGAGCATGAACGGCCCGTACGGCGGACATGACGACAGCGTTGGGGTGTTTCTCGGCATGCGTCATCGGTTCTGATCCGATAATCGCAGAACCATGCAGTACTCACGGCGCCATCGATTGGCGCCGTTTTTTATCCCGTCAAGCCGGGAAGAGCAGGAGGCATGCAGGCGTAAGAACTGGGATCGAAGCAGCAGGGAACAGGCATCCTGCATTGCCGGGCAACTGTCAGGACATTGCTTCGGTTTCCTCGGTCACCGTGCTTTCGGCGATCGCGTTATCGGCTTCGGCGCCCATGTCGCCCAGGCCGATGACGATCGTGATATTGGGCATCCAGTCCTTGCGGTCGGTGCTGGCGTCCGCAAACGTGGTAACCATTGCGGTGTAGCCCTGTGCCCGGAGGTCGTCGGCCAGCCGTTGCGCGCGTGGTTCCACCACTGCCTGCGGATTGTCTTCGTTGATATCGAGTACCAGAGTGGTCTCGAATTCTTCCTTGCCCTTCTGGATCGCTGCCTGCATAGCCTTGAGCTGCTTGTTCGCGAGCGCGACGAGCTTGCTGTACCTGGATTCTTCCTGGCTGGCGCGCAGTGTCTTGGCGGCGTTGATGATTTCGGTGCGGTCCACGAACATGATTGCCTTTCGATGTGGGGGGAAAGCGGAGACGACGCTCGGGCTGGGCTTGGGCGGCCAGTTTTCCGGGGTGTCGTGACTACTGTATAAATATACAGTGTCAGATGGCTCGCCCGCAAGTGGTAGACGCGCATCATCTCGTTTTCAGCCGTGCGAGAATTCGCGCATGCATTCCCACGTCAATCGACTGATGAAGACAACCCATCTATCCCTCGCCGCATTGCTGATCGCCATCGTGTCCGTGGCAGGATGCTCGGACCGCAACGCGTCTTCACAGAAGACGGCAGACACGCCAGCTACGGCCAGCGCACCGCGCACCGATGAATGGCTCGGCAAGTGGACGGGCCCCGAAGGCACGTTACTCGAGCTTGCCGGCGGCCATGGCAAGTACGACGTCACCGTGCAGAACCTCGATGGCCCGCGCCAGTTCGAGGGCCGGTATGCCGACGGCGCGATCGAATTCGAGCGCGACGGGACCAAGGAGGTCATTCGCGCCACCAACGGCGCCGAGACCGGTATGAAATGGCTCGCCGGGAAGAAGAACTGTCTGACGGTTCGCCAGGGCGAAGGCTACTGCAGGGATTGACCGGACGGCCGCTCGTAGTGTTACCTGCGCCGTTCATCACGATGAACGGATCCAAGCCCGGGCGCGGCCACGGCAGTGCCGTGTTCATTCGAGTTTGATGCCGGCTTGCGAGACGATCTCCTTCGCTTTCGTACTGTCGTTCCGCACCAACGCGCCGAATGCCGCGCGGGTTTCCGTTCGCGGTTCCTGGCCCTGGACCACAATGGTGTTGCGCACGTCCGGGTCCTGCAGCACCCTGTTGATCTCCTTGTTGAGGCGTTCCGCAATCGCCGGCGGCAGGTTTGGTGGCGCGAACACGCCGTACCACTCGACCTGATGGAAATTCGGGTAGCCGAGTTCGGCCAGCGCCGGCACGTTTGGCAGGACCTGGCTGCGTTTCTGCGATGTCACGGCGAGCGCGCGCACCTTGCCGGACTGGACAAGGCTGATGGCCGATGCCACCGACGTTCCCGCGAGGTCGACATGCCCGCCCATCAGGTCGGCAATGGCGGGTGACGAGCCCTTGTACGGCACGTGCTGAAGCTTGATGCCCGCCGTGTTCTGCAACATCACCCCGGCCACGTGCGCTACGCTGCCGGTGCCGGATGTCGCGAAGGAAACTGGCTTGCCGCTTGTTTTCGCGGCAGCCGCAAGCTCGGCCCAGGTCTTGTACGGCGACGAAGCGTTGACGAGCAGCACCATCGGCGCTTCCACGGCAAAGGCGATCGGCGTCAGGTCTTTTACCGGGTCGAACGTCAGCTTCATCAACCAGGGCGCCAGCGCGACGTTGGCGGTCTGGCCAATGACCAGCTCATATCCGTCCGGCTGCGCGCGCGCGGCCTCGGCCAACCCAAGGGTGCCGGCCGCGCCCGGGCGGTTTTCGGGCACCACCCGCCACCCAGGGACTTCGGATAGCCTGGCGCTGAGGGTGCGTCCGATAAAGTCTGTGCCACCGCCGGGGGTGGACGGAATCACCATCCGGATGGGCTTCGTGGGTTGCCACTCCTGGGCCGCAACGCCGGGAGCAAAGTTGACGAGCATCGCGCCCGCGAGCACGGCTGGCATCAGGGCATTCTTCATACATTGTCTCCTCGGTCGATGGGGCTTTAGCCCTCGGTGTAGCGAGCTTCTTGCGCGATTGCCTCGTGCAAGCCAACAAAATCGTTGTATTCCTCGAATGGCGTGAGCATGTGGGCGATGGCGCTCACGTCGCCGCCGCTGCGCAGGAACGTTTCCATCATGTCCTTCACGGCCTTGTGCATCGCCAGCAGCGGCTCGACGGGACACAGTGCGAACCCGAAGCCGAGTTCCCCAATCTGTTTCAGCGTGAGACGAGGGCTCTTGCCCGACGTGACCATGTTGAACAACAGCGGCTTGCCAAGCGGCTTGAGCTGGCGGCTGATCTCCCGCATCTGCTCCGTGCTTTCGACCGCATCGGCATAGAGTCCGTCTGCCCCGGCCTCCGCATAGGCGATCAGGCGCGCGATGGCGTCATCCAGGCCATTGACCGCGATGGCGTCGGTCCGCCCGACGATGAAGAAATCGGGATCCTGCCGTGCATCGACCATGGCGCGCAGCTTCTGCACCATCTCGTGACGGCTGATGAGCTGTTTGCCCGCGAAGTGGCCACATTTCTTCGGGAGCGACTGGTCTTCCAGGTGCAGGCAAGAGGCGCCGGCCTCCTCCCAGAGCCGGATGGTGCGCTGCACATCGAGCATGCCGCCATAACCGGTGTCGGCGTCGGCAAAGACGGGGAGGGTGGTGGCACGGCAAACACGGCGGATGTGCTCGAACATGTCGCGCTGGGACAGCGCCCCCATATCCGGTTCGCCAGCCTCGACGCCACACGCGACGAAGCCGCTGACAAACAACGCCTTGGCGCCGGCCGCTTCGGCCAGTTTCGCGGTAACCGCGTCGTAGGCACCCATGCAGACAAAGGGGTCGCCGGCCTGGAACAAGGCTCGGAAGCGCTGGTTGCGACTCATGGAAAGCTCCGGTGTATAGGGAATGGTAGCGCTATCATAGGAAGAGTTGGTAGCGCTACCATATAAGCGATTTCCCGATAAACCTTGCTGCTACACTGCGAAAGCCGCAAGCGGTCTAACGTCCACTATCTCAATGTCTGCCCCAGTTGACCCAACGCAGCCCCAGCCGACGGGGCAACTCTCCATGAAGGAGGTGGCACGCCTGGCCGGCGTCTCGCCGATGACCGTCTCGCGTGTCCTCAGCGCGCCGCACCTCGTGAAGCCCGAGACCCTCGAGCAGGTGCAGTCCGTCATCCGCGCGGTGCGTTATGTACCCAATCGCGTGGCCGGCAGCCTGGCTTCGCGGCGCACCAGCCTGGTCGGGTTGATCGTTCCCAGCCTCAGGAACGCGCTATATGCGGAGACGATCCAGGGCATCTCCGATGTCCTGCAGCGCCACGGCCTGCACCTGATGATTTCGGACAGCGGGTATTCGCTGGAGCGCGAGGAAGCGTTGATCTCGGCCTACCTGTCCCAGCGGCCATGTGGCCTCATCCTGCACAACACCACGCATACGGAAGCGGCCCGCCACCTGCTCCAGGATGCCGGCGTGCCCTGCGTGGAAACCGGCAACCTGACGACGCAGCCGATCGATATGGCCGTCAGTTACTCGAATCGGGAAGCGGGGCGGGCCATGGCGAACCATCTGCTATCGCGGGGATATCGCAGGTTTGGATTTGCCAGTCTTCCCATCAGCGATAACGAGCGTTTGCGCGAGCGGCGCGACGGCTTTTTCGACGGACTGCGCGCGGCGGGCATCGAGATCGATCCGGCGATGGTGCTGGAAGTGGGCGAGGGCCTGGAAAACGGCAGCCATGCACTAGCGGAACTTATGCGCCGGGACACCTCGGTACAGGCCCTGTTCCTGGCCGGTGACGTGCTTGCGGCCGGCGCCATCCTCGAGTGCACGCGCCGTGGTTTGCGCGTGCCGGGGGATATTGCCATCGCGGGGTCGGACGACAACGACCTCATGCAACATATGGTGCCGCCCATCACAACGGTGCGTTTTCCTCGTTATCGCATCGGCGTCCGGAGTGCGGAGCTGATCGTGTCCCGGCAGGAGGACGAGCGCGCGCAACCGATGACGGAAGACCTGGGCTTCGAGGTCGTGCCGCGCGGCAGCACATGATGCGAAATGCATCCCGCAACAGTGCGCCGATGCTAGCCCCACACCCTGGTCAGCGCGTCCAGCGCCGCCACGATCAAGGGCTCGTCCAGGCCGTCTCGACCGAACGCGCCTGTGCGGCGACCGGCCTTGCGCCACGCCAAGTCGTCGTTCATCTATGCATATGTCGTCTCGGGCAGCATTGCGAGCAAGGTGAATGACGAGCCGGAACGTGTGTACAAGGCGGGGGAGAGCTTCTTCGAGACGCCGGGTTCACGTCATCCGGTAAGCCGCAATGCAAGCAAGACAAAGCCCGCGAAGCTGCTGGCTGTGTTCGTCGTCGACTCGGCCGACAAGGAACTGACAGTCAACGACAACTAGGGGCCTGGAATGCCGACGGCAACGAAGTATCCAGGACTGACGAGGCGCCGCAGCTTCAGCTATCCCGCGACACCTCCACCAGGCAGCTCATGGCATTCGGTCCCTGCGTCAGGTCTGATGTGCCGATGTCCAGCGTGAGGGTATTTGCGGCGCCGGCGCGGTCCACGCCATCCGGATCGGGGTCGTACCAGGCGCCGGTGGCCATCACGGCCACGCCGCGCGTGACGCCGTCGCTGATCGCCAGTCCGGCGGAAAGCGCGCCCCGCGCGTTGTGTACGCGCACCCGCATGCCGGGATGCAATCCGCGCGCCGCCGCATCCCCGGGATGGAGCGTAATCCGCTCCGCCCCCGCAATCTTCCCGGCTTGCGCCAGCGGCGCAGGATCGAGCTGGCTGTGCAGCCGATCGGCGGGCTGGACGGAAACGAGATGCAGCGGATACGTGTCGGCCGCCGGGGCGCCAAGCCATTCCACGGGCGGTTGCCAGTTCGGATGCGTGCCGCAATCGTCCGACAGGGTCCCGAGGGTCGGGCTGGCGAGTTCGATGCGGCCGCTCGGCGTGCGCAAGGGATGCGCGGCGGGGTCGTGACGGAAATCGTCGAACAGCACGAAGTCCTCCGTCGGCGGCGGCAGCGCGACGTAGCCGGTGCGCCAGAACTGCTCGAATGCCGGGAGTTCGATGCCGGCCTGCGCTTGGGCGTCCCGGCATCGCGCGTAGATGGCGGCGAGCCAACCCTTCTCGTCGCGGTTCTCGGTGAAGGCTTCGCGGTACCCCAGCCGGTCCGACAGATCGGTAAAGATGTCGAGATCGCTGCGCGCCTGATGCAGCGGCGCAATGGCCTGATGCATCGCCAGCACGTATCGATCGCGCGACGATCCGCCAATGTCGTTGCGCTCGAGCGCCGTGGTGACGGGCAGCACGATGTCCGCATGGCGCGCCGTGGCAGTCCAGCAGATGTCCTGGACGATGACGGTCTGTGGCCGCGCCCACGCCTCACGCAGCCGCGACAGCTGCTGGTGATGATGAAACGGATTACCGCCGGCCCAGTGAATCAGCTTCACGTCGGGGTAGTGGCGGGTTTCGCCGCGGAAGCGATAGGGGGTGCCCGGATGGAGCAGCATGTCCGAGAGCCGCGCGCAGGGAATGTCCAGCTGGGCCGGGTTGCGCCCGACCGGCATCTCCGGCCCCGGTGTGGCCACGCGCGGATTGCCGACGCCGTTCATGGACCCATGGCCGAAGCCGAAGCCGCCGCCGGGCAGGCCGATTTGGCCGAGCATGGCCGCCAGCGCAATGGCCATCCAGTACGGCTGCTCGCCGCGGTGCTGGCGTTGCACGGCAAAGCTGCAGGTGATGTAGCTACGCTTGCCCGCGAGCTGCGTCGCCAGTTGTTCGATGCGCTCCGCGCGAATGCCAGTGATGGCAGCGGCCCAGGCCGGTGTCTTTGGCGAGCCGTCGCTGTGTCCGAGCAGATAGCCTTCGAGTTCAGCCCAGCCGCTGCAGTGCGTCTGCAGGAACGCCGTGTCGTGCGCATCGGCGCGGCGCAACTCGTAGGCCAGCGCGAGCATCAGCGCAACATCGGTGTTCGGGCGAATCGGAATCCATTCGGCGCCAAGAAAGTCGGGGCAGTCGTCGCGGGTGGGGCTGATGTTGATGACCGTGGCGCCACTGGCAGCCAGCTTGCGCAGCCAGCCTTCCTGCGTGTGCTCGGCCGCGCCGCCGGATGAGACCTGGCCATTCTTGAGCGCCAGCCCGCCAAAGGCGATGAAGATCTCGGTGTTCGCGATCAGGCTGGGCCATGCGGTCACGCGGCCGGTCAGCGGGCGGTCAGTGCCAATCACATGCGGCAACAGGAACTGCGCCGTGCCCCAGCTGTAGTTGCCGACCTGATCGACACAGCCGCCGCCGCTGAAATGAAACCGGCGGATCAGTGAACGCGCATGGTGCAGCCGGCCTGCCGACGACCAGCCGTACGATCCACCGAACACGCCGGACGGACCATGGGCGTCGCGGACCCGCGTAATCTCGCTGGCGACGAGATCGAGCGCCACATCCCACGACACTTCGACGAAGTCATCGCGTCCGCGTGCGTGGCCATCGGCAGCCTCGCGCTTGTCGAGCCAGCCGCGCCGCACCATCGGCGTGCGAATGCGGGTGGGCGAGTAGACCATCGGCGCGATCGATTCGAGCAACGGCGAGGGGTTGGGATCCGCCGCGAATGGCTCGCAGCGGATCAACCGGCCGTCTTCCACGACTGCCGTGAAGGCGCCCCAATGCGCCAGTTGCGGGTAGCGGCGAATCGTCACGGTCTCAATCGCCCTGGATGCCAGCCTTGCGGATCAGGTCGCCCCATTTGGCGCGCTCCGTATTCAGCAGCTTGGCGAACTGCTGCGGCGTGTCCGACGTGGCGTCCATGCCGGAAACCGCCAGACGCTGTCGGATGTCCGGATCGGCCATCACTTTCACGAGTGCCTTGTTCAACTGCGCGATGACCTCGGCCGGCGTGCCGGCGGGCGCCACCAGCCCGTACCAGTTGGTGACGTCATAACCGGGAACGCCCGATTCCGCGACGGTCGGCACGCCGGGGAACTGCGGCGAGCGCGTGGCGGTGGTCACGGCCA
The DNA here is from genome assembly GCF_056395225.1 of Cupriavidus sp. 10L45. Classification (NCBI taxonomy): domain Bacteria; kingdom Pseudomonadati; phylum Pseudomonadota; class Betaproteobacteria; order Burkholderiales; family Burkholderiaceae; genus Cupriavidus; species Cupriavidus sp. 10L45. The sequence continues at coordinate 452,972 of NZ_JBFTJC010000002.1, forward strand.
GCGCACGCAGCTTTCCCGAGGCGATCAGCGGCTTTGCCGAGGGATCCGAGAACGTGATCGGCACGATGCCACCCATCACATCGGTCAGCGCGGGCGTGGTGCCCTTGTACGGCACATGCTGCATCTGCAGCCCCGTCAGCATCTTGAACTGCTCGGCCGCGATCTGGCCGATGGTGCCGTTGCCACCCGACGCGTACGAGAACTTGCCATTGGCGCTGCGCAGGGCCGCGAGCATGCCGTGTACGTCCTTGTAGGGCGCATCGGCGCCTGTGACCAGCACATTGGGCATCGTGACCAGCACGCTGATCGGTGCGAAGTCCTTCTGCGGGTCGTAGTTCAGCTTGCGCAGGTTCGGCCAGATCGTGAACGAGCCCGGCGTGGCGACGTACAGCGTATAGCCGTCCGGCGCGGACTTCGCGACCAGATCCGTGGCGATCAGTCCGCCCGCGCCGGGACGGTTGTCGATGATGACATTGGCTTTGAGGTGCTCCGACAGCGCGGGCGCAATGGCGCGCGCGAGCGCATCGGCGCCGCCGCCCGGCGGGAAGCCCACCACTACGCGGATTGGCTTCGATGCATCGGGCCAGGCCGCATGGGCGGCGAGCGGCGCGGTGACGGCAAGGAAGGGAACGAGAAGGCGCAACGCGCGTGCAAACATGATCAAACTCCGGTCAACCAGTAAAACTTCACTTCGCCGCATGGCGGGACGCTGCAAGTCAGGAAATCGACACCGTGTCCCATTCCCAGGCCACGAACGCCAGGCGCTCGCCGGTATGGACGACGGGATCGCTACGCAGGCCGATCAGCACGCCATCGCGTGATAGCGGCTTCACGGGTGTGAGCGACGCGTCGAGCTTCAGCGTGTCGCCAATCGATGCGCCTTCCGGCACCAGATCGCCCGCGCGCGCCGCCGGGAGGAACAGGCCCCCTTCGTCGGCCGTGATCCAGCCGCGCCGCTTGACGCGTCGCAGGCTGGTGGCAGCCGGCTTGGCCGGTCTGTCCGGCGTGGCATCGAGGATGCCCATCTGCACGGCCAGTGTGTGGAAGCCGGTTTCCGCCACTGCGATGTTGTCGGCCTCGAAGCGGCTGCCGCTGCCCAGTTCGAGCATGAACGCGCAGACGCCCGCGGCCAGGCACTGATAGTCGAGCGCGCCAGCGATATTGCCGGGAAGTTCGCCCTTGCCGCCGACGTCCTGCTGGCAGGCAACATGCGGATGAAACGGCGCCATTGCGGCCAGTACATCGGCCTCGGTGACGCGGCTGTCCGGATGCACCTTGTAGACCGTGTAGGGCCGCGCGTCGAACAGCGGGTTCATCGTATGGAGGTTGATCAGCACGTCCGCCACGCCACGGATTTCGCTCATCAGGGCATGGGCGAGACGTTCCGAGACGAGTCCACCGGCGTTACCCGGATATGTCTGGTCGAGATCGAGTTCGTCGTAGGGATTGCGCTTGCGGCGCGCGTCCAGCGCTTGCGGATTGCCCGTGGGCGTCACCACGACATTGCCGCGCAGGGTGGCGGGATCGAGGCTGCGCGCGAAGCGCAGCGCGGCCACCATGCCATTGATTTCGTCGCCATGCACCTGGCCGTGCAGCCATAGCGTGCGGCCCGGTTGTGCGCCGCGCACCGCGACATAGGGCAGCGTGACGGACATCCCCGAGGCCATCGAGCCAACGGGAAGTTGCCCGCTGGTGCGGGCCGGGCCGGATTGCTGGCGCAGCCAGTCACCGATGATGGGCATGGGAAGACTCCTGATGTGTGAGGGGTAGATCGGCTATATCGGCAATCGCGGCGAAGGCCTGGTCGAGGTCGGCCAGCAGGTCGGGCACGCCTTCCAGGCCGATGTGCAGGCGGATCACGGTGCCATGGGCGGCCCAGTCCGTGACGCTGCGCGCGCGGCGCATGTCGGCCAGCACGGCCAGGCTCTCGAAGCCGCCCCAGGAGGCGCCGATGCCGAACAGCGTGAGACTGTCGACGAACCGCTCCGGCGCCACCGGTGCCTGCGAGCGCAACGTGAACGACAGCAGGCCGTTGGTGCCGTGGCAGTCGCGTTGCCAGAGGGCATGGTTGGGATCGTGCGGCAGGGCAGGGCAGAAGACGTCGGCCACTTCGGGGCGATCGAGCAGCCAGTGGGCCACTGCGAGGGCACTCTGCTGATGCTGTGCCAGACGGGCGCCGAGCGTGCGGATGCCGCGTTGCACCAGATACGCGTCGTCCGGGCTCACCGTGATGCCGAACGCATCGGCCATCGTCGCCAGTTCCGGCCACGCCGCCTCGGTGGTGCAGACGGTGCCCATCATCACGTCGGAATGGCCGCCGAGATATTTGGTGGCCGCCATCAGCGAGATATCGGCGCCGAGTTCCAGCGGCCGGTACAGCAGGCCAGAACCCCAGGTGTTGTCCGCCGCAACCAGCGCCCCATGGGCGTGGGCACGGGCGGCCAGTGCCGGCAGGTCGCACATCTCATAGACCAGCGAGCCGGGCGCTTCCACATAGACCAGTCGCGTTTCGGGCCGCAGCTTCGCGTCGAGATCGGACCCATCCGCCGCATAGAAATCAGTGGCGATGCCGTGCTGGCGGAGGAAGCCGTTGGCCAGGTTGCGCACGGGCTCGTAGACGCAATCGGGCAGCAACACATGTTGTCCCGGCCGCACGTAGGCTAGGATGGTCATCGCGGCAGCGGCCAGCCCCGAGGGAAACAGCCGCGTGCGATAGCCGCCCTCGAGCATGGTCACCATGTCTTCCAGCGCGAAGTTGGTCGGATTGCCGCGCGCGCCGTAGGTGAACAGCCGCTCGGTATCGCGGCGCGCACGCATTTCGCGTTGCTGCGCCACGGAATCGAACAGGACGGTGCTGGCGCGCACCACCGGCGGGTTCACGGGCTGGCCGCCTTGCACGGCATATGTGCGTCCGGCATGGGCAAGGCGGGTAGGAAGCGATGGTGTCATGGTTGGCCTGGGGGGATGGCTCATGGTTGTACGGGACGTCGCAAGGACCGTGCCCTGTTGTGCTAATGCCGGATCGGGGGTCAGTCGACGTGCGCGCCGGAGAGCTTGACGATCTGCGACCAGCGCGAGATGTCCAGCTTCAACTGCGCCGCGAAGGCCTCCGGCGTGTTGCCCACCACGTCGCTGCCGCCTTCGTTGATTGTCTTCACCACGTCCGGCATCTGCAGCACCTGCACGATGGCGCGATTCAGCAGCGCCACGCGTTCCGGCGACGTGCCGGCCGGCACGAAGAAGCCGTACCAGTCCTCGAATCGTGCATTGCGATAGCCCAGGTCTTCAAGCGTCGGCACCTTGGTGAATACCCCGAGACGGCGCGGGCTGGTGACGGCCAATGCCCGCATGCGGCCGGTCTGGATGAAGCCCGCCACCGAGGAGGTCGACGTGATCAGCACATCCACCTGTCCGCCAAGCAGGTCGTTGATGGCCGGCCCCGCGCCCTTGTACGGCACATGCTGCAGCGACACGTTGCTGTCCTTGTCCAGCACCACGCCCACCAGATGCGACAGCGTGCCGTTGCCGGGCGTGGCGTAAGTGATCTTCTGTGGCTGCGCCTTGGCCTGGGTGGCCAGCTCCTCGAAGGTCTTCCACGGGGCGTTGGCCGATACCACGATAGCCAGCGGTGCCGCGTTGATCTGCGTGACCGGGATGAACTGCTTGACGGGGTCGAAGCCGGGCGAGCGATAGAGCGTCGGGTTCACCGCCATGATCGACACTTGCGAGGTCAGCACCGTATAGCCGTCCGCCTTCGATTCCGCCGCATAGCGCGTGCCGATGTTGCCCCCCGCGCCGCCACGGTTGTCGATGACGGCGCTCTGGCCCAGCACCTGCGACAGGCGCGTGGCCACCACGCGCGAAACGGCGTCGTTGCCACCGCCGGCAGGGAAGGGCGACACGATGCGCAGCGGCTGCGTCGGGAAGCCATTCACCGGGGCCAGCGGCTGCTGTGCCGACGCAAGGCTCGTCGTGACAGCGGCGGTGACGGCGAGTGCTGCAACCAGGTACTGCGAAAGACGGGATGACATCGGGCGTGACATGGGGCGACCTCGTTCTTATATGGCAGGTTTAGGGCGGCGGTGCAGGGGTGAGATGAAATCAGGCGATGGGCGGGAAGTGGAATGTGGCCAGTTCCTGCGCGTCCAGCTGCGCGATCAGGCCGGTTTCCCACGCCAGGTACTGGCGCGCGGCGGCCTTGTTGCCGTCGTGGCGGTCGTGGACGAAGAACAGGTAGTCGATGCAGCACGCATCGGGCAGCGTGTCGGCGCCCTGATGGGTCGGCAGGCCAGCGGCGCGCCATGCGTGCAGGCCGCCTTGCAGGCGCCGCACATCGGGATAGCCGAGCGCATGGAGGTCGCGCACGGCGATGTCAGCCGGATCGTCGCCATCGGCATCACCGACGAGCACCAGTGTGGTGTCGTGCGGCACGCCATGCAGGTCATGCGCGAGCCGCGCGCGCGTGGTCCACTGGCTCCCGGCGATATGGCCGGCGCGGAAGCTCATGCTGCCGCGCAGATCGATGGCCAGCATCGACCGGTCCACGAGACCGGCGGCCAGTGCCGCAACGCTGACGGCCTCCGGCGAGATCGCTCCATGCGTGGGCCCTTGCGCGGCCTTGACGCCGGCCGCCAGCCCGGCCTGCAGCCCGCCATCGAGGACCACGGCGTCGTGGCCCATCTGGCGCAGCCAGCTCGCCACCACCGTCGCACGGACGCCTTCCGCATCGAACAGCACCAACCGCGCCCGGCGTACGCCGACGTACTGGTCGGTGGCCTGCATCAGCTGGCCGCCCGGCGTGTGCTGCGCGCCGGGCAGGGTCTGCGCAGCGAATTCCTCGGCTGTGCGCACGTCGCACAGGTAGGTGGTGCGCGACCGGTCCGCCAGCCAGCCGATGGCCTGCGCCGCAGCGATGTGCGGCACGTTGAAGCGCGCGGCCAGCGACTGTGCGGCATGGCGCGCGGCGTCGAGGTCGCGCGGGGTGGCGTTGTCCGGATACCGGGCCGTGCCGCCGTGTTCGAGCGTGAAGTCGTTCAGATACCAGCCCTGCGTGCCGTTTTCGAGCGCGTAGACCGGGTTGCTGACACCGACGTTGATCAGCGACTGTGCGCCGATGATGCTGCGCGTGCGTCCCGCGCAATTGATGACGATCGGCGTGGCGGGATCGGGCACCAGATCGCGCAGGCGATAGGCCAGCTCGCCATTGGGGCAGCAGATGGCGCCCGGGATGTTCATCTTGCGGAATTCGCTGATCGGGCGGCCATCGAGCACAACCGGGGCGTTCGGGCCGGCCTGCATCGCGGCAAGCTCGGCCGCCGAGACGCGCGGCGTGCCGTAGTGATGCTCGGCCAGTTCGCCGAACGTCTTCGAAGGCAGGTTGACCCCGGCGAAGAGGGTGTAGCCGGCGGCCTGCCATGCCGGCATGCCGCCGTCGAGCACGAACAGCGCCGTGTAGCCGAGCCGCGCCAGCGCACTGGCGGCGGCTTGCGCCACGCCGTCGCCATTGTCGGCCAGCACGATGCGCGCGTCAGTGCGCGGCGCCAGTCGCCCGACATCGAGTTCCAGGCGGCTGAATGGCAGCGGCACGGCGTAGAACGGATGGCCTTCGCCGTATTGGCCGTGCTCTCGCACGTCGAACAGCGCGATTTCGTCGGCATCGTGCAGCCAGCCTTTCAGGGTGGCGGCGTCGACAGCGGTGTGGTGTGGATGGCTCATGAAATTCCGGGCGATAGGGGGCCGTCCTCTCCGCAGAGAGGAAAATTCGGCGTGCTGTGTCAGGAGTCGGGGGGCGGCCTTGTCTGGCGCAGGCCCCCCTCAGGCGGCTGTGGTTACCGGCGGGTCTGTACGCCCATGTTCATGATCTGGCAGCGTCCGGTCTCGAGGTCGAACGTCAGCCGGTCGGTCAGCGTTTCCAGCGCGCGGCCGTACATATGCAGGTGGCGGATGACGTCGTCACCGCGGATCTCGACCGAGTGAATGTCATCCGGCAGCAGGGCGATGCCGTGGCGCGGCCCCACCTCTACCGTGCGCGAGTGCTCGAGCGTGCCCACGCCTGGCTGGCTGCCATCGTCCGTGCGCGCGTAGACGTCGTTGAATTCCACGCCGCTGACGCCGGCCACGCAGGCCCATGTGGTGTGGTTGTGCGGCGGAATGCGCTTGCCGGGGCGCATGACGTTCAGGTAAAGCGCGTAGGTCTTGTCCGGATCCTCGGCGATGAGGTAGCGCGCCTGGCGCTCGCCGGGCTCCGGGGGCGGGTAATCGGCCTCGGCCCAGAATTCGGTGTGCGCGGCCAGGTCTTCCACATGGGTCAGGACATCGGCCAGACTGGCGCGAGTCACGCCGCCCCTGTCTACGATGTTCCTAATGGATTCAATGGTGTCTCCGACGGCTGCCTGGCGCTGTTGTGCGATGGACATGTTGCGATCAATCCTTGCAATCGTTGTTTTTGACGGGTAGAACGGTGTGTCGAGTTTCACTGTAATGAACACCTGTCCTGAAAACCACTTAATGCGCAACGAAAATCCATTAGCAGGTCTAATGAATGCGTAATCTTGACCTGGACTTGCTTCGCACCCTGGTGGCCATCGCCGACCACGAGACCTTTGGCGCTGCCGCCGAAACCGTGCAGCGCACCCAATCGGCCGTGACCCAGCAGATGCAGCGGCTGGAAGAGCAGATCGGGCTGCCGCTGTTCGAACGCCAGGGGCGTGGCAAGCACCTGACGCGTCATGGCAAGAAGCTGCTGGAGTACGCGCGGCAGTTGCTGACGATCAACGACGAAGCCCTGCGCATGTTGCGCGAGGGCGACCTGACTGGCTCCCTCCGCATCGGCGCGCCGCATGACGTGGCCGACACCATCCTGCCGGGGCTGCTGTCGCACATCGCGCGATCCTCTCCCGCCCTGCGGCTGGAGATCCACGTGGGGCGAAGCCCATTCCTGATGGATTCCCTGCGACGCGGCGAGATCGACCTGACGGTTTCCACGCGCGAAGACAACACGCTCGACGGCATCGTGCTGCGGACCACCCCGACGATCTGGGTCTGCTCGGCGGATTTCGTCTACGAGCGTGGTACGGCGGTGCCGTTGATTCTGGCCGACGAGCCGAGCCTGTTTCGCAAGCTGTCGCTCGAAGCGCTGACGCAGGCCGGCGTGCCCTGGCGCATTGCGTATCTGGCGCCCAGCCTGATCGGCATCAAGGCGGCGCTGCGCGGCGGGCTGGGCATCACCGCACGCAGCATCGACCTGCTGGCGGCGGACATGCGCATCCTCGGCGAAGCCGACGGCCTGCCGCGGTTGCCCGATGTCACCTATTACCTTTGGGCACGTCCCAATGCGGTCAATCCCGTCGCGCGTCATGTCTTCTCGATGCTTAAAACAGCGCTGCAGCGCGGATTGGTCAGCGCGTGACCGGAGCGCGCGATTTCAGCCGTGCAACACTTAAGAAGGCGCCATCGTAGGCGCGGGTGTGCGGGATGCCAACGAATAAGATTGCCTATCGTTATCTGTCGATGGCTTTCGTTTTGCTTTCAGCCGAACAATCAGTCGCCAGGCACCATGGCGCGCACCTGCGCGAGCAGCCACGCGTGAGCGGGGTCGGAGAAGGGGGAGGAAAAGGAGAAGGGGGAGTGGAAGTAGACGCAGGCCAATGTGCCGGTTTTTCGATGGGGAGCGCATCGTCCCGCCTGGATAGACATGGACGATGCGATCGTTTAGGCAGACGACATCAGTTTGCAGTGGGCATGGCGAACTCGGCGCCGCGCGCGGTGTCGTTGGGCCAGCGTTGCATGATGCTCTTCTGCCGGGTGTAGAACCGGACGCCTTCCTCGCCATAGGCGTGCATGTCGCCAAACAGCGAGCGCTTCCAGCCGCCGAAGCCGTGCCACGCCATCGGCACGGGGATCGGCACGTTGATGCCGACCATGCCAACTTCGATACGACGGGCGAATTCGCGCGCCACTTGCCCATCCCGCGTGTAGCAGGCCACGCCGTTGCCGAACTCGTGCTCGTTGACCAGCTTTACCGCTTGCGCGAAATCGTCTACGCGCACACACGACAGCACGGGGCCGAAGATCTCTTCCTTGTAGATACGCATTTCGGGAGTGACGTTGTCGAACAGCGTTCCGCCGGTAAAGAACCCCTGCTCATGGCCGGGCACCTTGTAGTTGCGGCCATCGACAACAAGCTTCGCGCCTTCCTGCACGCCGAGCGCCACGTAGTTCTCGATGCGTTCGAGCGCCTGGCCGGTCACGACGGGGCCCATCTCGGCGTCAGCTTCCATGCCGTTCTTGATGATGAGTTCCCGTGCGCGCGCTTCCAGCTTCGGCATGATCTTGTCCGCCACGTCGCCGACGAGCACGGCCACGGAGATGGCCATGCAGCGCTCGCCCGCCGAGCCGTATGCGGCACCGATCAGTCCATCGACGGCCTGGTCGATATCGGCGTCGGGCATGACCACCATGTGGTTCTTTGCACCGCCCAGGGCCTGCACCCGCTTGCCGAGCCGCGCGCCCGTCTCGTAGATGTAGTTCGCAATCGGCGTCGAGCCGACGAAGCTCACGGCCTTGACCTCCCGGTGATGGAGCAGGGCGTCGACCACCGTCTTGTCACCTTGCACGACGTTGAAAACGCCATCGGGCAGTCCGGCTTCCTTGAGCAGGCGGGCCATGAAGAGCGATGCCGAAGGATCGCGCTCGCTTGGCTTCAGGATGAAGCAGTTGCCGGTGGCGATGGCGACCGGGAACATCCAGCACGGCACCATGCAAGGGAAATTGAACGGCGTGATGCCTGCCACAACGCCCAGCGGCTGGCGCAGCGTCCAGTTGTCCATGCCGGTGGAGACCTGGTCGGTGAAGTCGCCCTTGAGCAGTTGGGGAACACCGCATGCAAATTCGATGATGTCGATGCCGCGGCTGACTTCACCGGCCGCATCGCTGAGCACCTTGCCGTGCTCGGCGGTAATGATCGCGGCAAGTTCGTCCTTGTGCCGGTTCATCAGTTCGAGGAACTTGAACATGACGCGCGCCCGGCGAATCGGCGGGGTATCGGCCCACTTCGGAAACGCTGCGGCGGCGGATGCGACGGCTACATCGACGTCCTGCGCCGTGCCCAGTCGAACCTGGCGCGCGACCGCGCCAGTAGCAGGATTGAACACGGCCTGCGACCGCTCGCCGTTGCCTTGATACGGTTCGCCGGAAACAAAGTGAATCACCTCGGCGGGGTGGGTATAGGGCGCAGTCATGGTCATCTCCTGTCAGTGTCGGGCGGGGATCGACATACCCGCCGCGTGATCGATGACTGGAGTGTATGGATGGCCGCTCCCGCGGGGTAGTCACCCACCGCCGAACATATTGTTCAGGAAATTTAGCCACTGCCATGTTATAGATACGAAAAGTCCCATCAAAAAAGTGCCGATTAAGGAGTGTCTGGATGCGCAAGGACCACGTGGAGGACCTTTGGGAGCACCTGCATTGGCTTGTGGTGCTGCATCAGCAAGGCAGTTTCAGCAAAGCTGCCGCACGCCTTGGCGTCAGCAAGGCCTCGATGAGCCAGCACATTACGGATCTCGAGAAGGCCGCCGGCATTACCCTGGTGCAGCGGACTACCCGCAGCGCTTCGTTGACGGATGCGGGGCGGCAAATGGTCGAGTCCATGCGTGGCGCGTTCGAGCAGATCGCAACGGGCTACGCCCAGGTGCGCGACCTGGCGGGCGCACCCAGGGGGTTTCTTCGCGTGACGGCGCCAGTGGCTTTTGCCAGGCAACAACTGATACCTCGTCTGCCCGATTTCCTGCGCCGTTATCCGCAGATCCAGCTTGAGTTGGATATGTCGGATCGATTGCGGCCGCTGGCGCAGGAGGGCTTTGACATCGCCGTCAGGCATACATCGACCCCGCCGGAGACCCACGTCGCATGGACCCTCGCGGCCACGCGCTCGGTGCTGGTGGCAAGCCGTGCGTACCTGCGGAGCAGGGGGACGCCGGAGACGCCGCAAGCCTTGATGGGCCATGCATGCCTTCACTATCCACGGCTGCAGGGCGCGGCCACATGGACCTTTGTTCCTGCGGTGGCGGAGCGCAATGTCCGACATGCCGATCCCGTGACGGTGCCGGTGACGGGTCCCTTGTCCGTGAATAACAGCGAAGCCTTGCGCGATGCCGCAATCGAAGGCCTGGGCATCGCGCTGCTTCCGGACTTCAGCGCCCAATCGGCGCTGGAAACCGGACGGCTCGTCGAGGTCCTGCCGGAATGGCGTTCAGCGGGTGCCTTCGGGGATTGGCTCTACGCCATCCGCCCCTACTCCGCGCATGCCTCGCGGGTCTCGCAAGTCTTCGTGGAGTACTTGCGAGAGTCCTTCGCGCAAGGGTTTACCTCAACGCCCCCAACCCTGATCTGACGCGCGTCGCGCAATACGTCGACTACAAGGCGCTTTTGGCCTTTTAGTTCAAAAAATATCAAGTTATTTAATATTGATTCAGAAATATCGATTACTTAAACTCGCTTCAACACCCACCCACAAAAGACTCAGGGGAAAAGTGATGGAGGCGACAAAGCCCGCGCAACGCACGCTGAAGGTACGTATTGCCCGCGGCACCGAGGACGGCAATTTCACGACCTATGAGGTGCCATGGCGCGAGAACCAGACCGTTCTCGACGTGGTGACCGAAGTGCAGCGGCGTATCGAACCAACCCTGTCCTACCGCTTCGCGTGCCGGGTTGGGGTATGCGGATCCTGCGCGATGACGGTGAACGGCAAGCCGCGCTGGACATGCCGCACCCACGTCAGCCGCGTAGAAGAGGATGGCGTGATCGTCATCGAGCCGTTGCGCAACATGCCGCGCATCAAGGACCTCGTGGTCGACATGTCGGAGTTCTTCGACAAATGGAAGAAGGCCGGCAGCACCTTCGTGGGCACCGCGACGCGCCATGAGCCCCCGGCCGCGGTATCCCCGACCAGCAAGAAGCGAAAGATGGCCGACGCTGCCATCGAATGCATCAACTGCGGCGTTTGCTATGCGTCCTGCGACGTGGTGGCATGGGACAAGGAGTACCTCGGTCCCGCCGCGTTGAATCGCGCATGGACCCTCTTCAACGACGAACGTCATGCGGACCCCAAGGACGTGCTGAAGAAGGCGACTTCCGGCAGCGGCTGCAATTCCTGCCATACGCAGGGCAATTGCATGACGCACTGCCCGGTCAGCCTGAGCCCGACGGGAAGCATTGCCGGCCTGAAGAAGAATGCCCTGCTGCAATTCCTGAAGGGAGGGGACTGATCATGGAGCAGCGTCTGTTCGCCCTTCAGCGCCTCAGCGCGATGGTCATGGCGCCGTTCGTGCTGGTACATCTGGGGATCATCCTCTATGCAGTGCGAGGCGGCCTGACCGCCGCCGAGATTCTCGCGCGCACGCAGGGCAGTCTTTTCTGGATTCCGTTCTATTCCCTGTTCGTGATCAGCGTGGCGGTGCACGTGCCGATCGGGCTGCGCAACATCCTGATCGAATGGGCGCGCCTGAGCCGCGGCGCCGCATCGGTGTGCTGCTTCCTCTTCGGCCTGTTGCTGCTGTCGATGGGCCTGCGCGCGGTTGCCGCAGTGGGAGGCTTGCTGTCATGAAGTCTCCGAGAAACCACCGCGCCTACTGGGCCTTCCTTGGTCACCGCCTGTCGGGGCTGGCGCTTGGCGTCTTCCTGCCCGCGCACTTCTATGTCCTTGGACTCGCGCTGGAGCAACAGGCGCGTATGGACGCGTTCCTGAAATTCGCCGACATGGGCGCCGTCAAGTTCGGCGAATGGGGCCTGGTGCTGCTGTTTTCCATCCACATGTGCTTTGGCCTGCGACTGCTGGCGCTTGAACTCCTGCCATGGAGTACCACCCGAGACGCGCGCCTGTCGTGGATCAGTTGGGGTGGTGTGCTGTCGCTGTGCGTCGGCGTGATCTTTGCCCTGGGGGTTATTTGAAATGCAGATCGAGAACCACAAGACGGACATCCTGATTCTTGGCACGGGCGGGGCAGGGCTGTTTGCCGCCCTGCATGCCAAGAAGGCCAATCCTGCGCTCAAGGTTTCCGTGGCGGTGAAGGGCCTGCTCGGCAAGTGCGGTTGCACGCGGATGGTGCAGGGCGGATACAACGTGGCGCTGTCCACAGGCGATTCGGTCGAACGCCATTTCATGGACACCATCGAGGGCGGCAAATGGCTGCCGCGCCAGGATCTGGCCTGGCGGCTGGTCGAAGGCGCGGTCGAGCGCGTGCGGGAACTCGAGAACGAGATCGGCTGCTTCTTTGACCGCAACCCCGACGGCACGCTGCACCAGAAGGCTTTCGCGGGCCAGAGCTTTGACCGCACCGTCCACAAGGCGGACCTGACCGGCATCGAGATCATCAATCGCCTGATGGAACAGGTGCGGGCCCTGGATGTGGAAGAGCTGGAGGAGCACCGCGCCATCGAGCTGATCCCGGCCGCGGATGGCTCCGGCATCGCCGGCGTGCTGTTCATCGACATGCGGCGCGGCACCTACCGCTTCGTACAGGCCAAGGCGGTGCTGCTGGCCACGGGGGCGGGCCCGACGATGTACCGCTACCACACGCCATCCGGCGACAAGACCTGCGACGGCCTGGCGATGGCCATGCGCTACGGGCTGAGCCTGCGCGACATGGAGATGGTGCAGTTCCACCCGACGGGACTGCTGGGAGGCCCGGATACCCGCATGACCGGCACGGTGCTCGAAGAGGGCCTGCGCGGTGCCGGCGGTTGGCTGGTCAATGGCAACGGTGACCGTTTCATGACCAACTATGACGCACGCGGCGAGCGCGCGACGCGCGACGTGGTCAGCCGGGGCATCTACGCCGAAATGCGCGCAGGCCGGACCGGCCCGATGGGTGGGATCTACATCCAGATGAGCCACCTTGGACCCGAGAAGGTGGCCAAGACGTTCCCCGGCATGGTCAACCGCTGCAAGGATTGTGGCTTTGACCTGGCCGGCGGTCGCGTGGAGGTGGTGCCCACCGCTCATTATCTGATGGGCGGCGTGGAGTTCGATGTGGATTGCAGCACGGCTTCGCCGGGACTGTTTGCGGCCGGGGAGGATTGCGGCGGCGTGCACGGCGCCAATCGCCTGGGCGGCAATGGCGTGGCGAACTCGACGGTATTCGGCGGCATCGCCGGCGATTCGATGGCTGCGTATGCCACCGGTGTGCAGCATTGGAAGGAGCCGGACAAGCGCGTCATCCTGCGCGGTATCGAGCGTGCCGAGTATCCGTTCTCGAAGGCTCCCGGCGCCATTCACGAGTTGCGCGATGCGCTCGCCCAGACGATGTGGGACGACGTCGGTGTACTGCGCCACGAGGCGGCGATGCGCCGGGGACTGGATTCCATCGCTTCGCACAATGCCGCACTGCTGGCCATGGGCGTTCCGGATGGCGACCGCCGCTACAACGTCACCTGGCATGACTGGCTCAACCTGCAGAGCCTCGTGGACATGTCCCGCGTGATCACCGTTTCCGCACTGGCGCGCGAGAACAGCCGGGGCGCGCATTTCCGCGAGGACTTCCCGGAGCCCGGCGATCTGCACGGGAGCCGCTACACCCGCGTGACCGCGGACGGCGATGATATTCGCCTGGACATGGTGCCAGTGAAGTTCGACATCGTAACGCCAGGCACGTCCCTGATTACCGGTGAGGCCGGTCAACCCCCAAAAGTTGCAGCATAGAGGACCGCTACGATGACCATCTCCATCGATCGGGTCGAGGAAGCCGCGTTCGAGATCATGAAACGCGCGGCGATCGAGATCCCCAAGGACTACAAGCAAGGCATCCAGGCGTTGCAGAAGACGGAGACCGGCAAGCTGCCGCGCTTCGTGATCCACGCCATGCAGGACAACTGGGAAGCGGCGGACCAGGACCGGCGCCCCATGTGTGCCGATACCGGGCTGCCACGCTACTACGTCAAGGTTGGCAACAACGCTTCGGTGCAGCGCGGCTTCGTCGCGGTCGAGCGCGCGCTGCGCAAGGCCACGGCCGATGCCACGCTGGCGGTGCCGCTGCGGCCCAATCGCGTGCACCCGCTCTGGCGCACGGACAACAACAATAACGTCGGCATCAATGCGCCGGAGATCGAGTGGTCGTTCGAGCCCGACGCCGACTGGGTCGACATCACGACCGTGCACAAGGGCGGGCTGTTCGGCACCGACTACCGGATGCTGTTCCCCGGCGACGGCATCGACGGTATCAAGCGATTCGTGCTCGATACGCTGATTGCCTTCGGCAAGCGCGGGCTGGCATGCCAGCCCGCCATCGTCGGCATCGGCCTGGGCGGCTCGAAGGATACCTGCATGCAGCTTGGCAAGCAGGCGGCCTGCCTGCGCGTGGTGGGCGACCGCAATCCCGATCCCAAGATCGCCGAACTCGAGCGCGAACTGATGACGCTGGGCAACTCGATCGGCATGGGTGCCATGGGCTTCGTGGGCTCGTCGATGGTGGTGGACTGCCATATCGAGGTAGGCCACACCCACACGGGCGGGATGCCGATCAGCCTCCACACGTTCTGCCTGTCGTCGCGGCGGGCAACGGCCCGGATTCACCCGGACGGCAACATCGAGTATCGCACGGACCCCCAGTGGTTCACCCCATACCTGCGCAGGGAGACGGTCGAATGGTAAGCCCCCAAGACGATGAACTGAAGGTCTTCCACATCAATCTGCCAGCCACGACGGAAGACCTCGCAAGACTTGAGCTGGGCTCGGCCGTCTACTTGACCGGCCTGGTCTATACCGCCCGGGAAGGCATCTACAAGAAGGTGCTCGATGAGGGCCTGGAGGCACCGGTGGAACTGCGCGGGCTCAGCAACGTGAACTTCCACTGTTCACCGGCTGCGGCGCCCAACGAGGACGGCGGCTACAACGTAGGCGCGGTGACCGCGACGGCAAGCTTCCGCTTCTCCAAATGGATTCCCAAGTGGATGGAGAAGACGGGGTGCCGCATCTTTATCGGCAAGGGTGGCATGCCCGCCGACGACTACAAGCGCGTGCTGGCGCCCGGCGGGGCGATCTACCTCACAACCGTCGGCTATGGCACGGGCGCGCTGCTTGGGCGCGGCATCAAGCGTGTGCAGGACGTGTTCTGGCTGGATGAACTCGGCATTGCACAGGCGATGTGGATGTTCGACGTCGAGAACTTCGGTCCGTTTATCGTCGAGAGCGACCTGGAAGGCAATTCGCTGTTTGCGCAGCACGCGGAGATCATCAACGCCGGGATCGACAAGCTCTACGCCGGCCTCAAGCCGCCGGCGCTGCACCGGTACGGCGAGACCGACGATCGCAAGAACGAGGTGATGTAAGGCCATTCCCGCATCCAACCAGCCAGGAAGACGACATGATCATTGATTTCAGACTCCGCCCGCCGGTCGGCGGCTTTCTCGACACGTTGATGTACTCGGCCGGCGAGCGGCGCGACGGCTTTACCCGGACGGTTGGCTTCGAGCCTTCCCCCGCAGCGCAACGACAGTCCATGGAACTGCTGCTCAAGGAGATGGACGAAGGCGGGGTCGACAAGGGCGTGGTGGTCGGTCGCCTTGCCGGCACGCTGGGAAGCGTCTCCAATGAAGACGTCGCACGCATCGTGGGCGACTATCCGGAGCGCTTCATCGGTGCCGCCTCGATCGATCCGACGAACCGCGTGGCGGCGTGCAAGACCATTTCGGACGCGGTCGCCCACGGGTTCAAGGCCATCAATATCGAGCCCGGCTCCTACCCGGTTCCCATGTACGCGGACGATCGACGCCTCTATCCGATCTACGCGCACTGCGAGGATCTGGAGGTGCCGGTGATCATGATGGTAGGCGGAACAGCCGGCCCGGACTTGAGCTACTCCGACCCCGTGCGCACTGATCGCGTGCTGGCGGACTTCCCTAAGCTGAAGGTCGTCGTTGCGCACGGCGGCTGGCCCTGGGTGACCGAGATCCTGCACATCGCGTTCCGCCGCCCGAATATGTACCTTTCACCGGACATGTACTTCTCGCGGATGCCAGGCTGGGAGGAATACGTCAAGGCCGCGGATTCCTTCCTCGCAGACCGCATGCTGTACGCAAGCTCGTTCCCATTCTGCCCGGTACGGGACTACAAGCAGTGGTTCGAAACATTGCCGATCCGTCCCGAGAACCTCGAAAAGGTGATGGGTGGCAACGCCCGCCGCCTGCTGGGCATCTAGAGTTCGACATGGACGTCAAGACGCTCTACACGCTGGTAGCCATCGCCGACCGGGGCAGCTTCGCGGAGGCCGGCAATGCTATCGGCCTGACGGTATCGGCCGTCAGCATGCAAATGCGCTCGCTCGAAGAGGAGTTGGGCATCACGATCTTCGATCGTAGCCGCAGGCCGCCGGTATTGACGGACGCCGGCCTCGCCTTCACGAATCGCGCCCGAGACCTGCTGACCCACTGGGAGAGCATGAGCGCGGCCCTCAAGCGCGATGCGGCTGGCGGTGTGCTCAAGCTCGGCTCGGTTCACACCTGCGTCTCCGGGGTGTTGCCGCTGGCCTTGAAGCGCCTGCACCAGCAGGGTCATCGCATCGACATTCACCTGACCACGGGCCTGACACACGATCTGGAACGGGCGGTGCACCGGCGGCAACTCGATGTCGCCGTTGTCACCGAGCCGGAGGTTCCACGCCTGGACCTGCAGTTCATGCCTTTCTTCAACGAAGAGTTTGTCGTGATCACCCACGCCACTACGCGCGGCGATTCGGACAAGGGTGTGCTGGAAACCACGCCTTATGTGCGATTCAATCGCACGGCGCGCGTGGGCCTGCTCGTTCAGGAAGAAATGGTGCGACGACAGATCGCCGTCCGCTCGACCATGGAGATCGACACGCTCGAAGGCGTCATCGCGATGGTCGCCAACGGCCTGGGATCGTCAGTGGTGCCGGCCCGTGGCGTCGAGAACGAATTTCCGGCGTCGATTCGCACCATTCCGTTCGGCTCGCCGCCGCTGATGCGTCGCATCGGGATTCTGGTGCCGCGCGACAACCCCCGTGCGCATCTGTCGAGGTTGCTGCTGGACGCATTGACCGCTGTCACGACACCCGCCAGCACACCGGACGACGGCCGCCCGAAGCTGGTGCAGAAGGGCTGACGCATGCGGTAAGGACGTATACGAAAGTCGCATACGAAAGCGACGCCACACAAAGGAGACAACGATGAACGCAGCAAGCACTGGCAAGGCCATCTGGCATTGGTTTGGACGAGGGCGGCACGGGTTGAGCCGGATACGTCAGCATCCCGTTGTGAAAGAGCTGTGCGGCGATGCGGACGCCAGGCGATACAACACATCGACCGCGGCAGCCATGTTTGCGTTTGCGATTGCTCCGCTAGCCATGGTGCCGGCTCACGCGGAGGAATGGCCGGGCAAGCCGATTCGTCTGGTAGTGCCGTTTGCCGCGGGCGGCGCGACCGATCTGCTTGCACGTGCGGTGGCCGTGGAACTGGGCAAGCAATGGAAGCAGCCCGTTGTCGTGGACAACCGCCCGGGTGCAGGCGGTGCCGTGGGCGCGGAAGCCGTAGCCAAATCCGTGCCGGATGGCTACACGCTGCTGCTCGCCTCCGGCAGCATGTTCACGGTCAACCCGTTCATCTATCAGAAGCTTCCCTACTCGGCTGAAAGCTTCGAGATGATCAGCAAGATCGCCAGTGGGCCGATGGTGGTAACGGTCAACACGAAGATTCCGGCGAAAACGATGACCGAGCTCATCGCTTATGCAAAGGCCAACCCGGGCAAATTGACCTTCGCGTCGGCAGGCAACGGTAGCCAGGTGCATATCGCCAGTGAAGCGTTTGCCGACGCTGCCGGCATCGACGTCGTGCATGTGCCGTACAAGGGCGAAGGACCGGCCTATGCGGACCTGATGGCGGGCACGGTAGACATGACAGTGGGGAACATCAATGCCATCTCCCCGCTCCTCAAGGGCGGCCGCCTTCGCGCGCTTGCCGTGACGGGCAACGAACGGTCCGCGCTGCTTCCTGACGTGCCGACTGTCGCGGAGGCGGGGCTGGAGGGCTTTACGTTCTATGGCTGGTTCGCGCTGATGGCGCCGGCCGGCACGCCAAAGGCGTTGACGGCGAAAATGTATGCCGACCTGGAGCGCGCCGCTGCAGAACCGGGCATGCAGCGCTATCTGGCCGCGCAAGGCATGGCCAGGACGATCACGCCGAAAGGTCGTCTTCCCGAGGAGATTGCCCAGGAATCGGGGCGCTGGAAGCCGCTGGTGACAAAGCGAAAGATCTCCGCCAACTAGGACGGGCACAGGGCATGGGCACTGAACATTACGCAGCCCTCGGGGCAACAGTGGTTGGCGCCTACACGGTGTTCGGACTCACCGGCTTCGGTGCGGCGATGGTCGCCGTGCCGATCCTGGTGCAGTTCATCCCGCTGCAGTTCGTGGTGCCGCTGCTGCTTCTGCTCGATCTTGTGACGACCACAATGGTTGGCCTGCGCAACTGGAGCGCTGTGTCTCGTCAAGAGCTGTCCCGCCTGATCCCGTTCATGATGGTGGGCGTGGCGCTCGGTACGACCGTACTGGCCAAGGTCGAGTCCCGCTGGCTGCTTGTCGGGTTGGGACTCTTTGTGCTCATCATGACGGGGCGGACGCTCCTTGGCGGCGCGCATCGGGAGGAAGAGGCGGCGAGGGGGTGGTCAGTGCCGGCCGGCGTCGTGGGCGGTGTGTTCAGCGCATTGTTCGGCACCGGAGGTCCGGTCTACACCATGTACCTGTCCCGGCGACTTCCGCGGATCGACGAGTTTCGCTCGACCATCGCGGCTGTCATCATGGTGAGTGCGCTGGTGCGCCTGACAGCATTTGCATACAGCGGATTGCTGTTTCAGAGTGATTTGCTGCGCAGTGCCGTGTTCGCCCTGCCATTCGGCCTCGTCGGCCTGGCGATAGGTTCTCGCCTGCGTCGTCGGATCTCGCCCGACGCGGTGCGTCGCGCGCTCTTGGTCCTTCTCTGCATCAGCGGCGTTTCGGTGCTCTGTCGCGGCTTGTTGATGCATTGAGACAAACTTAACAGGATTTTTATCGCGCTCGACGCCATCTTGATGCAGCTTGTATCTGAGTCCGCATACGCTTGATTTGTCACCGTACGATATCAATCGAGGATAAAGATGTGGCTCAGATTTGCACTTGGCGGCCTTGCGATGTTGGCGGTAGTTGCCCTCTTCTGGTTCCAGTTCCGACTGGCAAACAAGGTCTCCCGCGTGGAGGACGTCGCTTTCGATCATCTGGAACACAAGGCAAAGTCGCATTGACCCCGCAGCGGGGCCATCAGACGGTTCAGAACGTGTACGCCGCCGACAGGTAGACGAAGTTTGTATTGTGGCCGCCCACGGCGCTGAGGACTTTTGCCACGTCGACATGCACCAGGCCGGCATTCATGACAATGTGCCGGTCCACCTGCCAGTACACGTCAAAGGCAAGTTGGCTGCCCGTGTAGCGCCCGGCGCGACCCGCCGTGCCGGGAATGGGCGTGGCCACGCTCGTGTAGACGGCATCGTTGGTCGTCTGTCGCCAGATAAAGTCCCAGGACAGGGTCAGCTTGAGTCGCGGAATCGGCTTTAGCGTCAGGGACGGCTGTAGGTCCATGACATTCGATGCACCCAGTAGTCCTGCCTGATTGAAGTACGCCAGTTTTGGAAACAGGCCGCCATACGTGCCCAGCTTTCCGTCGCGCGGATTGGTATCACCACTGCCGATGGTGGCCTTGATGCCCGCACGCGCCTTCCAGTCGGCGACGGAAAATCCATAGCCGGTGTCGGTGGAGAAGCCCCAGGCAAGCAAGTCCTGCGCGCCAAAACTGCCAAACTGTCCCAGGGCTTCCCAATCCCAGTCCCACTGACCGTGCGTGCCAAAGACCCGCCCACCAACGGAATGCCGTCGCTCCACGCCGGTTCCGATGCTGTACAGCGCGTGGTTGTTCTCGAAGCCAAGGTAGTAGACGTCGATGCCCGATGACGGCACAAAGGTCTTGGGGAAGGTCGAGTAGACGCCCCAAAAGGCCTGCGACTGATTGGGCCGATCGTCGAAATCGCCCGCCTTCAGCAGCACCGGCCGCGTGGCAAACGCATCGATCTTCACACCGCTGTTTGTAGCACCACCCACGCGGACACCATCGAAGGCGCGCCGGACGTTTGGCGCATCCCGCACCGACACCAGCCGTTGCGCGCCGAATGCCATCTCCTGACGCCCGACCCGCAGCAAGGCGGTGTCCATCGTGCTGCCTGCCTTCGGCACATGCACATCGACAAACGCCTGTTGCACGTCCACCCGGTCTTCGTAAGGCGGTATGGCGACCTCCTTGCCCGGCGCCAGATGATTGCCGAGTTGCACGAATGCGCGCAGATAGTCGCCAGCATGCACGTCGGCATGGAGGAGGAGGCGATGCAACAGGTAGCCGTCCGCCGACGGGCCCGGCACGCCGAAGTTCGGCGCCGAGTAGGATTCGAAGCGCTCTCGAATCTCTCCGCCCAGGCTCAGATAGATGTCCGGTGAACCGAGCGGCCGATACTTGATCGCGTCCCAGGGGTCGCTACGGCGCGCCGGATCTCGCAGATAGCTGTAATCCTCGTCGTAGCGAAGAAAATTGTATGGGGGCGGTGACGGCTGGGCGCATCCATTGGACGACATGCCCGCGAGAACGCAGGCCAGTACCACCGGCGGCGCGGACGCTCTTATCGACATGCGTGACATTGACCACTCCTGCGATCAAGGAACCGGCAGGGCCGCCAGGGCCATGCCGGTTCCGACGCTTAGCGCGCGGAGTCCAGCGCCTCGCCCTTCTTCTGCACGTCTTGCGCCTTCGCGTAGCTTTCAATCAGCAACTGGTAGGCCGGGAAGATCTTCGTGTAGATCTCCGCCCATTGCTGCGCGTCATCGCGATGCCACGTGCGTTGCAGTTCGGAGGCCACGCCGGCGGTATCCATCGGTACCACACCGGCCTGCACCACGCGGGCCAGCGTGATTTCCTGCGCCATCTTCGAGTAGGTGCCGGAAGCATCCACTACGGCGAAAACCCGGTACCCGTCAGCCACGGCGCTGATGGACGGGAACGCCATGCACACACTCGTGATGGTGCCGGCGATGATCAGGGTTTTCTTGCCTGTCGCTTCCACGGCGGCGACGAATTCGGGGTTGTCCCATGCATTGATTTCGCCTTTGCGCGCGACGTACTTCGCGTGCGGTGCGTTCTCGTGAATCTCCGGAATCAGCGGGCCATTGGGCCCTTGTGGCACGGAAGCCGTAGTAATGACCGGCAGTTTGCACAGCGTCGCCATCTTTGCCAGGGCGGCGGCGCGCTGGCGCAGTTCCGGCATGGGCATATCGCCTACGGTCTGGAAGAGACCGCTCTGATGATCGATCAGCAGCATCGCCGAGTCGTCCGGGTCGATGACAGGTCGCTTGCCGTTGAAGTTGGCGGGTTGGGACATGATGGGTCTCCTGGGTAAGGGGCGGTGGCATCGCACCGTGTGGAAGGTCTGGCCGCTCGCGACCATTCGTCGGATGGAGAAAGCATAGGATTGGGACGCGGGACGCACTAGAGTGCTAGATTGGACGTCATAGTCCTATCTGGTGAACGATGAAGGGAGAAGGAAGTGGCGTGCAGGACCTAAATGACCTCTACTTCTATGTGCAGGCGGTTGAGCACGGCGGATTCGCGCCGGCTGGCCGCGCACTGGGAATGCCCAAGTCCCGGCTTAGCCGGCGCATCGCCGTCCTGGAGGAACGACTCGGCGTTCGGCTGATCCAGCGCTCGACGCGCCGCTTCACCATGACCGAGATTGGCCGCACCTACTACGAGCATTGCAAGGCGATGCTGATGGAGGCCGAGGCTGCACAGGAAGCCGTGGAGCTGACGCGCGCCGAGCCGCGCGGTACCGTCAGGGTGACCTGTCCGGTGGCATTGCTGCACGCGCACGTCGGCGACATGCTGGCCAGGTTCATGGCCGCGCACCCGCAGGTGATCGTGCATCTGGAAGCGACCAATCGGCGCGTGGATCCGGTCGGCGATGCTGTGGATGTTTCCATCCGCGTCAGGCCGGCGCCATTGCAAGACAGCGACCTTGTCATCCGCGTGCTGGCGGAACGCAGGCAATGTCTGGTGGCCAGTAGCGCCCTGGTAGAAGGGCAGCGCGAGCTGCCACGCGCGCCGGCTGATCTCGCCGACCTGCCAAGCCTTGCACTGGGCGCAACGCAGGCGGAATACGCCTGGACGCTGTTTGGTCCGGATGGGGCGCAGGCGGTGGTGCGACATCGCCCGCGCCTGGTGACAGGCGATATGATTGCACTGCGAGCCGCAGCACTGGCAGGTGTCGGTATCGGCCAGCTGCCGGTGATGATGGTACGTGAGCAGTTGAACGCGGGGCAGCTGGTACGGCTCCTGCCGGACTGGGCACCTCGCGCCGAACTGCTTCACGTCGTATTCCCGTCCCGGCGCGGCGTTTTGCCAGCCGTACGCGCATTGATCGAGTTTTTGGTCGAGAGATTTGCCGAAATGGACGAGGAGTAGGGGCAGGCCGCAGTAGATCTCGAGCAGGCGTCTTTGCGGCGGTCTCTTCACCCCAATCCGATTTGGCATGTTTCCTGCCTTGTTGAGGCTATCGCCAAGCGCCCCCTCGAATCCGCAGGAAAGATGAAGATTCAGTCGGAAATTTCTGCAAGGGCGCCGCTTTCAGACAGACAAATCGCATGAAGGATGAATACCGCCGGCACCCACTGACACCCGACGACACGTTTCCGGCCGCGTCCGGTCACGCGGCGGACAACTTCGTCCGCGTGCGCGGGGCCCGTGAGCACAACCTCAAGAACGTCGATGTCGATATCCCACGCAACGCGCTGGTCGTATTTACCGGGGTCTCGGGGTCCGGCAAGTCCTCCCTGGCATTCGGCACGCTTTACGCGGAAGCGCAGCGGCGCTACTTCGAGTCGGTGGCCCCCTATGCCAGACGGCTGATCGAGCAGGTTGGCGTGCCGGAGGTGGATGCGATCGAAGGGCTGCCGCCCGCCGTCGCGCTCCAGCAGCAACGCGGTACGCCGAATGCACGTTCCACGGTTGGAAGCGTCGCCACGCTGGGGAGTCTTGTCCGCATGCTCTATTCGCGCGCGGGCACTTATCCGTCCCGGCAGCCGATGCTGTACGCCGAGGACTTCTCGCCCAACACGGTGGAGGGCGCCTGCCCCACGTGCCATGGTCTGGGGCGCATCTATGATGTGACCGAGCAGTCGATGGTGCCCGACGATACCTTGTCGATACGCGAGCGCGCCATCGCGGCGTGGCCGCCCGCATGGCACGGGCAGAACCTGCGCGACATCCTGGTGACGCTCGGTTACGACGTGGACAAGCCGTGGCGCGAGCTGCCGAAGAAGGACCGTGACTGGATCCTGTTCACCGAAGAACAGCCCACGGTGCCGGTGTACGCAGGATTCACGCCCAAGGAGGTGCGCGCCGCGCTCAAGCGCAAGATGGAGCCGAGCTATCAGGGCACGTTCACGGGCGCCCGTCGCTATGTTCTGCAGACCTTCGCCACGACGCAGAGCGCGCTGATGAAGAAGCGCGTTTCGCAATACATGATTGGACGCGAATGCCCGGCCTGTCACGGCAAGCGGCTCAAGAAGGAAGCGCTATCGGTGACGTTTGCGGGCATGGACATCGGCACGTTCGCGAACCTTCCGCTTGCCCGCGTGGCGGAGATCATGCGGCCGATTGCGCACGGCGAGTGGGCGAGCCCCGAGGCAATCTCCGGCGCGGTGCCGAGCACGAAGGCGATGCGCGCCGCCACGGCGCGGCGCGTGGCGGCAGGGGGATCCGCACACAAGGCGGCGCCCGACGTGCGACGCACGCCCAACCTCTCCGACGAAAAGCGGCTGGCCGCGCAGCGCATCGCGGAAGAGCTGATGGAGCGGGTTTCCACGCTCATCGATCTCGGGCTCGGGTATCTGTCGCTGGACCGCAGCACGCCGACGCTGTCATCGGGCGAATTGCAACGGCTGCGGCTGGCCACGCAGCTATCTTCCCAACTGTTCGGCGTGGTCTATGTGCTCGACGAGCCCTCGGCCGGGCTGCATCCCGCCGATGGCGAAGCGCTGCTGGTGGCGTTGCGACGATTGAAGGCCGCCGGCAACTCGCTGTTCGTGGTCGAACATGACACACAGACCATGCGTCACGCGGACTGGATCGTAGACGTGGGGCCGGCCGCTGGCGAGGGCGGCGGCCACGTGCTCTACAGCGGGCCGCTCGACGGGCTTGCCGCGGTGCAGGCATCGCGTACCGCAGCGTATCTGTTTGGCGAGCAACAGGTGCCGCTGCGAGAACCCCGCGAACCCGCTGGGTGGCTCAAGCTCGTGCATGTCGCCCGCAACAATCTCCACAAGATCGATGCGGCGATACCACTGGGGTGCTTCGTGGCGGTGACGGGTGTCTCGGGATCGGGGAAGTCGAGCCTGATCAGCCAGGCCCTGCCGGAGTTGGTGAACCGGCATCTTGGCCGCGCCAACGATAGCGATGCCGACGAGGAGCGCGATCCACTGTTCGCGGTGACGGATACGCCGACAAGTGGGCGCGTGGCGGGCGACCTGGAGGCGGTGCGCCGTCTGGTGCGCGTCGACCAGAAGCCCATTGGCCGCACCCCGCGATCGAACCTCGCTACCTATACCGGGCTGTTCGATCATGTCCGCAAGCTGTTTGCCGACACCCCCGCCGCGCGCAAGCGGCGCTATACGCCGGGACGATTTTCCTTCAACGTCGCCCAAGGCCGTTGCCCCACATGTGAAGGCGAGGGCTTCGTCAGCGTGGAGCTGCTGTTCCTGCCGAGTGTGTATGCGCCGTGTACCGCCTGCCACGGCACGCGCTATCAGGCGCAGACGCTGGAAATCACCTGGCAAGGCCGGAATATTGCCGAGATCCTCGACCTGACCGTCGATGCGGCATGCGAAGTCTTTGCGGATGAGCCTTCGGTGATGCGATCGCTGAAGGCGTTGCAGGACATCGGATTGGGATACCTTCGATTGGGGCAGCCGGCCACCGAGCTGTCGGGTGGCGAGGCACAGCGGATCAAACTGGCCACCGAACTGCAGCGCGCCCAGCGCGGCGACACGCTCTACGTGCTGGACGAACCCACCAACGGACTGCATCCGGCCGATGTGGACCGCCTGCTCCTGCAACTACAGGAGCTGGTGGATGCGGGCAATACCGTGGTCGTTGTCGAGCACGACATGCGTGTCGTGGCCCAGGCGGATTGGGTGATCGACATGGGTCCGGGCGCCGGAGAGCAGGGCGGCCGCGTCGTGGCTAGCGGCCGCCCCACCGATATCACCAGCGTGGCGACGAGCCGCACTGGCGAATATCTGGCAAAGGAATTGAGTTGACCCGTTCAAGGCCGCTCAACCGTCGGTCGACACTGTGACGTGTTCCCAGGCGCAGAGTTCGCTTGCTGCAGCAGACAGCTTGCTTCGCACGAGTTGGAGTGCGTCGCTACCAAGCAGAAGATGCGCGGGCGGCTGATCTGCATCGATCACGGCGAGCATCGCACGCGCTGCCTTTGCGGGATCTCCCAACTGCTTTCCGCTCTTCTCGATACGTGCCTCGCGAACCGGTTCGAAGATAGCGTCGTAGTCGGGGATTGAGCGTGGCGTGCGGGTCATCGATCGACCCGCCCAGTCGGTGCGAAACGAGCCCGGCGCGACAGCGGTAACCGCAATACCGAAGGGCTGCACTTCCTTGGCAAGCGCGTCCGAGATGCCTTCCAGAGCGAACTTGCTCCCACAATAGTAAGCAATACCGGGCATCGTGATGTAGCCGCCCATAGACGTAATGTTAAGAACATGACCGCGCCGGCGTTCACGCATGAAAGGCAGCACGGCCTTCATCATGGCGACTGCGCCGAACACGTTCACGTCGAACTGTCGGCGCATCTCGGACAAAGGCGACTCTTCCAGAATGCCTTCATGCCCGTAGCCCGCGTTGTTGACGAGGACATCGATGGGGCCGACGTTCGATTCGATCTCCGCAACGACGCCGTCGATGGCGTCGAATTCGGTCACGTCGAGTATGCGGGCGAAAGCCCTGTCGATGGATAGCGCTTCGAAGTCTTGCTTCGCTCGCGCGCTTCTCACCGTGCCGACCACGCGGTGGCCGGCCGCCAGCGCCTCTTGAGCGAGCGCACGACCAAAGCCGCTGCTGACGCCGGTAATGAGCAAGCGTTTGCTGGATGCCATTTGAGCTTCTCCGTTCGGTAGACTGGAGAGCGCATGTTATTCTGCAGAAATCAGTGATATAAGCGCCAATCTCCTGTTTTTCTTGCCTAAAACTATGTATTCGAAGAGTGATACGGGTAATCATCCGTCTTCGTCAGACGGCGGGCAACGACGATTGGTCGATCTGCTCGGCGCATTGGCGCACAACGAGGGATACAACCTCACGGCGCTCCCCGGGGTCCGAATACTGCGCTCCGATCGCGCCTTGTCGCGTACTCCGGTTCTTTACGATCCGGGAATTGTCATCGTTTGCCAGGGCCGCAAGCGTGGTTACTTCGGTGACAAGCGCTATGTCTACGACGCGCAGCACTACCTCGCCGTCTCAGTTCCCGTTCCATTCGATATGGAGACGGACGCGACGCCGGCGCATCCCCTTCTCGCGATGTATTTGCACCTGGATTTTGCGGTCGCCGCCGAGTTGATGCTGCAGATCGACCGGCAGTCGGTGGCCGAGCGCGCGCAGCCACCGCAGGCCATGATGTCAAGTCCAATGGATGCGGACATGCGCGCATCGGTATTGCGCTTCCTGGAGGCGATGAACCGACCGCTCGAGGCAGCCGTGTTGGGTCCCGGACTGCTGCGAGAACTGTATTTCCGGGTACTCACCGGGGAGCAGGGAAGCGCCATGCGAGAGGCGCTTGCGATGAAAGGTCAGTATGGAAAGATCGGCCGGGCGCTGCGCCGCATTCATGCCGATTACGCGGAACCGCTCGACCTGTCGCAACTCGCACTGGAAGCCGGCATGAGTATTCCTACCTTCCACAGCCATTTCAAGGAGATCACGCAGACGTCACCCATGCAGTATCTAAAGTCGACGCGCCTGCATCAGGCTCGCCTGCTAATGGTGCGTCAAGATCTGACCGCAGAAGCGGCTGGCCGTGCCGTGGGCTACACAAGTCCATCACAATTCAGCAGAGAATTTAGAAGACTTTTTGGCTTGACCCCGGCGGCGGAGGCGAAGCGAATGCGAGAAGGGTTTGCGGTCCCCCCGGTGTTCCATGACGCTGAGTACGTCTCCTCGCACTGATGGCGCTTGCTGTCCGGATAGACTTAGCATCTTTCGATTTCACGGCGGGGCCTGACCCCTTGCGAGCAACAATCACCTATGCCTTACGATCTGACCAACCGGCTGGTACTGGGGCTCGCGTCGAGTGCGCTGTTCGATCTCGACGAGTCCGACAAGATTTTCCGCGGCGACGGCGAGGAAGCCTACCGCGACTACCAACGCAAGCACCAGCACGTGCCGTTGCGCCCGGGCGTGGCATTTCCCTTCATTCGACGACTGCTATCGCTCAACGAACTGCGTCCGGGTGATCCGCTGGTGGAGGTGATCCTGCTCTCCAGGAATGATCCCGACACCGGCATGCGGGTGATGGAGTCGATCAAGGCTCATGGGCTGGATATCAGTCGTGCCCTGTTTCTGCAGGGCGGCGCGCCGCAGCGCTATATCGAAGCCCTGAACATCAGCCTGTTCCTTTCCGCAAATCAGACCGATGTCCGCCAGGCGATCCTGGCTGGGCATGCGGCCGGCCAGGTTCTGGCTGGCACCTTGCCCGCCGATACGGAGTCTGACGAGCTACGGCTGGCCTTCGACTTTGACGGGGTGATTGCCGACGATGCGGCCGAGGCCGTTTTCCACAACGGCCAGCTCGACGCATTCCTTCAGCACGAGCAGAAACACATCGACATCCCCCACAATCCGGGACCCCTGGCGCCGTTCCTGAAGAAACTGGCGGTGATCCAGGCGCTCGAGAGCGAGCGCGTGCAGCGGGACCCGCAGTACAAGCAGAAGTTGAGCGTGGCGATCGTCACCGCGCGCAACGCGCCGGCGCATGAACGCGTGGTCAACACCATGCGCCACTGGGGCATCTCGGTCAACGAGGCGTTCTTTCTGGGCGGGGTGGAGAAGCGGCTCGTCCTGGAAGTGCTCCAGCCGCACATTTTTTTCGACGACCAGCGCCTGCATCTGGAACCGGCCGCCGGGACCCTGCCATGCGTCCATATCCCGTTCGGGATCCGAAACGCCGAGCAGCTTTCCCCGGAGGCCGTGGATGGCGGGGCGATGCCAGCTTAATTCGCCTTACATGGCAGTGATGTTTTTCGCCTTGACGATGGCGCTCCAGCGGTCGTAGTCCTTGTTCAGGCGTGCCTGCATCTGCTTGCCGTCCTGGAACGAGGCGATGGCGCCGGCACTTACCAGCTTCTGCTGCAGTTCCTTGTCGCTGGTGACGATGTCGCGGGTCTCGCGGGCAATGCGGTCCACAATGGCCTGCGGCGTCTCCAGCGGCGCGATCAGGCCGCCCCAGGAGTCGAAGTCGAAGCCCGGGAAGCCCTGTTCGGACACCGTCTTCACGCCGGTCAGCAGCACCTTGGCATTGGGCGAACTCAGGGCGATCGCCTTGAGCTTGCCGGCGCGGATGTGGGGCAGGGCGGCCACTACGTCGGCGAACATGATGCCCACCTGTCCGCCCAGCAGGTCCGCAACGGCCGGCGCACTGCCGCGGTACGGCACGTGCTGCATGTCGAAGCCGCCCAGGTCCTTGAGCTGCTCCATGGCCAGGTGCCCGAAGCTGCCGGTGCCCGAGCTGGTGTAGTTCAGCGGCGTCTTGCTGGCCTTGGCGAAGCGGATCAGGTCCGGCAGGGTCTCCACGCCGGGCACCACGGCGGGATTGATGACGATGGCCATCGGCAGCACATAGACCGTGGCCACGGACAGGAAGTCCTTCTTCACGTCATAGGCGTTGTTCTTGTACATCAGCGGTGCCAGCAGGGCCGGCATGCCGAACATCGACAGGCTGTAGCCATCGGCCGGGCTCTTGATAAAGCTGGCCGTGCCGATGGAACCCGACGCACCCGGCTTGTTCTCGATGATGACCTGCTGCCCGAGCCGCTCCGACAGCTTCTGGGCCACGATCCGGGCGGCGGTGTCCGTGGGGCCGCCCGCCGGGAACGCGACGGTCATCTTGATGAACTTCTCCGGCCAGCCGGTCTTGGCGAGCACGGCGGGCATCATCGATGCCAGGGAGGCCGCGGCGCCGGCCTTGAGGATCTGGCGGCGGCTGAGTCGCAGCTTGGTCATGGGTTTTGTCTCCAGTTTTGAATCGAAATATCGGGATCAGATCACGCCTCGGGATCGCAGGCCCGCGATAGCGTTGTCGTCGAGTTGTAGCACTTCCTTGAAGATTTCCGTGGTGTGCTCGCCCATATGGGGCGGCGGGCGCCGCACGGGCAGGCGTTGGCCATCCATCGCATAGGGCGGGGCCAGCACGGCCTGCGCGCCGGCCTCGGTGTCGTGGAAATGGTGCAGCAGCCCCGCGTCGGCGGTGCGTTGGGACTGTAGCGCGTCGAGCATGCCCAGCACCTCGCCGCACGGAATCTGCGCGGCGGTCAGCCGTTGCAGCAATTCGGCCCGGGTGAAGCGCCGCAGGGTCTCGCGCAGCGCGGCCAGTAGGGTGTCGCGATGGGCCGAGCGCGTCGTGTTCGTCGCAAATCGCGGATCTTCCGCCCATTCGGGACGACCGATGACTTCGCGGCAGAATCGCTGGAACTGGCCGTTGTTACCCACGGTGATCACGAGCGGGCCGTCGGCGGCCTCGAAGACGCCGTAAGGAACGATGGACGGATGGGCGTTGCCGAACTTCGGCGGATCGCCGGCCTTGAGCAGCGCTTCCATGCCGTAGTACGACGTGATCATCAGCCCGCAGTCATAGAGGGCCATCTGCACATGGCGTCCGCGTCCGGTGGTGTGGCGCGCGAACAGCGCCGCCAGGATCGCCTGCCCGGCGTACATGCCGGTGAACATGTCCACGGCCGCGACGCCAAACTTCAGCGGACCTTGCCCGGCCTCGCCGTTGGTGGCCATTACGCCGGCTTCGCCCTGCACCACGAGGTCGTAGCCGGGACGCTCGGCCTCCGGCGTGAAGCGCGCGTAGCCGGAGATCGAGCAATAGACGAGGCCCGCATTGTCCGCGCTGAGCTGTTCGTAGCCAAGGCCCAGCTTTTCGGCGCCACCGACCTTGAAGTTCTGGATCACCACGTCGCTGCGCGCGGCCAGCTGGCGCGCCAGCTGCACGCCCTCTTCGCTCTGCAAGTCCAGGGTGACCGAGCGCTTGTTGCGGTTGGCGCTATTGAAATAGGAGGTATTGCGCGTGCCGATCCGCACGCCCCAGTCGCGGGTGTCGTCGCCGCGCGCGGGGTGCTCGACCTTGATGACATCGGCGCCGAGGTCTGCCAGCGCCATCGCACACATCGGCCCGGCCAGTACGCGCGAGAGGTCAAGGATGCGCACGCCTGCCAACGGCAACGGCGCGGCCTGATTCTGTAATTCCATTGTCTGTGTCTCCTGTCAGCGCATTGTCTATATGTTCCGTATGCTTGACAATTGCTACCAATCCGCAACGCATATGACTACGGAAAGTTGACAATGGACCTGAACGGGCTGTCCCTGCTCGTGGACATCATCGAGGCCGGCAATCTCAGCCGCGCCGCGGCGCAGCTCGGCATGAGCCGCGCCAACGTCAGCAAGCGCCTCAACCACTTCGAGCGGCAGATTGGCGCGGAATTGCTGCGACGCAGCACGCGGCAACTGGAACCGACGGAACTCGGCTGGCAGTTGTATGAGCATGCCCGGGCCATCCGCCACGAAGTAATGGCGGCGCAGGAGTCGGTCCAGAGTCTGGGGAAGCGGTTGAGCGGCACGGTCCGGCTCAGCGTGCCGAGCGGCTTCGGCCAGCACACCATGTCCGCGTGGTTCATCGCGTTCATGAACCTGTATCCGGCCATCACGCTGAACGTGGTGTTCGACAACGACATCGACGACCTGATCAAGGGCGCGGTGGACTTCTCCGTCCGCGTGATGGGCGACGCGCCCACCAACGCCGTGGCCTGCAGCCTGGGCGACGTCGAATATGTGGCCTGCGCGACGCCGGATCTGGTGCGCACCTACGGCATGCCGCAGACCCTCGAGCAATTCAAGGACCTGCCGCTGATCACCTCGGAACTGACGGGCCAGAAGCTGCACGCGGCGGGGAGGCCGGGCCCGGCAAGCCGGCAGCTCGACATTCGGCCCAGGCTGATGTCGGCGAACTTCTTCTTCCTGCGCGATGCCATCCTCCAGGGGCTGGGGGTGGGACTGGTGCCGCACTACATGGTGGATCAGGACCTCGCCACGGGGGCGCTGCTGCGCCTGCCGCTGCCGCCGGAGGATTTATCTTTCCTCCGGACCACCATGTACCTGCTCTACATGCCGGCGCGCTACCAGACGCGCGCCGTGGCCACGCTGATCGCGTTCCTGCAGGAACGCGCGGCAGGGCGCGGCGCCTAGATCACACCGTGTTCGTAGGCGTAGCGGATCAGGTCGGTGTTCTTCTTGACCCCGAGCTTGTCCATGGCCGTGGATTTCTGCGATGAGACGGTGCTGATCGACCGCCCGACCCGGGTGGCGATCTCCTGTAACTGCAAGCCCTGGACGTAGAGGCGCACCACTTCCGTCTCGCGCAGGGTCAGGTCGTGGACTGCCTTCTTCATGGCGCCGGAGGCGTTCAGCAGCGTGCGGATGGTCGAGGAATAGAAGCACTCGTCCGTGGTGGTCACGTGCACGCAGGCCTGGACCACCTCGTCGAGTTCATCCTGCTTGCTGACGAACGCGCGCACGCCGAGGTGCATGGCACGGGCCACGATGCCCGGGTTCATCTGGCCGCTGATCACCACGATGCGGGCGTCGGGATGGCGCGCGATGAGCTGCCGCAGCAGGTTGAAGCCGTCGACACTGCGGTCTGCCTGCCCCATGGCGAAGTCTGTCACGATGATGTCGAGTTCGGCATCGGCCAGCGCATGGATCAACGCGCCGCCGTTTGCGCATGCGCAGATCACCTCGAACCCAGGCGTGGCGGCGAGGCAGTCATGCAATGCCTTGAGGATGAGAGGGTGGTCGTCTGCGACGGCGATGCGATTGGCCATCAAGGTCATAACGTTGTCTCCGAACAGGTCATGCTGGCGTGGTCAAGGCCCCGCCGGCGCGTGGCGGCCGGCGGGTGAGGGGGAGAGCTATCGGGGACGATTGGCGCGCAGGCTGGCCTGCTGCGCCGCGAGGGCCGTGCGCAATGCCTGGTACTCGGGCAGGAGGCGGACCATCTGCATGACGAACTGTTCGCAGCGCTGCGAGGGCACCGGGGAGGCCGCCGTGCACAGCACCGCGGCCGGATGCGCCAGCGCCGGATGGACGGCCAGCCAGCGCGGCGTGGCCGCATAGCCGCGCAGGCGCAGCAGCATCAGCAGTTCCACCGGCACGGCCTGTTCGATGGGCTGGTCGAAGTCCGCGAGTGCCGTGGGCGAATGGCCGTGGCTTTGCGCGAGATGGCGGTCGGCCAGTTGTAGCGCCAGTTCCACGAACGCGGTTTCGTTGTCGCGCCAGTGCAAGGCCATATCGGCAAGCGGCGATTCCGTGGGGCGGAACGCGGCCCCGGGCACCTCGACATCGAGCGCCTGCCCGGCCACCCGGATGATCATGCCGGTGACGCCGCTCAGCGTGGGCTGGTAGAGATTGTCGAGTTCGGAGTGCTCGCCAAACCATTCCCGTAGCGCGAACGCCGCCAGATCGCGCCAGTCGAGCGCAAGCAGCATCGCCACCTGGAGCGCCAGATCGGACAGATCGGTCTTGTTATAGTGGGTGCCGTACCAGTGCTTGCGGTGCACGACCATAGCGTGCGAGCCGGCCAGGCTTTCGAGCACGCCGGACCGCAGGCTGGCCGTATTCGGCGCGGGCGCACCGCGCGCGGTGGCATTGATGGCCTGCCATTGGCGAACCCGGCCCAGTCGGTACATCGCCCGCGCCACGCGCGATAGCGATACGGTGGCCGGTGCTTCGAAGAACTCGGCCATGGTCTTGCAGTACCGATTCCTGAGCAGGGCAGCCTCCATCTCGGCGGGATGGGTGCCGAGGTGGCTCGGATGGTCTGTCTCAACCTCCAGCGGAATATTTGTTTGCATATGCGATCTGTGTGAACACCGTTGGCCTACGTTAGCCGCTTAGCCGTGATGTCACCATCGCTGTTTCCTGAAAATGCAATCTCTCTGCTGTCAGGCCACCCCCTTCGTCGACATCGATTTGAATAATCTGCGAGTCGCTGGACCTACCAGTGATAGGAGAAGCCCACCGCGCCGCCATGCGTGCTGCCGTGGGTGCCGAGTTCGCCGTCGTAGCGAATGGACAATCGGCTACGCGGCGTGGGACTGACGCTCATGCCCAGCCGCAGTTGAGCGGCATTGCGGTTCTGGCCGCTGCCGTGCACCGTGAAGTCGGTGGCGGGGGCGCCGGCGTAGCGCGCGTTGATAGCCAGCGTGTTCGTGCCGAAGGTGTGGACCCAGGCCGCCGCGGCGTCGATACGCCACGCGCCGCCCGGTCCGTCGAACAGATGGCGCCACTCGGTGCCGAGCAGCGACCGGACCGAATGCGTCGTGCGCGAAGGCAGCACAAGGTTGACGCTGTCCGCCCCGGATTCCACCGTGCCGGACAACTTCACAGACTGCAACTCCGCGCCGGCAAACGGTGACAGCACGCCGGGCAGGGCCAGCGGCAGGTCCACGCCGGTGCGCAGGGCGGTGAAGAACTGATTGCCGTGCGCGCCGCCCGTGGCCGTACGGGGCACCTCGGTGAACGTGATGTCGCGACGCATATCGTCGATATTGCGCGCGTAGCCCAGTGCCTGCCGGAACCAGAAACGGCCTGCCGTGTAGCGGCCATAGAGCACGGCCTGATAGCTGTCGAACTGGCCGTGCACCGGCAGGCCGTGGGTGAAGGTATTGCCGTGGAGGTAGCCGAATGCCATCCCGCCGGTGAACGCCGGCGTCCATTGATAGTCGACCCCGGCCATGACGCCCGCCAGGTTGATGTCCTGCGACAGCCACGTGTCATACCCGCCGATGCGGCCGGTGTTGCCCAGCACTGTGGCCCATGCGCAGAAGCGCCCCGCCGGTGCCGCGCCGGTGCAGGTGTTGTCCGCAAGCCGGGTGTCGATGGCGTTCATGCCCGCCCGCGCCGCCGCGTAGTGGGCGTTCGGCAGCGCGGCGTAGGCTTCCGCGCTCAACTGGTCGATCGCCGCGTAGGCTCCTGCACCTTCCTGATTGAACAGTTCGAGCGCCACCGACAGGAAGTCCCGGCTCGGCGCGTTGTTGGTGCCTGCGGCGAAGGCGTCGCGGTCCAGGGCAGTTTCCACGGCGATCTCGTTCGGTGTACCGCCGGCCAGGGCGAAGCCGCGTGCGACCACGAGGTAGGCATTCCCGGCATCGTAGGCCAGGGACGGCGTGGCGAACGGATTGAGCGTGGTCACGCCCGCGAACGTGCCGGTCAGCCCGCCCGAGGCCGACAGGATGCGGTACGTATCGGCAGGACGCAGCGACAGCGCGCGCAGACGGGCCTGCACCATGCCGCCGGCCAGCGCGGCGGGGCCGGTGACGTCGATCAGGTCGTTGCTGGTGGGCGAGACATCCACCTGATACACGGCGCCGGCCGCGTGGCTGTAGCTGCCCACGACAGACAGCGTGCCGACCGACAGCGGCGCCCTCGGCGTAGTCGGCAAGACGGTGTTCCCGGGCGCGACGATGCCCTGCACGCTGACGGCGCCCTGTACCGTGCCCGTGCCGGCCAGCGCCGCGCCGGGCGACACCGCCACGGCCGGGCTGGCGAGCGTGCCGTTCACGCGCAGGGTGCCGGTCTCGACCGTGGCCGATGTCCCGATCTCCGCGGTGCCGTCGAGCAACCAGTCCGTGCCGCGCATATAAAAATTGGGGAAGTTATAGGCGCGGCCGGGCAGGCTGCCGCTGCCCTGCAGAATCAGGGCGTTGCCGGCGCCGTTGCCACCGTCGAGGTCGCCCGATAAGGCGCTGCCGGTATCGAGCGTCAACGTGCTATTTGCCCCGGTGAACTGCACGGCGACGCCGCTGCCGCTCAGCGTGCCCGCGTTGACGATGGCGACGTTGGCGCCCGCCACGATGGCCGGCCCCTGGCTGCCGGCGATCGTCGCCCCCGGCTGGTTGACCACGCTGGCGGGACCATCCGCGCCACCGATCCGGATGGCCGGGACGCCCGCGCCGCTGGCCGTGATCGTGCCGGCATTGACGATCTGGCTCCCGCCGTTGAGGGTGATGGCGCTGGTTGTCGGCGACTGGAGCGCTCCGCCCGGCGCCACTTCTATATAGAGGCCGGTGACGCCGGGCTGGGCGGTCAGGCTGCCGGTGAGCTGCCCGGCCACCACGAAGCCGCCGCCGCCGACCTGCCACGCCTGCTCGTCGAGGTTCGCGCCCGTCAGTGTCCAGATGCTGGCGCCCTGCTTCTGGAGGATGCCGAAGTTCCGGTACTGCGCGGCGGGGCCGAGCGCGGAGAGGTCGAAGCTGCCAGCGTCGGCGCCGCCGAGCACCAGCATGTTGCCGGCGCTGCCCGCCGCGCCACCGTCCACGACGCCGGTGATCCGCGAGGTGCCGCTGATCTCGAGCCGGTCGTCCGCCGGGCCGAAGGCGATGGCCACGCCGCTGCGCCCGTTGATCGTGCCGCTGTTGACGATGGAGGCCGGCGCGCTGGGGCCCGAGTGCAGGTCGATGGCTGCGCCCTCGTCCGACGCAATCAAGCCGGCGTTGTCGAGGGTGAGGGCAGGCGTGGCCAGGATGCCGTGCGCATGCCCGACGATGCGGCCCGTCGCCAGATTGACCACGGTGCCGCTCTCGGCGAAATGGATGGCGGCCTGCGTGCTGGAGTAGTCGAACACATCGCCGGCGATGTCGCCGGCATTGATCACGATGCTGCCGGA
Organism: Cupriavidus sp. 10L45; assembly: GCF_056395225.1. NCBI lineage: Bacteria > Pseudomonadati > Pseudomonadota > Betaproteobacteria > Burkholderiales > Burkholderiaceae > Cupriavidus > Cupriavidus sp. 10L45. The sequence goes on from NZ_JBFTJC010000002.1 coordinate 489,057, forward strand.
CTGCCCGAGGTAGATGCCGTCGAGCTTGCCGGCGATCACCGCGCCGGCGTGGTTCACCACGGTGCCGCCGGCGAACATCGCCACCGCGGTGGTGCCGGGGCTCGCCAGCACGCCGAAGTTGGTCAAGGTGCCCAGGGGGAGGTGCACCGCGTTGTAGCCGCCATAGACGGTGCCGTTGTTGGTCAGTGCCCAGCCGGAGCTGCCCGATGCGTCGATGGCAACGGCGCCGTTCCCACGCGTGTCGATGATCGCGCCGGGTACCACGACGAACGGGTTGTCGGCGCGGCTCAGTTTGTAGCCCACCTCCGAACTCGTCAGGTCAGTCGCATGAAGGGGCTGGAAGGCGGTGGCGAACAACAGGAGTACAGCGATGCGAACTCGGGACGGAACGGGCATCGGCAATTTCCCATGGATCGGAAACTGAATCCAATATGTTTGATAATGGGTGATATTGGATTATCAGAGGATTATCGGGTGGATTTGAAGGGCAGTGTATGTGATGCGAAGGGGTTGGGAAAGTGGATTAATGTCAGGGCGGGGGATTTATTTTCCTGCGGAGTCTGATATTTATTTTCCCGATCGACATAACGCAATCTCGCGATTGTCATTTATTATCCATGTGCCGGTCGACCATGCAAGAAATACAGAGCCAGCAGGCTTGACAGCGAAGGGGGCTGCTCACTCCCAGCGCAATGCCGGATTACCCGGGGAGCGCTCCCAACATATATGTAACAGCGCTGGAATTCTGGGTGGCTCGCCCTAGGGTATTAGGATGGGCACTGCCCTTCTCATTTTGCATCCTTAGCCACAGGGGATTACGAATGGCCATCCAGTCACTCGCATCTCATAGCACGGCGCAATTACGAAGAATGATTGGCCACTTGCAGACGGAACTGGACGCCCTGGAGCGTCTGTCTTCACTGGATACCGAGGTGCAGGCGCGCCTTGGCTACGCCTGCACGCGGCTGCGGGAGGGGCTCGAAGCGGTGGAGGACGCACAGCGCTCGCTGCGATCGCTGCAGGAAGTGCGGCCTTCGGCACTGCGCAATGCCCGTCCGTCGCGCAAGGCCTGACGGACGGGTGGACGGGCATATGGCGACGAATCAGGCCATCGCCGGCATCCCTGCCAGGAGTTTGTCCAGCGTGATCGGGTAGTCGCGCACCCGCACGCCGGTGGCGTGGTAGATGGCATTGGCCACCGCCGCGCCCACCCCGCAAATGCCGAGTTCTCCCACGCCCTTCGCTTTCATCGGCGAGGAAATGGGATCCACCTCGTCCAGGAAAATCACGTCCTGGTGGGGAATATCGGCGTGCACGGGCACCTCGTAGCCGGCGAGGTCGTGATTGACGAAAAAGCCCACGCGCTTGTCGATGGCAAGTTCCTCCATCAAGGCGGCGCCCACGCCCATCGTCATGGCGCCGATCACCTGGCTGCGTGCCGACTTCGGATTCAGGATCCGCCCCGCCGCGCAGACGGCCAGCATGCGGCGCACGCGGATCTCGGCGGTTGCCATGTCCACGCCCACCTCGACGAAATGCGCGCCGAAGGTCGATTGCTGGTACTTCTTGTCGAGATCGCCGAATTCCAGGGTGTCCTCGGCGGTCACGCCGTCCCCCGCCGCCTGTGCCAGCGGCACGCTGCGGCCCCCGGCGCGAATCTGGCCACCCTCGAACACCGCGTCCGTGCCGCTCAGGCCGGCACGCTCGGCCAGCAGTTGGCGCAGCTTCACGCAGGCGGCATAGACGCCTGACGTCGAACTGTTGGCGCCCCACTGCCCGCCGGACCCCGCCGACACCGGGAACGACGAATCGCCCAGCCGCACCACCACCTGTTCGATCGGCACGCCCAGCATCTCGGCCGCCGTCTGGGCGATGACCGTATAGCTGCCCGTGCCGATATCGGTCATATCGGTCTCCACGATGACCCGGCCGCCCTTGTCCACCCCCACGCGCGCGCCGGACTTCATGACGAGGTTGTTCCGGAAGGCCGACGCCACGCCCATGCCGACCAGCCATTGCCCCGCCTTGGTCGCACCGGGTTTGGGATTGCGCGCCTGCCAGCCGAAGCGCTCGGCGCCCAGCCGCAGGCATTGGACGAACTGCCGCTGCGAGAACGGCCGCGCCGGCTTCTCCGGATCGACCTGCGTGTCGTTGAGGATGCGGAACTGCACGGGGTCGATGCCGGCCTTCTCGGCGATCTCGTCGATGGCGATCTCCAGCGCCATCATGCCCGGCGCCTCGCCCGGCGCGCGCATGGCGTTGCCTTCGGGCAGGTCCAGCGTGGCCAGTCGCAGCGCGGTCATCCGGTTGGCGCCGGCGTAGAGCAGGCGCGTCTGCTGCACGGCGGTCTCGGGCCCGCCGCCGGGCAGGTCGCCCGACCAGCTTTCATGGGCGATGGCCGTGATCTTGCCGTCCCGCGTGGTGCCGATGCGGATGCGCTGGATCGTCGCTGGCCGGTGCGTGGTGTTGTTGAACATCAGGGGCCGCGTCAGCGCCACCTTCACGGGCCGCTTGGCCGCGCGCGCGCCCAGCGCCGCGAGCAGCGCCTCGGCCCGCACGAACAGCTTGCCGCCGAAGCCGCCGCCGATATAGGGCGAGATCACGCGCACGTTCTCCTTGGGGATGCCGAGCGTGGCCGCCAGGTCTTCGCGGCCCCAGGCGATCATCTGGTTGGCCGTCCACAACGTGAGCTTGTCGCCGTTCCAGGCGGCGATGGAGGCGTGCGGCTCCATCATCGCGTGCGACTGGTCGGGCGTGGTGTAGGTGGCGTCCAGCTGCACCGGCGCTGCCGCAAAGCTGCCGGCGAAGTCGCCGACGGCCGTCTCCGGCTTGCCCGAAAAGTCATCGCCCTTCGGCGCGACGGCCGTATCGCGCGCGGCGGCCAGGTCGAACGCGCCTTTCTCGGCGGTATAGCGCACGCGGATCATCTGCGCCGCCGCGCGGGCCTGCTCGAAGGTCTCCGCTACCACCAGCGCCACGGCCTGGTGATAGTGCTGGATCTCCGGGCCGCCGAGCAGCTTCGCGGTATTGCGCTGGCCCTTGCCGAGCTTGCCGGCATTCGCGGCTGTGACGATGGCCAGCACGCCGGGCGCGCGGCGCGCGGCGGCGGTGTCCATCGACACAATGCGGCCGCGTCCGATGCCGGCACCGACCACGTAGCCGTACGCCTGGTTGCGCGCCACGTCGTGCCGCTCGTAGGCGTAGGGCGCCGTGCCGGTGGCCTTGTGGGGACCGTCGATACGGTCCGTGGGTTTGCCGACCACGCGAAGCTGGTCGATCGGATTGGTGGTGGCGGGGGTGTCGAATTTCATCGTCCGTCTCCTCCGGTCAGGTGCGGGCCTGCGCCAGCACGGCGGCGAGGGTGCGCTGGAACAGCGGCACCTTGAAGGCGTTGTCGTGGGTGGGCCGGGCGTCCGCGAACAGGCGCTGGGTCACGGCCTGGGCGCCGCGCGGCAACTCGGTCTCGGCGGCTTCCAGGCGCCACGGCCGGTGCGCCACGCCGCCCACGGCCACGCGGCCGGTGCCGTCGCGCTGCACGATGGCGGCCACGGACACCAGCGCGAACGCGTACGAGGCCCGGTCGCGCACCTTCCGGTACAACTGCGCGCCGCCGATGGGCGGGGGCAGCGTCACGGCGGTGATCAGCTCGCCCGGCTCCAGCGCGGTCTCGATATGCGGCGTGTTGCCCGGCAGCTTGTGGAAATCGAGGATCGGGATGACGCGCACGGCGCCCTTCGGGTTGACAGTCTCCACCGAGGCGTCGAGCACGCGCATCGCCACGGCCATGTCGCTCGGATGCGTGGCGATGCACGCATTGCTGGCGCCGATGACCGCATGCTGCCGCGTCACGCCGCCGATGGCCGCGCAGCCGCTGCCCGGCACGCGCTTGTTGCAGGGCTGGTCGGTATCGTAGAAATAGGGGCAGCGCGTGCGTTGCAGCAGGTTGCCCGCCGTGGTGGCGCGGTTGCGCAGCTGCCCGGAGGCGCCGGCCAGCAGCGCGCGCGCCAGCACGCCGTAGTCGCGCCGCACGCGCGGGTCGGCGGCGAGGTCGGTGTTGCGGACCAGCGCGCCGATGCGCAGCCCGCCCTGGGAGGTGGCCTCGATCTTGTCCAGCGCCAGGCCGTTCACGTCGATCAGGTGCAGCGGGGTCTCGATGCCGAGTTTCATCAGATCGAGCAGATTGGTGCCGCCCGCGATGAAGCGGCTGCCCGGGATGCGCGTGGCGGACGCGGCGGCCTGCGCCGGCGACTGGGCGCGTTCGTAGGTAAAGGGGATCATGCTTTTCTCCCGGCGACGTCGCCAATGGCGTCGAGGATGTTGGAATAGGCGCCGCAGCGGCAGATGTTGCCGCTCATCCGCTCGCGGATCTCCTCGGCGCTCAGGGGCGGGCGCGCGTTGAGGTCCGCGCTGACGTGGCTCGGGATGCCGGCCTGGATCTCGTCGAGCACGGCCACGGCGGAACAGATCTGGCCGGGCGTGCAGTAGCCGCACTGGTAGCCGTCATGCTTCACGAAGGCCACCTGCATCGGATGCATGCGCTCGGGCGTGCCCAGACCCTCGATCGTCGTGATCTTGGCCTCGTGGTGCATCACGGCGAGCGTCAGGCAGGAGTTCAGCCGGCGCCCATCGACGATGACCGTGCACGCGCCGCACTGGCCGTGGTCGCAGCCTTTCTTGGTGCCGGTCAGGTGCAGGTGTTCGCGCAGGGCGTCCAGCAGCGTGGTGCGGGTGTCGAGGTCGAGGTCGCGCCGCTGGCCGTTGACGATCAGCGACACCTTGTGGGAGATGGGCGGGCGCGTGGTGGCGGGGGAGGGCGCGGCGGCGGGCTGGCCGGTGGCGGCGCCCGGCACGGCGGCGGCGGTCACCGTGACCGCGCTCGCCTTGAGCAGTTCGCGCCGCGATAGCTTGAGAGGCTGATGGTCGCGGAAGTCTTCCATGGGGTGGGGTCCTTGTTATCGTCCGTGGGCGGGGACGCCAGAAATTGCAATGTGGCGACGGTTGCGCGCAGTTATTACACGGCGCGGGCCGGCCGAGCGGGGCGGCTGCCAGTGCGGGCAGAGCGGCGCACAAAACATGCCCGAGCCCGCCCGCGCCCGCCTGCGCCCTCGCCCGGCCTGCCCGCCGGCATTCGACGTTTCACGTCGCCATGAAGCATCGGCGGCACGGCGTGACGCACACTGCATCCATTCGCCACGGAGCCGCCCCCATGTACGTTGCCGATCCGATTGCCGCCGTTACCGATCCCGACCCCTATCCGTACTACCGGCACCTGGCCGCCACGCGGCCGTTCTACCACGATGCCGCGCTGGGCCTGTGGGTGGCCGCCAGCGCCGACGCGGCCGCCGAGGTCCTCGCCCATCCCGACTGCCGGGTCCGCCCGGTGGCCCAGCCGGTGCCGCCCGCGCTGGCCGGCACCCCGGCGGGCGCCCTGTTCGGCCGGCTGGTGCGCATGACCGACGGCGCGCCCCATGCGGCGCTCAAGGCCGTGGTCATGCGGGCGATGGCCGGCATCGACCTTCCGGATGCCCGCACCCGCGCCCGCGCGCTGGCCGCCCACCTGCCGCGCGCGGAGGCGGACGACGCCCACGAGGCCAATCGCTGGATGTTCACGCTGCCCGTGCTCTGCGTGGCGGACCTGCTCGGGCTGCCGCTGGAGCGGGACGAAGCCGGCCATGTGTCCACGCGGGTGGCGGGCTTCGTGGCGACGTTCGCCGCGGCCATGTCACCGCTCGCCCGGCCTGCCGATGTGGAGGCGGGCGCCGTGGCCGCGCAATGGCTGACGCGCTGGGCGGGGGAGCATGCCGCCCCCGGCGGCTTGCTCGCGGCGATGTCGCAGGCCGCTATCGACACCGCTATCGACGCCGATATCGACCCCGCCACGCTGCTGGCCAACGCCATCGGCCTGATGATCCAGGCGTGCGAGGCCACGGCCGGGCTGGTTGGGAATACGCTGGTGCGGCTGGGGCGGTTGGGCGAAGCATCGGGCGATCTGGACGAACTTGTCGCGGACGTCGCCTGTACCGATCCGCCGGTGCAGAACACGCGCCGCTTCCTGGCGGCGGACGCCACGCTCTGCGGCGAATCCCTGAAGGCTGGCGATGCCGTGCTGGTGCTGCTGGCCGCCGCATCGCACGACCCGGCGGGGGCGCGCCCCGACCGCCCCTGGACCTTCGGCACCGGCCGCCACGGCTGCCCCGGCGACGCGCTGGCGCGTCTTCTAGCAGCAACCACCGTCGACAGCCTGCTCCAGCGCGATGTCGACCCGCGCCGCCTGCTGGCCGGCTTGCGCTATCGTCCGTCCGTGAACGCCCGCATTCCGCTGTTCACACCATCCCACTAATAAATAGAGGAGCCCCCATGATTGCCGTGATCTTCGAAGTCGAACCCGCGCCGGGCCGCCAGGACGCCTATCTCGACATCGCCGCCCACCTGAAGCCGACGCTTGAGGCCATCGATGGCTTTATCTCGGTGGAGCGCTTCCAGAGCCTGACCACGCCGGGCAAGCTGCTGTCCCTCTCGTTCTTCCGCGACGAAGCGGCGGTCATGGCATGGCGCAACACGCTAGACCACCGCCAGGCGCAGGCGGCCGGGCGCGGCGGCGTGTTCGCCAACTACCGGCTGCGCGTGGCCCAGGTGCTGCGCGACTACGGCCTGAACGAGCGCGACGAGGCGCCGGCGGACAGCCGGGCGGTCCACGCCGAGGTGCCCACCGGCATGCCCGCCCCCCGCTGAAGGAGTTTGTCGATGTTCCACGTAGGTCCTGAATTCGCGTTTATCGGCCTGACCTTCCTGCTGGCCGGCTTCGTCAAGGGCGTGGTGGGCCTTGGCCTGCCGACCGTGGCGGTGGGCCTGCTCGGGCTGGTCATGCCGCCCGTGCAGGCCGCCGCGCTGCTGGTGGCGCCGTCCATGGTGACCAACGTCGTGCAGCTGTTCAGCGGCCCGCGCTTCGGTCAACTGCTGCTGCGGCTGTGGCCGATGCTGGTCACCATCTGCGCCGGCACGTGGCTTTGCGCCGCGCTGGTGCCGGCCAGGATGATGGACCACGCCACCAACGCGCTCGGCGTGGCGCTGATCGTCTATGCCGTGATGGGCCTCGCCGCCGTGCGGCTGGTCGTGCCGCCCCGGGCGGAACGCTGGATGGCGCCGCTGGCCGGGCTGGTTACGGGGGCGATCACCGCCGTGACCGGGGTCTTCGTCATTCCCGCCGTGCCTTACCTGCAGGGGCTCGGCCTCGACAAGGAGAGCATGGTGCAGGCGCTGGGGCTGTCGTTCACGGTCTCGACCATCGCGCTGGCGGTGAGCCTGGCGCTGGGCGGCGCGCTGCTCCATACGCCGGTGCTCGGGGCCTCGCTGCTGGCGCTGGTGCCCGCGCTGGGCGGGATGTTCCTCGGCCAGTGGCTGCGGCACCGGATCAGCGCGGAGCGCTTCCGGCGCCTGTTCTTCTGCGGATTGCTGTTGCTGGGGGCGGATCTGGCCCTGCGCGGCATCGTCTGACCGGACATGGCATGAAAACCTGACACAATCGCCCCCGATACTGGTGCAGGATCGCAGCGTGGCATCCGCCACGGCACCAGACGACGAAAGGGCGATGCGGCATGACACGGCGCAGGGGTACTACCCAACTGTGGGCAACGCTGGGCAAGCAGGCGGCGCGTAGCGCCCGGCGCCTGCAACGCACGGTGACCAATTCCGTGCTGAAGACGGCCAAGCAACAAAGCAGTGCGGTCAGCGAGGCCGTGGGCCGCGCCGTGGGCAAGGCTGCGCACAGGGCGCTGACCGGCGTGGTCACGCCGGCGCCGTCGCCGGTCAGCAAGGGCGGCGGGGTCTGGGAGGAGGGGGTCTGGGGCTTCACCCTTGGCCTGGGCGCGCTGGGCCAGCGGCGCTACCGGATCTTCGTGCCGCCAGGCGTGAGCGCCGCGCGACCCGCGCCGCTGCTGGTGCTGCTGCACGGCTGCGGGCAGGACGCCGCCAGCTTTGCCGCCTGCGCGCGCGTGACCACCGTGGCGCGCGATGCGCGCTGGGTGGTGCTGATGCCCGAGCAGTCGGTGCAGGCGAACTCGCAGCGCTGCTGGAACTGGTTCCGGCCGGACGCCCGGGGCGCATCCGAGGCGGCGCTGCTGATGTCGATGATCGACCATGTCTGCCGGCGCTACGCCATCATCGGCGAACGGGTCTGCACGCTGGGGCTGTCTGCGGGCGGGGCGATGGCGATGATGCTCGGCCTGCGCTATCCGGATCGTTTTGCCGCCGTGGGTTCGCACTCGGGCGCGGTGCCCTACAGCGCCGTCAACGCGGCCCAGGCCCCGCGAGCCATGCGCGGCGAGCGCGTACCGGACGCCGTGGCGGCCCGGCTGGCGCTGGCGGGCCGGCGACCGCCCCCGCTGCTGCTGTTGCATGGCGATGACGACACCGTGGTCACCTACGACAACGCCACGTCGGCCGCTGCACTGTGGCTGGAGCTGCTGCCGCCCGGCGCGCCCGCCCCCAAGGCCATGCCGCCCCGGCGCGTGCGGCGCGGCACCCGGCGTGCGGTGGATGTCTTCGACTGGCAGGCCGGCGTGCGGCCCTTTATGCGGCTGGTCAAGGTGGAGGGGCTGCGCCACGCCTGGAGCGGTGGCGCGCCGGGGCAGGCCTTCGCCGACCCGACCGGCCCGGATGCGCTGAAGATCGCCCTGCGCTTTTTCTCCGTGAACGGGCGCGGGCTGGCTTGATGGGGTGACTTACCCCGGGGTTTAGTTCGTGCCGACCGGCTCGAAGGCCACGTCGCTGGTCGGACACGCCACGCACGGCAGGATCAGGCCCTCGTCCTTTTCATCCGCACTGAGTCCCGGCCATTCGATCCGATAGCGCACGCTCCCCGCGTGAAGCTGGCTGATGCAGGCCCGGCAGGTGCCGTTGCGGCAGGAGCTGGGCAGGGCGACGCCTTCGAGCAAGGCCGCCTCCAACAGGCTCAGCGCGGCCGGCGCGGCGTAGTGCGTCTCGCCGGGCAGCACGCGGGCGGTGAATTCGGCGCTGTCGTGGGTGGTGATGTCGTCCGGATCAGGCATCGGCTTCCGGAAACTGGGCGCGGCCATGGGTGGCGTCGCGCAGGGTGGCGATGGCGGAATCGCGCAGCGTGGCCGGCAGGCGGATCACCAGCCGGGCCAGCGCGCCGTACTGGGTGTCGGCCAGCATGCAGCCCTCGCCAGCCATCGATTCGATCCAGCGGCGCACGCGCGGTTCGTCGGCATAGTCCACCTCGACATCCAGCGTGGCGTAGGCGATGCGCTCGACGCGCTCGGCGTCCTTGAGCGCGGCGGCGATCGCATCGGTATAGGCGCGCACGAGTCCACCCGCGCCGAGCTTGACCCCGCCGTAGTAGCGGATCACCGCCGCCAGCACGCCATCGAGATCATGGTGGCGCAGCACTTCGAGGATCGGCCGGCCCGCCGTGCCAGACGGCTCGCCGTCATCGGACATGCCCGACTGTCCACCCGCCAGCAGCGCCCAACACACATGCGTGGCCCCCGGGTGCTGCGCGCGCAGGTCCTGGAGCACTGCCATGGCGGCCTCGCGGTCCGGCACGGGCGTGGCCAGGCCGATAAAGCGGCTCTTGCGGATCTCGAGGTCCGAGTGGACGGGGGTGGCAAGCGTGTAGGTGGGCAAGGCGGCGAAAATCGGCCGAAACCGGCGGGGTGACTGGGCAGGAGGGGAGTGTAGCGCAGCCGGGGCGCTGCGCCGTCCGGGTCTGACCGCGCCGGGGCGCCGCGCCTGCTACCCTTGCGCCTGTCACCCGCGAAAACAGGAGCGCCCATGAACCGCCCGTCCCCCGACCTCGCCGCGCGCCGCATGGCGCCTGCCACCGAGCGCAACCGGGAGCCGATCCTTGCCGTGCTGCGCCAGGTGCTGCCGGCCAGCGGCACGGTGCTCGAGATTGCCAGCGGCACCGGCCAGCACGCCGCGCACTTTGCCGCCGCGCTGCCGGGCATCACCTGGCAGCCGAGCGACCCCGATGCCACCTGGCGCGAGTCGATCGCGGCCTGGGCGGCCCACGCCGGGGCGACGAACGTGCTGCCGCCGCTGGCCCTCGACGTGCGCGCGGAACCCTGGGGCATCGACGCCGTGGCCGCCATCGTCTGTATCAATATGGTCCACATCTCGCCGTGGGCGGCCGCCGAGGCGCTGTTCGCCGGCGCCGGCAAGCGGCTCGGGCCGGGCGGCGTGCTCTATCTCTACGGCCCCTACAAGCGCGACGGCGCCCACACGGCGCCCAGCAACGAAGCCTTCGACGCGCAGCTGCGTGCCGCCGATGCCGAATGGGGCGTGCGCGACATGGAAGCGGTGATCGCCCTCGGGGCTGCCCAAGGCATGACCTGCGACGCGCCCATCCCGATGCCGGCGAACAACTTCAGCCTGGTCTTCCGCAAGCCGGCGGCAGGCTAGCCGCGCACGAGCATGATCACCGCCGTGACGATCAGGCAGACGGCGAACGCGGCGCGCAGGCGGCGCTCCGGCATCCGGTGCGCCAGCGCCACGCCCCAGGAGATCGTCAGCATGCCGCCGAGCGAGAGCGGGATGCCGCTGGTCCAGTCGACATGCCCGGCCTGGGCATAGGTCATCAGCGCGACCACGGCGCCCGGCGTGACCAGCGCCAGCGCCAGCCCCTGCGCGGCGGCCTGCCGCATGCCGAACAGGCCGACCAGCGCCGGCGCGGCTACCACGCCGCCGCCCACGCTGAAGAAGCCCGAGAAGAGCCCACCCACCACGCCCACAGCCGGAATCCAGCGCGATGACAGCCGCGCCTGCTGCTGGGTCACGGCCCGGCCGGGCATCAGGCGCCACAAAAAATACAGGGCAAGGCCGATCATGAAGATCGCGAAGATCCGGCGCAGTAGCTGGGCGTCCATGGCGGTGGCCAGCCGGGCGGAGAAGTAGGTGGCCAGCACGGCCGAGAGGCCGAGGACGATGGCGGTGCGCAGTTCGATATCGGCCCGCTTGCGGTACTGCCAGAAGCCGATGACCACGTTGGGCGCGATCATCACCAGCGAGGTGCCCTGGGCGAGCTGCTGGTCCATCCCGTAGAGCAGGCCGAGGGCCGGAATGGCGATCAGCCCGCCGCCGATGCCGAACAAGCCTCCGACCCCGCCGAGCAGCCCTCCAAGTCCGAAGATGAGCAGGGCAGACAGCAACGAATGGTCAGGCATGGTGAATCCGGGGGCATCAGGGGGGCGAAGAGCGTCGATGATACGCGGACATTGGGGGATACATGGCCGCCGCCCGGGGGCTACCCTTTAGCGATCCGCTAACTACCCTTTCGCCGGCGCAGTCAGCGCCAGCGTATTGGCGCGCACTTCCACCCTGACCGGATCGGTCTGCTTCCATTGCCGCCGGGGCACCACCAGCTTCCAGCCGGCTGCCTCGTCCGGGTTGCGGAACAGGGCGACGATGCCGACGAACTCGGCATCGGCATGCATCGGCTCGGCCAGGCTGACCCGCTCGTCCGGGCGCAGGACGACATCGCGCTGCGCCAGCAGGTCGGGCTTCAGCGCTGCCAGGTCGTTGGTCTGGAGCTGGGCGTAGCTCAGTTCGCGGAAGGCGTCGGGCGTCTTCAGTTGGTAGACCCGGACCACCGTCGACAACGATTTCCCGGCGTCGGTGGCGTTCAGCGACGACCGGCTGGCGAGGTCGAGATTCATCGTCTTGACCTGCGTGGTGAAGGCCCACTTCGCGGCGTCCACGGTGTTGTCTTTCACGGCCTGGCCGATGCCGCATCCGGCAAGGCTGGTGGCGAGGGTGGCGAACAGGCACATCGCCCCGGTGCAGAACGGCTGTCTCATCGTGTTTGTCCTCATGATTAGTGGTGGCTGGAGGGGTGGCGCTCCGGGCGCGCGGCGGGTTGGACGATGCCGTTCCAGATGCCCAGTTGCACCCGGGTCACGGCTTCCTCGGGCGCGGGCAGCTGGGTGGAATAGCCCAGCCGCACCGCCCCGTCGTTCAGCGCCGGCGCCGGCATCAGCGACGTGCGCACGTGCATTTCGATACAGGCATGCGCGGTGTGCCCAAGGTAGAAGCGCAACAGGGCCATCACCTCCCGGTGCTGGGCGTGGCCGGGCATCAGGCCCTGCACGAGGTCCGCCGTGCGGGGCGTGATGACCACCCGCACGGCATTCGCGCGATCGAAAAAACCGCGCCCGAGCACGCAGTTCTGCCCGAGCGGCCGGCGTTCGTCGGCGCCGGCCGGCAGGCGGGTCCAGACCGGATGGAACTCATCCACGCGCACGCCGGCGTCGGGCACCGCGTGTTGCAGCACGCCGGCCAGGCCCTCGGCCGTGCGGGTGCGCTGGCTGGCCAGCCCCAGCATCGACAGCAGCTTCTGGGTGGGCACGGTGTTGCTGACGGCGGACCCGCCAAGACCGAGCCCGAGCAGGCTCAGCAGGTAGCGGGATACCTCGTCGCCGCCGTCGCGCCGGAAGCCCAGCGGGTAGCGGTACTTGCGCGCCACGCGATAGAACTGCGTGACGATGCGGTGGTGGAACAGGTCGAGGAAGGCCGCCAGCGGCTCCGCGCCATCGCGCCGCTGGGCCACTTCGTCGACGAAATACGATGGCATACGGGCATCGACGCCATACAACCCCAGGAAGTTGGTGCGCACTACGGGCGGGGCGCCGGGGTGGTCCGGGTCACGCTCCACGGCGTCGATCTCGCGCCCCGGAAAGCCGAGCCGGCCGTTCGAGCGGAAGCGTACCGGCTCATTGGCCGGCGAATCGGTGGTGCCGAGCGGCGGGTGGCCTGGCGCCGCCAGCTCGATCAACTCGCACAGGCGGAAGAAGTTCATGCGTGGGGCATCGGCCAGCAATGCCTCGCTCAGCGGGCGGGGCGCCCGGTTGTCCGGTGCGTTCAAAACGCCCCCCCCTGGCCCTTGCTGTCCGGCCACGTCAGCCGCTGTCCGGACGGTTGCGAGACAATCACGAGCCGCGTGTAGAGATTGAGCGTGGCGTACAGCGACAGGAAGCGGTTCAGCATCTCGCCGAACAGTTCGAGGTCGCCCGCGCCGGCAAAGCGCGTGCTGTCCAGCCAGACCTCGATCTCCACGCCGCGCAGCAGGCCGCCGCTCTCCAGTTTTTGCAAGGGGCGGTGCCGCACCTCGGCGATGGCATCGATCCGTTGCCGGTTGGTCTCGCCGTCCGTCCAGTCATAGAGCGCCAGCGTGCCGCGCAGCACCTCCGCGTCGAGCAGCGAGAGGTAGTTCGGCGCCAGATGCGAGAGCACGCGCCAGTGGAAGCGGTCGCCGGTGGGCGGATAGACGGGCAGCGTCGGCGCCGTGAGGTTGCGGATCGACGCCACGTTGGTGAAGCCACCGCGCATCTGCGTGATGCCAGCCTCGCGCAGGCCCTTGCGCGGCAGCATGCCGTGGGTGCCGGTGACGGACAGGGACAGCGTTTCCTCGGGCAGCGTGTCCTGCTGCTCCCAGGCATGGCCGCCGAGCACCAGCCAGGTGTCCACCCGGCCTGACGGCCCGCGCCGCACGCGCGTGTGGAAGTAGCGCTCGGGCATCTCGTGCCGCAGCATGCCGCCGCGATGCCGGAACGCCGCGAATGGTGCGTACTCGAAGCGCTCGCCGCTGGCGGGCTCGAAGCCGCGCACGGTGTCCACCGAGTACGCCTCGACATGCCGGCCATGCTGCGCCATCGCCCGCACGCGGTACTCGGTCTCGCAGTGCGTAAGAGTGACCGGGTCAGCCTCGAGTTCGAACAGGTTGATGATCGGCGCGCAATGCAGCCGCACATTCTCGGCGGAGAAGCGCAGGTCGTCCGGGAACGGCCGGGCGAGCACGACCTCGACATCGAACTGTTCCGCCTCCGGCGCCAGCCGGGCGATGGCGGGGAGGTCGAGCCCGAACAGGTCCACGAACATGAACTTCTCGGGGAACGTGAAGTACTCGAGCATCAGTTGGTAGCCGCCGAAGGCGTTGTCCGGCTTGGGCCACAGCCGCTCGTCGGCCGCGAAGCCGGCGGGCCGCAGCGACAGGCCCGGCATCGGGAGGGGCGTGCCGGGGCGGTCGGCCGGGTGACCCGGCACCCGGACGTGCATCGCCACCGGTTTGGCGGTCAGCGCGGCATAGAGCGCGAGCGCCAAGGGGCGGTCGGCATGGAGAAACAGCCGCAGGCGTGGCACCTCCAGCAGCGCGATCTTGGCCTGCGCCTGCAACGCCAGCCGCAGGCGGATCACCGAGCGGCCGTCCTCGCGGGTATAGGTGGCCGCTTCGGTCAGGCGCAGCGGATACAGGTCTACAGCCTGCGTGGTGCGGTAGATGCAGGCAACGCTGTCGGCCTGACTGCTCTGGCCTTGCCCCGGCTGCGCGCCCAGCGCAACCGGGTCGGAGACGACTTCCAGCCCGGCAGGCAGCACCTCGTGGCGTTGCAGCGTGCCCATGGCCGGCGCCATTTCGATGATCGAGAGCGACGGGATCATGCGCAGGTAGTGGGGCCACAGCATGCTGACGAGGCCCTCGGTCAATTCCGGCAGTTCATCGTCCAGTTTGTGACGCAGGCGGCCCATCAGGAAGGCGAAGCCCTCGAACAGCCGCTCGACGTGCGGGTCGCGCTCGCCGATGCGGTCCAGGTTCAGCATGCGCGCGCGGTCCGGGTAGGCCTGGGCGAACTCGGTGCCCGCTTCGCGCAGGTAGCGCATCTCCGCTTCGTAGTAGCGCAGGATCTCGTTGTCTTGGGTCGGGTGCTTCATGTCTCGGAAAGGCTAGGCGGTGGCGATGGCGCGCGCCGGGTCGATGGCGATCAGATCGACCAGCAGGGTGTCGATGCGGTGGGCGATGGCGGGCTTGTCGGCGTCCTTGCGCGACAGCCGCGCCCGGAGCAGCCGCAGCAGTTGCTGCTTGGCCTCGAACGCGAGGCCCGGCTCCCACGCGGCCAGCTGGAAGCGCGCGGCGGTGGCTTCCAGCGTGGCGAGAAGGTGCAGCGCCGTATCGGCGCGATCCGCGCGGGCGGCCACGCGCGCCATCACCAGTTGACGGATGAAGCGGTCGCGCTCGCCATCGGGCAAAGGCAGCCCTTGCAGCCACGCGAACGCCACGTCCAGACTCTGCTGCGCGGAGAGATCGATGGCCTGGGCCTCGGTTTCCGCCCAGTCGGTGCTGGCGGATGAGACCGACACCGGCGCGACGGCCTCGCCTCGCTCGACATCGCGCACGGTGGCGTGGCGCGCGATCCACTCGAGCGTGGTGTCGTCGGCGAATGGCGTGCCATCGGCAAAGCTCAGTTGCTCGATGCCGGGCAGCCGCTCCAGCATCAGCGCGCAGTCGGTGGCCAGCAGGTCCCGGACGCGCGCGTAGTCGCCGCCGGCCTGGTCCTGCGCCGTGAAGGCGTAGTACTGGAGGTCCAGCCAGAAATGGTTGGCGCCCTCGGCAAAGGCGCGTTCGAGCCGGTCGAGCAGTTCCGGCCACTGCTTCTGCAACAGCAGGCGCTTGAGTTGGGCGCGCAACTCGGCGCGTGGGGCGATTAGCCGCGTCTTGCCGCTGGGCTCGTGCGGCGGCGCCTCGGTCAGGGTGTCCCAACGGACGCAGCGCATGAGCCGGTACGCGGCCAGATAGCCCTGCGGCTGCTCGCGCAGGAACGTGGCCATCTGGCGCGCGCGGTCCAGCAGGTCGCGCGAGGAGGAGACATCGCCCGTGGGCAGCGCCATTGGCGTCGCGGACGGGGCGGCCTCGGCGCCGGTGTCATGGGCGGCGGGCGATTCCACGCGGCCCTCGAAGCGGCGGAAGAGGGCATCGAGCGCCGGCCGCGCGGTCTCGGGCCACTGCGCGGTGCGCTCGAGGATCAGCGCCAGCGCCGACAGCGTGCGCTCCAGCGGCAGCCCGGTCAGCCCGTGCACGCGGTCGAGCCGATCCGTGAACGTTGCGCTGGCGAGCCATTCGAGCGACGCCTTGCGGCTTTCGGCCCGGACGGGCAGCAGTTGCGTGCCGAAGCGGTCCACCAGCGCCGCCAGCAGCTCGAAGCCGGACGCGATGCCCTCCGCACCGTCCCGCCGCATGCGCGCGTAGAGATAGTAGGCGGCGAGCCGCGCATCCTTGGCGGTGCCCTGGAGCAGACGCTCCGCCGTCTCGACAATCAGCGTGTCGTTGACATCGGACAGCTTGGCGACTTCGTCCTTGATGGCGAGGAAATCGTCGTCGTAGCCGGGGTCGTCCCCGGCGGGCGCATCGGGGCGGATGGGCCGCAGCCACGGTTCCCATCGCGCGATGGCCGCCCGGGCCAGATCCGACGGCGCGCGCGTGCCGAACAGCGCGTTGAGCAACTGGTTAAACATCGTTCCCCTTGGTGGTGGATGGTTGGGGCTTGTCGAGGAAGATCCGGGACGGCAGCACGAAATCGCGCAGCGAGAGCAGTTCGAGCGGCCCATGGCCAAGCTCGGTGCGCAACTGGTAGCGGATGGGGTAGGTGACGTCCTTGGCCGGCGGCTGCATGGCCGGGCGCGCGGTGAGGCTGTCGGGGTCCGGCGCCGCAGCCACGACGGGGCTATCCGGCTGGCCCTGCCATGTGAGCTGGAACGTGGCGCTGTCGATCGGCTCGATGCTGGCCCGCTCGAGCATCCTGACGAGGCCCCATCGTCCGGTGAACTCATAGTGCTTGTTGGTGCCGGCCGTCTCGGCCTGCCACTGGAGCCGGGTGCCGGGGTTCTCCAGGTTGCTCGCCGGCCACGTCATGGCTTGCCAGTGTTCGCGCTGGTTGTAGTAGTGGAGGGTCTGGCCGTCGAGGGTCAGTAGCGTATCGGTCAGGCCCGGCGTGGGAATCGGCTTCATCTCGAACTGGTAGCGGGGCTCGCCTTGCGTGAGCAGCCGCGTGCCGATGCGCTGGAGCCGGTTGATCGCCGCAAGGAAGGCCGGATCGAACGCGAGCGCGTGCCCGCCCGACGCCGCCGGCTGCCACGCATCGCCCTGCAGTTCGAGCACGCCGGCGAGCTGGGCCGTGAGAAAGCCGTGGATCAGCCCGCCCTGCGGACGCAGGAAGCGGGCCAGTTCCGGCAGCGAGGCGTCGTTAGCGGTATCCGCAAACGGGTAGCGGCCGGCGAAGGCGCGGCCCCATGCCATGGCGATGCTGTCTCGCCAGGCGGCGTTCAGGCTGGCCTGCGCCGGCTGGAGCACGGTCTGGGTGGCCTGGGCGATGGGGCGCACGAACAGCGACTCGCCCATCCCGGCCCACTCGGCGCCGAGGCTTGCAGCAATCAGTTGCGCGTACGCCTGGGTATCGGCCAATTCCGAGCCCTTGCCCTGGAACAGCGCCTGCGCCATCTGGCGGGCCTGGGCGTCGGCGTCCGGGCTGTTGCTGACCTGCTGGAGCCGCAACCGCAGGGCCGTCGCGCGATCGAGGAAGCGCTGCAGGCTCATGTCGCCGCCGGCACCTTCACCAACGGCCATCAGCCGCTGGATGGGTCCGAAGGTCGAGCCCAGCGGGCCGGCGGTGTCGGGCTTGACGATCCCGGCGCTGGCTGCCTTCTTGCCGAGCATGTCCTGCGCCTTGGCGACGAGTGTGTCTGACAGCGAGTCCTTCCGCGCGCCCGCGCCGCCCTGGTAATCGAGTGACTTCATTAGCGCGATTACAGGCGACTGCCGCGCATCGGCCATCAGCTTCAACTGGTCGATGGCTGCCGGCAACGTGGGCGCGGGCTCCCACTGGAGGCTGTTCATGAAGCGCTGCCACTGCTCGGCGTAATCGGCGAAATACTGGGCGGTGAGCGTGGCCTGCAAGTCATTTGGGCTGTCCGACTGCTGGGCATTGCCGTCTGACAGCACCCAATCGCTGGCGACTTCCGTGCGCTTGGCGGCCCGCGCGATGGCTTCGGCCACGTGGCCCTCGTAGGCCTGCCGGGTGTAGGCGCCGGGCACCAGCGCATTGGCTCGGACCAGCCCGCGCGCGTCGGTGCCGGGGGTGAGCGACACCAGCGTCTGATCCGCGTACTTGTTGCCGATGCCATCGATCACCTGGCGGTAGATCGTGTCCTGCGCGTTGCGCTGGCCGATGACCGCCAGCACCGTGCGCCGCGCGCCGGCCACCAGCTCGGGGCTCGCCTCGATGCGCCAGTCGGGATGGGCCTTGACGCGGGCGGCATGGAACGTGAGCAGCCGCTCCGCCAGATCGTCCCGCTCGCCCGGCGTGATACGGGCCTCCGTCTGCCAGTGCCGGACCAGTTGCGGCCCGAGGAAGTCTGGCTCGGCGCGCTCGGGGTTGGCCAGCATCAGATAGGTCTTGAGTGTGTGATGGCCGTCCAGCGCCCACTGGCTGGCCTGCGCGTCGAGCCCATCCACCGGCATCTGGGAGAGATCGACGAGCACATCCTCCAGATCCTGCTGAATCGGACTGACGAGAAGCTCGCGGCTGGCCGCCGCATAGGGCTTCCACATGGCCGCAAGCAGGGCGGCGTCGCGGTTCAGGCCGAAGCGGGTGGTGAGCGGCGCGTGATGACCGGGGCGCGGTTCGTAGCGTTCGATCTGGTGTTGGAGGGCGACGAGCGAGCGGAGGCGCCCGGCTGGGCTCAACTCGGATGCGTTGGCATCGATAGCCCACTGCGTGGCGTGGATGTTGCGGGCGTTCTGGAAGCCGGACAGCAGCATCCCGGCGGTCCATAGCCCGATGGCGCCGAGGGCGATGGTCGAAAAGACGGTGACGGGGTGGAAACCGACACGCCGGCCGGGATGACGGCGGGCGGAATCGGCGATGTGTTGCCAGAGGGGCGATCTATTGGCCGGCGAGTGCGAAGAAAACAGGATACCGGCCGGCGTGATGCGGTGGCTATGCGTTCCAGCAAGGGCAGCCGACCACGCGGCAAGCGGCTTGATCCGAGCGTCAAGCCGTTGAGACAATTGTGCGAGGCGGGTCGCGGAACCGCCCTCCATTAGGCGTGCCGTTCCGTGGCGTGCAAGACGATCGCGAAGGTCCCGAAGACGCCCTTCAATAGCTGCGGCATCGGCGCGGCTCGGCAACGCGCAGCCTATGACAGAGGTATCGCTATCGGAATCGTGGTTCGCGGCAGAAACGTCAAGCACATAGGTGGGCGCTGCCCAGCGTAGTGCTTCGGCGATCCGAACAAGACGTACCATGCCGATTGGATTGCCGCGTCGGGAAGGATCAAGATTGGTGTTGTCATCGATCACTAGTAGGACAGCATCCACCGGGCGCCCGGGGCGGAGCTTCCGGAGTTCCGTCAACCATGCGTGATCCGGGCTTCCGTCTTGCCCTCCCTTTTGCCATAGCAGTACCGCATCGTCCGTCATCAGCCATTGGCGATTCGCCAGGTCGGGCAACAGCTTCTCGATGGTGTCGTCGGCGCCGGTGAGGAGCACCCAGGGCAGCCGATTGCCGCGCCGCAAGCACGCGCCAACCCGCTTCGGCCAGGTCTCCCGAAGCGATGATAGCGTTATCGGCTGTGTCGCAGAACTCCCCAGGCCACCGAGCGCGCCTTGCGTCGTGCCGACCAGATTGGACGCTCCAAGTCGAAGGTGGCCGCGCACCGCTTGCGACGCCTTGGCCCAGCGTGCCCATCTCGATAGCGAGGCGCCTATGGCCAGTACGAGCGCGCCCAGCGCAATCCCAGACAGCCACGTGCTCTTCGCCTCCTGTGTAGGGATGCCGAGGCGCTCGCCCCAAATGCTGATGGCACCGGCAATCAGTAGTGCGAGAACAAGGATCGACACAAGGTCAAGTTGCAGCTTCTTCATGATGGCGTGATGCTTTTGCAGGTGTTACCCGTCTTGGGGGCGAGTCAGACATCCATGTATGAGGTGTATTGCGACGGCAGCAACAACGGGCTGGGGCTGCAACGGCAGACACAAAGATCGTCGCTCAGCGCAGCCTCGCGTCCATCGGGGCCCGTGGTGGACAGGCGCGGACCGATACATACGATCTGTCCCACCGACTTGCAGACTGGACACCAGACTGGGTCGCCCTCATAGGCTTGCTCGCGATGCCCTACCATATCGTTGGCGTCTCCGCCCTGTACGATGCCCCCCAAGGTGGTGAGATCCCCCCTCAAGATGTCGTATCGTCTGGTCATGCCGACTCTCCTGGCTCACAAGGCGCCGGGCCGAAGCCGCATGCTGTTGAGCAATGTGTCCCACATCTGTATGGCGCCGGCTTCGTCGACAGGAGATGTCGCGAGCTCCGGTGTAAGAGAATGCGTACTTGGGCCCCCCAGTGTCAGCCGAATCTCGGTGTGGGGTTGCGCGACGGTCTCGGGGTCTCCCTGCGCCATCAGATAGAACTGATAGATCTGTATCGTTCCATCAGTGATGGAAAACAGTACTTCCTCTGCTTCCATCCCGGCGACCTGTCGTTTGCCATCACGCAGGAAGCGGACGTTGCCGCTGAAGCCTTTATTGTTCAAGTTACCGCGTAAATCTGGTAGGGTCTGACGAAGCGATAGCTTCTTGTCTGATTCCACGGCATCGCGCATTCTGATGAGGAGCCCCGCGTACCTTCCCGGTAGCAGAGCAAAGCTCTGAGTAACGCGCTCGCTATCGCGTGAACGGCCGCCAATCAAAGCCCCGTCGATACAGAATCCTGGTTCGGTCGGGACCGTCCAGTCGTCACGATAGGTGACGTCTCGAAGGACTTCGGATAGGCCGGCGATGGCGGACTGAATAATCCTCTTGGGTACCGTCGACTTCATCGCTAGCATCGTGCCGCCGGCCAGGACGTATCCTTCCTGCTTGAAGAAGGGATCCGGTCGTTTTCCATCCATCGTAAATAGGAAGACTCGTGAGTTTTGGGTCGGTGATGCAACCTGCTCCAGCATCGGTACATTCACCTTAAAACGCATGGATTCCAAGCCCCTTTCCTTCATCTCCTGGTAGGAAATCGAGCTCTCGCGCTTTTCCCTGCGCAGCGTTTCTTCACGTTTGCGCATTTCATGGTCAAACGTCTGGAAGCTGACATTCCTCCTGATCTCAATTTCGTCGCCCCAGAAGCCGTAACGCTCAGAACTGATCTCGCTCGCCGCAGGGCGATCGAATACGAAACGGCCGATACACCAAGGTCTCGAATTAGCAAGCAGCGGGTTGTTCATCATCATAGGTTCCACGGGAGCGATCTGCGCACACGCAGACAGAAGATTCATTGAGACAAGAATCGGGAGTATAGAAAGTCGGATTCGATAGGATGTTCTCGTCAATTATCTAGCCCCTCAACGGAATGGACGATTCTTGCAACGCTATAGAGAGTGGCCCAGCGCGACCACGGATGATTGAAGCTGGCCTGGTGCTCGTACCCACCTTGCACGAAGACCATCTGCACACCTCGGGCTTTATTGCCCGGAACGCCAGGTAGCAAGCCTCGGCCTTGCGCCGCAGCGGACAATGCAGGCACCGTCCCGTCTCCCGGGACAATGCCGTTATCCCGCTGACCAGGCTGCGGGATAACGGCCGCCTTCTGGACGGTCACTTTGACAAACTGCCCGCGGACGAGAACGATCATCGTCCCGTTGTGATCATCCTCAATCAATTTTGCGGCTATGAGATCTTCCTTCGTCGTACCATCGGGAAAGGCTCCCTCCCACAAGACTTTGCCCCAGGTTTGCAATTTTTCCGCGGGCAGTCCGGGTTCCAAAGGCTTGGGCGTCTTCGATTCCGCTGTCGAGTGAGGTTTCAGATTTCCATCTGCATAAAGCGCGAAAGTGTTGGGATGATATGTGTTGACCAAGCGCTCTTGACGCTCTACTACGGACTGCATCAAACCGCTGTAGTACTCAAATACATCAAGAGACATGTCCTTCCGCTTCAGCATCTTCTCCACCACCCCTGCGGGATCGAGCAACGATCTGTCCGGAAGTAACCCGTACCAGACTGCATCGGTGTAGAGGCTCCTAATCGCATCTTTCTCTGGAAGGGCTATGATCTCCCTACCGTCTCGTTTGTCCACGAATATCCACCACGGTGCCCCATCGTTGTAATCGGGCGTCGGGGACAGTTCCATCGGCCCTTCCGCGTTGCTGGCGATCGCCACGAACTCAGCATCGTCTCGGCCAAGAAGACTCTCGTTAATGAATCCTTCGGCGCCTGTGCGGAGTCGCTTTGCAAATAGTGGCGCGCCAGTGGCCGGCTGAACTCCATGGATGACACCGAGGATGTCGTTCTCTCCGCCGCAGAATGCCGAGGCCATGCGGGCCACCAGTCCCCCCATCGAGTGGGTGATGATGATGGCCTTGTCGGTATGGTTTTCGCGGCAGATCTGGCGAATGCCCAGAATTGGCGTAACTTCCTTGGTCACTGTGTGTTTGAAGGAGAGTCCGTCCAGCACCTCCTGCGCTGACTTTTCATTTGATTGCAGGAAGTTGTAGCCAATGGCGTAGACGGGATAGCGATACCTGGCCAAGGCCTTGAATTCGTCGGAATCGGCAGTGATCGCTTGCCCCTCTCCGAAAGCGCCATAGTCCTTCGGATCCGTACCGAGCACGGCCTTCAAGGCGGCGTTCTCCCCGCCAGGATCGCCATGTGCCCATTCCCCAATCGGCTTACCCATCTTCATAGGATTGTTCAGTGTGGACTCAAGCCACGCTAGCGTCGGATGGTAGCTCCAGCGATGCACGGTGCCCCAGCCGCGTCGACGAGCCTCGTCTTCGTCAAGGCCACAGTCACCCACGTCCACCGGGCCGAATGGATCGACGACCGCACCCAGCGGGTCATATCGGCTGGCGCGACCGGCGGCGCTTCTGAACCATCCGCGAATGATAGAAAGGACGCCGCCGAGGCTGGAGAGCACAGCATCCATGTTCGGTGGATACCATACGGTCTCCGTCGAGTCTTCCTTGCTCAAGAGCAGCGAACCCATGACACCTGGCAGGAAGACGACGGGGATCGGCTGCCGGTCGTCCGCGTAGACTTCCTTGCGCCGCTTGTCACTATCCGGCGTTAGGAGCGTCCGGACGGAGGGCGTGCCATCCGGGTCGAAGCCGCCCTCTAGTCGTACTACTTGTTCCTCTCCCGCTCCAGTGTCGGAAAGGGGCACGTTATCCAGCGCGGGATTCGCCGGGCTCTGCATTCCACCGCTCATACCACTCCTCATTGATCGTGCATGGAACAACCATTCGTCACAGATCGGATCTGAACGCCGTCATCGGTCGATCGGCTTCAGGATGGCGCAGTCGAACCGGTCCGGCTCACCGACAAAAATCACCGGACACTGCCCGTTACCACCCATCGACAAGGCTGCGCACGCTATGGCAAGCCATGGTGCCGCCGCGCGTGCATCGCCGATGGTTTGATCGATCTCAACTGGGCGCCCATGCATGCCCAACGCCAACGACGCCTCACGCAAACGTCCCGCCTCGCTGGCGGAGACGCCGGTCTGCCAGCCGCCCACAGTTCGGTCACCGGATAGGCCGCCCCACATTAATGCGCGGGAGATCGCTTCGCGCGCATCGGAGAACCTGCCTCTGACCGGGCGATGCAGCGCGGCGACGCCTGAGAGCCGATGCTTGGATGCATGCGATTCAGGGACCAGCAATAGCGCAACGCCTGCCTCCGCGGTGCCTGCTGGTGGTGTGTCCGCCAACAGGCCGTGCAGTTGCACGGAGACGAGCAGGATCGCGCAGTCGGCCTCGCCTTCGAGCGCTGCGTCCATCCATTGGTCGAGGAACATGAGACTGGGTGGCGCATCGCTGACCGGTGTTTGTGTAGCCCGCAGCGGCTTCGCGTGCCAACGCTCCTGCCACAACGCTTCGTTCTCCCGTGGCGTGAACTGATTGGCAATATGCAGCCGAACCGCGATGTCTAGTTGCATCGGCAGGGACTGGATCTTGTCTGAGATCTCTGCAAGCAACTCATCGAACAACCATGCTGTGACTTCCCGACGCCGACGACGATCGTCCTCTGCTCGTCCCGCCGAGGTTCGCATGCCGGGTGTGACTAGCCACCGCGCCTTGACTGGCTCGCCTGTATCGGCAATCGGGGCTTGGACGGCAAGACGCAGGGCGCCCGAGCGTACGCGAGCGAGGTCCTGCTCTTCGGGGTATGACGAGAAGCGCGTCGCTGCCCCAAGGATCCTGAGTGGCACGCTTGCCGCCTGGAAAACCTGCGTGTTATAGGCCTGGACGACTTCATTGTGCAAAGAAGCGTCAAGCTGCTTGCCTTCGTAAGCACTGAAGCGGCGCAGGACAATCCAGGCCGGCACCCCTATAGGGAAGCCAATGACGCTAATCCAGAATGCCGGAGTGCTGGTTGGCAAGTCTGCCGGCCAACATAGCAATACAACGGCGACGCCCAGCAAGAGCATGCCGATGAAGAGCACAGACCATAGCAGTCGGGAAGGCGGTCGGACCTTTGCAGAAGTGGACTCAGGCAGTAGTGAGAAATCGACAGCCATTATTCAGTCCTGTGGTGTGAGCTGACGCAAATCAATGGAAATCCGGTTCACGCTGTGCCTCTCGCTTTCCGCAGGATTCGGATCTCGACACCCTCGACATCGTCGCTCTTCTGCATCTGCGTGCGCCCGTGCTCGTCCGTGATCCCCTTTATGCGGCTGCCGTCGCCCCGGACGATCTCGTAGGGATGACGCTTAAGCACTTCACCGGTAATTCTGCTATGCAGGACAAAGGGGTCGTTGAATGCAGTTGTGCGAAGACTGTTCATCTGCTGTGCGAGGGAAGAGGGGCCTTGCCGACTGAATGCTGCGGACTTGACGGTGCGGTCTCCGCGCGTACCGTCTTCGATGCCGGTAGACGACATGCGCAGGTATGAGCCACCGCACTTGAGCAGCAGTTCCTCCTTTGCTTCGATGACGACCCGTCCGTTGCCGCTCTTGATGGTCATGTCCTTTCCGGAACGAAGAGTCATCTCGTCGCACTGCGCGTGCATCTCGATCTTGCCCTTCGCCGCGATCAGCCTGATGCCGAGCTTTTGGGCGAACAGCGACACCATCTCTCCCGCAGCCAGGGTGAAGCGTTTGAGAACGCTCAGATCCGCTTGGTTTCCGGACGTGAGAATCAGATTGTCGATGGCGGTCAGTTGCAGGTCGCTGCCTGAGGCCAGTGCTATGCCGGCGGGTGCGCTGACAAGCACGCCTGCCTTTCCGAGGTCCGCGAGCGTCTCGTCAAGCAGCGCCTTTTGCCGTCTGCAATCGGCGGCACTGGCTTCTGCTACCGAAGCCGCTGACGCCAGCGCCTCGCTCTGTTGCAGTGCTTGATCAAGGAGGCGTCGCGCCGCTTCCATTTCGAGTTGTTGACCGTTTGCCTTTGGCTGGTCATCCGCCGAGATAAACAACCCCTTACCGCCCCGAATCGCCCCCCAACCAGACGTCCGCAGCTCGAACCCCTCCCCCCGCTTCTTCCACTTCCCATCCACCATATGGCCAAGTGTCAGCTGCGATTTGCCGGAATGCTCCGTGGACAGCTTGACGTGCTCCTGGCCCTCCCAGTCCTCGAACTCGAGCTTGTTGTCGCTCTGCGTACGAATGACGTTGCGCGACAGCCAGCGGTCGTGATTGGTGATCAGGTCCGTCTGACGGCTGTTGTGGTGGACGTGGGCGATGTAGGGCTTGTTCGGGTTCCCGTCCCGGAACGCGATGGCGGCTTCGGTGCCGTCGATCAGCGGAAAGTGGAATCCTGTCTGGAATGCGCCGGCGAATGGCTTTGCCAGCCGCAGTGGCACGCACTCACCACCACCGGGCCATTTCTCGAAATCGAAGTCGAAGCGGACGGTGTAGTAGCCCTGCTGCGTCAGGTAGGCGTACGTGTATTGGCTGGGTGAGGTAATGCGGGCGCTCAGCGTGCCTGCGATCTTTGGCCAGTTGGCCTCATCCAGCGGCAGCCGGAAGCGACGATCGGATGGGATCGATTTGAAGGTATTGCGATACGCCGCATCGCGCGCGCCGGTGTGGGTGACTTCGGTGATGACCTGCCCGTTTGGGGCGTCGGGCAAGTCGAGATCCATTCTCAGGATCCGCGCCGGACGCAGTTCCAGGACGTTGCTCTCGCCCTCGTATTCGACCTGAGACGCCATCGCCGCCTCATGACGAAGCTGCGCTTCCCATTTGGCACCATCGAAATCAAGGTGATGCGTACCGAAGACATACGGTTGCCCGTAAGTGGTCTTGTCCTTCCTCGCAACGTTGGCTTCGCCCTTCAAGGGTTCCCATGCCAGATCCGGGTTGTAATCTGCCACGAGGAACGATTCGGGGACCGTTTTAGCATTAGTACGAATGCCAAAGACGGCTTCGATGCCGGCCTCAAGCCCGGCCGATTCCCGATAGGGCACACGCAATTCAGGCTTGTAGAGGTAATGGTCGATGTCGTCGCCAAACACCACCATCTCGCCGAATTTCCCCGGCAGGAAATAGGAATAGAGCCCTTCCTGCTCCATCAGTAGCCGGATGAAGTCCCAATCGGACATCTGGTACTGCAAGCGGAACGGGTGCTGCGGGTACTCGCGCCGAAGCTTGAAAGCGAACTGGTGACCAACCAGTTCGTGCCGCCGCAGGATCGCCTCGATGATCTGGGGCGCGGTCTGGTGCTGGTAGATGCGGGTGGATTGGGTCAGCCGAAGCCGTGCCACTAGCGGTTCCACCACCATCTGGTAGCCGTGAAAATCCTGCGTCTGCTTCGTCTTGGAGAACTGCGTGATGCAACCCGCGAACTTGCGCGGCTCGGTGCCATCACCAGGGTCGATCTCGAATGTCGCGGGCTTGCCGAGGTAGCTGGCGCGCTCAAGCTCCAGCGGATGCGTAAGCTGGACAGTGACGGCGTAGGGAGCGCCGAGCTTCTCCACCGCTTCGAACGACACCACCGACAGACCCACGGCGGTCTCCGCGCCCGGCACCTTCAGGAAGTAAGACTGCTGGCCACCGCCCAGTCCCTTGAGCAGCGCTTCCCCGTATGCCTTCAGTGTTGCAACCCCACCCGACATCGTCTCTCTCCAAGGCCGGGCAATCCGGCGTAACAGGTCAGGCGTGCCGCTTCGCAAGCGACATGCTCCTGCGCGCCGCACCTTACCGTCTTGTGGCTTTCAGGAAAATAGGACTGGATCGAATTATTGATTTAGATAAAAAAGATCAAAAATCCGACGAATTTTAGGAAGTCACCTAAATACAGCGGGAAATAAAAAAGATAGTCTCCCGCACTTGCGTGTCTACCGGCCATGCGGCGATCGACGAATCGAGTGCCGTGCGGATTGAAAACCTGTTGGAGAAGGAAGCGAGAATGGCAGAGAGCTTCCAGAACGAAGTGCCCAAGGCGCGGGTCAACATCAAGCTGGATTTGCATACCGGCGGCGCGCAGAAGAAGGTGGAATTGCCACTGAAGCTGCTGGTGATGGGCGACTACAGTAATGGGCAGGACACCCGCGCGCTGGCGGAGCGGGAGAAGGTTTCCATCAACAAGAACAACTTCAATGCGGTCCTGGCGGACTTCAATCCGCGGGCGAAGATTGCCGTCGAGAACACGCTCGCCGCCGATGGCTCCGAGCTGCCCGTTGATCTCGACTTCCATTCCATGGATGACTTCAAGCCGGAGGTAGTCGCCGGCAAGGTGCCCGAGCTGCGCGCGCTGATGGCGGCGCGCAATCTGCTGCGCGATCTCAAGTCGAACCTGCTCGACAACGCGATGTTTCGCCGCGAGCTCGAGAAGATCCTCAAGGACCCCGGGCTGTCCGAACGCCTGCGCGCCGATCTGCAGAAGATCGGCCAGGCTGCCCCGGCTCCCGCCTCCGCCCAGTAACCCGTTACCCGAGGATTTTCCCCATGGAAAAGAAGCACGAACTGTCCGCACGTACCCATAGCGCCGCCGATAGCGCCGCCGCTGCCGCCGTCCTCGACGCACCGGGCAAGAGCGTCTATGAGGCGCTCTGCGAGAAGATCAACCTGTCGCCGGTCCGCAGCACGCGGCCGGTGGAGTCGTTCCAGAGCGCCGATGCGTTGTCCGAATCGTCGCTCGACGAGCGCGTGGCGCAGGCCATGCACGTGTTCCTGAAGATGATTCAGGACTCGTCACAGCAGGTGGACCGGCTCGACAAGAGCCTGCTCGACTTCCACATCGCCCATCTGGACGAGAAGATCAGCCGGCAGCTCGATGCCATCATGCATCACGAGACGTTCCAGGAGATCGAATCGGCCTGGCGCGGCCTGAAGTTCCTGGTCGATCGCACTGACTTCCGCAAGAACGTGAAGATCGAGGTGCTCGATGTCTCGAAGGAAGCGCTGCGCCAGGACTTCGAGGACACCCCCGAGGTGATCCAGAGCGGCCTGTACCTGCACACCTATATCCAGGAGTACGACACGCCGGGCGGCGAGCCGATCGGCTCGATCATCTCGAACTACGCGTTCGACCGCAGCCCGCAGGACATCGCCCTGCTGCGCAATATCTCGAAGGTGTCGGCGGCCGCGCACATGCCGTTCGTCGGCGCGGTGGCGCCGGAGTTCTTCGGCAAGACGTCGATGGAGGACGTGGCCGCGATCCGCGACATCGGCAACTATTTTGACCGCGCCGAATACCTGAAGTGGAAGAGCTTCCGCGAGTCCGACGACGCGCGCTACATCGGCCTGACGCTGCCCCGCTTCCTGGCGCGCCTGCCGTACGGTCCGGAAACCGTGCCGGTCCGGGCGTTCAACTATACGGAAGCCGTCAAGGGGCCGGATCACAACCGTTACCTCTGGGCCAATGCATCGTTCTCGTTCGCCGCGAACATGGTGCAGAGCTTCATCAAGAACGGCTGGTGCGTGCAGATCCGGGGGCCGCAGGCTGGCGGTCTGGTCGAGGACCTGCCGATTCACCTCTATGACCTGGGCACCGGCAACCAGGCCAAGATCCCGACCGAGGTGTTGATTCCGGAAACGCGCGAGTTCGAGTTCGCCAACCTTGGCTTCATCCCGCTGTCGTACTACAAGAATCACGATTTCGCGTGCTTCTTCTCGGCGCATTCGACCCAGAAGCCGGCGCTGTACGACACCAAGGAAGCCACCGCCAACAGTCGTGTCAACGCGCGCCTGCCGTACATCTTCCTGCTGTCGCGCATTGCGCATTACCTGAAGCTGATCCAGCGCGAGAACATCGGCACCACCAAGGACCGCCGCCTCCTCGAGTTGGAGTTGAACAGCTGGATCAAGACGCTCGTGACCGAGATGACCGATCCGGGCGACGAACTGCAGGCATCGCACCCGCTGCGCGACGCGCGGGTCATTGTCGAGGATATCGAAGACAACCCGGGCTTCTTCCGCGTGAAGCTGTTCATCGTGCCGCATTTCCAGATCGAGGGGATGGACATCAACCTGTCGCTCGTCTCGCAGATGCCCAAGGCGAAGAACTGAAGCGGAATCGGCCCGATACCATGAAGATCACAAGACCGCTGTGGGCGCAGGGCATCTTTATGACGCCGCAGCATTTCCAGCAGCAGGCGCTATGGGAGCGCCACGCCGGCGAGCAGATTGCGCGTATCGCCACCCCGGAACCATGGGGCGTCGTGCGCGTCGTCATCGATTCCCAGGCACTGACAGTGAATCGACTGGCGGTGAGTTCGCTTGCCGCACGCCTGCCGGATGGCACCGTGATCGACACGGAGACGGCCGACCGGACGCCTCCCGCGCGCGATCTGGCCGATCTGCCGGCCGGTGCAGACTCGGCGGTGGTCCTGATCGGGCTGCCGCTGATGGACGCGCTGGGTGGCAATTGCGTCGACGATGGCGAACGGCCGGCGCGGCCACGCCGCTTCGTGCGTGAGTACCTGGAGGTCGCCGACCTGCACGGTGAGGGCAAGGAGGAAATCAGCGTCGAACGTCACGCACTGGCCCTGCTGTTCGACGGCGAGGCACAAGGCGACTACGTGACCTGCCCGATCGCTCGGCTTATCCGGACGCCGCAGGGCCAGATCGAACTCGATCCGGCCTACGTGCCGCCAAGCCTGTTCCTGTCCGCAAGCGAGCAGCTGACCGCCCGCATGGCACGGCTGTCGACCATCCTCAGCGCAAAGAGTGCGAGCCTGGGCGTGCGCCGGCGCGAGCGTTCCGACCAGATGGCCGATTACGCCGTGGCCGATGTGGCGCTGTTCTGGCTGCTGCACAGTGTCAACAGTGCCTGGCCGGAGCTGGCGCGGCTGCGCGCGGCCCCGCAGCAGCATCCCGAGCAACTCTACCGTGTGCTGGCCCGGCTGGCGGGCGCGCTGCTGACGTTCTCGACCACGGAGACCCTGCAGGCCATTCCGGCCTACGACCACATGGCGCCAGAGCCCGTATTCGCGGAACTGGAGTCGATGATTCGACGGCTGGTGGATGCGGTAGTGCCGTCACGCGTCGTGCCGGTCGCGCTGGAACGGCTGCGGCCCACGATCTGGGACGGCAAGATCCTCGATGAGCGCCTGGTCGAGGGCACCGAGTACTACCTGTCGGTGCAGGCGGGCATGCCCGCGCACGCCTTGCTCGAACAACTGCCGCGCCTTTGCAAGGCGGGGGCGCCGGATGAAGTCTCGCAGATCGTCAACTCGGCGCTGCCCGGCATTCCGTTGCGGACGATGTCGCGCCTGCCTGCCGCCATTCCCGTGCGGATCGAAAACCAGTACTTCGCGCTTGACAGTGCCCACCCGGCGTTCCGGCGCATGCTCGACGCGCGGGCGTGCCAGTTCTATGTGCCGGCTTCCGTGCCGGACGTCTCGCTCGAACTCTTCGCGGTATTGCCGGCATGACAACTTCGCTTCCGATCTTTCCGCTCGCGCTACGCGATACGGCCCTGACTGTCGCTTCGCTGGCCGGCGGGGACAGGCCCGTGACCTTCGCGGCGTTCCGTGAAACGTGCCTGGGCCATATCGCCCGGCTGCGTGAGGAACTCCGGGCGGCGGGGCAATCCCCGGATGTCGTCGAGGACGCGATCTATGCGCAATGCGCGCTGATCGACGAGTTCGCGCTCCGCCACCTGGAAGGGGCGAGCCGGGACGAGTGGGAGCACGAGCCCTTGCAAGTCAAGGAGTTCCAGAGTCACGACGCGGGTGACGCGCTGATCGACCGCATCGAACGGCGCCTCGCAGCGCCCCAACCGGTGCTGCCGTTGCTCGCGGTCTTCCATGTGGTGCTTGGGCTGGGCTTCCAGGGGCGATTCGCCCTGAACGGCGCCACGGACCGCGCCGCATTGCTGCGCGCGCTCGATGAGCGACTGGCGCGCGCGGGGCTCGACCAGGGCAACGGGCCGGTCATTGTCACCCACGGCAAGGCACGCGCCGGCAGGCGCATCTCGCCGATTGCATGGGTGGTGCTGGCGCTCGTTGGCGCCGGGCTGGTCTATCTGGCGCTGGACCGCTGGCTCGACGCGGCCATCGCGCGGCTGGCTGTTTGAAGGGCGCGACGTGACCGGTTATCCCTATCGCACCTTGGCCGGCTGGATCGCGGCGCTTTGTCTGGCGTGGCTCGGATTCAGCTCGCCGTGGTCGACCACGTGGAATTTGCTGCTGGGGCTGTTCGTCGTGGCGCTGATGTTGGTGGCGATGATTGTCGCCACGCGGCGCGGGCGTGCTGGCCGTCAGGCCTCGCAGGCGGTGCTGGTCGCCGTGAACGCGTCACTCGATGTATTGCCCGGCGACATGCGCCGGAATACGCCGCTCGTGCTCGCCGTTGGTGAGCCGGACGGCGCTTTGGTGCGGGCATTCGGCGACGAATTGGTCCGTATCACCGAGTCCGCGATCTGGGTACGTGTGGGCGACCCGTCGCGGCTGGCTCACGTGGCGGATGCCCTGAAGCGCTGGCGCGACGGGCAGGGCCCGGACGCCGTGGTGTGCCTGACCGCCGCCGACCGGATCCGAGACGCCGCAACGCTGAGCGCGCGCCTCGGCCGTTTGCGTCACGCGATTGGCGAGGCGAGCCGCGCCGTCGGCTATCCGCTGCCAGTGTGCATCGCGGTCTACGGCGAGGACGCCGCAGGTCCGCCGGACGAAAGCCCATGGTTCGGTATGTCTGGCGAAGCGATGCCGGCGGACGAGGCATGGATCGCGCAAGTCGCGGCGAGCCTCGACCAGTACGCCCGCGCCGCCAAGCCGGCCGACCGCGCCGCACGTTGGTATCGCGCTAATCGGCTGCACGCCCTAGCCAGATGGGCGCAATCGACGTTGTTGCCGCGCTTACGGGACGACAGCCGCGACGGCCACCGTACGGGAAGGCCGGTGCAGGTGGCCGCTGTCGGCGCGATCGCGGTATGCGGCACGCCAGCCGACAACTCGCTGTTTGCCAGTGCCGTGGCCCGCATCACCGGTCTGGTCGGAGCCCGCCCGGCACAAGAGGGCGGCAGCGGTCGCTACCCACTGCCGGACCCGTTGATCCGTGGCATCGGTCGACAGCCGGCGCGGCGCGCGCTGCCACGTGCGCTGGCGCATGGCTTCGCGTGGCTCGCGGTGGCGTTCTGCGCGGCTGCGGCCGCCTCGGCGTGGCAGAACCGGGCGCTGGTGGCGCGCGTCACCGGCAATATGGACCGCTATCGCGCGTTGGCGCCGGCACAGGACGCCGCGCGTATCGATGCGCTCAAGGTCATCAAACGCGACCGGGACGAACTCGACCGCCACGCCCGCAACGGCGTGCCGCTGCGGCTCGGCCTCGGTCTGTATCGCGGGGCCGCGCTGCGTGCGCCAATCGACACGCTGATCGCCGGCTACCGCCCGCCGCCTCCGCCGCCGGCCACGATCGAGCTGGACAGCCTGTCGCTGTTCCGCAGCGGGAGCGCCACCCTGAATCCCGGCTCCAACCGCGTGCTGATCGGTGCGCTGGAAATGATCCGGGCGCATCCGGACAAGCGCGTGCTGGTGGCCGGCCATACCGATGCCACCGGCAACCCGCGCAGCAACCTGCGCCTGTCGGAGGCCCGCGCGGTGTCCGTCCGCAACTGGCTGGCCGATGCCGCCGGCTTGCCGTTGACGCATTTCGCGACGCAAGGCTACGGCGACACCCGCCCGAAGGCGGGCAATGACACGGAGGCGGGCCGCGCCGCCAATCGCCGTGTGGAAATTACCCTTGTTCCCGATTGCCGTGACGGCGATCGGGTCACTTCTGGCCAGTCGGCCTGTTCATTTCAGCAGAAGGAGTAAGTAAATGGCAATTCCCGCATACATGTGGATCAAGGACGATGGTGGCGCCGACATCAAGGGTTCGGTCACGGTTTCGGGCCGCGAGGGCAGCGTCGAAGTGGTGGCGTTCGATCACGCGGTCAAGATCCCGACGGACGCCAACACCGGCAAGCTGACCGGCACGCGCGTGCACGAGCCGATCGTCTTCACCAAGGAGACCGACGCCTCGACGCCGTATCTCTACAAGGCCGTCTCCAGCGGCCAGACGCTGAAGGCGGTGGAGATTCGCTGGTACAAGATCGACGACGCCGGCAAGGAGAAGGAGTACTTCAACACCAAGCTCGAGAACGTCAAGGTGGTCGGCGTCACGCCGAAGATGCACGACATCAAGAGCCCGGCCTTCGAGAAGCACAACCACCTCGAGAGCATCGAGCTGCGCTACGAGAAGATCACCTGGTCGTACAAGGACGGCAACATCATCCACGCCGATAGTTGGAACGAGCGTGCCTGAGTAAGGTCGGGCCGGCCTCGCGCCGGCCCCTCGGCCGCGCCGCCGGCCGCCCCATCCCTCGACCCCGCATTCTTCCCGCCCATCGCCATCCCTCCCTCATGACTGCCCGCGACCATTCCCCGTTCCTGCGCCGCCTGAACCCCCATTGCGCCCGCGCGCTGACCGAGGCGGCCAGCCTTTGCGAAACCCGCGCCCACCGGGACATCGAGGTCGAGCACTGGCTGATCAAGCTGCTCGAACTGGGCGAGGGCGACCTGCTGGCGATCCTGCGGCGCTATGAAATCGATGTCGATGCCATCTGGAATGCCTTGCTCGTCGCCATCGACCGCCTGCCGCATGACCTGCGCGGCCGGCCCGGGCTCTCGCCGCGCGTGGGGCAGTGGCTGGAGGCGGCATGGATGCGTGCGTCGCTCGCTGCGACGGCACCGGGTGACACCGACATTCGCTCGGCGCACCTGCTCGCCGCGCTGGTGGAAGCGCCGCATTGGCTGCGCGCGCCGGATGCCTGGCCGCTGCTCAGCATCACCGCCGCGCAGATCGAACGACTGATGCCGGAGCTGGATCAGATATCGAGCGAGGCGCACGGGCTGCCCGAGATCCTTCCCCTTCCGACCGACACCCCGGCCGTGGCGCACCTCCCCGACAACCCGGTGCTGGGCCGCTTCACCATCGACATCACCGCCAAGGCCCGTGCCGGGCAGATCGATCCGGTCTTTGGCCGTGATGTCGAGATCCGGCAGATGATCGACATCCTCGCGCGGCGCCGTAAGAACAATCCGATCCTCGTGGGCGAGCCCGGCGTCGGCAAAACCGCACTGGTCGAGGGGCTCGCGCTGCGTATTGCGGAGGGCGATGTCCCGGCGATCATCGCCAACACCAGTGTGCTGACGCTTGACCTCGGCCTGTTGCAGGCCGGCGCCGGCGTCAAGGGCGAGTTCGAGCAGCGGCTCAAGCAGGTGATCGAGGCGGTGCAGCAGTCGCCGACGCCAATCCTGCTGTTTATCGACGAAGCCCATACGCTGATCGGGGCAGGTAACAGCGCTGGCGGCGCCGACGCGGCCAACCTGCTGAAGCCGGCGCTGGCGCGGGGCGAGCTGCGGACCATCGCGGCGACCACGTGGTCCGAGTACAAGCAGTATTTCGAACGGGACGCGGCACTCGAACGCCGCTTCCAGATGGTGAAGGTGGACGAGCCCGACGACGCGGCCGCGTGCCTGATGCTGCGCGGCCTCAAGGAGCGCTATGCGCGGCACCATGACGTGCATGTCACCGATGCGGCGGTCGTCGCCGCCGTGCGCCTCTCGCGCCGCTACCTGACCGGGCGCCAGTTGCCCGACAAGGCGGTCGACCTGCTCGATACCGCCGCCGCGCGGGTGCGCATGAGCCAGGACGCCACGCCGATTGCCTTCGCCCGGTGCGAGGCCGAGCGCGCGGCGCTGGAGACCGAGCGGGCTGCGCTGGCGCAGGACGAGGGCGCCACGGGCATCCGTGACGCCGCACGGATCGGCGCCATCGACAGCCGGCTGGAGGCGCTGGACGGCGACCTCGCCCGATTCACGCAGACGCTCGCCGCCCAGAAGGCCGCAACGGAAACCCTGTTCGGCCTGCGTCGCCAATGGCAGGCCGCGGACGAGGCGCTGCGGCAGGACCTCTCCCCATCGATCGAAGCCGCTCACCGCGCGGTGGGTTCGGCCGGGCAGGCCGCCCTGATCCGCGCCGAGGTGGATGAGCACGCGATTGCCGAAGTCATCGCAGACTGGACCGGCGTGCCGGCCGAGAGCCTGCTGGCCAGCGAACTGGCCACGCTGCTGGACCTGGAGGCCAACCTGGGCAGCGTGGTGGTGGGTCAGGACGAGGCGCTCGCAGCGCTCGGCAAGCGGCTGCGGGCGGCGAAGGCGGGGCTCAAGGCCGAGGACGCGCCGATCGGCGTGTTCCTGCTCGTGGGGCCCTCGGGCGTCGGCAAGACCGAGACGGCGCGGGCGCTGGCCGACCTGATGTTCGGCGGCGAGCGGGCGCTGATCACCATCAACCTGTCCGAATACCAGGAAGCGCATACGGTGTCGCAGCTGAAGGGCTCGCCGCCCGGCTACGTCGGCTACGGCGAGGGCGGCGTCCTGACCGAGGCGGTGCGCCAGCGCCCCTACAGCGTGGTGTTGCTCGACGAGGTCGAGAAAGCCCACCGCGACGTGCTGAGCCTGTTCTATCAGGTGTTCGACCGTGGCTTTATGCGCGATGGCGAAGGCCGGGTGATCGATTTCCGCAACACGGTGATCGTGATGACGTCGAACCTGGGCAGCGACCAGATCCTGGCCGCCACGGACGCCGTGACCGAGGCCGGCGGCGCGGCGACCCCCGGCATGCTGATGGAGGCGATCCGCCCGACGCTGGTCGAGCATTTCCAGCCCGCGCTGCTGGCGCGCTTCCAGACCGTGGTGTTCCGGCCGTTGGCCGCCGGGCCGATGGCGACAATCGTACGCATGAAGCTGGATAAGGTGAGCGAGCGGGTGGCGCGCCGGTTCGGCGTGCCGCTGCGTTACGACAATGGGCTGGTGGACGCGCTGGTCGCCGCCTGCCTGTTGCCGGACACCGGCGCGCGCAATATCGACAGCCTGCTCGACCAGCAGATCCTGCCGGTGCTGGCCCGCGAGCTGCTAATAAGAATGGGGAACAAGACAGCGGAGACGAGCGCCCCGGCCACGATCCGGCTGACCTTCTCGGACGCAGACGGCATCGGGCTGGAATTCGATGAGGCTGGCCAGTAATGGCCGGCGGTCCGGGCCTGTTCGAGGCCGTGACAGGGCATTTCGCGAATGGGGTGCCGGTCGAGGAATTCGATCTGGCGACGCAGACCTTCCTGTCCGTCCAGGACAATATCCAGCGCATTCTGAACAGTCGGCGCGGCGGGCTGGCTCATCTGCCGGACTATGGGCTGGGCGACCTGTCGCGCATCTACCGGCACCTGCCCGCGTCGGCCCACACGCTCAAGCGGGAGATTGAAACCACGCTGCTGCGCTACGAGCCGAGGCTCCGGGGCATCGATATCGACATCGACGATACCGAGCCCGGGATGCTGCTGAGTTTCACGATGACCTGCCACCTGCGCCGCGCCGGGCTGGTGCGCTTCGGCACGCATTTCATGCCTGACGGCAAGACCCGGCTGACGCTGCTGCGCGCGGTGCAGGACCGCGACTGAGGGGCTACGGCTAACGCCGTTCAGTCGACCTGGGCGCCCGAGGCCTTGACGATCTTGCCCCATTTGTCGATATCCGCACGCAACATGGTCGAGAACTGCTGCGGCGTGCCGATGAGCACCTCGGCGCCCTGCGCGGCGAGCTTGTC
The DNA here is from genome assembly GCF_056395225.1 of Cupriavidus sp. 10L45. Classification (NCBI taxonomy): domain Bacteria; kingdom Pseudomonadati; phylum Pseudomonadota; class Betaproteobacteria; order Burkholderiales; family Burkholderiaceae; genus Cupriavidus; species Cupriavidus sp. 10L45. Next base: position 525,908 of record NZ_JBFTJC010000002.1, read on the forward strand.
GCGCAGCGGTGCGTCGGCCAGCGCGGCCTGCAAGGTCTTGGCGAGCTTCTCCGTCACCGCCTTCGGCGTGCCGCGCACGGCGAACAGGCCAACCCAGAGATCGCCGCTATAGCCGGGCACGGTTTCGCTGATGGCCGGGATGTCCGGCGCGAATGGCGACCGCTTGGCCGAACTCACACCCAGCGCCCGCACCTTGCCGGCCTTGATATGGGCCAGCACCGAGGGCAGGCTGGCGAAGGCCATCGGCACCTGGTTGCCGAGCACGTCGTTCAGCGCCGGCGCCACACCCTTGTAGGGCACATGTTCAAGCTTGATGCCGGCCATGCTGTTCAGCATCTCGCCGAGCAGGTGGTTCAGCGTGCCATTGCCGGCCGACGCATAGCGATAGAAATCCGGCTTGGCCTTGGCCATCGTGATCAGCTCCGCCATCGACTTGGCCGGGAACGCGGGATTCACGACCAGCACGTTCGGCACCGTCGCCACGGGGGCGATCGGCTCGAAGTCCTTGATCGGATCGAACGGAATCTGGCGATAGAGCGACGGGTTGATCGCCTGCGTGCTGCTGATGGTCATCAGCAGCGTGTAGCCATCGGCCGTGGCGCGCGCGGCGGCCTGGGTGCCGATGTTGCCGCCGGCGCCGGGACGGTTCTCGACCACCACCTGCTGGCCCAGGCGCTGCGACAGATCGGCGGCCACCAGCCGGGCGACGATATCGTTGGTGCCGCCCGGCGCCTGGGGCACGATCATCTGGATGGGCTTGCTGGGATAGGTGTCGGCGTGGGCGCTGCCCACGGCGGCCAGCGTGAGAGCCACGGCCATGCCGGCGAGGGCGGGAAGGGTGCGAAGCATTGTTGTCTCCTATGGCGGGCGGTTATCTGGGATGTCGGTCCCGCCCATGCTGGCGCCCACTCTAGCCGAGGCCGGTGCGCAGGAGAAATTCAATCGCCGACTATGGCCATAAGGATTTCTTATCGGCTGGCAGGTGCCGTAGGGGCGGGCGGCGGCGCCAGCGAGCCGCCCTGGGCGATGCGCGCTGCAACGATCTCCCGCAGGATGTCGGCGACGGCTTCGGCCGCATTCGAACGCGGCAGCGCGCGCGGCCAGCACAGGGACAGCGTGCGGCGCAACTCCGGCAGGATCAGGCGACGCCCGATGCCCCCCTCGGCATCGCCAGCCCCATCCCCATTCCCTTCTGCGCCCGGACTCTCGCCCAGCGACGACGCCGGCAGCACCGTGCAGGCCAGCCCCTCGCGGGCGGCGGCCAGCAGGAAGGGCAGCGAATCGAGGTCCGCCACCACGTTCAGGGCGATACCGGCCTTGGCGCAGCTGCGCTCCACCACCTCGCGCAGGCCCTGCGAGCCGCTGGGCAGCACCAGCGGCATGCCGTCGAGGGCCTTCAGTGCGATGGTGGCCGAGCGGGTGGCGCGCCCGGGCGGCGTGCCGATCAGGTAGAGCGGTTCGCTGGCCAGCGGTTCGGGCTCCACAGCGCGCGACGCCGTGTCGCGGAACAGGATCGCGAAGTCGAGCCGGTTCTGGTTCAGCAGCTCGGAGATATAGCCGCTCATGCTCTCGAACAGTTGCAGCCGCACCTGCGGATAGCGCTGCCGCACGGCCCGCACCAGCGGCATGCCGAAAGCCGCCGCCGCCGTGGTCGGCAGGCCGATGGCGACGTTGCCGGAGATTTCCGAGCCGGCCACCCGGACGTCCGCCCCGGCCATCTCGACCTGGCGCAGGATATTGCGAATGTGACGATAAAGTGTCTTGCCGGCCTCGGTCGGCCGTACGCCCTTGGCGCCGCGATGCACCAGCGGCACGCCGAATTCCTCCTCGAGCGCGGCCAGTTGCTGGCTCAGCGCCGGCTGCGCCACGCACACGACCTCGGCGGCGCGCGTCAGGCTGCCGTGGTCGACGATCGCCACGAAATACCGCATTGCCCGGATGTCCATCGCTGCTGCCTCCTGCCCCGTTCGCCGGGTGTCGTCTCGTTGAGGGTATTGATTCTACTTATGGAGGCTTCGGCAATCCCTATTTCACATAGTCGGGGCGCGCGGGTAGATTGGCGGCATCGAGCACCCCCGGACCCATCGCCATGACCCGACCCCTAGCCGGCATTACCGTCATCTCCCTCGAACAGGCGATTGCCGCGCCCTTCTGCACCCGCCAGCTGGCGGACCTCGGTGCACGCGTGATCAAGATCGAGCGGCCCGGCCCGGGGGATTTCGCCCGCGCCTACGACACGCGCGTGCGCGGCCTGTCCTCGCACTTCGTCTGGACCAACCGTTCGAAGGAAAGCCTGACGCTGGATGTGAAGGCGCCCGGCGCCGCGCCGGTGATGGAAGGGCTGCTGGAGCGCGCGGACGTGCTGGTGCAGAACCTCGCCCCGGGCGCGGCGGCCCGGCTCGGGCTGGATTACGAGACGCTCTCGGCCCGCTATCCGCGCCTGATTGTCTGCGACATCTCGGGCTACGGCGGCGACGGCCCCTACCGGGACAAGAAGGCCTACGACCTGCTGGTGCAGAGCGAATCGGGGTTCGTCTCGGTGACCGGCACGGCCGAGGAGGGCGTCAAGGCGGGTGCCTCGGTGGCGGACATCGCCGCCGGCATGTACGCCTATAGCAATATCCTGGCGGCGCTGATCGAGCGCGGCCAGACCGGGCGCGGCAAGCGGATCGACGTGTCGATGCTGGAGTCGATGGTCGAGTGGATGAGCTTCCCGATGTACTACGCGTTCGATGGCGCCGAGCCGCCGCCGCGCGCAGGCGCCGCCCACGCCACCATCTACCCCTACGGGCCGTTCCCGACCGGCGACGGCAAGACCGTGATGCTGGGGCTGCAGAACGAGCGGGAGTGGTCGGTCTTCTGCAAGACCGTGCTGGGCGAGCCGGCGCTGGCCACGCATGCCGCGTTCGCCACCAACAGCCTGCGCAGCGCCAACCGCGCCCAGTTGCGGGCGCGGATCGTCGAAGCGTTCTCGCATATGACGGCGGAGCAGGTGGTGCAGCGGCTCGAGGAGGCCAAGATCGCCAACGCCAACGTCAATACCATGGCCGATGTCTGGCACCACCCGCAGTTGGCCGCCCGGGAGCGGTGGCGCACCGTGGCGTCGCCGGTCGGCGAGATCCCGGCGCTGCTGCCGCCGGGCCTGACCGATGCGCGCATGGATCCGATTCCCGCAGTCGGCGAGCATACCGATGCCATCCTGTCGGAAATCGGCTGTTCCGCCGCGCAAGTGGCCCAACTTCACGCCGACGGCGTGGTTTGATCAGGAGCCGACCATGACTACCCCCCGCGTACCGCGCAGCTACCTGTTCGTTCCCGCCTCCCGCCCCGAGCGCATCGGCAAGGCCCTGTCGGCCGGCGCCGATGCGGTCATTGTCGACCTGGAGGATGCCGTCGCCCCCGATGCCAAGGCCGAGGCCCGCGCGGGGCTGTCCGACCCCTGGAGCGGCCTGCGGACTGCCGCCCAGGTCGGCGGCGTGCAGCTTTTTGTGCGCGTGAACGGCGCCGATACCGCATGGTTCGCCGACGATCTCGCCTGGTGCCGGGCGCATCAGGTGCGCCAGATCATGCTGCCGAAGGCCGATGCCACCGCGCTGGCCGCCCTCCACGCCGAGCTGCCGGGCGCCCACTGCCATGCCCTGCTGGAGACCGCCGCCGGGTTTGCCGACCTGTACGACGTGGCGCGCGCGCCCGGCGTCACCCGGCTGGTGTTCGGCAGCATCGACCTGATGTTCGATCTCGACGTGGCTGACGATGGCGAGCCGCTGCATCACTTCCGCAGCGAGTTGGTACTCCATTCGCGCGCGGCCGGGCTGCCGGCGCCGGTCGACGGGGTCTGCACCGCCATCGGCGATGCCGAGGCGCTGGCGGACGACACCGCCCGGGGCCGCCGCTTCGGCTTCGGCGCCAAGCTGCTGATCCATCCGAACCAGGTGGAAGGCGTGCATGCGGCGCTGGCGCCGTCTGCCCAGGAAGTGGCGTGGGCACGGCGCGTGGTGGACCAAGCCGCCGCCGCGCAGGGCGCGGCCATCGCCGTGGACGGCAAGATGGTGGACCGCCCGGTGCTCGAACGTGCGCTGCGGATCGTCGCCGCAGCGCCGGGCCCAGCGGCGCCATCCGCCTCATCCGCCACCTCCGCCTGAACCGGGCGCAGCGCCAATCGGTGTTTTCCCGACCCACACGTTGGGCGAATTTGGGTGGGAATGCCGACAAGATGAAAGCCGTTTGTAATGAGATTGCGATTGAATGCGCACGGGAGATCGTGCGCGGCAAGGCAGCGCGGCTAAAAGAGCGGGTTCCCGGGGAGCGATGAAAGAAAATCGCCCGCCCGGTGCACCGTTCGGCTGGCACGGTCGTTTACGTCAGACCGAAGTGACATTGAGCCAGACCGATCGTGCATTTTTCAGTTTCCCGCGCCGCCATGGCCGTGCTGCTGGCCGTGGCAGCCGTTGCTGGCCACGCCGCCAGCCAGCCGATGCCCCCAGACGGCCCCTGTGTGCCGCCACCGGCCAAGGCCACGCTCACACTTGCCCAGGCGCGGCTTGACGCCCAGCGCTGCAATCGCGACATCATTGCCGCCCGGCGCGGCGAGGAAGCCAGCCAGGCCGATGTCCAGATCGCCTCGCAACGGCCGAATCCGGTCCTGAGCCTCGGTGTCACTAATATCAATCCGCATGCGGGGGTGGGATCGGGCAGCCTGCGCAGCAAGACGGTGGATTCCACGCTGCGCATCGATCAGGTCATCGAAACCGCCAACAAGGGCAACCTGCGCGTGGACGCAGCCCGCAAGGCCAGCGCCGCCGCCGGGGAGACCACCCAGGCCATCGTGGCGCAGCAACTCGGCGCGGTGGACCAGGCCTGGTACGAAGCCGTGGTCAGCCAGACCCGGCTGGAAGTGCTGACCGAGACCGTCGGCCTCTATTCCCGCACCCAGCAAGCCAATGAGACCCGGCTGAAGGCCGGCGATATTTCCCGCGCCGACGTCACCAAGCTCCAGCTGGAAACGCTGCGCGCCCAGAGCGACCTGCGCAACGCCCAGGCTGACCACGCCAGCGACAAGGCCGCCCTGGCCGCCGCCATCGGTGTGCCGGGCACGCTGATCGACAACCGACTCGTGCCGGACTGGCCGGCGCTGGACACCCCGGTCCCACCGGTGGACCCCGACGTGCTGCAACGCCGCCCCGACGTGACCGCCGCCGAAGCCCGGCTGGCCGCCGCCGCCGCCTCGCGCGACCTGGCCCGCGCCGGCCGCGTGCCCGATGTGACGGTGGGCGCGCAGGCCGAGCACTATCCGCAATCGCCCACTAATACCTATGGCGATGGCAACAGCTACGGCGTGTTCATCTCGATCCCGCTGTTTGTGCGGCACAGCAATGGCGGCGAGGCCCGCCGCGCGGAGGTGGATTACTACGCCGCGCTGGACGACCGCAACCGCATCCTGCTGGAGGCGCAGAACGACATCGAGCGCCTGCGCAGCCAGCTAGAGGCCGCGCGCGCCACGCTCCAGCAGATGCAGGCCGCCGTGCTGCCGGCCGCCGAGTCCGTCGCGAACAGTGCCGAATTCGCGTACACGAAGGGTGCCACGGGCGTGCTGGATCTGCTCGACGCGCGCCGCGCGCTGCGCCAGACCCGCGTGGACGCCGTCGAGGCGCAGGGCAACTACGCCAAGGCGCTGGCCGCCTACCGCACCGCGCTGCAAGCTACCAATTCCGATATCAACAAGCTTCCCCAGGTCCGTACCGATGCGTCGCGTCCATAACATGCTGTCTTCGTCCCAGTGGTTCCGTCCTCTCCGCCTGGCAGCCGTCGGGTCACTTTGCGCGCTGGCGCTGGTCGCCTGTGGCAAGAAGGAGGCACCCGTGGCTGATGACGACCCCAAGGTCAGCGGCCAGACCATCCAGTTTCCGGAGTCGGTGAAGACCCTGCCCGGCATCGTCGGCCAGCCGGTGAAGCTGGGCGGCGACCGCATGCTGAGCCTGCCGGGCCGGCTGGTCTGGAACGAGGACAAGACCGTACGCGTGACCACCCCGTTCGCGGGCCGCGTGATGGACATCCTCGTGCAACCCGGCGCGACCGTGAAGGCCGGCCAGCCGCTGGCGACGCTGACCTCGCCCGACTATGGCCTGGCCCAGGCCGATGCCCGCAAGGCCGCCGCCGACAGCGCCGTGGCCGCCAAGTCCCTGGCACGCCAGCGCGAGCTGTATGGCGCCGGCATCGTCGCCCAGAAGGAACTGGAGCAGGCGCAGGCCGATAGCGCCCGTGCCGCCGCCGACCAGCAACGCACGCAGGCGGCGCTGCGCATGTACGGCGCGGCCGCCGGTGGCGATGCGGTGAACCAGCGCTTCGCGCTGCGCAGCCCGATCGAGGGCCTGGTGGTGGAGCGCAATATCAACACGGGCATGGAACTGCGCCCGGACCAGGCGCCCAGCTCGCCGCTGTTCCTGATCACCGACCCGACCACGCTCTGGGCCCAGGTGGATGCGGCCGAGGCGGACCTCGGCCTGTTCAAGCCGGGCGTGACGGTGCAACTGACCAGCGCCGCCTATCCGGGCGAGACGTTCCAGGGCACCGTGGTCAAGATCGCCGATTACGTGGATCCGTCGTCGCGCAGCATCAAGGTGCGGCTGACCGTGCCGAACGCGGACCGCCGCCTGAAGGCCGAGATGTTCGTCACGGCGCGCCTCCAGGCCGCCTCGTTCAAGGGGATCGCGGTGCCGTCGAAGGCCGTGTTCCTGGCTGACAACAAGAACTACGTGTTCGTCCGCAAGGGCACGAACACGTTCGAGCGGCGCCTGGTGAAGACCGGCGTGTCACTGCCGGGCATGACCGAGGTGCTGGAAGGGCTGACCGACGGCGAGGTGGTGGTCACCGACGGCAACCTCTATCTGCAGGACATCCTGCGTGACGCCACGGCGGTCAATGCGGCGCGCGCGTCCGCCAAGTAAGGGAATGGCGGACACATGATCTCCCGTATCGTCAACTTTGCGCTGCACCAGAAGCTGTTCGTCTGGCTCGGCCTGATCATCTTCGTCGCCGGCGGCCTGGCCGCCTTCAAGAACCTGCCGATCGAGGCCTTCCCGGACGTCTCCGACATCCAGGTCAACATCATCACGCTCTACCCGGGCCGTGCGGCCGAGGAAGTGGAGCGGCAGGTCACGATCCCGATCGAGACCGCCCTGGCCGGCACGCCGAACTCGGTGCGGGTGTTCTCGCACACCCAGTTCGGCCTGTCGTTCATGATGGTCACGTTCAACGACAAGGCCACCGACGTCACCGCCCGCCAGCAGATCATCGAGCGGCTGCGCAGCGTGGACCTGCCCGACGGCGTGCATCCGGACCTCGCGCCGCTCTCCACGGCCATCGGCGAAATCTATCGTTTCCGGCTGACCGGCAAGGGCTATTCGCCGCAGGAACTGCGCACGCTGCAGGACTGGGTGGTCGAGAAGAACCTGCGCCAGGTGCCCGGCGTGGCCGACCTGGTGACGATTGGCGGCAGCATCAAGCAGTACGAGGTGAACCCGAACCTGGCGCGGATGCGCGATGCGGGGATCTCGTTGTCCGAACTGTTCACGGCGCTCCAGCGTGGCAACTCGAACGCCGGCGGCGGCGCGGTGGCGCATGGCCGGCAGCAGTTCCTGCTGCGCTCACTGGGCAGCTTCCGCACCTCGGCGGACATCGCCAACGTGGTGGTGAGCGAGAAGAACGGCACGCCGATCCTGGTCAAGGGCATCGCCGAGGTGAAGGTGGGCTCGGCGCCGCCGCAGGGCCTGATGGGGCAGGACGACGAGGACGATATCGTCTCTGGCATCGTGGTGATGCGCAAGGGCGAGAACCCGTCGATCGTGCTGGACGCGCTGAAGCAGAAGATCGACCTGCTCGACAGCACGATCCTGCCGAAGGGCGTGAAGATCGTGCCGTACTACGACCGCTCCACGCTGATCGACAAGACCCTGCACACGGTGTTCGGCAACCTGGTGGAAGGCGCGCTGCTGGTGATGGCGGTGCTGTACCTGTTCCTCGCCAACGTGCGTGCGGCGGCCATCGTGGCGCTGGTGATTCCGCTGGCGCTGCTCTCCACCTTCATCGGCCTGACCTGGGTGGGCATTCCGGCCAACCTGCTGTCGCTCGGCGCGATGGACTTCGGCATCATCGTGGACGGCGCGGTGATCGTGGTGGAGAACATCTTCAAGCGGCTGGGCGAGCTGAAGGAGCAGCAGATCCAGGACAACAAGGCGCGGCTCAACGCCATCCTGCTGGCGACGACCGAGGTGGGCCGGCCGACCGTGTTCTCGATGGTGATCATCATCGCGGCGCACATCCCGATCTTCACGCTGCAGCGCCATGAGGGCAAAATCTTCGCGCCGATGGCCTATACGGTGACCGGGGCGCTGATCGGCTCGCTGATCATCTCGCTGACGCTGGTGCCGCTGCTGTGCCACCTGCTGCTGAAGAAGAACATCGCGCACGAAGACAACTTCATGGTGCGCCACTGCAAGCGGCTCTATGAGCCGATGCTGAAGTGGGCGCTGGACCACAAGAAGATGGTGGTTGGCATCGCGCTGGGTTTGCTGGTCGCCACCGTGGGCGTGGGCAAGTTCCTCGGCAGCGAGTTCCTGCCGGAGCTGGACGAAGGCTCGATGTGGGTCAGCTTCGACCTGCCGGCGTCGGTCTCGCTGGATGAGGCCCGCGACCAGGCGCGCAAGCTGCGGACCGTGATCCGCCAGACGCCCGAGGTGAACACCACGATCTCCAAGGTGGGCCGCCCGGACGACGGCACGGATCCGAAGCTGATCAACACCGTCGAAATTCTGGTGGACCTGAAGCCGGACCAGAAGTGGCGGGCCGGCTACGACAAGCGCAAGATCATCGAGGAAATCAACCGCAACCTGCGCCAGATGCCCGGCATCGAGCCGAACTTTTCGCAGCCGGTGCGCGACAACATTCTTGAGAGCATCTCCCAGATCAAGGGCCAGATCGTGATCAAGGTGCAGAGCGACAGCCTGCAGCAGAACAAGCAGGTAGCGGACCAGATCCTGGCGAACGTGCAGTCGGTCAAGGGCGTGATGCGCGCGTTCATCGACCGCGACGGCGAACTGCCGCAGTACGTGCTGGAGTTCGATCGGGCCCAGGCGGCGCGCTACGGCATCAACGTGGCCGACGTGCAGGACCTGATGGAAACCGCGCTGGCCGGCAAGGCCGCCACGGAGCTGTGGGAGGGCGAGCGCCACTTCAGCGTGGCCGTGCGCCTGAAGGCGGGCGAGCGCGAACTGCCGAACCTGCCGAACATCTTCATGCAGACCGCCGATGGCGCGCAGGTGCCGCTGTCGCAACTGGTGACGTTCCGGGCCGCCTCGGGCGCCATGAACATCAGCCGCGAGAACGGCCAGCGCACCACGTCGATCGGCATCTTCATCCACGACCGGGACATGGGTAGCGTGGTGAAGGACATGCAGGCGCTGGTGAAGAAGAACGTCAACGCCGAGGACGTGAAAATCAGCTGGTCCGGCGAGTTCGAGAACCAGGAGCGCGCCATGGCGCGGCTGTCGATCGTGGTGCCGCTGTCGGTGCTGGTGATCTTCCTGCTGCTGTTCAACGCGTTCAAGTCGTTCAAGAGTGCCACGCTGATCATCTCGAACATCCCGTTCGCGCTGATCGGCGGCGTGTTCGCGCTGTTCCTGACCGGGATTCCGCTGTCCGTCTCGGCGGCGATCGGCTTTATCGCGCTGTTCGGCCAGGCCGTGCTGAACGGCGTGGTGATGGTGACGTACTTCAACCAGTTGCGCGATGAAGGGCTGTCCGTGCGCGAGGCCGTGCTGGCTGGCTCGATGGATCGGCTGCGGACCGTGCTGATGACGGCGATGCTGGCCATGCTGGGCCTGTTCCCGATGGCGATCTCGCGCGCGATTGGCGCGGAGACGCAGCGCCCGCTGGCCATCGTGATCATCGGCGGCCTGATTACGGCAACGATGCTGACGCTGATCGTGCTGCCGACGCTGTACGAGTGGATGGTGGGACGCTCCTGGCCGGACGAGGAGCCGGAGGACGAAGACCACAACCGGATCTCGCCCTCGCTGGCATCGTAAGCCCGCAGCATCGTGAATCGCTCCCGGTCCCCCGGGGGCGATTCACATTCTGGGCTTCGTTCCCGGAAACAGCGGCCACGCCATCAGCGCGATCACAGCAGTGCCGGCCCAGACCACCGGCCATGAGGTGGCCGCGAGCCAGTGCGGCAGGGTTAGTGGCGTGAGGAAGAATCCGAGGAACACGGCGGTATTCGCCATGCCGAGCGCCGTGCCCGCGCGCTCGGCCCCGGCCATGGCGGCCAGCTCCGCATAAGCCACGCCGTGCCAGGCCGAGACGCAGATGCCGGCGAGGGCGATCATCGCCGGCAGCAAGGCCATCCACAGGCCGTGGGCGTTGCCGGCGCTGCCCTGGACGCAGGCCGCCAGCACCAGGAAGGCGGCCACCGACACCAGCGTGCAGCCGCGCAGATAGGCGCGACGGTTGCCACGGCGGTCGGTCCAGCGCCCGCTCCATACGCGCATTGCCATCGCGCCGCCCTGCACGGCGACCATGGTGGCGGTGATGACGCCGAGCCCGGCGTGCGCAAAGTCGTGCAGGAATATCGACGCGAACGTCAGCACCGCGAACTGCGGCATGCAGAGCAGGCCGATGGCCGCGACGATGCGCCAGATGCCCGGTTGCCGCAGGGGATTCGCCGTGGGAACCCGGCACGCCGGTGACGCCACGCAGCCTGCCGCCGGCGGCTCATGCAGCCATCGCCACGTCAGCCACGCCGACACGCCGCACAGCAGCGCCACCCATCCATAGACCCATGCGAAGCCGACTGTCGAGGCGAGCCACGGCAGCGTAAGGGCGCCGATGCCACCGCCCAGCGGCACCGCCGTCTGCCGGATGCTCATGGCCAGCCCGCGTTCGCCTTCGCGGAACCAGCGCATCACGGCGCGACCGCTCGCGCCATTGACGCTCCCGCTCAACAGCCCGACGACCGCCATCGCACTCATCAGCCAGCCCAGCGGCGGCGCATGGCCACCGGCCGGGGCGAGCCAGAGCGCCATGACCAGCAGGGCGATGGCGGTGGAGGCGAGGCCGCCGAGCAGCACGGGGCGGTCGCCCCAGCGGTCCGCCGCCACGCCCCAGGGCAGTTCGGACAGGGCGACGCCGAAACCGAGCGCCCCGAGGGCGAGGCCCAGCTCGGCGTTGTCGAAGTGATACCCCGTCCGCAGCCAGACGGCGGTGGTGGGAATGCCGCTGGCGCCGGCCATCACGCTGGCATTGGCGGCGACGCCCACGCCGAGGACTTTCCAGCGGTGGCCTGCACCGAAGTGATGATTTGTCGACGCGGGCGCCGAGGCAAGGGTCTGGGATGACATGGCTGGTTTCCGATCGATGATTTGACCGGACCGAGTCTCTCACCCACAATTCATCCTGAATATCAGAAAATACTTCAGCAATCGTTCGACAAAACAGGATGATCGATGTCACGCACGAATTTCGACGTCGCCGCCTTGCGTAGCCTGCTGGCGGGGATGGAGTTGGGCAGCTTCGCACGGGCGGCGGATCGCGTCGGGCGCTCCACGTCCGCCATTAGCGCGCAGATCAAGAAGCTGGAGGAGCAGGCCGGCACGGCGCTGTTCCGCAAATCCGGACGCGGACTGGCGCTGACGGCGGCCGGCGAGGCCATGCTCGGCTACGCCCGGCGGCTGGTGGACCTGAATGACGAAGCCGCGGCGGCGGTGCGCGGCGTGGATCTGGCGGGCGGCATCCGACTGGGCTTGCAGGAGGAATTTGGCGAAGGGCTGCTGCCCGACGTGCTCGGCAGGTTCACCCGCGCGCACCCGAAGGTGCGCATCGAGGCGGTGGTGGCGCGCAATGCCGAACTGCTGGCGCGGATCGATACCGGGCGGCTGGACCTCGCGCTGATCTGGTCCGATGGCGGTCTGGGATCGCCCGATCCGGGCATCCCCGGCTACGCGCTGGGCCAGCGCGCAGTCGAGCCCATCGACGAACCGCCCATGTGCTGGGTCGGCTCCGCGACGGCGCCGATGATCTGGGAACCGGGCGAGCCGCTACCGCTGATCGCCTTCGACCGCCCATGCCAGTTCCACGCCGCAGCCACGGCTGCGCTGGATCGCGCCGGCATTCCATGGCGCCTGGCGTTCTCGAGCCCTAGCCTCGGCGGGCTGTGGGCCGCCGCCGCCGCGGGCCTGGGGCTGACCGTGCGTTCCCGCTACGGCCTGCCTGCCAACGTGCGCGCGGTGCCAGCCGGGGAGGCCGGCCTGCCCGGGCTGCCGTCGCTACCGCTGGTCATGCTGCGGGCGGCGCCGATCATGCCGCCCGAGGTGGAGCGGCTGGCGGACATCCTGCTGGCGTCGTTGCGGGAAGCGCGGGCGGCTAGTCAGTCGTCGTAGCGGTGCCGGCTCGGCCGGAAAAGCACCGCGCCCAGCAGCACGCCAATCCCGAGCGCCATGCCGATGGCGCGCATCGGCTGCTTGTTCACGTACTCGGTCACGCACTCCTGGCCTTGCTGCCAGTTGTGACTGACCGTCGACTTGATCGAGTCCAGCGCCTGCGAGCCGCGCTCCGCCTTGGAGAGAAACGTCTTCTTGGCGGCGTCGACGGCCTCGCCGGTCAGATTCGGCAACTGCGAGAGCAGATCGTCGAGATCCTTGGCCAGCTGGTTGGTGTCGGCGCGCAGGTTGGCTCGCGCGGCGGATGCATCGGCGCTCGAATTCTGCGGATTGAGGTTGTTCGGATCCATGCGTGTCTCCTGTCAGGCAGTGCGAAGGTGCGGGGGAAGGTGCGGGAAAGTCGATGCAACACATGCCTGCGCAGGTTCCGTACCAGCACACGCGCCGCCACCCCACTCGTGCGGCGCGCTCTCTAATATAGAAACGCCGTGGCAAGTTACCGGTGCTTGTAATTTGTCCGCGACCGCAAAGGGTGCGCGACACGCCGCCCCGGACCGCTGCACGCGCCCGGCAAGGCGGGCGCTCCCTCGGCACGCTCGTTGCGGATCACGGGTCCCACACCCCCACGCAAGGAGTTGCAGATGAACACCGCTGATCCCACCCTCACTTCCGGCCAGGGTGCCGGCATCGTCGGCTCCGGCGTGGGCGAAGGCCCCGGCCCCGAGGTGATGGCCGCATCGAGCCTCGACGACACCAAGGTCTATTCGTCCGACGGCGAGCACGTCGGCGAAATCTCGGAAATCATGATCGATGTCCCCCGCGGCCGCGTGGCCTACGCCGTGCTGAGCACCGGCGGCTTCCTCGGTATCGGCGACACCCTCCACGCCATTCCCTGGAGTGCCCTGGTCATGGACACCGACGCCAAATGCTTCCGCCTCGGCCTGACCGCGGACCGCATCAAGGACGCCCCAGGCTTTAACAAGGACAGCTGGCCCGGCATGGCCGATCCGCAGTGGGCGACTACGATCCATGAGTACTACGGGCGGGATCCGTATTGGACTGGAGTGGGTGGGGCGCTTTGAGCTGAGCGTTTGCTGGCTGGATAGGCGGCGGCCGTTGCAACGACGGCCGCCGTTTTTGTTTGCTCGTGGACTGTAACGGGACGGCGACCATGCGTTGTCAGGGCACGTCATTGAAATCTGATTTAAAAATGATTCATGTCACTTATGACTCAGATTTGACGGAATCGTAAAAGCTGCCGGTTTTCCCGGAAACCGTTTGCTGGGGCGGACCCCACTTTCGGGCGGAACAGATTTGTGCCTTGGGATGGCGATGGAATCAGAAAAAAGTGGGGTATGCCGGACCCTGCGTAGTGCCGTACGCTCCGCCTCGCTTATAAAAAACTTACAACTGGTTACAAGTAGGCTCGCGGTAGTAGTACGGCGTTTCGCGCATCTTCTGTGCGAGTAGGACCCGAATTGCTGACGGCGGCCACGCGTGCGCCAGCAGCCGGGGTCCAGAATGAATCGTCTTTGTTACCGTCTCGTTTTCAACAAGACACGCGCCATGCTGATGGCCGTGCAGGAAACCGCAAGCAGTACCGGGTCCGGGCGGCGGGCTGGCCGGAAGGCTGTGGGGGGTGAGACGCGGCGGGTCTGGACGGGAAGCCTCTGCGTTGGCGTGCCCGTGCTGCAACTGGCAGCGTGGATGGCGATGGGGGTGCCGATGGTGGCCGGCGCGCAGATCGTCGCCGACCCCAATGCGGGCGCAAGCCGCCCCGGGGTTGTCCAGACGGCGAACGGCCTGCCGCAGGTCAACATCACGCGGCCATCGGGGGCAGGCGTCTCCGTCAATCACTACAACCAGTTCGACGTCAACAAGGCCGGTGCCATCCTCAACAACTCGCCGGGCATCGTGGCGACGCAGCAGGCGGGCTACATCGACGGCAATCCCAACCTGCAGCCCGGCGGGTCAGCAAGGATCATCGTCAATCAGGTCACCAGCACGCTGCCCAGCCAGTTGCGTGGCTACCTCGAAGTGGCCGGCCCGCGTGCGGAAGTCATCGTGGCCAATCCCAACGGGATCCTGGTTGATGGCGCGGGATTCATCAACACGAGCCGCGCGACGCTGACGACCGGGATTCCGGTCTATGGCGGCAGTGGCAGCCTTGATGCCTTCCGCGTGACCGGCGGGCAGATCCTCGTCGAAGGCGGTGGCCTGCATGCCACGGGCGTGGATCAGGTGGACCTGATTGCGCGAGCCGTCAAGGCGAATGCCGCCCTGTATGCCAATAACTTGAACGTCGTGGCGGGTGCCGCCCAGGTGGATCGCGCGACGCTCTCCGCCTCGGCCATTGCGGGCAGTGGTCCGGCGCCATCCGTGGGCATCGACGTCAGCGAACTCGGCGGCATGTATGCCAACAAGATCCTGCTGGCGTCCACCGAGGCGGGCGTGGGGGTTTCCACGCGCGGCGTGGTGGCGGCGCAGGCTGGCGACCTTACGCTGACGGCGCAGGGGCGGCTGCAACTTGCGGGGCAGACCAATACGACCGGCGCGATGACCGTCAGCGCACGGGACGGGGTCGATAACAGCGGTACCACCTATGCCGGCCAACGGCTGGCACTCGGCACGCAGGGCGCGCTGACCAACAGTGGCACGCTCGCGGCGGGCGGCGGCCTCTCGGCGAACGCAGCGTCGATTGCATCGAGCGGCACGCTGGCGTCCGGCGTGGGCGCCGACGGCACCGTTTCGCAGGCCGGGACGCTGGCGCTGAATGCCAGCGGCGCGGTGCAGGCGAGCGGCAAGGTGCTCGCCGGGGCGGACGCTACGGTGCAAGGTGGTTCGGTGAATCTGGCCGGCAGCGAGACATCGGCCATTGGCGCCGTGCAGATCAAGGCCAGTCAAGGCGAGATTGATCTGCACGGCGCCACGCTTTCGGCGGGCGGTGCGCTCGGCGCTCATGCAAGCGGCGCCCTTGATGCGTCAGGTGCCACACTACGCGCCGGCGGAAGCGCGAATGTGACGGCCGCAAGCGTCTCGAACCGGAACGCGCAATTGATCGCGGACGGTGCCATCGACATCCGTTCGGCAGGCGCGGTCGACAACGCCGGCGGTGTGATGCAGGCGGGCGGTGGACTCTCAATGGACACGGCGTCGCTCGGGAATCAGGCAGGGCGTGTGGTCTCGCTCAATGGCGATGACTTGACGATCGCCGCACGAGGCACCATCGAAAACACTACTGGCACCACCGCGAGCGGAGCGCAGGGTGGGGTCATCGGTGGCAACGGCAGCGTGCGGGTCGATGCGGACGTGCTCGTCAATCACGGTCAGATCAATGCCGGGAGCGGCGCAAAGCTGCACGTGGACAGGCTTGACAATGATGCCGGCGCGGTCATCGCGGGCGGTGCCGCGGACATCTCCGCGTCCGGCGCGGTATCGAATCGCAACGGCATGATTTCCAGTGCCTCGGTGGATCTCAATGGCGGCACGATCGACAATCGCGGCGGCCGGATCGAGGCAGACGGCCTTGCACTCCGCACAACCGGCGACCTGAACAATGCGGGTGGAACGATTGCGCAATATGGGCCTTCCGATACGACGATTGTCGCTGGCGGTACGCTCGACAACACTGGCGGCTCCGTCGCCATCAATGGAAGCGGTGGGACCCTCGATGTTGGCACGCTGACCAACAAAGGCGGGAAGATCGCCCACGCGGGTGCTGGCCGAATGACCGTACTTGGCGAAAGGGGCGCTGCCGACAACACCGACGGCAGCATTCAATCGAACGGCACCATTGATGCTCGCCTCCTCGCTTTGGACAACACCAGGGGCGTCATCTCCGCGCAGGGCGATGTGAGCCTCGTCGCGGGGAACGGCATCACGAACCATCAGGGCGCCGTCTACGCTGACAAGTCGCTGAGCGTCGGAACCCTTCGCCAAATTGACAACGCGGCGGGCTCGCTGCAGGCCGGCGGCGATCTGACGCTGAGTGCGACAGGGGTCCTGTCCAACAATGGTGGAACGATTTCCGCCAACGGCGCGGATTCCACCGTAAGCGTCACGGCTGCCGGGGTCGATAACACCGGTGGCCGGCTCACCAATGCGGGGGCCGGCGCAACCTCAGTCAGCACCGCAGGTTCGTTGAACAACACGGGGGGCACGCTGGGAGGGAACGGAAACACGACGCTCGCCGCCCGCGATCTTATCAACACCGGCGGCGGCAATGTCGCCGGTGGGGGCTCGCTCACGTTATCCGTCAGCAACAGCGTGGACAACCGTGGCGGCAGAATCTACGGCGGGCAGGCACTGACGATGCAGCAGGCCGGCGCCTACATGGATAACAGCGATGGCACGCTGCTGGGTGGAAAGAGCATCGCACTAAACGTGAGTGCGATGAACAACCTTGGGGGCAGCGTACGTGCCAACCAGGATATCGGCGTCGGCGGTGCATTGGCCGGCAGTGGCGAGATGACCGCCGGAGGTAACCTGAGCCTCGACGTCAACGGGGACTACGTCAATGACGCCGCCAACCGGCTGGCAGCAAATGGCGACCTCCGTGTGACGGCCACGGGCGCTGTCACCAACACCGGGCGCCTGGCTGCGCGGGAGGATCTGACGGTTCAAGGCAGCAACGTGGTCAACGCCGCCGGCGCCACCATGACGGGCGCCACGACTAACGTCAGCGCCAGCGGTACGATCAGCAACGCTGGCCGGATCGACGGTGACGCTGTAATGACCAATAGCGCAGCGCTTGGTAACACGGGCACGATCATCGGCAACGCCATCCAGGTGCAAGCCAGCGATGTTTCCAACGCCGGGGCGGCCGCGATCATCGCTGGCGCATCGGATGTGAAGATCTACGCCAGCAATGCCGTCTCGAACACCGACGGCGCCACGATCTACAGCATGGGCAACCTCCAGATCGCTCGCGATGGCACGCGGGACGGCGGCGGCATGCCGGCGAACCAGATGAACGCGCTGGTCAATAGTTCGGCAACCATCGAGGCCGATGGGGATATCGACATCGCAGCGCGTTCGGTGGTGAACAAGCGCACGAGCATCGTGACGGAGGGTGGAACGCCGGTGGAGACGGCGCGGCAGACGTTGACGGCTTGGATGGCCGGATTCGAGGGCGATGGCAGAGGGGGCTACAACAGCCTTGTGTTTCCGCAGTGGCGCTGGAATTCGAACGAGGCGCCCATCAGCGCAGACATGATGAATGCGCTGAGGAACCCGATTACCGTCGAGGTCCCCAAGTCAGACGTTGTCTACGTCGACACCAGTAACAAGACGCTATCGTTCTCCAAGGCGCCGATAGACCAATATGAGGGGCAGTGGTTGTGCCCGGAGAACGGTGATTTCTGCGGAAACCTGCTTGTAGACAGGAACATCGCGTCAAATCCCGTGCAGTACTATCAGGCGATCGAAGACACGGGCGCCGGCTATAAGATCACGTTCTGGCCGAACTGGAACCCTGCTACGCAGATCCGGCCGGACCAGCAGATCGTCCGCTACGACCTCGGGCCGGACGTACACGACTACAGCGAAATCGCGCGTACCACTGTCACGATGACGGCTACTGACCGACTGATCAGTGCCACGGACGCCGGAAAAATCCAGGCACGCGGTGCCATTCGCATCAATGCGGACGGTGGCGCCATCCTCAACCAGTCATCGACAATGGCGGCGGGCGGCAACCTTTCGCGCCGTGCCGCGGGCGGCACCATTGACGATGTCGGTACGGTCCTGCAGCAGACGGTTACCACAACGAGTACCTCGACCTTCTACTGGCACCAGAAGAGCGGCGGAAACTCGGATCAGCAGACTGTGGTCTATGCCCCCGAGCCGCAGGCCCCGACCACGGTGGCAGCGCTCCCGAGCGTTGTAACGTCCAATCAGACCGTACAGACGAGCGCCCGGGATGTCTCCGTGGGTGCGGTGAACGCTGTCGGCGTGGATGTGAGCAGCAGCGGCGTGGCCGGCGGTGGCGGTAGCGGCGCGCACATCGATGGTGCGGCCGGCAAGACTTCGCGTCCGCAGACCTTGGGTACCGCCAGTGGCGGCATTCCGAACCTGCACCTGCCGACCAACGGGCTCTATACCTATCGCAGCGCGCCGGGCGATACCTACCTGGTCGCCACCGATTCGCGCTTCACCCAGTACAACAACTTCATCTCGAGCGACTACATGCTCGGCGCGCTCGGACTGGATCCTCAGCGTACCCAGAAGCGCCTTGGCGACGGTTTCTATGAAGAAAAGCTGATCCGCGACCAGGTAACGGCGCTGACCGGAAAAACCTTCCTGACGGGTTACACCGACCAGATGGAGGAATACAAGGCGCTGATGAACAACGGCGTGACCTACGGCAAGGCCTTTGGCCTGGCGCCGGGGGTGGGTTTGACCGAGGAGCAGATGCGGCAGCTCACCACGGACATGGTGTGGATGGTGTCGCAGGACGTGACCCTGCCGGACGGAACGACGCAGTCAGTGCTCGTGCCCAAGGTCTATCTCGCGCAGGGCCCCGGCGTGGACCTCAACGCCACTGGTGCGCTGGTGGCGGGGAATGCCGTGGCGATCAACGCCACGGGGAACGTCAACAACAGCGGCAATATCGTCGGCGATGTGGCCACGCAGGTGCTGGGCACCGATATCGTGAACCGGGGCGCCATCGGCGGCACCACCGGCACGACGCTGGTCCAGGCCGCGCAGGATGTGCGCAACCTGGGCGGCCGGATTGGTGGGCAGGATGTGGTCGTCGCAGCTGGGCGTGATGTCATCAACGAGACGCAGACGATCTCTGCAGTGCAATCGGTCGACAGATCCAGTGCCAGCGCCACGGCCGTGGGTGGGCAGGCGGTCATCGAAGGCAAGGGCAATGTCGCAGTGCTTGCCGGCCGCGATGTGACGCTGGCCGGATCGACGCTGGCTGCAGGCGGCGATGCACTAATTGGTGCGGGCCGCGACATCAACATGGGCACGGTGGCCCTTGGCACAACGCAGGACACGCGCAACGGCCAAAGCTACAGCCACGATGCCGCGACCACCTACCAGGGGAGCGATGTCACGGCCGGCAAGGGTTTGACGGCTGTCGCCGGGCGAGACGTAGTCCTGGCCAATGCCGCCGTCAGCGCAGGCACGGATGCCACGCTGGTGGCGGGCCAGAACCTGGTCGTACTCAACACGACGGACTCGCAGGTCCATGCCGAAGCATCGCTGGGCGGCAAGAGTGCTTCCTACACCAAGTCGTCCTATGACGAGACGGTGCGCGGCAGCGAGATCGAAGCGGGCGGCAACGCCAAGCTGGCGGCTGGACAGACGGCGCTGGTCGGTACGGTACTTGCCGCCAACGGCATCGAGGCGACGCAGACGTCAGGCGCAGGCAGCGTGGCGGTCATCGGCTCAAGCGTGACGGCCGGCACGGGTGCGTCCGGTGGCGGCGTAACCATGGTCGCCACGGAAGACGTGATCGTGGCCGAGGGCCGTGAGGTGCATGCATCCAGTGCGGAGCAACGTTCGCGCAGTAGCGGGTTCCTGTCGCGCTCGTCGAGCCACGATGCAATCGCCAGCTACGCGGACGTGGGCGTGGGTAGCGCCATCAGCGGCAACACGGTCCAGGCAGTCGCTGGCAACGACCTGCTCATCCGCCAGAGCACTGTCACGGCAACGGATGCCGTTGACCTGACGGCAGCCAGAGGAAACGTCGTGATCACGGCCGGCGAAAACGTTCGCGAAGTGACCGAGACGCACGAGCGCTCTTCGTCCGGCGTTAAGTTCTCGGCGGGGCAGGGTGGAATCGGCGTGTCGGCTGGCAGCAGCAACGCTAAATCGTCGTCGCATACCGTGGCCGTGACCCAGAGCGACGCACGCTCCGCAGTGGGTGCCACCAACGGCAGCGTCACCATCACAGCGGGGAAGGACGCTGTCATCATCGGTAGCGACCTGATCGCAGGTCGGAGCGGCGACAACGAGAGCGCCGGCCACATCGACATCCAGGCCGAGAACATCGCCATCACTACCGGCATCGACCGGGTCGTGCAGGACAGCAGCCAGAGTAGCAAGTCCAGCAGCTTCGGCGTCGCCGTCGTCGGCACGCCGCTGGATTCTGTACGCAACATCCAGGCCAACAGCCAAGCCGACAGCAAGGTCACGGCCACAAAGCAGGTGGCGGGCGAAATCGGCCATTCGGCGGGAACGGCGCCGCAGATCGCGGTGACTTACGGGCGGAACTCCAGCAGCGCCGAGTTTCATTCCGAAAGCCTGACCAACAGCGGCAGCACGCTGACCGGCGCGGGTGACATCATCCTGCGCGCCACCGGCAGCGGGGCGAAGAACGATGCCGGCAAAGCGCTCGATGGTGACATCCTGCTGCATGGCGGCATGGTCAGCGCGGGCGGCAAGGCGGTGCTGGACGCGCAACGCAACGTGAACATCGAGGCATCGACGGATACGTACAGCGAGTCGTCTTCGTCGCAGAGCAGCGGCTGGAAGATCAGCACGGCCGGCGCTACGCTGGGCGACATCGGCCGTAGCATCAACGGCGGTGCCAACAGCAGCGGCGTGACCGTTGTGCCGTATGGCAGCCAGAAGGCCAATTCCAGCAGCGAACTGTCCGCCAGCCAGCAGAACGCCAGCACGATCACCGGCGATTCCGTCACGATTACCAGCCGCACCGGCGACGTGCGGATCGCAGGCAGCGGCGTGGCCGCAGAGCATGACATTGCCATCTCGGCCAAGCAGGGTCGGGTGGACATCCTCTCGGGGCAGGAAACCAAGTCGCAGCGTAGCGACAGCAGCAGCAAGGCCATCGGCGACCTGGGTGGCAACGGCTATGCAGGGACCTTCGGCGTACGGTCTGAATCGCACCATCTTGATGCAAACAGCACGAGCGAGAACACTGTGCGCAGCCAGGTGGTCAGCGACAGTGGCAATGTGAGCATCACCGCCAAGGACGACCTCACCGCGCGCGGTGCCGATATCTCCGCAGGGCAGGACGTGACCCTGATCGGCAGGAACGTCGTGCTCGATCCGGGCGAGGATTCCAGCGCGATGAACCAGAAGGACAAGTCGAGCCAATATGGCGTGACGCTAGCCTTCTCGGGCTATTCCGTGCAGGCGGCACAGGCGGCAGAGAACGCAGCACGGGCAATGGAGAGCGGTGACGGCAAGTCGGCTGCGCTGTATGCGGTGCAGGCGGGCATTGCGGCGGCCAATTCGGTGGGCGCGGTCAATGCGTTGCAAGGCCAGGGCAAGCCCCCCGTCAGTAACTCGGCAACGGGCAATCCGGGCAATAGCAACGGCGGCGGGTCGATCATCAAGGCCACGGTTAGCATCGGGGGCGGCAGCCAGCAGGCAGAAGTCCACAACGCCCAAAGCAGCAGCCAGGGCACTACGGTCAACGCAGGCGGCTCGGTCAACATTATTGCGGCAGGCTCGGGTGCAAAAGACGCTGAAGGCTACTTCACCGATGGCGATATCAACGCGCGCGGTGCGGAGATCAGCGGCAAGAACGTCGCGCTGACTGCCGCGCGGGACATCAACCTGGAGAGCGCACAGGATGCCGCGAGCCAGAACAGCAAGAGCAGCGGCAGCAACGCCAGTATTGGCGTGGGCCTGTCCCTGGGCGGCACCCAGAACGGCTTCACGATTGAGCTGGCGGCGGCACAGAACAAGGCCAAGGCTGACGGCACCGCAGTCACGAACCAGAACACGCATGTCACGGCTGGCGACACGCTGACCATCGCCAGCGGCCGTGACACGAACCTGAAAGGCGCCACGGCTACCGGCGACACCATCAAGGCTGATATCGGACGTGACCTGAACATTGAAAGCCGTCAGGACACGGACGATTACCACAGCCGCGAATCGTCATCGGGTATGCAAGCCAGCATCTGTGTGCCGCCGATCTGTTACGGCACCACGGTGAGCGCCAGCGGCAGTGTGAGCAGCGGCAAGACGGATAGCACCTATGCATCCGTGGTGGAGCAAACCGGGCTCTATGCCGGCAAGGGCGGGTTCGATATCAACGTGGA